>JAWDJY010000054.1:0-34349 GCA_032469775.1 Geobacteraceae bacterium | reverse complement strand
CACGATGAAGGGCAAAACCTCCGCTGTCGCCGAAGTTTTCGAGCGTTTCGGCGTTACGCCCGAACTTGTGCCGGACATACTCGGGCTGGCTGGTGACTCGTCTGACAACATCCCCGGAGTTCCGGGAATCGGTGAAAAGACAGCGATAAAGTTGCTTCAGGAATTCGGCAGCCTGGATGCGCTTCTGGAGCGGACTGGCGAAGTCAAGGGCAAAAACGGTGAGAAACTGCGTGAATTCCGCGAACAGGCGCTTCTTTCCAGAAGGCTGGCTACGATCGAGTGCAATGTCCCGGTTGATGTGCGTGATGAAGATCTCTCGGCCCGGGAACCGGATAACGCGGCACTGAATGCGCTGTTCAAGGAATTCGGGTTTACAACGCTGATCAAGGAGTTGACTGCCCGTGCCACTCTTTCCGGCGATGAGTACCGTACAGTTGTAACATTGGAACAGCTCCGGCAGCTGGTGCTGGAGCTTGAAGAGAGCAGGGAATTCGCCTTTGACCTGGAAACCACAAGTCTGGACCCGCGAACGGCGGAAATTGTCGGATTGTCTTTCTCATTTCGGGATCACGAGGCCTTCTACATCCCGGTGGGACATGTATTGTCGCCTGAACATTTGACTGTCGCTCCTGCTGAAGGAGAGGGCAGCCTGTTTGCGTGCAACTCCGTCCCGCTTGGCGGGGAAGTGCTTGGAGGTGGTGTCTGTTTTGCGCCAAATCAGCTTCCCCGCGCATCAGTTCTGGAAACTCTGCGACCGCTTCTGGAGAACCCCGCTCTGCGCAAGGTAGGACAGAACATCAAGTTTGACATGCAGGTGCTGGCCAACAACGGTATCAGGCTTTGCGGAGTCTGGTTCGACACGATGCTGGCCTCCTATGTGCTCAACCCATCCCGTACCGGCCACGGTTTGGATGTGTTGGCCCAGGAGCATCTTAATCATCGTATGATCAGCTACGGCGAGGTGACCGGCAGCGGCAAGAAGCAGAAGAACTTCTCTGAGGTTGACGTTGAGGCCGCTTCACGTTATGCCTGTGAAGATGCGGATGCCACCTGGCTTCTGCGACGAAAGTTTGAGCCGCAGCTGGCAGCCGAGGGATTGGCCGGACTTTTCAATGACATTGAGATGCCGTTGGTGTCGATACTGTCGGAGATCGAAGATTGTGGCGTTCTGCTGGACAGCAAATTGCTGAACGGCTTGTCGGGTGACTTCGCGGTACGTATGGCTGGTTTGGAGGAGCGCATCTTCAGCCTGGCCGGCGAACGCTTCAATATCAATTCTCCCAAACAACTGGGAGAGGTTCTGTTTGAACGGTTGGGGTTTAAAAACGGTAAAAAAACAAAAGGGAAGACCGGTTGGTCAACCGATAGCGAGGTACTGACCTTGCTTGCTGAAGAGCATGAGATTGCCAGGCTTATCCTGGATTTTCGCGGAGTGGCAAAGTTGAAATCCACCTATGCCGATGCTCTGCCGCGTCTTGTCAATCCGAGAACCGGGCGTGTGCATACATCCTACAACCAGACGGTCACAGCCACCGGACGCCTTTCGTCATCCGACCCCAACCTGCAGAACATCCCGATCCGAAGCGAAGAGGGACGCCTGATCCGCCATGCCTTCATAGCTCCTCCGGGACACCTGATCCTCTCGGCCGACTACTCGCAGATCGAACTGCGTGTTCTGGCACACCTCTCCGGTGACAGGGTGTTCTGTCACGCCTTCGCCAATGACGAGGACATCCATACCCGCACAGCCGCCGAAGTCTTCGGGCTGTTTCCGGAGATGGTAACGCCGGAAATGCGCCGGCAGGCCAAAACCATCAATTTTGGCATCATCTACGGTCAAGGGGCCTTCAGTCTTGCCAAGCAACTCGGCATAGCCCGTAAAACCGCCGAACAGTTCATTGCAACCTACAAGGATCGGCATAACGGAGCGATCGGGTTTCTTGACTCCTGTATTCGGGATGCGGAAGAAAACGGGTATGTAACCACAATCCTGGGACGGAAGTTGCCGATTCCGGATATCAGGAGTACCAACGGCAATGTGCTCTCATTTGCACGCCGCAACGCGATCAACTACCCGATCCAGGGCTCGGCTGCTGATATAATAAAATGCGCAATGATCCGGGTTCATGGCCGGATTCGCACTGAACAGCTTCGCAGCCGCCTGATAATGCAGGTGCATGACGAGCTGGTTTTCGAAATTCCCGAAGCTGAATTGATTCGCATGGAAAAGTTGGTTGAGGAGGAAATGTCGCGGGCTGTCGAAATGAGCGTCCCGCTGAGGGTTGACATCAATTACGGTGCCAACTGGAGTGAAGCGCACTAGCTGGTTGCTCGGCGCCTGCGGCGATCTTTCTGTTTACGCAGTTTTTCGATGCGTTTCATTTCATCCGTCTTGATGCCGGAGGCGGCTTCGATTCTCTCAAGAAGTTCACGCCGTGCCAGAAAACGGTTTACAGATTGGCTCCGCTCGCGCATACAGGTAACAATGATTCCGCTGGGTTTGTGTTTGATCTGGACACAACTGGAGGTCTTGTTGACGTGCTGGCCTCCGTTTCCTGAGGAACGCACAAAACTCTCGTCCAAGTCCTCTTCACGGACACCCAGTTCGGCCATTTTATGCTTCAGCCAGCGATTCTTCTCGTCACTTACCGCAAATTCAGGCATCACGACACGTTTCGCCGGTTTGCAGCAAATGCCAGCGGAAGATTGCAGCCAGCGTCTTTGCATCACTGATCCGGCCGTCAGAAGTCATTGCCAGCAGGTCTGGATAACCAACGCGGACAACCTCGATTTCCTCGTCGGCTTCCGGTTGCGCCACTCCTTCGGAAAGCTCCATTGCGGCATACAGATGAATGACCTCGTCAAAGACGCCGGGCGATGACTGGATCAGGCCAAGCGGAACCATTCGCTGAGTTCGTAATCCGGTCTCTTCCAACAGTTCCCTGCGAGCGCATTCAACGGGTGGTTCGCCGGGGCTGAGACGGCCGGCCGGTATTTCCAGAAGTGTTACCCCGACAGCTGGCCGCAGCTGACGAATCAGTGAAACCGTGCCATCGGCGTGAACCGGCAGAACTGCGGCTCCTCCTGGATGACGGATAATCTGGAATGTATGGTATCCTTTGATGCCGATCTCAACATCCATCTGCTCAATGTCGATGACCATGCCCCTGAATACGGTTCTTTTATTATCAATCTTCATCGTCCTGAATCCAGTACTTCACGGACGACTTTAAGCAGCGTGTCCGGCGGGATCGGTTTATTCAACAGACGTACATCCTTTGCCTGGATCAGTTCCCGGTCCAGGACCTCGGCGGTGTAGCCGCTGGTAAAAAGGACGCGGATATCCGGCGCAATTTCCTTGATGATCCGATATGCTTCCACTCCGTTCATTTCCGGCATGATGACATCCAGCAGCAACATATCAACGTGGTTCTCCCTGAAACATTGCACAGCTTCCTCTCCGTTTTGAGCGGTAATTACCCTGTATCCGCCATACTCCAGAATGGCTGCCGTGGCGTCTCTGACAATGCCGTCATCTTCCGCCAGAAGAATTGTCTCGTATCCGCGCATAACCACCTCGGTTGAAGCTGACACCATATGCACATCGAATGAATGATTAATGATGACTGGCTAAACTATATCAAGAATACGGTACATTTCAATGCATTATTCCACCTGAGTGGCGGGAGTTGCCCATAACTCCTCAACGTGCTATAAATGCCTGCAGCACAATCGGTAACTCCGGCATGAAAGGGATTCTTGTGAGGGCACATCTGCTGCAGCGTTTCTGGGTAACATTTTCAGTATATGTAGTCGGGGTGTACGCTTCAGCCCTGAACAATTTTAAAATCAAGGGGAATGCCAATATCCCCGCCAAAGGGCCGGTTCTTCTGGCTTCCAACCATATTTCGGCCTATGAGACCATATTTCTGCCATGGGCGGTGATAAAACATAACCCTTTCCAGATGCTCTGGGCGCCTGCCAAGGAGGAGCTTTTCGAAAAACCTTTCCAGAGGCTGATCTATTCGTCCTGGGGTGCATTTCCCGTTAAAAGGAAGCGGGATCTCAAGGCCAACCTGATTTTGAATGATCTGTTGATTGACCAAAAGGTAATGCTTTTCCCTGAGGGAACCCGCCATAAGGATGGAAAGCTCGGCAAGGGTAACCGCGGTGTCGGAAAAATCATATATGATACCCGTCCCACGGTGATACCAACCGCGTTGACAGGACTCAATAATTGGAAATTTCCCGGATTGGGACAGCAGGGTTCAGTGGTGTTCGGTAAAGCACTCGATTTCAGTGATCTATTCCAGCGGGAAGACTGCAAGGAAACGCACCAGTTGATTGTTGAGCGGGTTATGCTGGCAATTGCTGACCTGTTGCGGGAAGAAGGAGCCTACTGTGGCGAAGCCTGATTTGCAGACCGTTGAGATATTCTGTGATGGCGCCTGCAGCGGCAACCCCGGTCCGGGCGGGTATGGAGCCATTTTGCGGTATGGCCGGCACGAAAAGGAAATTAGTGGCGGGGCAATAGAAACTACCAACAACCGTATGGAGCTGAGTGCCGCAATCGAGGCGCTACGCCTGTTGACCCGCCCCTGCAGGGTTACAATTACTACCGATTCGCAGTACCTTGTAAAAGGGATGACGGAATGGATTGCGGGATGGCAGCGCAAGGGATGGCGCAACAGCAAAAAGGAGCCGGTCGTCAATCGGGATTTATGGGAGTTGCTGCTGGAGCTGACCAGGCCGCATATTGTGCAGTGGAAGTGGGTTCGCGGGCATGCCGGTCATGCAGAAAATGAGCGTTGCGACCAGTTGGCGCGGGATGGAATCCCATGCTGATAGATTGTACGGATCTTTGGGCTATTTCGAGGCAGGCACCACGCCGACCAGAGTGAAACCATATTTCGGGTGGCTGACAGCATGGGTAGCGGGGTACTTGGAAAACAGCCAGCCTTTGAATACCGTTGTGCCATCGTCTGAAATACTGACCTTGACCCCGGGGTTATTGAGTTCATTTGAGGAAGAGGTCATCACCGTTCCCTCAATGACAAACGAGGGAAGAAAGGCTTCGGCTGAAATTGTGAGCTTCGACGAAGGAATGCGTGATACGGACCCGACTGGTATGGTGTAAATATTCTCTGTGGCGCGCGTTTTATCGATCACTGCGATCTTGACGGCTTTCCAGCTGGTTGCGACTTCAGGCGGAACAATAACCGGTTTTTCTGTGGCTCTTTTATGTGAAATAGTAGGTTTTAGAGCAACAGCGGGCTGTTCCTGGCCCTTGCAGGCAGCCAGTAGCAGAAT
This sequence comes from Geobacteraceae bacterium, assembly GCA_032469775.1. Lineage (GTDB taxonomy): Bacteria > Desulfobacterota > Desulfuromonadia > Geobacterales > Pseudopelobacteraceae > JACRCG01. The sequence goes on along the minus strand of JAWDJY010000054.1, from coordinate 29,039 downwards.
GACAAGAAGAGCGAACTGGAGGTTTTTTGTATTGCGTGCAGAAGTCAATGAAATATCCGGTTAAAAAGTGGCGGAGAGAGAGGGATTCGAACCCTCGATACCGGTTTCCCAGTATACTCGCTTAGCAGGCGAGCGCCTTCGACCTACTCGGCCATCTCTCCGTAATTAACTATTAATCCAGTACGGTGGGATTGAATACCTACCATGCTACTCAAAAAAAATCAAGCCCAAATAGCCGGAGTCAATCATATTCACTTCAACCGGCTGGAATTCTCTGCCAATTCATCGCCAGCCTTCTTTTTCAAACAGGTCAATCAATCCGAGATACGTTGATGAATCGCCTTCCGGCTACTTACCCTTTTTGAGGTCAATCAGGATGAGTTTGGCGACAGCCTTGAGAGTCTCGAAGACTCCTTCACCGGTGGTGGCACAGGCCTCGAATTCGGGCACATTGGTAGGATTCAGCTCGCGACGCAATTCTTCGACCGACATCACGTTGGGCAGGTCGCGTTTGTTGTATTGAACGATGTAAGGCAGCTTGTCGAGGTCATAGCCCTGCTCTTTAAGGTTTATCCGCAGGTTTTCAAGCGATTCGATGTTTGCGTCGATCCGCTCTTCCTGTGAGTCAGCCACAAAAACCACTCCGTCCACACCTTTCAGGATCAGTTTGCGGGATGCGTCATAAAACACCTGGCCCGGCACTGTGTAAAGATGAAAGCGCGTCTTGAATCCACGGATCTCGCCCAGCGAAAGCGGAAGAAAGTCAAAGAAGAGGGTTCGTTCCGTCTCGGTTGCCAGGCTGATCATCTTGCCTTTTGCGTCAGGAGCGGTCTTCTGGTACACGAACTGGAGATTGGTTGTTTTACCGCATAAGCCCGGGCCATAGTACACGATCTTGCAGTTGATTTCCCGGGAAGCATAGTTGATGAAAGACATCGTTAACTCACCTCGTTAATCATTAGCTGAAAAGGTTATCGATATCGTCATCGGTAATTTCGGCAAATGGGAACTCGGATGAACCGCGTTTTTCCCGTTCTTCCGACTTTTTCATCAGCTTTTCAAAGATAGTCGAAAGTTCTTCCGATGATTTTTTGACTCTCAGGCGTACGAGCCCCAGTGAAGAGCGGCCATCGAACAGGACTACAAGGATGACCCTGCCTCCGACGATCGAGATGTGCAGGTTGTCCTTCTCGCCCTCGTGAAAAAGAATCGAGAACTCTTTTTCACCGATCAGCTTGGCAAGTCCGCCGGTGGCGGCTATATTGCCGGCTGTCAGGGATGCAAGCGAGGTTGTGTCAAATCGCTCGGTTTCGCCGACGCCGGAAATTAGCTGCCCGTTTTTGTCGACCAGAAAAATCACCTTTGCATTGGCTTCTTTCAGTAAACGCCCAATGACATCGTTGATTTCCTGGAACTCTTCATCGTACATGACCAGTTGTGGATTGGACATGCCATGTCTCCTTGCCCGTCGTCTGTATAATCATAACCGAAATATTTATATATAAATAAAGGTGCTTTATATCAAAACCGCCGCGCGGTTTCAAGCTTAATCGCCGAAGAGTTGCGCTAACGGCAGTTTGCTTTACGGAGGCGACTGTGATACCGTTACCGTGCTTTGTCAAAACAAAAGTAAAAGGCCTCAAAAATGGAAATAAGCTTCTCCCGCTCCAACCAGCAGATTGACCAGATCATCAGCCGCCTGATAGAAGAGTCGGGAGGCGTTCATCATCCCGCCATAATCAAGGAAATGATACTATCTTCCCTGAAGATCGGCCAGGATGTCGACTATCTTGCCGACCTGAAGCTGATTAACCGCACACTGCGTGAAATGCGTTATACCGCCCGTGTTTTCGGTCCTTACCGCAACCGCAAAAAAGTCACGATCTTCGGTTCTGCCCGTACGGAGCCGGATGAGGAAATGTACGGGAAATGCGTGCGTTTCAGCCGTGCCCTGGCGGATAACGATTACATGGTCATTACCGGAGGCGGACCAGGTATCATGCAGGCCGGTAACGAAGGCGCCGGCAGCGAGAATTCTTTTGCCGTCAACATCAGGCTGCCGTTCGAGCAGAAGCCCAATCCGGTCATGTACCGTAACCCGCGTCTGGTTACGTACAAGTATTTTTTCAACCGCAAGGTTGCTTTCGTGAAAGAATCGGATGCCATTGTGGTTTTTCCGGGAGGTTTCGGAACCCTGGATGAAGCTATGGAGGTCTTTACTCTGATCCAGACCGGAAAAACATCTCCCAAGCCGTTGATTCTGATGGATGACCGGGATGGCTACTGGGAACAGTTCTTTGATTTCGTAAAACAGAGCCTGCTGGTCAAGGGTTTTATTTCGGGAGAAGACTTCTCTCTGTTTACGATTACCAAGGATGAGCAGGAAGCGCTTGATGTCATCAGTACCTTCTACCGGAATTATCACTCGCTGCGTTTCATTGAAAACCGGCTGGTGATCCGGTTGACAAAAGAACTTTCGTGCGAGCAGGTCGCAACTCTATCGGATGAATTTTCCGAACTGATCAAAAACGGAGACAAGATACACTGCTGTGACGCGTATCCAGAGGAAATCGACGAGCCGGACCTAGCTGATCTGCCCAGGATTTCGATGCTGTTCGACCACCACCACTACGGACTGCTGATAGCTTTCATTAATCGCATAAACACATTCTAATTGCGGGTCTGGCTCGTTGACAAAAAACAGCTCTTGGCGGTATAGTTCACCCACTAAACACATTCCGGGATGACATGCAGGATCTAAAAAACTTATCACAGAAAAGTCGCTTTCCAAACTTCAAACCTTTCAGCACGGGCAACCGAAACAAACGACTGAACTCTAACTCCGAACCCAAAAGGTTCCGCCTGCCGTTTCCGGTCGGCAAGCAGCTCCGGAAGCTGAAGCTCGCGCTGGTTTTTCTGGCCGTGGTTCTGGCGCTGACTCCGGTTTGCATTGTCACCCTGCGACATTCCAAAACCCCCCTGCAAAACATCGCTGGCTGGTTGACGTCACTTACGGAGGCAACGCCAAAGCAGGTCGAGGCGGCCAGGCAGCCGAGGGGTCAGAGTACCTTTGCGCTTGCCGGCAGCCTGCTCGAAAATGCCGAGATGAACGGTGACCAGCTGACGGCAAGAACCTCCGACGGGTTGCTGTTGAACTATACGGTACAGGGTGGATTGCAGAAAAGGGTACATGACTTCCTGGCCAAAAACCAGGTGCCCTATGGGGTCTTTGTTGCGATTGAGCCGGCCACCGGGCGGATTCTGGGCATGACATCCTATTCATCGGTAGATCCAGCCTGGACAAGTAATTCTGCATACGGACTGTACCCGATGGCGTCCCTCTTCAAGATCATTACGGCATCCGCGGCGCTGGAGAGCCGTAAAATCACGCCCGACTCAGTGGTGGAATTTCGCGGAGGATCCACTTCGGAAACACCTCGATATTGGGAAATCAGCCCGCGTGGCAAAAACAACCGACTGGACGTCACCTACGCCATGGGAAAATCAATCAATCCGGTCTACGGGCGAATCGCTTCCGACATTGCCGGTAAAACGTCAGTGATGGAAAGTGTGTCTCGTTTCGGATTCAACCAGGAGCTTCTCCCTGAAACTCCCGCCAAGCCGAGCCAGGCATCGGAGCCGCAAACCAATAATGACCTGATGTTGATGGGAGCCGGGTTGGACCATGATGTGAAGATATCTCCTCTGCATGCTGCGGTCATCATGTCGGCCATTGCCAATGGTGGTCGGATGATGGCGCCGGTTCTGACCAGCAGCGTATCCGATGACAGGGGACAGCAGAAGGAAACCTTCATACCCCGGGAAATCCGCCGGCTGGTCTCTCCTGAAACTGCCTCATCGCTGACCCGGATGCTTTCGAGCACGGTGCTGACCGGAACCTCTCGCAGAGCCTTTCACGACCGTCGCGGACGCCTGCTTCTCGATGTGTCGATAGCGGCAAAAACCGGATCTATCAATGGCGACAACCCCAAAGGCCACTATTCGTGGTTCGCGGCTTTCGCTCCACTGGAGAACCCGCGCATTGCGCTGGTGGCGCTGGTGATAAATCCTGATAAATGGAAGATCAAGGCCTCACAGGTCGGACAGCAGGCTCTGGAGGAGTTCTTCGAAAAGTAGTCGCGTCTTCAGGTTGCTGGTTGAGGGCGCTGGTGGGGTATGTCATCAGGCGCAGTTCACCGTCCAGCATTTCACCGTAGGTGTACTGCCCCATCCAGTCTCCCAGTGAAAGCAGGGTGAATGGCCTGCCGTCCAGTTTTTCCAGCAGGGCCAGGTGAAAATGTCCGGCAACCAGGCCGTCGCATCCCTGCAGTTGTATCTGCCGGGCAAAATTAAGCAGGATCTTTCGGTAGTCCCAGCGGGCCTTTTTGACCTGATAAGCGGCCTGGCTGCGCCTTTGCAGGCGCTTTTTAACTTTCAGCGCCCATGACGGCGGGATATAGTCGACACTGGAGGCAATCATGCGGGAGCGGAGTATCTGGCGCAGCAGGCGATAGTAACGATCATTTTTGTTGATCTGATCGCCATGACAGAGATAGAGTCGTTTGCCCTGCACGGTCATCATGGCGGGGCCACTGTGGATTTCAGCCCGCAGACGTTCGGAAAAGACCTGGCCCAGGTGGAAGTCGTGATTTCCTTCGAAATATACCAGGCGGCAGCCTCTGGAAACCAGTCGTTCCAGTGAGTCAAGCACATTGTCGAACTGCCGGAACGGGTTCGATGGGAATCCGACCCAGAAGTCAAACAGGTCTCCCATGATGTAGAGGGTATCGGTCTTACCCTCCAGTTCATGCAGAAAGCTTTGCAGCAGAAGATAATTGTCGTCGGTCGCTGCTTTCAAGTGGGCATCGGCCAGAAAAATGGATCGCATGGAGCGGATTGTGCTTCGACAAACCACAAAAAGTCAACAAGAAGTAAAATGGAGAACGTAATGGCCGGTGTGCACAGCGTAGAAATATCCTGGGAAGATCTGCTTTCCGCTTTTACCAACGGAGAAGCGGACAAAATCTATTTTCTTGACCGATTCACAGGTGAGATATTTTCCATATCCGACTTCGAGAATGACGCTGAGTTTCAGTCGCAGCTGGATAAAAATAGCGGGCGCTTTCTCGAAATACCTCTTTTTGACTATCATAGCGAACGCCAGATCATGTCCGGTTTTATTTCATCCATCGCAGATCCCGGTCTGAAAAATCTGTTGAGCTCTTCTTTGGCCGGTAAAAAGCCCTACGGCAAAACCGAAGATATCCTTTCTTTCTATCCTGAAGAGGAGGAGCGCCTGTTGCTGCTGAAAGACCAGTTCCTCTCCAGCAGGCTGAAAGTCTGGCTGGAAGAAAACAACCTTTTTACCGTTGACAGGACCACCCAGGGCCTGAAACACCCCTAGGAGGGGAAATGGGGCACGAACACCACAGCCATCTGCCGCGTAACGACTACGGCAAGTTCATTGCCGTCATACTTACGTTCTGTCTGCTGGCTGTGATCGGCTACGCCCTGCAGCATACGATCTCCTGTTTCCTGCTCTCCTGGGTGATCGCCTACCTGCTGGACCCGTTTCTGGTTCGTGCCGAAAACAAAGGCATCAAGCGCATCTACGCGCTGGGGCTTCTGTATGTGATCCTGGGCATACTGACGGTCTTCTTCCTCACCTTCATAGTTCCGGCGATTACGATAAACTGGAACGCATTCATCCGCGACCTGCCGCTCTATATCCAGAAGATCAAACAGCTTGCGCTGGAATGGAAATCGCGCCTTCCGGACCACTACGGCTCGGAGGAGATCGACTGGCTGATCGAAAAAGCCACCGGCAAGGTGGGTACTGCTGCGGAAAAGGCCGGAAACTGGTTTTACGGTTTTGGAACCAGCATCTTTTTCAACCTGTTCAACATCGTCCTCTCTCCGATCCTGGTTTTCTTCATGCTCTACTACAAGCAGACCGTGAAAGACACTATCTCCTCCTGGATTCCGGTTCATCGTCGCGACCTCATCCTCGGTATCGGTGAAGAGGTCAATAGCAGCATCGGGGGTTACCTGCGCGGTCAGGTCGTGGTTTCGATCATTGTCGCGATCCTGGTGATAGTTGCACTTTTCATCATAGACGTCCCGCATCCGATCTTTTGCGGACTTTTCGCCGGCGCCGCTTCAATACTGCCGTTCATCGGCGTACTGCTTGCCACTCTGCCGGCGCTGTTCTTCGCCTGGTTCAAATACCAGTCGATAGACGTGCTTAGCCAGACCGGCATAGCCTTCGCGCTGATCTACTTCTTTGAGGGGTACCTCGTCAAGCCGCTGGTCTTCAAGGAGGCCATGAATCTCAATCCGCTGGTGACGATCATCATGGTCATGGCCCTTGGTGAGACTCTGGGGTTCTGGGGCATTCTTCTGGCGCTTCCGATCGCATCCGCCATCAAAATTACATGGGGGCACTTCGTCCATGGCGACTTTAAACACCACTGATCCTGCAGCGACAAAAGAAACCTATTCCGTTACCGGCATGTCCTGTGCCAACTGTGCCGCACGAATCGAAAAAGAGATCAAACTGCTGGACGGCGTGCGGAGCGCGGTAGTCAACTTTGCCACGGAAGAGCTGATCGTCAGCCTTGACGAAACCATCATAAGCGGGGATGAGGTTGCACGGAGAGTGGAAGAGCTGGGCTACGGCATCAGACGTCCCGAACCGCCGGGGGAGCTTACTTTCGGCGTGCGCGGCCTGCACTGCGCCTCGTGCGTAAACACCCTGGAAGGCAAACTGCTGGAAAACCCAGCCATTACTACAGCCATTGTCAATCTGGCTGCCGAAACCGGTTTTGTTCGTTTTGATCCGCAAAAACTCACCCAGTCCGATATCCTTGCGATTGTCCATGCCGCCGGTTACACGCCGGTCGAGCTGCGCGAATCCGAAGCCGCCGTTGACGATGCTTTGCGCTCACAGCGCAACTGGCTGATCATATCGCTGGTTGCCGCCCTGCCGATCATGCTGACCATGGGCATGCACTCCAACCGGGCTGTGATGCAGCTGAACCTGCTGCTGGCCACCGCGCTGCAGTTCTCGGCCGGACTGGTCTTTTACCGCGGCGCCTGGAGTGCGCTAAAAAATGGCACTACCAATATGGACGTGCTGGTGGCGCTGGGCACCTCCGCTGCCTATTTCTACTCGCTGGCGGCCTACTTCGGACTGCTGGGCGCACACAACGCGGTTTTTTTCGAGACATCGGCCATGCTGATCGCCTTCATCAGGCTGGGCAAATACCTTGAGGCGCGTGCCCGGGGCAAGGCAGGCGAGGCGCTTAAGAGCCTGCTGCACCTGCAGGCCGACAAGGCCATCCTGGTGACCGAAGCCGGCGAGAAAGAGGTGCCGGCCTCGGTGGTGCGGGTCGGCGACATCGTGCTGGTGCGGGCCGGCGACACGGTGCCGGTTGATGGCGAGGTGGTAGAGGGGGGCGGCGCGGTTGACGAGAGCATGGTTACCGGTGAATCGCTGCCGGTATTGAAAAAACCGGGCGACAGTGTCACCGGTTCCACCATCAGCACCAACGGCATGATGCGGATTCGCGCCACCCGTATCGGCGAGGCCACCCTGCTGGCCCAGATTGTCAAGATGGTAAGGGAGGCGCAGGGTGACAAGGCGCCGATTCAGCGCTTTGCCGATGCGGTTTCGTCCTGGTTCGTGCCGTTAGTGTTGCTGATGGCGGCAGCCACCTTCCTGGTCTGGTTCAATCTGCTCTCCAGCGACTTCCTGACCGCTTTCCGCTTTGCCATTGCCGTGGTGGTGATCGCCTGCCCCTGCGCCATGGGGCTGGCTACGCCGACCGCGATCATGGTCGGCAGTGGCATTGCGCTTAAACGGGGGATACTGGTCAAAAAAGGTTCGGCGCTGGAGATCATCTCGGGGTTGCAGGTGCTGCTGCTGGACAAGACCGGCACCCTGACCAGGGGGACGCCCGAGATGACCGACCTGGTCCCGGTGTCCCGTCATGTCGATCCGGAAAAGCTGTTGGAGTGCCTGGCCACCGCAGAAGCCTATTCCACTCATCCGCTGGCACAGGCGGCACTGGCAGCCGCGCGCGAAGCCGGTATCGAGCCTGGTGAAGCCTCCGGTTTCGATGAGCGCGGCGGCTACGGTATCACCTGTTCCTATGGCGGCTATCCCCTGGCGGTCGGCAACGAACGGCTGATGCAGGAAGAGGGCATAGATCTGACGCCATTGGCAAAAAAGGTGGCCAGCTTGACCGCGGTCGGAAAGTCGCTGGTATACGTGGCTGCCGGCAAAGCGCTAGTGGGTGTGGCCGCCTTTGCCGACACGCTCAAGCCAGGCTCGGCTGCCGCCGTGGCAGAACTGCGCGCTATCGGCATCAAGACCTGCATGATCACCGGCGACCATGCCGATGTGGCCGCAGTAGTGGCTAAACAGGCCGGCGTGGACAGTTTCGAGGCGGAGGTGCTGCCGGGGCGCAAGCAGGAGATCGTCAGGGAATACCAGGGGCGCGGCCTGATCACCGGCATGGCCGGCGACGGCATCAACGATGCTCCGGCCCTGGCCCTGGCCGACATCGGCATCGCCATCGGCGGAGGCACCGACGTGGCCAAGGAGACCGGCGACATAGTCTTGATGCGTGACGACCTGCTGGATGTGGTGCGGGCGATCAAAGTCGGGCGCGCCACCCTGTCCAAGGTCAAGCAGAACCTGTTCTGGGCGCTGTTCTACAACATCCTAGGCATCCCGGTGGCGGCCGGATTGCTGTCCGGCTACGGCATCACCCTAAAGCCTGAATACGCCGGCCTGGCAATGGCATTATCATCGGTTTCGGTGGTGCTTAACTCGATCATGCTGAAGAGGGTTGAGAAACAGCTGTAGCAAGTTGTTGATTATTACGTGTAGCTGTATCAGGAGGTTCCCCATGAAAGTCACCGCATTCAACGGAAGTCCCCGCAAGGGGGGCAACACTTCGCAGCTGATCGGCCACGTCTTTTCCGCGCTCGAACAGGAAGGCATCGAGACCGAACTGGTCCAGGTGGGGGGCGAAATGCTGCATGGCTGCATCGCCTGCTACCAGTGCTTTTCCCGCAAGGACAAACGCTGCGCGGTACTCGACGACATTGCCAATGACTGTATCGGCAAGATGCTGGAGTCGGACGGCATCATCATCGGCTCTCCGACCTACTTTGCGGCCCTGACACCCGAAACCAAGGCGCTGATCGACCGCTGCGGCATGGTGTCGCGCGCCAATGGCGACATGTTCAAACGCAAGGCCGGAGCTGCGGTGGTGGCGGTGCGCCGGGCGGGAGCCATCAACGTTTTCGACACGATCAATCATTTCTTCACGATCGGGCAGATGATCATTCCCGCCTCGAACTACTGGAACCTGGGGATCGGCAGGAATATCGGCGATGTGAACCAGGATGAGGAAGGAATCAATACGATGCGGGTGCTGGGTGAAAACATGGCCTGGCTTTTGAAAAGGATTGTCGGGTAGGGTGAGGGCGGAAGGCCGGCCGGCAGAGGCACCCTGATGCGGAGTCTCTGCCGGCCGGCTTGTCTGTTACAGTTACAGCAGGGCCTTGGCGGCGGCGATAGCGGCCGCGTAATCCGGCTCGGCGGTGACTTCCGGAACTATCTGAATGTAGCGGATCTTGTCGGCTGTATCCAGAACAAAGACTGCACGGGTCAAGAGCAACAGCTCCTTGATCAGTACGCCGTATGCGAGGCCGAAGGAGCGCTCGCGATAATCGGAGAGCGTCACCACCCTGTCGATACCTGCCGCACCGCACCATCGTTTCTGTGCAAAGGGGAGGTCCTGGCTGATCGTCAGCACAACTACGTCTCCCGGCAGGGCTGCTGCTTCCTGGTTGAAGCGGCGGGTTTCGGTGTCGCAGACCGGAGTGTCCAGTGATGGTACCGCGCTGATGATCTTGACCTTGCCGGCGTATGAAGCCAGCGTGGTCGGCGCCAGGGCGTTGTCAACCACGGTAAACCCGGGGGCAGCGTCCCCCACCTTGAGTTCCGGTCCCAGCAGGGTCATCGGGTTGCCCTTGAAGGTTATGATTCCACTTTTTTCGCTCATGACAATTCCTCCTCGTTAAGTTCTATCAATTTAGGCAGTGTACAGCAATCATCACTATTTGCAACTCCTAGATCAATGTGATCGAGCAGCTCAAGGAACTGCATCACCAGGCGATAGGTTATGCCCCACAGTACCGGTTTGCCTTCCCCGGGAAGTCTGATGGCCGGGACTTCGAAAAATCTGTCATCGAAAGCTACCGGCGACAGTTGGTGGCGCCCGCGGTCACGCACATCCGAAAGCCTGATCCAGAAAGCGTCGCTTACTTCCTCGCTCAACACCGGAACTGAGATCCTGTTGCCGGTCCCGTACACGCAGCAGGAAACCCATACCGGCAGGTTCGTGCCGACGATATCGGACAGTCGACCGAGATACCAGTCGTCTTCCAGGTCGATACCGATCTCCTCCAGTGTTTCCCGGCGCGCGGTCTGGCAGACCTGCTCCCCTTTTTCACATTTACCGCCTGGGAAGGCAATGTGCCCCGACCAGGGGTCCAGATGATGGGCTGCCCGTTGAATGAATAGGATTTCCATGTCATCGGACAGTTGTCGTACGATCAGAGCGACTGAGGCGAGGGTTCTGCCTGATGTATCCGGAACCGTTTCGCAGTCCCGATTTGAGAGCAATGCCGCAATGTGTTGAAAATTGTAACGGTGACGCCTGTATTCACTGTTCATGTATAAAATTGTTCCTGTCGGTATATTGCTTATATCCTTACCTCATCACTACGGATCGTCAAGGGAAAATTATTGCCTTGATTTTCGTGGATATCGGCACAGGATTTGCTAATTTATTTGCGGAGATTTATAGCTGTATTTAATGGCCTCGGTGCAAAGCCGGCCACCGCTATTGCCCCGTGTCTCCGGCGCAAGTCTGTTTGGAGTTGCTTCCGGACATGTATTCCGTTATTTTGAGACCTGTTTGCAAAGAAAACAGTCCTTAGACCGAACTTCTTAAATCATATGCCCTGTATCAAGCGGGACGGTATGCTCATAAAATGATTAAAAGCAGTTTATTCCAATTAATATTCTTACTGTCAGTTGTGCTCAACGCATTCCATTGTTTTGCCGCAACTGCCGAAGATGGCTTTTCATGGCCGATTTCCTGCGTGCCCGGAGTGGACTGCGCCGGCCGTCATTTCCGTATCGGCTATCCTGATGTTGCCGGAACCGGCCTTTCTTTCGCGTGCAGCAAGCCCGGTTATACCGGTCATCAGGGCACCGATATCGTTGTTTCCTCGGTTGATCAGGGTATTAAGGCCATGGCCGCCGCGGACGGAGTTGTGAAATGGACCAGTGACGGCCTGTTTGACCGTTGTCCGAATGATTCCGAGCGCGAATGTGACGAACGGGAGAAGAGCCGGTTGGCTATCGGTGCCAAGAGCGGCGCCACGCTCGGCTTCAATGCCGGAAACTTTGTTGTGGTGGAACACAGGATCGATGACACTCGTTACCTGACTCTGTATGCCCATCTGCGCAAAGGTTCGCTTAAAGTTGTTCCAGGCCAGAAAGTTTCGCGCTTGCAGATTCTAGGCGAAGTTGGAAGCTCCGGTAACTCGCAGATTCCGCATCTGCATTTCGGCGTTTACAAAGAGGAAGCCGGCATGTATCGCCCGGTTGATCCCTGGAAGGGCGCCTGCAACACCAGCAGCGAAGGTCTGTGGGCTTCCGCCGTGCCATACCGTACCGACGAACTCCTGCTGGCGCATCCGGATGGCAACATTGTCAACGAATCCGGTATTTACATGCAGACGATCCAGCGCAGCCGCCCCAAAAACAGAGTCTACTGATTATCATATGCTTGAGAGGTTTTGATGCTGATTCCGATAATTACCACCACAAGAGAACCGGATTCCGTTCCCCCCCATGTACTGGACAGGATGCTTGCCAGCGGTGAAATCCACGCTTTTGAACGTTCCAGCGGCTGGGTCATGGTCGGTCGCGATCCGATCCGATCAGCCAACAGGCCGTTTCGCGGAGTGGAGCGCCGCCGTTCCGTGGCGTTTCACCAGACAGCACTCGCCGCATAAAAAACTCCACAGGTTGCAACCCTGACGTGACATGTATTGCACTGTAGCGTCATTTTCTGGTAATAAGTCGGCATCATGATCGCTGACAGGAGATTGCCATGAAAATAACCGCACTTGCAGCATTGATGTCAGCCTTGCTTTTATCCGGCTGTGTTTCCGGAGAAAAAAAGGCTGCGGAGTTGCTGGAAACCGCCCGCTTTGAAGAAAAGCAGAACAACCGCGAGCATGCCACACAGCTGTATAACGAGATAATCCGCAAGTATCCCTCATCCCAGGCCTCAAGGGAAGCCGCCGCGCGTCTGGAAGAATTCAAGCGATCCAAACCCTGATGTCCCGAGTTCCAGCCGTATCAATTCTGATGCCTGTTCGCAATGAGGAACGGTATCTCCAGGCCGCGCTGGATTCTCTGCATCGCCAGACCCTTGAAGATTGGGAACTGGTGGCGGTTGATGACGGTTCAGGCGATCAGACGCCCCGTATTCTCGCCTCGGCAGCCGCAAGTGACAGCCGGATCAAGGTGCTCCGCCGCCAGGGAGGCGGCCTGGTGGCAGCGCTGAATGCCGGTCTCGAACTGTGCCGGGCCCCGTTCCTGGCTCGCATGGACGGGGATGATATCAGCCATCCCCGCCGGCTGGCGCAACAGGTCGCCTACCTTGAGGCCCATCCCGGTATCGGGCTCGTGGCCTGCAGTTTCAGACATTTCCCCCGGACATCGCTGAAACAGGGAATGATAGATTACGAAACCTGGCAGAATTCGCTTCAGGATCACGACCTGATCAGCAGGGACCTGTTTGTCGAGTCCCCTTTCGTGCATCCTGGCATCATGACCCGCAGGAGCATACTGGAACGGTTGGGGGGGTATCGTGACCACGGCTGGGCGGAGGATTACGATCTCTGGCTGCGGATGGCGGCTGCAGATGTGCATTTTGCGCGGCTGCCCGGACGGCTCTTTTTCTGGCGAGACCACCCGCAACGCGCCACCCGCACCATGGACGAGTACTCATCCAACGCTTTTCGTTCATGCAAGTTGCACTATCTGTGTCAGGGCTTTCTGAAAGGGTGTTCCGAGGTGGTCATGGCCGGTGCCGGGATTGAAGCCAGGGCCTGGCAGCGATTGTTGGCTGCCAACGGCATCAGCGTCTGCCACTGGCTCGACGTCGATCCTCGCAAAATCGGCCGCACACTGCATGGCGCGCCGGTTTCCCGGCCGGAAGAGCTGGCCTTGTCCGGAAGGAAAATGCTGGCCGCGATCGGTGTCCGCGGAGCACGACAGCAGTTCAGGGCGCTGGCGGACCAACTCGGATGGCAGGAAGGCATGGACTTTGTCTGTGTCGCATGATAAAGAAGCGTAACCATGTTGACAGGATAAGTTCGTTGACGAAGTAGTTTTATTCCTGAAAACGGCAGGGATTGACTTCTAGCTTACTAAATATCCGGAGGTACCAAGCATATGAAAAGAATATTATCCATCCTGATTACAACGCTCCTTTTAACATCGCCTGTCTTTGCGGCCCAGGATGACGAGCTGATGGAAAAGATCAAGCTGCTTGAGCAGCAGATTCAGGAACTCAAAGAACTCAAGGAACAGCAGAAAGCCGGAGTAGCCAAGCAGGAACAGTGCATCAGGGCCGTGGGCAGGGAAAAATTCTGCACCTGTCTCGGAGAAAATCTCCCGCGCGAGGTGAGTTTTGAGCAGTACATCCACACCATCGTGACACCCAAAGATGCACTCGGTTATCCCGGCATGACTGCTGATCAGAAAAAAACTGTGGATGCCACGATAGCTGTTCGTGACAAGTGCGTGGAAAAGGGGTTTTTCAAATGATTCCAAGTAAAGAGGAACTGGCGCTTTCAATTGATGAAGCCGAATGGGGCTGTCTGCGGGCACATCTTGAACGTGGGGGCCTGATACTGGTTGACGACTCGTTGGATCTGGCCGATACCGCTCTGAAAGTGGCCTCGGATGACATAGACATTATTCAGCACCTGGTTGAAACCGGCATGATCGGCAAGCCGTCGGAAGCCAAGATCCGTGCCTGGGATGATAACAAGATGAAAAAGTTTTCGATGCTGATTGTCAGCCCCTATGTCCTCTTCCAGGAGAAGGTGCCGACCTTTCATTGAGTTATCCTGTGCGGGAAGGAAAGAGTCAACCGATGGATATAATGCTGAACAACATAGAGGCTCGCGTACTTGGCAGTCTGGTGGAAAAGGAACTGACGACACCGGAATACTATCCGCTGTCGCTCAATTCGCTGACCAATGCCTGCAATCAGAAATCCAACCGCGATCCGGTGATGACCCTGACCGAGGAAGATGTGGTTCGTGCTCTGGATTCACTCCGTTTCAAGCAGTTGTCGGTTATATCGGCTGATGGCGGCCGGGTTCCGAAGTACCGGCATCTGATGGCGGAAAAACTGGGGCTGGTCCCGGCTGAGCAGGCGGTCTTATGCGAACTGCTGCTGCGTGGCCCCCAGACCGTCGGCGAGCTGCGCACGCGATGCGAACGGATGCACCCTTTCGGCGACCTGGCGGCGGTAGAGGTGGTGCTGCGGGAGCTGATGGAACGCGAAGCGCCCATGATCGCGCTGTTGCCGCGTCAGCCGGGACGCAAAGAAGGGCGCTATGCCCAGCTGTTCTCGGAGCTGCCGGAAAGCGGAGCGGAGTGCGCGGAATCCGCCCCTGAGGCTGCCCGTCAGCGCGTCAATGCGGAAAACGAGCGGATTGCAAGGCTGGAAGTAGAGATGGCCGTCCTGCGTGCCGAGGTTGCCGACCTGCGGCAACTGGTCGAGGAATTCAAGAAGCAGTTTGAGTAACAGACCCGCCTGTATCCCTTTCCAACCCTGACAAACATGACAAGTTCGTTATAGAAGTTATTTCCTGCCTGAAAATGGCGGAAAATAACTTCTGATCTGCCAAATTCCAGTATCCGGCCAATCTGGCTGCAGGAATGCTTCCCCTGCTGCAACATCCTGATATCTGGTGATTTGTAGTGCCTTTAATGTGCCTGAAAGCTCTATTCAGCTTAATAAGGATACCTATGCCGGAATTTACGTGTCCGATGCCTGGGTGTCTTCAAAAAGTTCTACTTCAGGCGGATACTGTTCGGCCAACAATGTGTCAAATGTCGGCAGGTTTCGCAGGATGAGGATCTTTAATATTATCGACTTGAGAATGCTCTTCTGGTTTTCACTACAGTTCCTGAAAAACATCCTGATCAGGGACTCGATCGATTCCATCGGGTCTCCTTTGATCTCGGCGATTTTCCCTTCGCTGTTCAGGGCAAAAATGGCCGGGTAGCTGCCGTCCGCATGAAACATCTTCATGGTGTTTGTAACGTTTTCTTCGCCAATGGTTTTTCCGACGGTTGAAATTATCTCGTTCAGTCCGGCTATCATCTCCGGCATGATCCTGTCGAAAGTGGTAATAATATCCAGTCCGACCTTGAGATTCTCCATCTGATCGAGGAAATAGGGAATGTCCTCTTCCAGGATGATTGATCCATGTTGAGGTGCGATCATGACCGGCGCCGGTTGAAGGTCGCGAATGCGGCGGACCGCCAGGCGGATTGCTTCATTGCTGGGCATGTAGAGCTGATGGAAGGCTTTGATTCCAGACCAGTTGGCGCGGGTCGCAAACAGTCGGGTTGCTGCAATGCCGCCCATGAAATCGCCTGAAAAGAGGATTCTCGATTCTATGTCATAGAGCATGCAAGCGCCGCGGAAGTGGCAGAACGGAGTCGGGACGAACTGGATCTTGTGACCTGTCGGCATGACAATCCTCATGTTTTTGAAGCGCTCCACGGCTCGGAATTTCGTCGAATCCAGGCCGGAGAGGCTGACAAGCCTCCAGGTATCTTCGGTCGCCAGCATGATGGTGTTAGGGTTAGATCTGGCCATGTACGGAGCATTGCCGACAACATCGGGGTCCTGATGGTTAAGGAAGACCGCATTTACTTTTGTTATCGAGCCCAGTACCTCGGACACCTTGTGGATCAATATGTCCAGGTCGACCGTGGGGCCGGGGTCGATAACCATGGAATTGAGCTTTTCCTGCCCATGGTAACAGAGCAGGTAGGAGTTCCTGCTCAGGAAGGTCTTGGTGCCGGTGCCGACCCAGTGAATTCCGCTGCTGATTTCAACCGCTTTTGAGAGATCATGTTGCTGCATGTCTTATCCCTTTCATGTATGGAAATTCAACTGCCCTAATGTTGTTTCAATTGAAAATCTTTCCCGGATAAAACTCCTGATTACAGCCAAATAAAGGCGCTTGAGACTTTTTCTGTGACCTCCCTTTCCGGTGGCTTCAGTTGCCAGAACCCGCGCTATCTTTCCTTTTTGCACCAAAATGCTATAAGAATCCTGGTGTTGTTTCACGCGACCAAGACGATTGTATTTGTCTGAAAATGCTGAAAATAAAATTACCGTGACAGGAGAGGGCATCCAGCAACTCCTGTACTACCGGTAAAACAATCTGACTGATTACTGGTAATTTGTGCTCCCGCCTCCCGCATGTTCCCGGGAAGTTCTTTTGCATTATCACTATATTGCTGGTGGTTGCCTGTCCGTTTCCGTTAATCAGGGGCCCGATGGTCGGGGTCATGCAAGTCGTTGCTGCTGAAGTCGGCATAAAATCAGACCGGAATCAGGAGCCATAGACATGCTTCACCAGCATTGCTATCAACAGTCAGGGATGCCCTTTTGGATTTTCTCGCTCAGGTGACTTCGATGGATGTGTAGCAATAATTTGTTGAAAATGAAACAGGAAATACGTGCCAGGCGCAAATGTAATGGAAACGTTATCAGACTGATACAACAATGATGACTCCTCAGCCACTCCGGTCGACGAGTATTTGAATGCGCAGTTATGTTATTGGGGAACTCCGTTGCTATTGCTGAAGGATGTCGTCAGCTCACCGTGAATTTCGTGCTGCAATCCGAGGGTGCCCTGGCGGGGGCGGGCGGGTGGCGGCGCAACGGTGGGATTGATCTTGTCCCGGACATCAGGCTCGCGGGTCGGGAAGAGGTTGGCAAGGGGAGCCTGGGCGGTACCGCGCTCAGTAGTTCTGGGGGCAGGTTGGGCGCCAGTGGCAACGACAGCCGGGCTGTGACTGGAGCTGGCTGGTTCCGCGGCCTGACCGGCGCTGGCCGTCTTGGACTCGTCAGGCTCCTGGGCATGAATTTCCACTGAAGTGAAGACGGTTAAAAAAATGATTGATGCAACTACAATTGATTTGATCATTTTTTACTCCAGTTGTGTTTCAACAGTGGCGAGGCGTTGTGCAGTCCGTCTGCCGCCGAGAAGGTTGGATATGGTCCATGATTCCGTAACTCGTAAGTGCCACATTCCAAAGATTTTTACAATCGTGCTTTTATCCGGAACCTGATACCTGAGCGATGTTGAATTCTGACTCTCCGTGAATATGCGCCAGTCAGAACTCTTTCCCTGGATCTTGGCAAGTCAAATCAATTTATAGAGTGTAGACTCCTTGTCCTGCTGTATTAATTAAGATGCTTTTTTTTGACAACGGTTTATTTCTGTAGTAGGGTGCCTCCCGGATCACATAAGCAGAGCAGATACACGATAATACTCAACCATCCGCGAGGGTGGGGCGGAAAGCCTACAGGGTCTTACTGAGATAGCCGGGTTGCCGAAATATCAAAGATATTCGGTAACCCGGTTTTTTTATTGGCAACGTTCGGCGGTATCATTGACAGTCAGCGACCTTCAGTGAAACAGCCGGGAAAGGGGGTAAGGCAAAGAAGCTATAAACCACGTTCAAAGGTGAAAAACTAACTTGGGATGGTGTGTGGGCATGATCCGCGCCATCCCCTGGTGGTAACGATAATACTCAACCATCCGCGAGGGTGGGGCGGAAAGCCTAAAGGGTCTCACTGAGACAGCCGGGTTGCCGAAATATCCCAGAGATTCGGTCCCGGTTTTTTTGCGCCGTAAATCCGGGACAGGAAGGAGCCGGGCAGTACGTACATCTACCCGTCTGGAGATGTTGATAATTCACAACATGTAAAAGGAGAAACGAATGAGTGATACAAGTATGCTGCAGTCGGTTTTTACGTTGTTTGGATCCATGCTGTTCGTCATTGCCGCAGCGTTCATGGTGTACTGGAACCTGCTGGGGAAGAAACACCTCGCGTTGACGTTACAGAAGAAAAACCAGCAGTCGGTACAGAGGGGCGCCCAATCGGCTGCTTCAGGAATCCAGAGCTGTTTTGTCGGAGAAACGGCGCGCCGGTCTACGGTACCTTCGAGAACGTAGTATAGACAGGCCAGGCCGGTTAGTGTGCTGACCGGCCTGGCCTCGGTTACCCTCTGGTGATGCACTGGCACTCATGAAACTTCTGATATTTTCAAACTCTGAAAATCCTGTTAGCGGTTTTGCTCTGACGTTATTCCCCGCTGTCTCATGCCCCCACGAGCCGAAGGCTCCCTTTCTGCCCAGAGACTTTCCTTGCAGCTCATTTGCCTGAATGGTCGTGGGGAACCACAACTGTCCTGGTGACGGATGACCCGCTACCGGCTTCGTTCCTTGCATAAACCGTGATTGCGTAATGCCGGCCGTCCTTGTCCTGGCCGTGGCGCATGGCTTCAACCGGAAGCGCAACCGTGAAATTCCCACCCGTGTCAATCCCGATCCTGCCGATGCCCGAGAGTACGCGGTATTCATCCTCGATTGCGTAGCCGGCTTCGGCGATCGTGCATCCGGCCGGCATCTGAACCGTACCGGTAACGACCACCTGGGTCATGCTGTGATCCGGGGGCCAAATGATCAACGGTTGTAGCGAATCAACAGTGACGACCGGAATGCCGCTGCATTGCGACGGTACGGTCACATCTATGCGGAGACCGTTGCCAGGCTGGGCGACGTCGTGAGGGGCCCTGGCCCGCGAAAGCATGTAAGCGGAGTAGACACCGGTCGACGTGCCGTCGGGAACACGGATTGTAAGCAGAGAAGTGGCGCTCGAACTGCCGAACAGGAACGCGCTGGCCGGAGAGACTGACAGCCACTCGGCCGGCAGGTTGGCGTTGACAAGCCTGTCCATGAAAAACAGGTAGTAGGTCGCTGAACTTCCGTCTTCAACCCCGACCTTTATAAATGTCTGCTGCTCGGCTCCGGCAGGTATGGTCAGGGACAGACTCTCCGGCTGGTAGACCAGCGATGAAGCAGAAACAGTCTCGGTTGTCCAAACCAGGCACATTGCTACAAAAACTGCCAGACATCTCTTCATGGAACACCTCCTGCTGAAATAGAACGGCGGAGAAACTTCGAATACGGTCAGCGGTTTACCGGGTGGAACTGTTCGCGGTGTTAAAAGCTATTGTATTTTAGCCGTTTGTGGGTAGCCGGGTCAACCGGTTTCCCCGATAGGCCGTGTATTGCCATCCAGGACTTCGCGCACCTTCTGCAGCAGCAGCTGTTTGGATATGGGTTTGTGAATGAAATTGATATCCATGTCAACGATTCCCTTGTGCAGGATGATGTCCGAAGTATATCCGCTCATGAATATGACCGGTGTTGCCGGGTAACGTTCGCTGATCCGGCTGTAGGCCTCCTTGCCATTCATGCCGGGCATGATGACATCCATCAGGATCAGGCTGATGCGATCATGGTGCTCATCAAAAAGTCCAACAGCCTCTGTTCCGCAGGTTGCGCTGATGATGGTATAACCGGCTTCAGCCATCGTCAGCGAAAGGATTTCGCGCACGTCATTATCGTCCTCCACAAGCAGGATGGTTTCTGTCCCATGCAGATTTTCCGAGATGTCCTCTGGAATTGATTTTCTCTCGGGGCCCTCTGAAACCGGAATATGTATCCTGAAACTGGTGCCATGCCCCGGTTCGCTGTACACGGTAATGAACCCGTTATGCTGGCGAACGATCCCATAGACAATGGAGAGCCCCAAGCCGGTGCCCTTGCCGATATTTTTAGTGGTGAAAAACGGTTCGAAGATGCGCGCGCAGGTCTTCTGATCCATGCCGTTACCGTTGTCCGATACGGTGATCAAGGCATAGCGCCCCGGTTTGGCCGCTGCAACTGAGTTGCTGTAGAGTGCGTCCACGAAAATCTCGTCGGTCTCAATGCGAAGACTCCCGCCTTCCGGCATTGCATCGCGTGCATTTGTCGCAAGGTTCATGAGGATCTGTTCCAGTTGTCCCGCGTCCACCATGGCCGGCAAGGGTGTAGCAGTGGTGCGGGAGCTCAGGATGATGTCCTCGCCGATCAGCCGCCCCAGGAACTTCTGGACACCATTGACAATACTGTTGATGTCGGTGCGCACGAGTTCAATGGACTGTTTGCGGCTGAAAGCAAGCAATGACCTGGTAAGGTTGGCGGCCCGCCCTGCGGCAGCAAGCAGCTGGTCGGCAAATGAGGCAAGCTTTTCATCATTGGCGAGCCTTGAACGCAGCATTTCTCCATAGCCGTTGATTGCAGTGAGTATGTTGTTGAAATCGTGGGCAATGCCTCCTGCAAGCTGGCCGATTGATTCCATCTTCTGCGACTGGATCAGTTGCTCTTCAAGCTTGCGTTTTTCCGCTTCCAGCTCCGCTTTTTCGGTGACGTCCCGGATTACCAGCACCATACCGGCCAGATGGCCGGAATTGTCGATTATCGGGGTGCCGTTCACGATGGCCAGGAAAACCGCCTTCTCCCTGGAAACAAACCGGACCTGCCCGGAAAGTTCTATCGGTCGCTTTTCGTCAAGAACGGGCCGGAGCTGGCTCTCGATTGTCGGCGCATCGTCATCTTTCTCCAGGCAGAGTACTTCATCGAGCCTTTGGCCAAGGGCCTGTTCCTGGCGCCAGCCGGTCAACTGTTCGGCCACATGGTTCAGTAGCATGATCCTGCAGTTGATGTCAGTCGAGATGACACCATCACCGATGGACTGCAGGGTCACCGACAGCTGCTCCTGCTGTGACATCAACAGGCGTTCTGCGGACTGCAGCTCGGCTGATGAATGATTCAGGGCATCGGCAAGCAGATCAATCTCGAAGACCCCTCGGGGGACCGAAACCTGGGCCCCCTTGCGATTCTGAAGGTCACGGGCGAACAGGCTCAGCTCGCGGATTGTCAGAAGTGGCCTCCTGACCACCAGTACCATCAGGAGGATTCCCACAAGAAGCCACAAAGCCCCGACCTGAAGCGTACTGCGCCAGGTGGCATGCTGTAGCTCGTTCGCTGTGTTGAGTCCGAGAGTCATCTTCAGCCATCCCAACTGGCTTCCGGCGACTATCGGCGCCCAGCTGACCAGGCTGTTCCCTTCACGGGTTATGAAAGCTTCACTCCCCGTCGGTGTGCTGACTTGTTTGAGTGAGTAGATCAGGCGGGGTTTTTCCGATCTGCTCGATCGTGTGATGTTGCACAAAAGTGTCCCGTCAAGTTCCAGAACCTGAATGCTCATTACTTCCGGCAGTTGTGCCGCCTCAAGCATATGCTCATCGAGTCCGGCATACTCCTTGACAACCATGAAATGCGCGGCGTTGACTGCATGGCTATGGGAAAGAGCCCGCAGATTGTCGGAGAGCGACTGCACGTAGATTTTTGTCTGATTATTTCCAACCCACCAGCCATACACTGCAATCATGGCGGCGAGCACAAAGGTAAGAGAAGTGATTATCCTTATTTCGAGGCGCTTTGGCATATCGGATACCGGCTGAATCTACTGCTATTTGTTGAGAATTTCAGAATCAACATCGGCAAAGAAGCTGTAGTCCCTTTTATAGTCAGCCTTGACCGGTTTTTTGAGCTTGATCTTGTCAAGGATTGCCCGGCCTTGATCAGATGTATCCAGAGCAATTACCGCAGCCGTGAAAGCGTCCTGCAGTTTCCTGGGAACCCTCGGATGGGCTGCTATCGGATGGGGAGCTACCTGCTCGGTTTCGAGCAGGATGCGGAATTCGTTGAGCATATCCGGGATGTCGTTCATCATGCTTATGTCAAGCGTCGCTCCGGCATCCGCTTTGCCCAGTATGACACTCTTGGCCACATTAATAGTGGAACCGTTGAACGAAGTATTGTATGCGATGCTTCCCTGGCCGGTCATAAGCGCGTGACGGGTGATAACGCTGCACACATTCTTCGGGCCGACAAAAGCAATCGTCTTGCCTTGCAGATCACTTATCTTGTGGTAGGGAGAATCCTTTCTAACGAAGACACGTCCGCGTAACGGGGTGGAACTGCGAACCAGCGGGACGTATTTCTGCTTGCGGTAGGCAAGGTAGAACATGTTCGGAGCGGAGTAGATGAAGTCGCTCCGTCCATCCTGTGTCTCTTCCAGGAACGTTGCGATCTTGTCGTACAGCTTGAGTTCAATATTCACTCCCAGTTCTTTTGACATGTACTCGACGAACGGGGTCCAGTTCTTATGCAGGGCGATTGCCGGTAGGTTTGGAATCACTGCCAGGCTGTAGGTCTGTTTCTCGGCCGCGAAAGCAGCGACTGAAATTGTGCAGCACGTAAGGCATATGGAAGTAAACAGCAATATTCGCTTTAGCCCGGTAAAATTCTGCATGGCAACCTCCCCGTAATGATAACCCGATCACTGTGCGCATAGCGGCCTGAAATAGATAAAATTCTACCAGTAAAACTCGCTAAATCAAATTTTTACGACATTTGGTCGTGTTGCAGAATCTGTCAGGGAGTGTCGGTGCTTTCTGCGGCAGGATGAGTAGGGGGAGCGGATGTAGCAGCGGCGTGTGCCGGCCAAGGATTCTTGCGCAATACGGAGATGAAGCGGAATGCGGATTAATGCCTGGGGAGTCTTTGCCGGCACCGCTCGGTAGGCTTGCTGGAGAGGATGAAGATCATTCGAAAAGCTTCTGAAGTTCAACGGTTCGGGAAAGCAGCGGCTCTGCGGGGGCTTTTTCCCGCTGACTGGTGTTTCCGTTGGACATTCGGGGCTTTCACCGCATTGGTGTCGATAATTTGCCGTGTTGGAGTTGGTAGGGCGGGGAACATATGAGGTTTGTTACGGGTATTTCATAGATGTATGCAGTACTCGGAGAATAATTAGCTCCTCACGCTGTACAGCATAGATGACGATGTACGGCAGGCCGGCAATAACAAGTTCTCGTGTCCCACGTTCGCGTCCACGTTTCCCTATGGTCGGATAGTCAGCCAGCATCTGAGCAGAATCGATGATCTTATTTACCGTAGCTACCGCAGCCGATGGATTGTCCTGAGCAATATAATCCTCGACATGGTCAAGATTGCCAACAGCTCCTTCAGTCCAGCGTATCCTCATTTTCGAGACGCCCGGTGCTTGACTACATCTTCGTGGTCAATCAACTTTCCGGCTCTCATCTCCTCAAGACCTTTTCTGATCTCTTCTCTCTGCCAGGTGTCTAGCTCCTCATCAGGCACCTCCACAGTAAACGGCAATCCGTGCCGCATCTCTACTTGCTTGTAAAAGAGTGTCACTGCTTCGGTTGTTGTCATTCCAAGCGCTCTAAAGATGCTCTCAACATTTTTTTTTAATTCCGGCTCCATCCGCGCATGAATCATTGCAGCTCGTGGCATATCGTTCCCTCCGAAGTATCATTTTATAAATTGTATCTCGTTTGACACACGGCATCAAGCCGGAAAATGTAAACACAACGACAACGTCTAAAATTCAGTAACTTTAATCTGTTGAGGGCAAAACGCAACCTACGTTGTTATCATCCCAAGACAGTAAAATTGCCGCCTTAGTGTCATATTCATTTCTTAATTTTTTAGCCTTTTCCGTTCTTTCTTTCTTCTCTATCAGCTTTATTTCCCGGCATATTTGCGGCGTCTTCGCCGCTAACTTTCCGGAACACCTTGGCTAAATTTTGCGCCTTTTCTTATACGTCCGTACTCATAAGCCAGCTTCAATAAGTCATCTACAAAATCGTATCCATCCCAGGAATCCAGTAGAAAACGAGGATACATTGGAATATAGACTTCGGGATCAAGAGCCTTTTGCATATTCCTTATTTCAATTAGGAGTTGTTGCGTTACAGAAGGTGAGAGAGCTTTTTCGTTGTTCACATCTGCGACTGATGTAGTGAGCTTTTCAATTACGTCATTGCACCACCTATGCACAAATTCTTGTCGTTCAGTCATTTCTATCCTTGGTTCAACGGGTTGCCCGGTTCACCCACATCGCCCGGTCGGTTTTCCGGGCGGGGCGGCGTGCAACCGGCTGAGCGCTCGTTTCTCATTTCGGCTCTGGCATTTTTTCTTCGAGTTTTTTCAGGTAAACATCATTTTCCTTTGCACCAAGTGATCTAGCCTTTTTCAGCTTTTCCCATGCCTCGGCATACTTACCTTCTCTGAACAGAGAGTGAGACCAGCGAAGCCAGGAGTTGGAATATTTTGGGTCGAGAGTTGAGCTTTCGATGAAATTCTGATTTGCGAGAGTGAAATAGTGTGCCCGTTCATTGAGTTTGTCTTTAGGAATGCTATCAGCCTTGTATGAGTAGATTGTTCCAGCATCGGCGAGTAAGGCCACCTTTTGGAAATTGTCGTCACACAGATTTTTGGCTTTTTCTAGAAATTCAATCGCATCATCTAGCTTGTCTTGTTCGGCTACGATCCGAGAAAACCCCCAGTAGGGTTGGTAATTATTAGGGTTGAGCAGCCAGGACTGATTGTATCGCCTCATGGCATAGTCAACGTTGCCTTCCAGCATAAATTTTTCAGCTTGTGCATGCCATGCCTTGCTTGCAGCCTCACGGCTACCGTAGCCACCCGTGGCTTGTTTGATAAAATCCTCATCAGCTTTTTTCAGAAGTTCTGGGCGTTCAACTTTTGGCTGGCCGTACATTGGGATGTTGTCAATTCTCGTCCCGTGATTGGTTGCACAACCACTCGATAGCAAAATCAGACTTATCAGACAACCAGACAAGAAATTTTTCCGCCTATTCATTCTCATCTCCTTGTTTTGCGATCAACGGCTATGAGCGTGACCGGCTGCGGCGGGCTTTTTCGCCGCGACCGAGTCCACGCGAGAGTTGGGACATTTCCTTATGCTAAAACAATAAAGCAGCTATGTCCCCTTAGGGTTCCCTCTGGTACCCTTAGAAGTTCTCTTTCAAAGGCTCTCACCGTATCTTTCCTATTTTCCGGCTGGAAGGTTTTTCAAGGCTTTTTTTGCACCGTCATGTTCGGATATTTCCTTAAGAATTGACAAGTACAATAGTTTTGCCTCTGAATAATATGTTAGACGAGACCATGCAGAGGCAATTGCCATATATGCTGAAACACGATCCTCTTTTTGCAACTTACTTAATGAATCTTCATAATTATGCAGAGTGGTTTTAATAGCATCAGGGTTGTAACCTTCGGACGGAACCTTATAATTTATGGGCGTTTTGATCTCGCCTAACCACATATCTAAAGTATTTTTTAGTATTAAATTAGCTGTTGAAACAGCATCTTTTGCAAGCGGGGAGTATGGATATTTTTTCAAGAAAGCGCAGAGTGGTTTTAATGGATTTTCCAAATAACAATCGAGCCAACCCTCGCATTCGCCGCCTTGTGGTAACTTAGCAATTTCGAAAGCTGCATCATCCACAAATTCTGTTTCGGAGTACGCGGCAATAATCGTATTAAAATGATGCCCGTTATAAATATATGAGCCACTGACCTCATCAGAATAGTATTCATTTGGTCTTGTTTTGCAAAAGGTTTTAAATTTCTTTTCACCTTCGAAATATTTGCTGCTTGGAGCAGAAAAGAATCTATACATCAAAGCATTAGGCAGTTGTAGGTGCATACGCCCTAGGAAAAGAAGAGCCTTAGCTTTTTCGTTTCGATTAATAGTCGACTGCGCCACTTTTTCACATTTTTTTATATCCGCTATCGGAGTTGAACTTTCGGATATGTTTTTTACACAAGCATTATGTGGGGGAACCATAACATCCTGATTTCCCCAACATAAAGAAGAGGACAGAACAATTGACAGATTAATCAACAGTAGATTTATTATCTTATTCATGGGCACATGGACTCTCTATTAATGCGACCAACGGGCATGAGGCTGACCCCCGACCGAAGGGAGTGGGGTCGTGCCGAGTGTTGGGCATTTCAGTCATAGATCCTTTTCCCAAAGAATCGAATTCAATAATGTTGGAGACCCCTCTTCAGCGGCTTGCTTGGCAAATTTCAAATAAATATACCAATAGTGCTCCCAGTGCCGGAGTTGAGTCTGCCATGGTGAAATTTCGAATTTGTACCCGTTTTCCCACTTGAAACCATTTAATTCGTTGCCAAAATTACGCTCAAACGGCCCGTTAGAAATGGCCATATACCCCTTTTTATAGACAATAATCTTCGGCATCGACCTCTCCAATACCGTAAAATTCCCAGTGATTCTCACATTGCCGTTTCTGTCACTTATGCTCTCAGCAACTTGAGTGACGCCCTTAATGGAGTTAGTCCCTTGATTCATCGCAACAACGAGCGCCCCTTCAATCGGCTTGCCACTCTTCTTGTCGACGACTGAACCCTTGAAATCAATTTGTGTCAGAGTGTTGTCTCTTGCACGTTGTATTTCATTTAGTGTGTCTATTTTTCTAGCCAATCTCGGTGGAAAGCCATCTAAACCTATAAACCCACCAGTTATGAAGAACTCCACATCATGAAGCGGATATTCATAATTATAGGGGGGCAACTTGTACGTCTGGTTACTCTTCCAAGCAGATTCCATATAATTTTCACGTCCAGGAAATACTCCTAAATTGTTATTAAAAGGTAAATATCCTTCCTTATAGATTACCATCACAGGCGAATCGACAAACGGGTTAAAAGGTGTATGCCAAATTGTAAACTTTCCATTTTTATTTGTTTTAGTCTCAGTATTCAGAACTAAACAACTGGATCCCTCTAGTGAAAAAATAGCACTTCTTGTCCACTGTACTGAAACCAGCGCTCCTTCAATCGGTTTTCCAGTTGCATTATCAACGACCCTTCCGCTGATTCCGTTGAAACAGCTGCGAACAGGGAGAAGTAAAAACAGAGCAGCAATAGCATAACTAGCCAATTTTATTTTATGAGATAGCAAGCGCGTACCTTCCGTAAAATCCTCGATTCATCTTTTCGTCTGGTCTGGCCAACGTCATAAAGCTGACCAGTCCGTACAGTCTTTCCGGGCGGTCTGGTCGTGCCGCAAGTTGGACGCTTTCTTCTCAGTGATTATTTAACCAATATATGAGTGCTGAAAGTGTGATTACACCAGGAAGTATTACACCAATAATATAAGCAACTTTAACCTTGTATTTGTCTTTAGCATGGTTGTAGTTGGTTAATAATAATGGAATGCCAAATATAGCATTTATACACACTAAAATAATTATCCAACACAAAACTACAACTATTAGGTTAAGCCCACCTTCGCCTGAAAGTTGTATTTTTTGGCTGGAGAGTAATAACATTAACAACATCAATAAAAGCAGTTCGAGGAAACATGATGCCAAGAAAATGCCTACTAGTATGTGTTTATATTTGTCAAATACGTCTCTTGTTATAGCCATTACTTCGCTCCTCAACAGGCTTATATAACTGGGCTGAGACACGTAGGCTGAGCATAGCGAAATCCGTAGTCGCCTACTTTTGGCGACCTTCTGCTGCCTTCTGAGCCGAATCCCTTATCTGCGGCGGAATCGGACAAATATTGCCGATACTTCTTTGTTTATAGACATCATAGGGCAGTGCTATTGTGTCCGCGACCAAACTCAGGGGAATGTCTGCAAGAAGAAAAGGAAACAGCAGGGGGTAAATAGTGATGAACGCCAAACCTCCCTCGCCCTTCAATTCACAGGCAGTAGGAAATATGGCGAAAGCGAGACGTGCAGCCTCAACTGTTCCGCCATACACGTAAGGAACGCTATTTCCGCAAGCATCGTAACAGGCATCGGTATAAGGGCCATGCGGGAATGGTACTGCTGCCATTTGATGGACCTTGGCCGTGCCGCACGCAGAAAGCAACATAGTCATCGCAAGTAGACCAAGTACAATTATCTTTTTCATGTTTTCTTTCTGTTCAACGGTGCGGGGGCGCACCAGCGCGACAGCGCCTGCGTGCCGTCACCTGGTTGAACTTGACTCGTTTTATTCAATACACCGACTTATTGCTAAACGTAGCGCATCTCCAATTTCTGCATTCGTACTGTCAATTGGAATTATAACGTTCTCTATGCCGTCACTTTTGTCCACGCACCAGCTTTGCAGCTTTTCATGTCGTGTTGGGTAAATTGTTAATAACCCATCAGAATTACTTATAGAGCAGTACTTCATGTTTTTATACATTGCGCGCTTACTTTTGTAAGCGTATCGCTCCATGACAGTTTTCTCCCAATCTACATAACGATCTTTCCCATGTTCTGCAAGCGCTCTGGCATCATCTAGCGACAAAAAACGGCTTTTCGATAGAGCTTCTTTTAAGATGCTTCCAAGTAACTCATCTGATACATCAATAGGAAGAAAGTGCTCTTCGCATGTTGGATCTGCTATGTGCAGTCGGTATCCCGAATAGGTGTAAATATTGATGAATTCTTTCGTTGCATGAACACCCGCTGAATTTTTCCAAACGGGTTCATTAACTTTTTGATTTGATTTGTTCATATTATTCTCTCGTTCAACGTGTATGAGGGCCACCCGCGCAGCGAAGCGGAGACGGTGTGCGCCCGAGAGTTATACATGCTCTCCGCTTTCTTCGGAGGTACTATGCACAGTCTTATTAAATCCGTTCAATTCAGTAATCTCTGGTATAAAAACAGAGACATCGTTAGAAATAGCCAGTCCGGGCGAGGGCTGTGGAATCTCTGGGGTCACCCATTAAAAGGTTGCTGTCAACGGCAAAAACGTTCCCTATGCAAGAAAATAAAGGTTTTCAAGCTTTGCTTGTAAGCCACTGACATTGTTGCCATTACCGTTATTTCTTTTGTTTCGATGT
>JAWDJY010000053.1:0-34645 GCA_032469775.1 Geobacteraceae bacterium | reverse complement strand
AAATGCGATCAGCTTTGTGGCCAGCGCTTCGCGCTCCGCATTTGTTCCTGCCGGGATCTGTAAAATATTCCAGGTATTGGGCCAGGTATTAAAATATCCATCCACGGCAAGATTGCTGAATTTTTGCGGGGCATTGCCGAAGGTTGAGTTATAACCGGTATATATGGTTCTCGGATCGGTTGAAATATTCCTTTCCCACAGCATTCGCCCGGCTTTCCACAAGCTCCTGACCTCATCGGGAGTAACCGTTGCGTCAGGTGTGGATGAGTCTGCAGCTCCGTCACCATCGGCATCTGAAAACAGCTTAACCAGGGTTTTATTTTCAGTTGCATCGAAATAGAATTGTGCGACCTTGTCGCTCTTCAGGTTCAATGTATTATTTTGGTTCGAATCTTCACGAATGGATGTCTTTTGCAGGGCCGGATCCAGGAAATACCACAGATTCTGCATTTCACCGATCCACTGTGACTCAGTATTGGCATCAAAAGATTTGGCCGGGTAAAAAACTGCCTGCAACAGGTTGGCGCCGCTTCCTTCGCTGTTGTTAAGAATCGAAGCCGCGGTTCCTGATGTTACCCTGCGAAGGATATCAGTCAGCGCCTTGTTAAGCTGGCGGCGCAACTTCAAAGGATTTACAACCTGATAATAGTTATCAGGGTTGCACTGGTTGATGTCGGTAGCAGTGCAGTCTTTGGCCCACTCTTCTCTCAGATCCGGCTTATTATTGCCGTTTTTGTCTTCAAATCCACCCCACTTGGCAGCATACCATAACGGATTTTTGAGAGACTTGGCAGAGGACGTGGTTCCAATGGTAAACTCCTTGCTCCAGGTCAGCGGCATACTGGCTACGACAGCCGGGGTATCGCCGTCAGAGGACCCAACATCCTTGTCTTTTACCGGCAGATAAACTCCGTCTTCAGTTGTTCCGGATATGACAAACCCCATAACCTGGTCGATACAACCGGCAGCATAATCCGACACCAGCTTTATCTCGATCTGGTTGGCAGCCAGGGTGCTGCTGCCGCAGGATCCGTAGCCATCGGTGGCGGCAGTAGCGGTGCAGACCTCGTATTTGACTATGGAGTCCATGTCGTGGTCGGCACCCTGCTCCACATCCTCATAGTTGATACGGAAAAGGGCATAGATCACATTATTGCTGCTGTCGTAACGAATGTCGTCCACATAGTAATCGACAATGGTATTGGTAGGACAGTAAGCGGCCGTATCAGCAGGACTCTTCTGGGTAAGCTGCATGCCATAGGTCGCATCATAGGTCAGGTTCATGCGCTGGGCACAGCCGGCATAAACACTGGAACAGCCGCTGACAGACTTGGCGGTCGGCAGAATTGAAACGGTCCCGCTACTGGTTTTGATCTGCAGATCCGAGAATGGTGACGAGAGCGCCACCACGAAAGTATTGACGTCGGGTTTGCCCGTAATGGACTTGAACTTGGTCTTGCCATAGTAGGACAGTGCCGCAGCATAGTAACTGCCCATCTTGGTTGGTTCCTCCGGGCACATTCCACGTAGCAGGCTGAAGTTGACTGCTGATTTACCGGTGCAGAGGAAGTCCTTGAGTGTACCGTTCTCGCCGATGTACCAACTGTTGCCGGTAATGTTTTCGGTCTGGCCGATTGTGTAGGCCAAATCGTTAAGCAGTGTGCGACCGGAGCTCTGAGTTTCACCCAGCTTCAGCACCACCGGCGTGTCTTCTGTAAAGGTCGATCCATTCGGTTTGGTGTACGAACTGCCGGGTATCTGATCGGAGTCATAACTGGTATTGGTATCTGAAAGCAACAGAATAAAGGGTTTGGCACAGCTTGGATAGACGTCGTAGAGCGATTTATATACGCTTCCGTCCCTATAACCCCAATCTGCTTTAGAGAGTTGAAGACCCGAATCATTAGTAGTGCTATACAAATATTCCGGGGTGGCCGACAGTTTTCCGGCAAAATAACGCAGTGTTTCATACATCATCTCAGCAATCGGATTGCCCCAGCTGCGGCACTCCCCTTCATTTAGAGGACGGTCAGATATCCAACCACAGTTACCACCAACGGGATCCTGATAGGCATACACGTTACCATAAGTGAAACCGATAAGTTTGAGCCGGTTAATTGTGGTAATTATATTGTCAGGGGTAGAGTTAGAACTCTGGATAGTACCGTTGTTAGATTCAACTTCATCGAGAATTGAGCTGATGTTTTTACGCAAAACCCCGCCACTGGTGTTATTGGTATAAGAAGTGGTCATCAAGCCGAAGTACATGTTCGACTTAACAACACATTTCCCTTCAGTCGCAAAGGTGCAGTCGGAATCAGTGTTGCAAGACTTGGACATATTTCTGGAGCAAACCTTGGAACCGTCACCCTCACCATACTGCTGCATCAGGCCGACCGGTTTCCAGACACCTGCACCGGAACCTGGGTACAACTTGCAGGAATCACCAATTTCTCTCTTCGTTATGTCAAGCAGGTCAGCTGTATCGATCGTACTGTCACAAACCTTGACCCGCACTTCGTAGTCGGTGGGGGTACCGAGACTGTTGTCACAGACCGGCCGTTCCTTGGAAGCCCAATCCCAGATACGTTTACCCGATACGTTCTGCAAAAGTCGCATAAGCGGGGCACCGGTGGCCGAAAGTGTCGTATTGCATACCATGTGGTATTTGCTGGAATCCTGGCTGGTTGCCCCTGACGTCGGTTTTCCCTTGTTAATGAATTCACTGGCATAGAGAGTACACTGATTTGAAGCAGATATATTAAAAGTACGCATGTTGTTGTTGCCCAGGTTGGTGGTGCCGAACAATGTCCAGCTGGTTTTGCTGGGGTTCTTGTACCAGACCCGCACTCCATCCTGGCCGCTGGCTTCCGAAGCACGCACCACCAAACGATACCAGGTGCTGCTCTTTGACAGACTGATCGAACCGGTCACCATCCCGGCGCAGGCGGTAGTCGGGGCAGTGCTACAACTGGAGTGCGCTCCGTAGTGAGAAGCCACAACTCCCAGCGACGTATCGGCAGTAGTAAATATTTCAACCTCGGCGCCATCATCGCTATCTACCATGAACTGCCAGGTCTCGGAGCCGTTACCGGTCGATGTCTTGAATTCGGCCACCACCATGGTGCTATAAGCGTCAAGATGGTCCTGGGTCGGATCGATTTTCGAACCGGCAGTTCCAAAATTCGTAACGGTGGTGTCGTAATCGATGAATGTAGATGTCAGGGGTTCGGTGGCGTCCGAAAAAGATGCCAGGAGATCCGTGTGCGTATCACCGCTGATCTGGGAAGCCGCAAGGGCGGCCGGATGACGGTAGCGTACCACCAGCATCTTGTTACTGGTAGTACCCGGTGTGGCTGCCGTACATGTGGACAAGCCAGCCTGGGCAAAACCGACCAGTTCCATGGATTTGTCAGTACAGGCATAACCTGTGGCACAGTCGCTGTCCAATGAACAGGAGTAAGTGTATTGAGGGGTGCCGGACGAGTTGTAACAGAGACGGCCGGTAAACTCCTTCCCCCAGCTGTGAGCGTCCTGAGGAACGGCTGCCCTTTCCAGAACCGTTTCGCTTGCACTATCGGTGCTTCGATAGCCACCGTAAAGCACCTTCATCAACTCGTCTATGCGGCTCATTGTGAGCCAGTTGAGGATGTTGCCGCTCCATTGTCCTCCAGAACTGGAACAGAATTTGGTGGTTGTATGGGACACGGGATCGAACTTATCGGTGCCGGTGGTGTTGTACTGGTAGCACTTGTAGGGATCAAAATATCCGTAATAATCGATGGAGTGCTTGTACGTGACATCAAGAAGTCCGTCATCATCCAGGTCGCCCGAATCATTATAAGCTTCGTAAAACAGCTTATGTTCCCGACCCATCTCGAACATTACCAACGGCGGCACAGTGGCGGCTATAAACGGTGGTTGGATACAGTAATCATTCATGACCGCCGAGACGGCATTCGATGATATGAAGAGCGGGCAAAGCAACAGGCATAACTGAACCGTTAAGCGAACAGATATAGTTTTCATCGTTTCCACTCCTCGATGATAATTTTGTCCACAACGTTGCCGTTGACATGGAGAACTACCGAGTCTCCGCCACGAACTTCATTAGGACCGGCCTTGTCCTCGAAATATGCTTTATTCCGCTTAGTATGTTTCCGGTATATACACTTTTCAATAACCCGGTATTCCTTGCCGTCAGCCACCACTTTTGTGCCGTCAAAAAAAGATACCCGACCCGTGTAATAATAAACCGAAGAATCGGCGGCACAAACAGCCAGAGGTATTAGCAATGCACCAACCAGAACAACAGCTGCAATATGAGTTTTTACCTTTACCATGACCCGGCACCTCTCTTTACCCTGAATAAGCAGACAACAGCAACTACTTCCCTTCCAACATCCTTTTCAATGTTTCTGCATCGCGCATCCCCACTTCAACCTTGCCGTTTGGCATGATCATGGTCGGAGTTCCGGAGATATTGTTGGCATTGGCAAACTTGATATTTTCATCTATGACCTTCCGGCTGCTTTCCTTGGTCGGCTTGGGAACTTCCTGCCCCTCGAATGCCTTGTCAAGAAGATCGTGACTCATTGACTCAAATACTGAACGGGATTTGTCATATGCGCCCGGATGCATAGGCAGAGGATACAGCATCACATGAATGGCTACATCCGGAGCAATTTTTGCCAGCTTTTTCAGCTCTACATGACCTTTGCGACAATAGGGGCAATCCGGATCCGTAAAAACATAAAGCTTTTTAGAACCTCTTGGATTTCCCATTATGACCGCGTTCTTCACCGGAATGGATTTCACATCAACAAAGGTCGGTTGTTTCTGTTGCGGAAGTTCCTGCTTGTGAGAGGAGACAGCCTCCAGTTTGGCGAGATTGACCATCATCCCCTGGATCAGGTGTTTTTTGCCGTAGTCAATGAATATTACGGCTTTCTGGTTGTCTTTCTGGACCAGAAGTTCAAAAAGTCCGCGTGAGGGGGACTCCTTGACCGACAGAACAGTTGCCCCGGTAGGTTTCATCAACTCTGAGGCTTCCTTGCTGGAGAGAGAATGGCATTTTTTACAATCGGTTCCGCAATTTTCCTTGGACATGCCGAATGACGGGGTGGCGATTACTACTGACAGGGAAACTGCGATAAAAAGTACTTTCAGCATTGTAAATCCTTTCAATAATTATTTCGGCTAGTATAAAGCAAGAATAGTGCCGCAGCCAACAAGCCCACAACAAGCTATTATTACGTGTTTTTTTATCAGCACAAACCTCAGCTATGCATTTATTTCATACCATAACGACCTAGACGCACCAACAACTATGCATTTTTTGCCTACTCAATACCATATTCCTTTAATTTATAGAGCAGTGATCTGTGGCTTATTTCAAGTATTTTGGCAGCCTGGGTACGGTTTCCTCCGGTCTTGGCCAGGGCTTTACTGATCAGATTTCGTTCGATGGCGTCTTCTGCTCTTTTGATTGAAAGGTCTTCTTCCTGAGATGTCGGCAACAGCGACACGACTCCTGACCTCACGGCGGGCGGAAGGGAGCTGCATGTGATATTTCCGCCGTCGCAGAGAATAGAGGCGCGCTCTATGGCATTCTCCAGCTCGCGGATATTTCCGGGCCAGGCATATGCCATCAAACAGCGCATCGCGTCCGGTTCGACACGCAGATTACGGCGATCAGCCCCGCTGGAACAGTTGCGAATAAAGTGTTCTACCAACAACGGAATATCCTCTACCCGTTCCCTTAAAGGCGGCAATTGCAGGCAGAATACGTTCAGGCGGAAATACAGATCCTCACGAAACACACCGGCTTTTACATCCGCCTGCAGGTCGCGGGAGGTTGCCGATACGATCCTTACGTCAACCTTTCGTGAATTGCTTGCGCCGACCCGACGAATTTCTTCATCCTGCAACACACGCAAGAGTTTTACCTGCAGGACTGGCGGCATGTCACCTATTTCATCGAGAAAGAGCGTGCCTCCGTCCGCCAGCTCAAAAAGGCCGGTTTTATCATCGGAAGCATCGGTAAATGAGCCTCGAACATGTCCGAATAATTCGCTTTCCAAAAGATTTTCTGGTATGGCGCCGCAATTTACCGCCACAAAGGACTTGTCCCCCCGGCGACCGTTCTGGTGAATTGCGCGCGCCACAAGCTCCTTGCCGGTGCCGGATTCTCCGAGTATCATCACGGTCGTTTTGAGATTGGCTACTTTCGCGATCTGGCTGAAGACATCTTCCATACATGCATTTCGGCTGATTATTCCGCCATATGAAAAGCGACCTGCAACCGCCTCTCTCAGCTGGCTGTTTTCCTGCTTAAGCCGTTCCCGCTCTTCGGCTTTCTTCAGAACCATCACGATTTCATCTTTTTTAAAAGGCTTGGAGATGAAGTCGTAGGCGCCCATTTTCATGCACTCCACAGCTGTTTCTACAGTGCCATAAGCCGACATCATTATGATAGGCACGCCTATATGTTCTTCCAAAGCTCTGGACAGGAATGTTTTGCCATCCATTTCCGGCATGCGGATATCACAGAGTATGAAATCGTAGGCCTTGTCCTTTATGCATGCCAGCCCTTTTTCACCATTGGCGGCACAATCAGCAACGTAACCCTGCCTGGTCAGCATCAGTGACAACATATGCCGCAGATTTTCTTCATCATCAATTACCAGAATATGTTTTCTGCCCACTAATGCTCCCTTTCCATGGCATGCCGCTGGCCGGGGACAACCGGCAACCATATCGTAAAACAGGTTCCCGTACCCAGCTTGCTTTTCACTGTGATACGACCATCAAAGCCCTCAATGATGCGTGCCGCAATGGCCAGTCCAAGGCCGGTCCCCTTGCCGGGCGGCTTGGTTGTGAAGAACGGATCGAAGATATATTTCAGATCTTCGTTTGCAATCCCGGCCCCGTTATCCATGACATCCATACGTATCAAACCGTTTTCGTATTTTGCCTTGAGGGCGATGGCGCCATTTTCTGCAAGAGCATCACGACTGTTGAGCAAGAGATTGATCAGCACCTGCTGCAGCTGGTGCGGGTCCGCCTTTACCAGCGGTAACTGCTCACCTATTGTAACCGTGACACTCAATTGCTTGAAAACCCCCTGCTGGGACAAAAGCTCCAGCGTCGCATTTGCAACCTGCCTGACGTCCGCTGTTTCCACACAAGAGGCACGCGGGCGTGAATAATCGAGCAATCCGCGCACGATTCTGTCGATCCTGGCACAGTCTGCAGATATCCGCCTGGCATAGTCCTGGATTGCAGGGTTGTCCGGCTGTTCAACCGCAGCCAGGTCGGCATATCCCATGATCGAAGCCAGTGGGGTCCCGATTTCATGGGCCATTCCGGCCGCCAGAAGTCCGATCGAAGCCATCTTTTCAGTACGGACAGCCTCCTCGCGTGCCTGATGGAGGTCTTTGTTGACGCGTTCCAGGGCAGCCAGATGTTCCGAAACCTGCTGATCCTTCTGTTGCAATGCCAAGGACATCTCGTTGAAAGATTCTGCAAGACGGGCAAGCTCAAAGCTGCCGGAAACTCGTAAGCGCTGGCCATACTGCCCTCCGGTGATCTTTCCGGTAGCCGTAAGCAGCCTGTTGATCGGATTTACGACTATACGGGACAGTATATAAGAACCAAGCCCCATCAACATGATAAAATCCAGTACGAAATATGCCACGAACAGCTGTCTGGTCCTGTACAAGCGTACGTTTTCCGCGGAAAGCGAAAGCAGCAGACCGGCCCTGCCTGCCGGGACACCGTTCCGGGTAACACCCATGACATTGGCAATACCACTGCCATCAGCAAGGATACTGTTTCCATCCGAAGACGCAGACATCCCGCTGAACGGCAAATACACATCAGTCCCGTCTCGGCCGGCGGTAAAGATAGCCTTGCCGTTTTTATCCAACAGGGTCAAGCGGGCAAAGGCAGCATCGTCGGAAAGTTTCTGAACGTATATGGAAGCGGAAGAATCTGGCGAAATTATTCCTTCGGGAAAAACCGGAAGGTTATCGGGAAGTTGACTGACAAAAGTAGCCAGGAGGGTACGGGCGTGTTCGCCCTTTTGAGCGTAGAGGTCGTTTGCAGCGGTTTTGAAGGCTAAAAAACTGAACAGCAGCCATGTCATTACCAGCAGGAAGCCCAGAAAGGCCATGATCGAGACAGTAAGGCTGGGGCGGTAGCGGGCCATTTCGTTAGCCTTTGTTGAAGCCGCCAAGATTGAGATACCAGTTGATAAGCGGACTTCCGTAGAAAATGTAGAGTACCGCGCCGAACGCCAGATATGGTCCGAAAGGTATTGCCAGTTTGGAATCCTTTTTTTGCAGCAGCATGATCGATATACCGACGACCGATCCGACCAGAGAGCTGGCCAGGATTATAAACGGTATTGATTTCCACCCCAAAAAAGCACCCATCATGGCAAGGAGCTTGATGTCACCTCCACCCATCCCTTCTTTGCCGGTCAACCACTGATAGCCGTAGGCCACCAACAGCAGACTGCCGCCACCCAGCAGGATACCCAGAAAAGAATTAAGCCAGTGATGACCCTGCAGAAAAAAAGACATTACAAATCCGATTACTATGCCTGACAGGGATATTTCGTCCGGAATAATCTGGTGCTCGATATCGATGAACGTGATCACCACCAATGCGGAGCAGAATACAAACAACACCGCAAACGCAAGTGTCGGTCCGAAACGCAGAAACAGGAGCAAGGTAATGACCCCGTTGAGAAGCTCTACCAGCGGGTATTGCAGTGAAATTCCGGCACCACAACCACGGCATCTTCCTCTCAACAAGAGATAGCTGATTACGGGAATATTGTCGTACCAGCGAATCTGGTAATTGCAGTAAGGGCAATGCGACGGTGGCGAAACAATTGACTCATCCTTAGGCATACGACAGATGCAGACATTAAGAAATGATCCGACCACCATTCCGAAAACTAATGAAAACAGGGCATAAATTGTGTTAGGAGACATCAGTCGAAACTTTCGGCTACATCCAGAGTAATTTGGCGTTTCAGGTACATTTCGACCTCGGTAGCGGTGGAATAATCGAAACAACCGGCAGCGATTTGAAGTGCACGTTTGCGAGAGCAACGACGCAGAATCTGTTTGACGCGCAACAAGGAGCCGGCCCCCATGGACAACTCGTCAAAACCGAGACCGAGCAGCACCGGAAGATACAGGGGATCCCCGGCCATTTCACCACAGAGGCAGGCTTCAATACCGGCGGCATGAGCCGTATCAACGATATGCCGTAACGAACGCAGGACGGCCGGATGCAAAGGTTGATACAGCTGAGAAAGCTGTTCGTTTGTACGGTCGATGGCCAGGGTATACTGAATCAGATCATTGGTACCGACACTGAAGAAATCCACTTCTTTCGCCAGCAGATCTGCCATCGTAACGGCCGCCGGGATTTCAATCATGACACCGACCTTTATTCCATTGTCAAACGGAATACCGGCGCCGGACAGCTCGAGTTTCGCCTCCTCAAGCAGCGCTGTTGCAGCACGGACTTCTTCAATTCCGGAGATCATCGGGAACATTATCCGGACCGGTCCTTCAGCGCTTATCCTGAGAATGGCTCGCAACTGTTTTTTAAACTCTTCCGGCATACCCAGCGAAAGCCTGATCGCTCTAACACCCAGCGCCGGATTCTGTTCCGCCGCATGATCCAACCCGTAAAGCAGTTTGTCTCCACCCGCGTCCAGAGTCCTTACCGTCAGCGAATGCGGCCTGATAGCCTGCTGCATGGAGCGATACACCAGATACTGCTCGTCTTCATCCGGCATTTCGGATCGATTCATGAAGAGGATCTCGGTCCTGTAAAGACCGATTCCAATGCCACCATGTTTAAGAACCGAAGCGCCTTCCTCAGGGATTTCCACATTCCCCCTAAGACAAATGGCATGACCGTCAAGTGTGACGGCCGGCAAATGGGCTGTCTTGAGGAGTTCGCTTTCCACATATTCGTAGTGTTGTTTGCGACTCAGAAAGGTCTGAAATGTTTCCCGGTCTGGGTTAACAATGACAGTACCGGCTGTTCCATCGACAATAACCGGAGCGCCATCCAGCAGAACGTCACAGACTCCTTCAACCCCGGCGACAGCAGGAATTTCGAGCGCTCTCGCAAGAATTGCCGTATGCGACGTGCGTCCTCCGATTTCCGTAATCACGGCAAGTACATTATTACGATCAAGTTGCAGCATATCTGCAGGAGAGATGTCATGTGCCGCGACAACGGAATGGCTTTCATGCATCGGAAACCGCTCGTTCTTTTCTCCGCTCAAGCTTTTAAACACGCGTTCGATGACCGTTTCAACATCATTGATCCGCTCTCGAAGATAGTCATCTTCAATACTGGCAAAAGCATCGCGGTAGCGTTGCAGTGTTCTCTGCAAGGCACCATCGGCGTTAATCAATCCTGATGAGATTATTGCTGACGTTTCAGAGACAAGTCGTTCATCCGAAAGGATCATGAGGTGGGTTTCAATAAAAAAAAGGTGGTCCTCTCCGGTGGTTTCAGCCAGGTGGGATTTCAGGTGCTCAAGCTCGACACGCGTATCGGCAATTGCATGCGTCAATCTCTCGATTTCGCGGCCCACTTCTTCCGGAAGAATCGGATATTCGGAGACATTTATTCGTTTCCGGTCTATTACACGTAATCTTCCAACGGAAATTCCTGGTGAAACGGCAATTCCCGAAAAGGACCGCATATCATTCCTCACCAAATCCATTGGTGATCAATTCACTGAGCGTGTTCATGGCATCGACCTGATCGGCACCGTAGACCGTAAGCCTGACCGTCGAGCCCTTCGATGCAGCCAGCATCATGATACCCATGATGCTTTTGCCATTCACCTCCACCCCTTCCCTGGCAAGCTTGACTTCAGAAGTGAAGCGGCTGGCGGTTTTTACGAACAGAGCTGAGGCGCGGGCGTGAAGCCCCAATTTATTTACAATCAGAAATTCGTTCTGAAGCATGATTTACTGTTTCCCCGTTCTCGATATCTACTTTAAAAATTCTCCGGCGACAATAATACCATCGCGGCCGCACCGCTGCATCTCGGAAGCGAGCTTTGCGACATCCATACTCTCGCGGCGGGAACAGAACTCCATCAACATCGGCAAATTGGCTCCGGTG
This sequence comes from Geobacteraceae bacterium, assembly GCA_032469775.1. Taxonomy (GTDB): domain Bacteria; phylum Desulfobacterota; class Desulfuromonadia; order Geobacterales; family Pseudopelobacteraceae; genus JACRCG01. The sequence continues at coordinate 23,470 of JAWDJY010000053.1, read as the reverse complement.
ACCACTTCAATACTTCCTTCTTTCAGAAAAGACATCGCCATATTGGATGGAGTGCCGCCAAAAAGATCAGTCATGATGATGGCTCCTTCCGACTGAACTTTTGCAACCGCTTCCACAACCCGTGCCATTATGTCATCCGCACATTCACCGGGGGCTACTTCCACCGCAGCGCAATTTTCTATCGGACCTACGATCATCTCCGCTGACGCCTTGAGGGCCGTTGCAAGACCGGCATGAGTTACAAGCACTAATCCTGTCATTAGTTTCCCTTTTCAATATCCCTGTGAGTTATTCTTACTTCTGGCCAAATTTCCTGCAAATGCATACCGGTTGCTTCCGCAACCGCAACCGAGCGATGGCGCCCACCGGTACATCCTATAGAAACAGTCAGATATGCTTTACCTTCCTGTCTGTGGGCCGGTAAAAGCATGTCGAGAAGCGGGAAGAAGTAATCAAAAAAAGCTGCCGTAACCGTATTGTCAAGCACATAATCCCGCACATCATCTTCCAGACCTGAGCGGGCTTTCAACTCCGGCACGAAAAATGGGTTAGGCAGAAAGCGCACATCCATGACAATACTTGATTCCAGCGGTACACCATAGCGAAAACCGAAAGACTGAACTTCAACCACCAGCGCATTATCCCGCTCCTCTCCCCTGATGATGCGGAGAATGAACTCCTTGAGCTGGTGAACATTGAATTCAGATGTATCGATAATCCTGGTGGCCATGCTCCTCAGGCCGGAAAGGCGTGTGCGCTCTATTCTGATTGCCTCTCCCACCGAACAGTGTTCATCGGCCGGGTGCCTGCGACGGGTCTCTGAGTAACGCCTTACAAGAATGTCGTCCTGCGCGTCGAAGAAGAAGATTTCCATGCTGTGGCCAGCCGCAGCGACCTTGGTAAAAGCACTCTCGTAACCTTTAAAAAACTCCCTGCCGCGTATATCCGCCACAAGAACAATACCCTTGAACGGTTCACCGGATCTGTCGATCAGATCGACAAAGCGTTTGAACAAGCGTACCGGCAGATTGTCTATGCAGTAGAAGCCTTCATCCTCGAGGGCCCGCACAGCCGTTGATTTTCCGGAACCGGACATGCCGGTGATGATTATGATGCGCATTTACTATTCGACCTCGTCACCAAGCGGACGCGACTCAATTCGCGCCAGCAGCAGTTCCTGAAAATCCCGGGCCGAGTGATAACCCATACCTTTTAGAAGATAATTGCGCGCGGCTACTTCGATGATGGATCCAAGGTTGCGCCCTGGCCTGATAGGAATGTAAATATGAGGTATGTCTACTCCGAGAATGGTAGTGGTGCGGTCATCGATGCCAAGCCGGTCATATTCGTGTGTTTCGTCCCATTCGACCAGTTCGAGCATGATATCGACAATTTTCTTGTCACGAATCGAAGAGACCCCGTAGAGATCCTTGATGCTTATAATTCCCAGCCCCCTGATCTCCATCAGGTACTGGATCGATTCTTCCGCCTGGCCGACAAGCACGGCCGGCATTTTCTTCTTGATAAAGACCATGTCATCGGCCACAAGACGGTGTCCCCTGATCACCAGGTCCAGAGCGCACTCGCTCTTGCCGATTCCGCTCTTGCCGGTCAACAGCACACCAACTCCAAGCACATCCATCAGGACACCGTGCATATAGGTAGTCGGCAGAAGCCGTTCTTCAAGAAACTTGGTAATCAGCGAAATAAAAGTTGAAGATTGGTGCGGGGTGGCCAGAACCGGTATGGCATTCTGCTCAGCCAGATCAAGCAGGAGCTGTGGTGGCCGCAGTCCCTTGGTAACAATGAAGCATGCTATCGGGAAGCTGCAGAGATTGCCCAGGTTTTCGGTGGCAACATGAATATCAATCTCGTTCAGAAATGAAATCTCGGTATTACCGAGCACCTGAATCCGATCCGGATGCAGGTGCTCGGTATAACCGTCAAGAGCCAGACCAGGTTTTTGAATACGTGAGCTTGAAACACGGTTGGCAAGTCCGCGTTCACCAGCCAGGAGCGTAAGCGCGAGACCATAATTGGTATCACTCAACAGATCCTGTATTGAAAGGGTAATTCCGTCCAAGACAATTTACCGTAAATCAAGCCCGATGCGGTTCGATCAGGCCAAAGTTACCATCTTTACGACGATAGAGAACATTGATTTCTCCGCTGTCGGCATCAATGAAAACGATAAAATCTTTGTGCAGCAAATCCATCTGCATCACGGCTTCTTCAACCGACATGGGCTTGGCAGTTTCGGTGGTAGTTTTGATCACCACGGGTTCGGCGCTGGCTTCAATACTCTCGGCTTCAAATACTTTTTTGGAGAGCTGGCGGGCATGCTCGTCACCGTTGGGCTTGTGCGCCTTGATCTTTTCCTTGTAGCGTTTGAGCTGGCGCTCGATTTTATCGATCACCGCATCAATTGCCGCATACATGTCGTTGGTTGCCTCTGAAGCCTTGGTACTGACTCCCTTTGCCGATATAACGATCTCAACAATGTGGCGGATCTTCTTCTCTACGGAAAAATAAACCTGCGCATTGATCGGTCCATCGATATACTTTTCCACTCTCTCGAGTTTTTCCTCCGCGTATGCCTTAAGGGCATCGCTTTGCTCCATGTGTCTGAATGTCATGGTTGTCTGCATACTATCCTCCTGTTTGTTGGGTGCTGCAATATGGACGTCTGTCACCTCGACAGCGCGTCAAAAATGTCGCTTTCGTTCCGATGAAGAACCAAATTTCAGCATTTCGCGATATTTGGTTACAGTTCGGCGTGCAATGTTGACTGTTTGTCCCGACAGCAACTCGGCAATCTTCTGATCAGAAAGCGGCTTTTTAGGGTCTTCCTTTTCAATGATTTCCTTGATTCTGTTCTTGACGCTCTCGGAGGCGAGGAACTCGCCCTCGCTGGTTGAGAGACCGCTGTTGAAGAAATATTTCAACTCATACAGTCCCTGCGGTGTCTGCATGTATTTGTTGGTTGTCACCCTGCTGATGGTTGATTCATGCATCCCGATATCTTCTGCAATATCCCTCAGAACCAAGGGACGGAGATATTCGATGCCACGGTCGAAATATTCGCGCTGGAAGCGAATGATGCTTTTGGCCACCTTGTAGATTGTTCTCTGACGTTGCTGAATGCTCTTAATCAGCCACTGTGCGGAACGAACTTTGCCGCTGATATATTCCTCGGCCTGGGTGTCGATTGAACCGGTCCCACGAATTTCCGTATACTGGGTGCTGACCTTGAGATTTGGCAACCCTTCCTCGTTGAGCATCACAACATAATCGTCGCCAACCTTGTGAACGAAGATATCCGGCGATATGTAATGCACCTCATCGGAGTTGAACGAAGAACCAGGACGGGGATCAAAGCCTCCAATAATTTTGGAGGCAATCAGAACCTGGCTGATATCTACTTTTAGAGCACGTGCAATCTGCTTGTAATTGCGCTTTTCAAGATCATTGATATGGTTCAGCAGAATTCCTTCTACCACGCTCCCTTTCATTCCCATGAAACGGGCCTGGATCAGCAGGCATTCCCGCAGGTCCCTGGCCGCGACACCAGGAGGATCAAACTCCTGGATACACTCCAGTACATCCAGAACATCATCTTCAGAAGCATTGCTGGCGGCAGCTATTTCTGGCAGAGATGCTCTCAGATAACCGGATTCATCAATATTGCCGATGATTACCTCACCCACCCGGACATCCATTTCGGAGTACTGCCCCATGTGCAACTGCCACAACAGGTGATCTATCAGCGTTCCCTGCCGGGTCAGAAGATTTTCAAAAGAAGGACGGTCGTCGTCACCACTATACTGTTCTCCGGAGCTGTAATTATAACCATCAAGGTAACTGTCCCAGTCCCTCAGCGTTTCTTCACCGGTCTCAACCTCGTGGAATTCAACGCTGTTCTCTGACGGTTCAATTTCCAGCTCGGCGGTTTCCAGAACATCCGGCTCACTTATGTCTTCAGTTTCCGTAGTTTCTTCCAGCAGCGGATTCTCCTCCAGTTCCTGGCGGACCAGATCCTGAAGTTCAAGCCGGGTCAACTGAAGCAACTTGATGGCCTGCTGCAATTGCGGCGTCATCACCAGCTGCTGCGACATCTTTAGTTGTTGGCGCATCTCCATTGCCATGAAACGTAAACCTCTGCCCCAAATAAAGAGACTATTGCAGTATTGTAATCAGTTTCAGCAAACGACTGTCAACCGTTAATACTATCTACAACTTGAAATCGTCTCCAAGATAGATTTCACGAGCTTTCTTGCTGTTCGCTATTTCATCGGGAGTGCCGTATTCCAGCACCTCGCCCGAGTTCATTATATATGCCGCATCGCAGACACCCAGTGTCTCCCTGACATTATGATCCGATATCAGCACACCGATGTTCCTGTTCTTCAATGAAACAATCAGATTCTGAATATCTCCTACCGCTATAGGGTCGATGCCTGCAAACGGTTCGTCTAAGAGTATAAATGAGGGGTTAGTTATCAGTGCGCGGGCTATCTCGACACGCCTCCGTTCCCCCCCTGACAGCGCATACCCCATGGAGGATGCGATATGGGTGATGCTGAACTCCTCCAGTAACTGTTGCATGCGCTGCCGGCGCAGTGCCCTCACCGGTTCGACTGTTTCGAGTATCGCAAGCAGGTTGTCCGCAACCGAAAGCTTGCGGAACACGGAAGCCTCCTGCGGCAGATAGCTGATGCCGCGACGGGCGCGCTGATACATGGGCAGTCCGGTAATTTCGTCGTCCCCAAGAAACACCTGGCCTCCGTCAGGTTGCGCCAGTCCGACCACCATGTAAAACGTGGTCGTTTTACCGGCGCCATTCGGACCCAGCAGTCCGATTACTGCGCCGGAAGGTATTGATATGTCCACGCCATTTACAACCTGGCGACTGCCATAACGCTTCTGGAGAGATGTGGTCCAGAGCCGGGAGTGTTCAGCGACCTTCTGCATTGCCCTTCCTGGAAGGCGGGTTAATCACCGCCTCAACTCTGGATTTGGGGTCATCGCCACCGGATACCACACTCTTGTCATCATCGACATAGTAGGTGATGGTCTTTCCGCTGATACTGTCACCCCCCTGCATTACCCTGGGATTGCCTGTCAGGGTGATACGTCCGTCACGGCTGTCATAAACGGCTTGGGCAGCGGTACCGATCTTGTTCTGCTGTACGATGCGCACATTACCGGAAGCCTCGATCTTTTCGACATCACCTTTCTTGTCAGCATAGTTGACTGTGATCTTGTCGGCATAGATGGATATATCGCCCTGCTTGGCTACGACCTTGCCGGTAAAGACAGCCGTCTTGCCCTTGTTGTCGGCGGTAAGTTCATTTGATTTTATCGTGATAGGCAGATTGGAGCGGTCCTTGCGACTGGTCTTATCGGCAGGAGCAGCCAGCGCCACTGATGCCAGCAGAGTAAAAACCGTGACCATGCAGGAAATGTGTTTATTCATCGTTTCTTACCTTTACCGCGTTTTCCGGCCTTTTTTACCGGTTGTTTTTTGGCTGGACGGACAGCCTTAACTACAGCAGGCGCAGGGACCGTTTTATGCACTGCCGACGCCCCTGCCACAGTCGCTTCAACAGTTTTCATGAAATGGGCACGCTGATCTTTTACATCCAGCTCCATCCCGGTCGCCGTGAGGCTCAACCTTTGTTGCCGGAACATCACCCGACCGGTTGTTCTGAAGCGGGACTTTGAAGCATTGTATTCGATCGAGTCAGTGTCAAAAGAGATGCCTTCTCCTGCAATGACATGGACCTTGCCGCTCAGCTGCATATCATTGGTATTACTGAAATAATCACCGCGCTCAGCAGTTACGGTTATTGTTCCGCCCAGCCCGCTGCGTGCAAAATCCAACCGGATTCCGCTAAGATGGGCTACCTCACCATTCTTGTCATACTCGACATGTTCGGCCAACAGCTCCCAAACCACCGAACCGTCCCGTATTTCACTGAAACGGGCTTTATTCAGGGCGACATCGATATTCTGGGGAAGCTGCTGAATGGCTGATTTTGCCGCAACCTGTCTATGAGAACCGTTCCGGTAGATGACGGCCACGATGCCGATAAACGCCGTCGTTACGATTATGACCAGCAGCGGTCTGATAAAAACGGGCGATACCATAATAATGCGGGACTATACCATCGAGGAGGGGGACTGTCCAGCAGAACGTGTTTCGTGGCTACATTTTTGGCACAAAGATTGAAGGTCACAACTCATAACGACTTACCACCTCGTCCCAAAAGCCGCAACCTTTCAGAATCAGATCGCAAACTTCACGGACAGCTCCCTTGCCGCCCCCCTTTGAGGTCACATAATCTGCAACACTCAGGGCTTCCGGAAGGGCGTCCGCGGGAGCTGCCGAAAAAGCGACACGTTTCATTACCGGTACATCGATCACATCATCCCCGACATAGGCGATCTGGCTGTCGGACAGGCCGGTTTTCAGCTTTACGTCCTGATAACTGTCCAGCTTTCTCAGGGCTCCCTGATAAACGATCCCTATACCCAGCTCGGCAGCACGGATTTCAACCACCCTGGATGTGCGACCTGTAATAATTCCGACCTCGATACCATGGCGCTGCAGCATCTTTATGCCATGGCCGTCCTTGACATTGAACACTTTTGTTTCAAGACCGTTGCCGTCATAGATTATGCCGCCGTCGGTCATGACACCATCCACATCCAGCAACAGCAGTTTGATGTTTTTGAGCTTCTCGTTCATCAGGCGATACCGGCTTTCAGGATGTCGTGCAGATGGATAATGCCGCAGGGGGCCAGACTTGAGTCGTCATCAAAGACAAACAGCGAGGTAATGGCACGATGCTCCATCACCTGCAGGGCAGCGGCGGCGAGTTCTCCTCGCTTGATACGCAGAGGCCCACGCTTCATGATTTCGGCAGCACTCCGGTTCAGGATGTCATACCCCTTTTCCAGTGAACGGCGCAGGTCGCCGTCGGTAATCACGCCACGCAGCGCCCCGCCACTGTCACAGACACCGGTGACACCCAGACCCTTGGAAGTGATCACAAACAGCGCCTCTTTCATCAACGTGTTTTCCTGGACCAGTGGTATGCCATCCCCGGTGTGCATCAGATCTTCCACCCGCAGCAGCAGCTTTTTGCCCAGAGAACCGCCGGGGTGGAATATGGCGAAATCTTCTGCCCTGAAGCCACGCTTGACCAGCAGCGCCACAGCCAGAGCATCTCCCATCGCCAGCGCGGCGGTAGTAGAAGCGGTAGGCGCCAACCCCAGCGGGCAGGCCTCCTCTTTGACCGACACATCCAGAAACACGTCGCTGGAACGGGCCAGGTTAGACGACTGGTTGCCGGTCATTGCTATGAGGTGAGCGCCCAGGCGCTTGACGGATGGTAGAATCCGCAGGATTTCCTCGGTCTCCCCGCTGTTTGAAATGGCAATCACCACGTCACCGGTCATGATCATACCCAGGTCACCATGAATGCCTTCGGCCGGGTGAAGAAAGAAAGCGGGGGTACCGGTAGATGCCATGGTGGAGGCTATTTTCTGCCCGACCAGTCCGGATTTGCCCATGCCGCTGACAATCACCCGACCGGAACTGGCCAGGATTAAATCCACCGCTTTTTCAAAAGTTACATCTATACGGTCCGCCATCACGGAAAGCGCTTCCGCCTCAACCCGGATAACCCGGCGCGCCTCTGCTATAACTGTCATTCGTGCATCCTCTGCTTTACGACTGAATCCACAGCCTTGAGCATATTCAATAATCCAGCAAGTTCACCTAGCGGAATCGAATTGGGGCCATCGCAGAGTGCCTTGTCCGGATCCTCGTGAACCTCCATAAAAACCCCGTCGATGCCGGTAGCGACCGCGGCCCGCGAGAGATATTCGACAAATTCGCGCTGCCCGCCCGAACTTTCTCCCTGCCCTCCCGGCAACTGCACACTGTGGGTGGCATCAAACACCACCGGATAGCCGGTGGCGCGCATCACCGGAAAACTGCGCATGTCCACGACCAGGTTGTTGTAGCCGAAAGAAGCGCCACGCTCGGTCAGGATGATATTTTCATTGCCGCTGGCTGCAATCTTTCCGGCAACGTTTTTCATGTCCCATGGCGCCAGGAACTGCCCTTTCTTCACATTGATGATCCTGCCGCATTTTGCTGCTGCAACCAGAAGGTCGGTCTGACGGCAGAGAAAAGCGGGAATCTGCAAGATATCCAGCACTTCTGCAGCCGGAGCTATCTGCTCGATCGAGTGTATGTCCGAAATTACCGGCAGCCCCAGAGTTTCCTTGACCTTTCGCAGAATGGCCAGTCCTTCCCTCATTCCCGGTCCGCGGAAAGCGTTGATTGAAGTACGGTTGGCCTTGTCGTAGGAGGCTTTGAAGATCAGAGGCATGTTCACACCGTTACAGATAGTCAGAAGCTTTTCGGCATGGCGCAACGTAGCGGCTTCGTTCTCGATCACGCAGGGTCCAGCAATCAGCACCAGTGGGCGCTTTCCACCAATCTTGACATTTCCGGCAGTAATTTCACGGGTCATTTGATTTCCAGTTCCTTTAACCAAAGTTGTAAATTGCCCTGCGCCATTCCGGAGCAGAGCAGTATTCCTACAGACAGGCCGTGCCAGTGTTACATGATTCGCTGTTTCTGTTGTTGTTTTTTCGCTATGTCCGCAGATGGCAGTTTTCTCAAGCTTGATACATATTCGAGTTAACACTCCGGTATCAATGAAAAAAGACACCCGCCTGAAAAACAGCGGGTGTCCATACCAATATCACAGGCAATGTTCTATCTCAACCCAAAAGCAGTTTGCACAAGCAATATTAAAAAAGCTTGTCCGGGCAGGCCTACTTCCTCACAAAAATTTCCTTTGCCAGATTGCTGTCTATGGCAAACTCAGAATAGCCGACACGGAAGATGTAGGACGGAAACGCCTGTTGCAGCACGATGCGATTTCCCGGCAAAACCCCCATCGCCATAAGTTTCTGCATTTTCTTGCTGTCTTCGGTCTGAATGTAGGCAATTTCACCTTCCTGACCCGACTTGAACTCGGTCAGCGGTACCACTCCCAGGTCGCCTTCGGCGCGGGCCTGCTCGCAGCAATCCCCCGGCGGGATCGGCTTGCCGTGGGGGCAGGTGGTTGGGTGGTTGAGCATGGTGCAAACCTTGGTGTCCACTCCCTCGTGCAACAGGTGTTCAAACTCGCAGGCCTTGTAATCACCGGCTTCACCTCGGATGTTGAGCACATCCATCATCAACCTCTCCGCCAAACGGTGACGACGGATAGTGGTACGCCCCTCTATTTTCCCTTCAGGACGGAAATAGACCAAGCCCTGCCTGATTTCCACCATGGCGCGACCGGTCAACTCGTCATAAGCGGGATCATCCAGCGGAATCGAGAAGTCCTGTGGATCCAAAGCCGCCAGCTTCTTTTCCTCAACCGCTATCCAGAGCGCCTCCAGGATCTCCTCAGCCTTGTCGGATAATTTCATTCCGCATCTCCTTTATCAGCATCGTTCTTTTTGAATATTCGGCGTAATTTTTTGACCAGTGCCGTCTCCAGCGGATTCTTATAATTGCAGCGCGGACAATGGACCGAATGGCAGCCGCCGTGACAACCGCCGCACCCCTGTCTGGCGACATTTTCGTCGAATGTGTGCCCGCAGAACCCGCAGATCATGCCAACAGCCCGGTTACGAGCAACAACTGATTGAGCAGATAGCCGCTGCCAAACGCCAGCAGACTAACGAACAGGCCGATGCCGGCGGCCACCTTCCAGCCCCGTTCATTCTTCATCACCAGAAACTGGGCCACACAGGGGATAAACAGCGTCAGCGTTACAGCAGCAACAGTCAATTGCCGCGCGTCCATCAACCCCTTGGTCTGCAGGTCGTACAGGCCGGCTGCTCCGTAGTCGCGCCTGAAGAAACCGAAGATAAAGGCCACCGCGGCCTCTCTGGGAAGACCGAGCAAGGCCATCACCGGCGTCATCGTATCAATCGCTTTTTCAAAGAAACCGGTCACCTTGCCCAGCCAGAGCAATACGGAGGCCAGCACGAATAATGGCAGAATTTCCAGGAAATACCACTGCATTCGCGTATAAGTCTTAGTCAGCACGTTCGAGAACTGCGGCAGCCTCATCGGAGGCAGTTCCATGTAAAACATCGGTGCCTCGCCGGGAAGAACCCGGGCAGCCAGCAGACCGACGGCAATGAAGATCAGCAGCAGGCACATGCTCCACACCGCCAGTGAGCCGGGCGATTTGGACAGCAGTGCGATGATCACCCCCAGCTGGGCAGAACAGGGGATCGCCAATGCCAAAAGCACCGTAGCGATAACCCTTTCCCGCACCGTCTCCAGGGTACGGGTCACCATCGTAGCCATTGTATCACAGCCAAAACCGAGCACCATCGGGATAACAGCCCGTCCCGTCAGACCGAAATATTTGAAGGCCCGGTCCACAAGCAGAGCCAGGCGCGGAAAATATCCGGTATCCTCCAGAAAAGAGAAGAAAATGAAGAAAGTTGCTACGATAGGCAGGATTATGCCGACTGCATATCTGATACCGAGGGTGATGATGCCGTATTCACCGACGATCAACTCCTGAACGATCTCCCATGGGACAATGTTCCTGACCAGACCGACCACCCAGGGATTGACAATTTCCACAAAAAACTGCTTCTCAAGCAGGTCCACTACCGTACCGGCGCCGAACTCGCCCACAAATTTGTAGAGACCGAAATACAACACGATCAGCAGCATCGGGATACCGGTCAGCGGCTTGACCGACCAGTTGGAAAGCCGTTCGGCCCAGGTAACCACCCGTTTGTCCGGAGCCACGAAAACACCGTTCAACAGGTCCTTGGCGATCTCGTTACGCTCCAGCGACAGATTTAAATGAAAAGATCCACGTCGCTTGAAGGATATCTCCCGTGCCAACTCCGCCAGTACCGGGTACCCATCCCCTTCGCGATGACGCACGATCTCGATGAGCTCCTCATCCTGCTGCAGCAGCAGCATCGCCAACGACCGACGGGAAAGGATGTAATCTCCAGTCATCATACCGGCAATCTCGTTGATATCGTGTTCCAGAAGACGGCTATAGGGGAAGTGTTTCCCGGCTTCACCCTTGCGTTCATACCCGGCGATGGCGGCCCGGATAGCATCCACACCGCGGTTACGCGCGGTAGCGGCTCCGATCACCGGGATGCCCAGACGCTTTTGCAGCAGCTCCAGATCTATTTTCAGCCCCATCCGTTCGGCTTCATCCATGATGTTGACGACCAGTATTACCGGCAGTTCAGCCTCGATCAACTGAACCGTCATGGCCAGCATGCGTTCCAGGTTGCGGGCATCCAGAACGTGTACAACAACGTCGGGGGTTTCATGCAGCAGGATTTCGCGGGCGACACGCTCCTCTTCGGTTATCGTGTGGATCGAATACATACCAGGTGTATCTATCACCTGCCAGGCTTCACCTTCGATAATAGTGTTGCCGCGCGATACCTCGACCGAAGTTCCGGGATAGTTGGATACAGTGACATAAGCCCCGGTCAGGGCATTGAAGAGTACGCTTTTCCCGACATTGGGATTACCCACCAGGGCCACCCGGCGAACAGCGCTACGGCCTGCCGGTTCAGAGGAAGAGCTGTTGCTGCTTGACGACATCGTTACATCCCTTTTATGCTTTTGATTTTCATTTTCAATGGTATCTCAAAAAAAAGTCCCGGATTCAGAGTCAGGGCTTGATATTTCTGCAATCAGAGCAGAGGCCGTAGATTTCAAGCTTGTGGCTTCTTATCATGAAGCCATGCAACGCGGCAATCTCATCCTGCAACTTCTCTATGGTTTCATTTTCAAACTCGATGATGTTGTTGCATCCGGTACAAACCAGGTGGTCATGGTGTTCTCCGGCCATCACATGCTCATAACGGGTCTGGCCGTCATGCAACAGAATCTCGCGCGCCAGGCCGGACTCCACAAACAGCTTCAGCGTGCGGTAGACCGTGGCATGGCCGATGCCGGGATTGCTTGATTTGATCTTCAGATAGAGTTCTTCAACACTGACATGCTGATGGGTCGAAAGAAAGATGTCGAGAATCACATCCCTCTGGCGGGTGGAGCGCAATCCCTTGCTGGCGGCGAAACGATTGAAGGCTTTCTTCTTTTCCAGTATCATGCGCCCCCCTTATTGAACTTGATATTCAATTTAATGGCAGATACAAGTCCTGTCAACCGTTTTTTGATCGTACTCTGCAGGAGAGATTCATTCGTAAGTCAGCCGCATCCCACCCAGGGCGCTCTTCAATGACCCTTCAAACTTTTCCTCAACCCCGCCACTGAGAATATCCAGATAGTTCATTTTTTTCTTCGGCGGCAGAATCACTTCCGGCTCGCCTTTGATTCCGGCCTGCTTTCCGGCCTCCTCAATCGCATCCTGCAAGGTTCCCAGGCGGTCAACCAACCTGGCTCCCTTGGCCTGTTCGCCGGACAGTATCCGTCCGTCGGCGATTTTCCTGACTTCGTCGATCGGCAGCTTGCGCCCTTCAGCCACAGCCCTGATAAATTGCTCGTGGGTGTTATCGATCACCGACTGCAGCATGGCCCGGTCTTCTGGCGAGAACTGCCTCAACGGCGACCCGGAATCCTTGTATTTCCCGGTTTTGAGCGTATGGGACTTGATGCCGATCTTGTCCATCAGCGCCTCGATATTTGACAACTTGAGGATTACGCCGATGCTGGCGGTAATCGTACCGGGGTTGGCGTAGATCATCGTCGCCGGCGCGGAAATATAATAACCTCCCGAAGCGGCCAGGCTGCCCATCGAGACGATTATTTTCTTTTTGGCGGCAAACTTCCTGACCTCTTCATAAATTTCCTGCGACGGTGCCACAATGCCCCCTGGAGAATCGACCCTGAGCACGACCGCCTTGACTTCATCCTGTTTGAGAAAATGCCTCAACTGGCGAATGGTTTCCTTGGAATCCAGGATCATCCCCTTCACTTCGACCAGTCCAATGCCATTTTTGGATACTAACGCCGCATCGGAGCCGCCCATAAGCGACTTGGCGATTTTGACCGAAACGGTGAACAGCAAGACGACAGACACTAATAATGACAGAATTATGATAAATATTTTTTTTGTCATAGCGGATACCTTTTGTTTATTTTTTCTTTAATGAAATCAGCTGTTCTGCTAAAGTGTTTGACATGAAAATCCTGGTCATATCGGATACACACGGTAATACGCCGCTCGCATTCAAGGCCCACACCCTGTCGGAACCGGTCGATATCGTTCTGCATCTCGGTGACGGAAGCGATGATGCCAACCTGATGCTTGAAATACTGGAGATTCCGGTGATCAATGTTGCCGGAAACTGCGATATCGGCTCAAATGCACCGCGTGAGCGCTTATGGGAATGTGAAGGAAAAAGGATTTTGTTGTCGCACGGAGATGTTTACGGGGTAAAAAGCGGGCTGACCAAACTTGAGCAGCGGGCCAGGGCGGTCGGAGTCGATGCAGTTCTGTTCGGCCACAGTCACAGGGCGATTAATGAAAATCGTGCCGGGCTTCTGATGCTGAACCCTGGAACACTTGCACACACCGCCCACCATCGCACATTCGCCGTAATGGAGGTTTCCACGGACGGCATCACCGCCAGGCTGTACGATATCGATTAAACCTCGCCTCCCCTGTTTGATGCCTCGTGTCCTTTATGAACCGCCTTCTCAAGCCTGCGTCGCCTCGGCCAGGTAACCAGAAAATCCACCGGCCCGGAAAACACATACAACAGCATGATCGAAAATATCATCACCACCGGCTCTGCAGCCACAACAATCAGCAATACAACCGCCAGCAGCAGAAAGCCGAAGGGTTGACGCTTGATCAGGGCCGGATCCTTGAACGAATAGTAGCGGAAGTTGGAAACCATCAGGAACGCCAGCAGGTAAATCAGGGCGACGATGGCAAGACGCTTGAAAGAACTGGGCCAGCCGAAATGGTGGAAGAGCAGTACCGTGGATGCGACCATGCAGGCAGCGGCCGGCGTGGGAAGTCCCACGAAACGTTTGCTTTCGACTGTATCGACCTGCACGTTGAAGCGGGCCAGGCGCAGAGCGCAGCAGGCCAGAAACAGGAAAGCCGCCAGCCAGCCCAGCCTTCCGAACGGCTTCAGCGCCCAGGCGTACATCATCAGGGCCGGAGTCACGCCGAAGGCGACAACATCGGCAAGGGAATCATATTCGACACCGAACTTGCTGGTGGTACCGGTCATGCGGGCGACCTTGCCGTCAAGGCCGTCAAAAATGGCCGAGACGAAGATGAACAGAGCCGCAATCCTGAAATCTTCACTGCCGCCGTTGAGCGTCTTGACCATGCTGTAGAATCCGGCAAACAGGCTGGCGGTAGTGAACAGGTTGGGCAGGATGTAAATTCCGCGTTTGATGCTGTCTTTTTTTGTAATGTTCTCTTCCTGAATTTCAAGGTTCATGCGACGGAATCCTCACTTAACCGATTCTACCCAGAACAGTCTCTCCGGCCACGGTTTTATCGCCTATCTTGACCAGAGGCACGACATCCAAAGGCAGATAGACATCCACGCGCGAACCGAAACGTATCAGACCATAGCGTTCGCCTCTCTTCAGAATGTCACCGATATGCGGATAGCAGATAATACGACGCGCAATCAGGCCGGCGATCTGTACGAATGCTATCTTTATCCCGCCGGGAGTTTCAAGAACAATGCCGTTGCGTTCATTCTCGCAGGATGCACGTCCGTCACGGGCGTCGAAAAACTTGCCGCGGTTGTACGAGACGTCCAGCACTTTGCCGTCCAAAGGGACCCTGTTGACATGCACGTTGAACACGGACATGAAGATGCTGATTTTAAGTGACTCGACTCCCAAAGGAGTTTCGGACACCCGCTCGCAGACGATTACTGTTCCGTCCGCCGGAGCAACAACGTCTTTGGAGTCGGCGGACGGAGTTCTTTCCGGGTTGCGGAAAAAGTACAGGACGAAAAGCGTCAGCAGGAAAGCAATGGCAGCGGGAACAGCGAGTACCAGTGACGCCAGTTTCCATGACGAAAGCACGAGTATGAAAGTCAATCCGGCCGAGAAGACGATGAAAGGGTAGCCTTCCCTGGCAAAAGGTGATGAATTGTCCATGAACCTGCCTAGCCCCCGTTACGGGATAAAGTACACCTACAGATAGTGGGACGCCATAAGCGCAGACACCCCTCTCCCGCAAGGGTAAAGGGGTGTCGTTGATCGCAGTGACTATCCGTTAGTTTTTGGTCTTGTCAACAATTTTCTGGATCCAGGGCATCATGCTGCGCAGACGCTCGCCGACCTGTTCGATCGGATGGGCGGCGTTGAGGCGACGGCGTGCAGTCATCTCAGGATAGTTCGACATTCCTTCGAGAATGAACTGCTTGGCATACTGGCCGTTCTGGATATTGGCCAGACACTCTTTCATGGCTGCACGGCTCTGGTCGTTGATAACACGTGGTCCGGTAACATATTCGCCATATTCGGCATTGTTGGAGATGGAATAGTTCATGTTGGCGATGCCGCCTTCATACATCAGGTCCACGATCAGCTTGAGCTCATGCAGACATTCGAAGTAAGCCATTTCAGGGGCATATCCGGCTTCCACCAGTGTTTCAAAACCGGCCTTGACAAGTTCTACAGCGCCTCCGCAGAGAACTGCCTGCTCGCCGAACAGGTCGGTTTCGGTCTCGTCCTTGAAGGTGGTCTCGATGATGCCGGTACGGCCTCCGCCGATGGCGCTGGCGTAGGAGAGAGCCAGTTCACGGGCGCAACCGGAAGCATTCTGGAAAACAGCAATCAGGTCAGGAATCCCGCCACCTCTGACGAACTCGGAGCGAACAGTGTGACCCGGCGCCTTGGGGGCGATCATGATCACGTCCAGGTCGGCACGTGGCACAACCTGATTGTAATGGATTGCAAAACCATGGGCAAAAGCCAGAGCCGCTCCTTTTTTGAGCTTCGGAGCGATTTCGTCGCGATAGAGGACCGACTGGAACTCATCCGGGGTCAGGATCATCACCAGATCAGCATCGGCAACGGCCTCGGCAACACTTGCCACCTTGAGACCGGCATTGGTCGCCTTTACAGCCGAGGCAGATCCTTCACGCAGGGCCACGGTTACGTCAACGCCCGAATCCTTGAGGTTGCAGGCATGGGCATGGCCCTGTGAGCCGTACCCTACTATGGTAACTTTTTTCGATTTGATCAACGCGAGATCACAATCACGATCGTAATAAACGTTCATGCTGGTACATCCTCCACATAAATTTATCCGGCAAACCGGTCTGACCTGATAACCAACCCTGATAAACAGGATAAGTTGGTTAATGACGTTATTTATCTGCCTGGAAATGGCGACATATAACGTCTAACTTACTAAAATGAACGAGACAGATACTACATTCGACCGCGACTGTCAACGCAAATAGCTGTTTCAACCACGGTCAGGAGTCCATACTGAACAGATTATCCCTATAATAAAAGCCGCCTGTTTCGCGGCGGCTTTTCATTACATTTCCGATCAGGGAATTAATCCGCCTACCCCTTCCACCCCTTTGCTCCGCGGCCGATCGTGACCGATCCGGTACGAACCAGCTCCTTCAACCCCAACGGGCGCAACAGATCCAGAATTGCGTCGATCTTGACCGGATTGCCGGTGGCCTCAATCGTATAGGATTTTGGGGTGACGTCAATAATCTTGGCACGGAAAATATCCACGATACGCAGCACTTCGGCACGGCTCTCGTCCTCGGCGGTAACCTTGATCAACGCCATTTCGCGCTCAATGCCGCTGCCATCGGTGAAGTCAATCACCTTGAGAACATCAATCAGCTTGTTAAGCTGTTTGTTGATCTGTTCCAGGATCTTGTCATCACCACGGGTAACGATGGTCATCCGCGACAGGCCTTCTTCGTTGGTGGGCGCAACCGAAAGCGAATCGATATTGAAACCGCGCCCGGAAAACAGGCTCGCCACACGGGAAAGCACCCCAAATTCATTTTCAACCATAACCGATATTGTATGTTGCATGGCAGTATTCTCCTTACGCGTTCAGTACCATTTCATTTAACGAAGCGCCGGCCGGGACCATCGGAAGGACCTTCTCTTCACGGGCGATCTTGAACTCCATGATCACAGGACCTTTTTCCGCAAACCCCTGCTTGATGACCTTTTCAACGTCATCCGGCTTGGTGGCCAGGAAACCTTTCGCCCCATAAGCGTCAGCCAGCTTGATGTAGTCAATCGGCAACTCCATGCAGGTCTGTGAATAACGCTTGTCGAAGAACAGCTCCTGCCACTGGCGAACCATGCCGAGGAAGTTGTTGTTCAGGATTACGATCTTGACCGGCAGCTTGTTCTGGACCAGCGTGGCCATTTCCTGAATGTTCATCTGCACCCCGCCGTCGCCGCAGATCGTTATCACTTGGCGGCCCGGAAAAGCAGCCTGGGCACCCATGGCTGCCGGCAGACCGTACCCCATCGTGCCGAGCCCGCCGGAAGTCAGCAGCGTACGTGGCGAGTTGAATTTGAAAAACTGGGCTGTCCACATTTGGTGCTGCCCGACATCTGTGGATATGATCGCATTCTCGTCGGAAAGTTCGCGCAGCTTCTGAATCACGAACTGGGGTTTGATGGTTGTAGCGCTGTTTTTATAGCTGATCGGATGTTTTTCCTTCCAGGCGGATATTTCCTCGTGCCATGGTTCCAGAGCAGCAACAAACTCAGACACCCTGTCTTTCATCTTTTCGGTCAGCTTGATCATCTGCGCCAGGACGTCCTTGACATCGCCTACAATCGGAAGATCAACGCGCACGTTTTTCTTGATCGAGGTCGGATCGACATCGATATGGATGATCTTGGCATGGGGAGCGAATGTGGCCAGTTTGCCGGTAACCCGGTCATCGAATCGGGAGCCGACCGCGATGATCAGGTCGCTGTGGGTCATGGCCATGTTGGCGCAGTAGGCGCCATGCATGCCGAGCATGCCCAGCGACAGCTGGTCGTCGCCCGGGAAGGAGCCCAACCCCATCAGCGTGGTGGTAACAGGAACGCCGAGTTTGCGCGCCAGTACCGTCAGTTGTTCGGAGGCATCGCCGAGCACGACGCCGCCACCGACGTACATCACCGGCTTGTGTGCCTCAAGAATCATCTTGCAGGCTTTTTCAACCTGGCGTGGATGGCCTTCAACGGTCGGCTTGTAGCTGCGGATTTCTACCGAGTCCGGGTAGGAGAACTCGCCCATGGCAACCTGGATATCCTTGGGAAAATCTACCAGAACCGGGCCGGGACGACCGGTGCGCGCGATATAGAAAGCTTTCTTCATGATCACTGCGATATCCTTGACATCCCTGATCAAAAAGCTGTGTTTGGTGCATGGGCGGGTGATGCCGATGATATCAACTTCCTGGAAGGCATCGTTGCCGATCAGCGCAGTCGGCACCTGCCCGGTGACAATCACCATCGGTATCGAATCCATATAGGCGGTGGCAATCGCGGTCACGGTATTGGTCGCGCCCGGTCCCGATGTGGCAATCGCCACGCCGACCTTGCCGGTTGCGCGGGCGTAACCGTCGGCGGCATGCGTACCGGCCTGTTCATGGCGCGGCAGTATGTGGCGGATTTCCTTGAAACTGAAGAGTTCGTCGTAGATGTTGATCACGGTACCGCCGGGATAGCCGAACACGGTGTCAACACCCTCTTTTTTAAGACATTCCAGCATTATTCGTGCGCCATTCATTTTCATTGAGTTACCTCGTTTGATTTTTCATATGTAATGGTCTGAACCGGATCAGCCGGTTCAGGCGGTTGTCACCGCTCCGGTGTGGGCCGAGGTGACAGCCTTGGCATAGCGGGCCAGCCAGCCGGTCTTGATTTTCGGTTCCGGCGCCTTCCATTTTGCCAGACGGCCGGCCAGGGTAGCTTCGTCCACCAGCAGCTCGAGTTTGCGGGCAGGAATATCCAGCAGAATCCGGTCCCCATCTTCCACCAGCGCGATCGGCCCCCCTTCGGCGGCCTCAGGCGAGATATGGCCGATACAGGGGCCGCGGGTGCCCCCGGAAAAGCGGCCGTCGGTTATCAGTGCAACCGAGTCGCCCAGTCCCATGCCCATGATCGCAGCGGTAGGCGCCAGCATTTCGCGCATGCCAGGCCCACCCTTGGGCCCTTCGTAACGTATCACGACCACATCTCCGGAGGTAATCCTGCCCTCCATGATGGCGGCCATGGCCAGTTCCTCGGCGTCGAAGCAGCGGGCGGTACCCTCAAACTGCATCATTGCCGCCGACACTCCGGACTGCTTGACGACAGCCCCTTTGGGAGCGATGTTGCCGGTAAGGATAGCTATGCCACCTTCCTTCTTCACCGGGTTCCCAAGCGGGCGGATGACCTCCTCGTCAACATTCTGAATGCTCTCGGCCAACTGATGCGTGGTAAGACCGAAAAGCGTCTGCGTATCCTTGATCTTGTCTCCCAGCTGTTTGAACACACCGGCCACTCCGCCTGCAATGTCCAGGTCTTCCATGAAGTGCTCACCAGCAGGATTCATCGAGGCCAGCTGAGGCGTATCCTTGGCCAGTTCATCAAACAATTCCAGAGGCAGATCCACTCCGGCCTCCCTGGCTATGGCCAGCAGGTGCAGCACCGTATTGGATGACCCTCCCAGGGCCAGGTCGACGCGGATGGCGTTTTCGAAAGCCGCTCGGGTCATGATGCTGCGCGGAGTGACATTGTTCTGCACCAGTTCGACGATTTTTTCGCCGGAAGCAAAAGCGATACGTCTCTTGAGAGCCGAAACTGCCAGAGCGGTGCCGCAACGCGGCAGACTCATCCCCATCGTCTCCGTCAGTATCGCCATGGTGTTGGCAGTGAAGAGCCCCTGACAGGAGCCCATGCCGGGACAGGCGTTGTCCTCGCAAACCTGCAGTTCCTTGTCACTGATCACACCGGCCTTGTAGCGGGCCATAGCCTCGAATGTGTCGGACACAAACGAAAACTGCCGGCCGGACTGGCCGCGCCCGCTCATCATCGGTCCGGCGGTGACAACGATGCAGGGAATATCCAGCCGCGCGGCGGCCATCAGCATGCCGGGGGTAATCTTGTCGCAATTGGTCAGCAACACCAGGCCGTCCAATCGGTGCGCCTCAGCCACCGACTCGACCATGTCGGCAATCAGCTCGCGGGTCGGCAGCGAATAGTGCATTCCCTTGTGCCCCATAGCCATGCCGTCACAGACGCCGGGAATGCCGAAGAAAAAGGAGTGGCCTCCGCCGGTATGAACACCCTTTTCGATGAAACGTTCAAGATCACGCATGCCCACATGACCTGGTATAAGATCGGTAAAGCTGGTCGCAACCCCGATAAACGGCTTATCCATCTGGCTATGTGGTACGCCGGTGCCCTTCAGCAGGGCGCGATGCGGTGTCCTTTCAAGTCCTTTTTTAATTGTATCGCTGCGCATAAGGTTATCATCCTTGTCGATGGATTGAATGTTTCATCCCGTCAAACAGCCGATTGATGCGGTTTAGCGGGTTTGGAACAATAATATATAAGTTCGAATATGTCAATTGGAATACAAGTACCTACTCACCCTTGAAATTCGGCATCCGCTTTTCATAAAAGGCGTTTTTGCCCTCCAGGTAATCGGCGCTGTCATAAGCCTTGCGACGCAATCCCTGAATGCGCTCGAATGTCTCCGGACTCAGCGGGTGCGAATTCCCAAGCAGGCGAAGCTGTTCTTTGATCACGGCAATTGCCAGCGGAGAATTTTCGGTGATCTGGCGGGCCATGGCATAGCAGCAAGACTCCAGCTGATCGGTCGGGACCAGATGGTTGAGAATACCGACCTGCAAAGCTCTTTCTGCATTGATCGGCTTGGCGGTAAAGAACATTTCACGGGCCAGACGCGGGCCGACCACATTGATGAAGTGCAGGATTCCGGTGGAGTTGTACGGCACACCGATCTTGGCCGGAGTGATTGCAAAAGAAGAGCTGGGACACCCGATCGCGATATCACAGATGAAGGCCAGATCGCAGGCCCCGCCCCAGACACTGCCCTCGATCATCGCCAGCACCGGCGCCGGAAACAGCTGGATCGCACGTAGAGCACGCTCCAGCGGATCGTTGTAAGAAAGCGGGTCCCGCCCTGGAACCGGCAGTTCCTTGATATCAAAACCTGAAGACCAGACTTTGACACCGGGCTTGGCGCGAACAACAACTGCGCGTGCCTTGTGCCTTTCAAACAGCTGAAACGCCTCGATCAGCTCGTTCAGCAACTCGTTTGAGAGACTGTTGCGGGTTTCGTCGTGGTTGAAGGTGATGGTGCCGATGAGATCGTTGTAGGATGTTACAATGAGTGACATATTCTGATCCTCCCTTGTGTCCGTCGATATACACACAGTTTTATACGCCTGTGAGATCGCTAATACAAGCTCCTGAGCACCCGCATATTGTCTACATCAATAACTGCTTCAACACACAATCGGCAACCCACTGAACACACCGGGATTTTTTTATCGCACATTAAAGCTTTTTCAGTTATCTGGTGTAATTAGAAGTGTATACAACAGCGGAGAGTTCCGCCAGAACCAGCTGGCGCCTTTTGGCAAGATTGTTTTGAGTTAAAATCGATTCCAATCCGGCAAGGGGTATCAAACATGTGCGGACGTTTCACTTCATTGCTTTTTCCCGAACTTCTGTCAGTGACATTCGGGGTAGCGGTACCGCAATCATGCCGGCCACGCTACAACATCGCCCCTACACAACAGATTCCGGTCATCAGAGAAGAAAGGGACGGGGTACGTCGGCTGTCGTTTGTCCGTTGGGGACAGTCGCCCTCCTGGGCTAACGATCTTGGCATCGGCTCAAACCAGATCAACACTGCTGCGGAAACCTTGACCGGTGATTCCGACTGGAACTGCCTCTCGAATAACTGTCGCTGCCTTATACCGGCCAACGGCTTCTACATCTGGCAAGACGGAGGAGACAGGAAACAGCCATGGTACGTCACCCGCAAGGATGGAGCACATATGGCATTGGCAGGCCTGCTCAATCGCTGGAAAACACCGGGGGGAAACGAGATCGACACATGCAGCGTTATTACTACGGCTGCCAATGGCCTGATACGGCCGATCCATGACCGCATGCCGGCAACCATAAGCTCGGAAGACTTTTCGCTCTGGCTTTCAGCATCCAGGCTCACGCCAGCAGACTACCGCGCCCTCCTGAAATCCGAGCCGTCCGATACGCTGGACATCTATTCAGTCGGTTCGCAGGTCAATCAGCCTGCCTTTGACACCAACGCTTGCATCAGAAATTACCGAAGCCATTGAAAACTGCTGTCACTCTTCGACCGGACAAGTATTCCGGAAACGGATGGTCAGTCCTTTCAGAAAGTTCCTCAGAAACTGGTCACCGCATTCCTTGTAGTTCTTGTGCCCCTTGTTCCTGAACAGCGCGCTCAATTCCGATTTTGAAATGGTTATGTCTGCCAGCTTCATGACTGCAATCATATCCTCTTCCTTGAAATCCAGGGCAATACGGAGTTTTTTCAGAATGGTATTGTTCGTCAGGTTTGTATCCGGCTTCACCGCCTGCCCGTCAGCCGGTTCACGACGCCCCCTATTTTTGGTTATCAGACCATCCAGAAAGAAGGTCATCAGAGGATTGCTGCATTCGATATAGTCATCCTCCTCTTCTTTTTTGAGAAATTTGAGCAGGGTTGGAAGTTCGATGTTGCAGCCGGAAAGCTTGAATATGTCAACCATGGCCGGATTACTTATATCCAGTGCGTAGCGCAATCTGCGTAAGATATCGTTGTTAGTCATCATCAGGCTCCTGTACGACTGTTTTGCATTGCGAGACACTTTTAAACTATAAAGTGAAAATTATATACCGATATTTTTATATTAAAAAGACTTTATTTAGACGACTGACGGTGTTATATTTAACTTAGCTTGAAGAGACAAAACTGTTAAAAGGGGGGCGATACTATCGAAGAAACTCCACCGGGCAGTACAATCAAGCAGTATGCATTATCGCTCCGGAGGCAAGTGGAGCCGGAATAATCCTTGAAAAGGTTGCATGTAAATGAGAAAAAACGAAGCCCGCCTAAACGATTGGCGGGCTTTTCATTTATGATGTGACAGGAATTCACTTCCGCCGCAATGTCTTGCTGCCAACAGCCTTTTCAATCCAGAGGGAAAGCTCCCTTCCGCTCTTCAGAGTTTCCTCCGGGATGGTCAAACCGTTTTTAGCCGCCAGATCAGCGGAGTACCTGAGCTGCCCTTCGCTGGGTTCGCCACCCGCGCCGCGCGTGACAGGTATGGCAAAGCCCATCTTGTTATGAACACCGCGGCAAAAACGCTGCCAGGTCTCCCTGTTCTCGACCACCAGATCCAGAAAGCTCTCCATCTT
>JAWDJY010000052.1:0-34840 GCA_032469775.1 Geobacteraceae bacterium | reverse complement strand
GCCCGAGTAGCGCTTGTTCTTCATCCTGTCGACAGTTGCATCAAAAAACTCGGTATAAGATCCCTGAAGAGTCAGGTTTCCCCGCGGCAGGTTGCCGGTCAGCGAGGCGTTGTATGACGTTTCACGCATTGAGCTGCCTAATGGATCATCGGAATACTTAACGCCAGTGGAAACATTCGCAACGATGATATCAAACGCATGGGTAATACCGGCATTCCAGGATGGGTTCAACTGATGAGAGCCGTTGTCATAGTTGCTGGCGATGAACCCACCCTTGGCGTAGATGAATGACTTATCGGCATATTCGTAACGCGGACCTACATAAGCTTCGTGCCTGTAGAAGCTGCTGTTTTTTAGAGGTATCTCCCTGGTAAACGTATAATCTCCGGTAAGGAATAACTTTGAGGTAATTTCATAACTGTTGTTGACAAATCCGACATGAGACTGCTTTGATACCGCCTGCGGGTCCTTGTACCAGGTATTGTTGTAACGATATCCGGTCTTTATGGTCAGCCTTGAGGTGGGGCGCAGTACAATGTAAGGAGAAACACTCCCGACATTCTGGTCGGATTGATTGGAATAAAGGCTTTCACTCGTATTGTCGCGTGTAACATCCAGAGAGACCCTTCTGTAGACATCGCTCAATTCAAGAAAAAGCACTTCATCGATTATTTTTACCAGCCCCCTCGCATTTATGTTGTGGGTTGTGTCATCCTTGCGACTGCCCCTGGCATAATAGCGGTAATCAAAACCGTAGCCGAGATCCCAGTCCCATAGTGGTGCATTGTATTTCAACGCTAACCCCGGCTGCACTCTGGTTATATAGTCGGATTTCTTGTTCTGGTTACGTTCAAAAACGTTGTCGGTGTATTCCTCGCTGATCGCAAGAGATGGCTTTACGCTGAAATCTGCTCCCTGCGCCTGTACGGTTCCCAACATGAGAACACTGAAAGTTCCGTATAATAGCGAGTTACGGCTGATAGCGCCTGGTATGGTTTTGAATTTCAGACCGCAAGCAGCAACAACATTTGAATCCGGTTTCAATTCATTATCAGATCTCATCATCCGAATATCCTCCGTATCAGACCCGGTTTTGGCAGACTGTCATTTTCAGGAAGTTCCTGAGTCACTAATGAATTGTCCGGCTGTTCTTGCAATTTCTTGTTCAACTTTACAATGGCGGCATTTGTCCTGTTCAGCTGCTGGGTGAAAGAGTCCTGTATCTGCTCCAGACGCTGATGTAGTTCCTTGAGCGGCATCTGAGCTGCTTCCAGAGTATCCTTTTCATAATTTTCCAGACGCTGGTTCAGATTGCAGAAGAGGTCTTCAATCCTGTTCTCCGACCAGAACGTTCCGGGACGCTGAACGCCAGTGTTGGTAACTGCGTCACCTGCTTCTGCTGCTGGCTGTTCCTGTGCCCAGTAATGATTGTCGAAATCCAGGTCACCGACGATGTCGCGGATCATCTCCTCGTCAACAT
The DNA here is from genome assembly GCA_032469775.1 of Geobacteraceae bacterium. Classification (GTDB taxonomy): domain Bacteria; phylum Desulfobacterota; class Desulfuromonadia; order Geobacterales; family Pseudopelobacteraceae; genus JACRCG01. Next base: position 33,360 of record JAWDJY010000052.1, on the reverse strand, counting down.
CCCGCACCTCCTCAGCAAATGCCGCCAATAGCAGGAAGTCACAGATGATATTTATCAAGCGTGGGATACCGCTGCAGTAAATGAATATCAGGTCGAATGCCTGCGGAGTAAAACGAAGCGCATCACGGTTTCCGGCCACCTGCAGCCGATGGAAGATATACTCCTCCACCTCCTGGCGGTTGAGTGGCTGCAGGTTGCACTGGATACTGATCCGCTGGCGCAACTGGCGCAACTCCGGCTTGGCCAGCAGGGTGCGCAATTCAGGTTGCCCCACAAGAATGATCTGCAACAGTTTGGAATCGGATGTTTCCAGATTTGACAACATCCGGATTTCTTCAAGCGTTTCAGGCGGCAGGTTCTGGGCTTCGTCTATGATCAGCAAAGGATGATTCCCCTTAGCATACTGCTCAACCAGAAAATGATTCAGGTCCCGCAGCAGCTCAATCTTATCCTTGCCCTGTACCGGCAGATCAAAATCATCATTGATCATGGACAGCAACTGTTCCGAATTGACTTTTGTATTGAATACTTTTGCCAGTACAACCCGTTCAAGGTGCTTATTGATCAGCTCCCTGATGATGGTAGTCTTGCCGGAGCCGACTTCTCCTGTCAGAAGTATAAACCCCACTCTTTCGCGGATGCCGTAATCCAGGTAGGTTATCGCCTTTTTATGGGTCTTGCTGAGAAAGATGAAGTCCGGATTCGGAATCAGGTCGAACGGCTTGCATGTCAGGTTGAAGAACGAACGGTACATTGTTATGCTCCTGGTGAACAGATCACGAGGTTGCCTGTCTTGTATAATATCTACTGTAATGGGAGCTTTCCGTATCCAGCGCGGTCGAGTCGTTCAGCACCACTCCCAGCACGGGGCATCCTTTCAGGATTTCCTTGGCCTCGGCAACACTTTCCTGGGGGGTAACACCTTCATGAATCACAAACACGACACCATCAACAATATGGGCCAGAGAACGAGTCTCTGCAAATGGTAGTAAAGGAGGGGTATCAATGATCACATAACGGTCTTTATAGCGATGCTTGATCTCCGCCATCAAATCCTGCATCTTTTTCGATGCGAACAATTCCAGAGGTTTGGCCACCTCACGACCGGCGGAAATCACCGATAGCTTGTCAATGTCTGTTTTTACTATAGCATCCCCGATATTCAGATCATCCTGAAGGCAGTCGGACAAACCGATGGTCTGTTCAAAGCCAAGGTAGCTGTGGATGCTGGGACGTCTCAGGTCGGCATCTATCAGCAGTACCGTCAGATCGAACTCCTGGGCCATGGAGATGGCAAGGTTGGCGGCAGTAAGACTTTTGCCCTCCCCTGCAATCGAGCTGGTTACCATCAGGAGGTTACGGAACCGGTCTTCATTTGTAAGTCGCACCAGAGAACTTTTCAGTTTGCGATATTGTTCAGATACAGCCGAATGCGGCTCAGCAATTGTTGCCAGCAGGCGATTATCAGCATTGATCGTAATTGTTCTGGACGGCTCCTGTCTGGGAACAGGAGCAGAAACTTCTACCCGCACCGGCTTCACTACCAGCTCGGCTACCGGTTCGATTTTTCGCATTTGAGCTGCTTTTTCCAATGCCTTTTCAATTCTGCTCATTATATCACCCTGATAAAATCCGGTAAGATGGGATGTCAGTTTCTAGCTGGTCAGCCTGCCGATGAATTTCGAGATTGCGGTCACACCCGCGATCTCTACAGCCAGCACGGCAAGAATCAGAGAGAAATACAGAGTGGCCGCTATGTACAGTTTGCGGTCACGTTTGGATTGCCGAACCAGCAACTGCGGATCCTCAATCCTGGGGATGACAGCCAGAACCGGAAAACCAAAATGCTTGGCCATATCCACGTTCTTGACGGTACTGTCCATCTGATCCTTAACAACTACGAGTCCAAATCCGCCTCCGATTCCAGCCAGGATTCCCAGCAGGATTATCTTCACACGATCCGGACTAACCGGCTTGAACGGCATTACTGCCGGATCAACAATCCTGAAAACAGTGGATTTATCCTGGACTTCCATCTGTTTGGAAACCTCGGACTGGCCCTGCCGCGCCAGCATCGCTTCGTAAAGGGCTTTTTGAGAGTTTCTCTCACGCTCCAGGCTGTCAAGAGTTGCCTTTGCCGCCGGGATGCTATGCAGCAGACCGCGATTCCTGGCGATATTGTTGCTGAGATTCGTCTCGGCCTGTCGAAGAGCCCTGAGTTCGGACGCCATTTTTTCGTATTCCGGCGAATAGGCCGGCTTGGCAATCCCCTGGCCGCTCTTCTGCTGTTCTTCCAACACCCGTATATCTTCCTTTACCCGCTGGATTTCAGGGTAACTGTCGGTGTATTGCAGCTGCAACTCCTGCAATTTCTTCTGTAATCCGGGCAGATTCGATTGGGCGGAATGTACCTTGCTTAAACCGGCCATTGACGTCTCAAGCTGAGTCTGCCTTATCCTGATATCATCCAGCCGCTGCTGAGACTCGTTAATATCTCGCAGCAGCATTGTCGGATCCATGCTGGCAACCGACCCCGAACCGCTCTTAAAGGCGTTTGCAGCCTCTTCCGATTTATCGAGTTTCTCCTTGAATGTACTTAATTGTTCGGATACAAACTTGGTGGCTCCGTAGGATTCCTCCCTTTTACTGGAAGTGTTCTCGTCAATGTATCGCCTTACCAGGGCATTTACGTAATCACGGGCAATCCGTGGGCTTCTGTCCTGAAAGGAAATTACAAAAAGCCCTTCCTTGTCCTTGATCTTGATCTGTGTGTTGTCCTGCATCTTTTTTATCTGTTTTTCCTGTTCCGCTTCACTTCCTTTCTTGAGATCCAGCTCGTCCAGGACTTTGGCTATCAGAGTACGGCTGTTGAGCGCATACGACAGCACCTTGATCTTGTCTTCAGCTGAAGGGGTGAATGTCAATCCCTTCAGCAGTTCAGATATGACACTCTTCTCGATAAAAACAGTACTTTTGGCTTCATATTTATTTGGCAGCAGGTAACTTACCACCGTTGTTATGGTCATGATTGACAACGCCACGACTATACATAGAACCTTATTCTTACTGACCAAATTCAGATATTTTTTGTAATCGAACTCGTTGGATGCCATTTGTTTCTCCAAAATACATTTAATTCCGGTGATTCAAAATCAGCGACACACCTGTGATCAAAAAATGCTTTCCTTGACGATAATGTAATCTCCCGGCTTGAGCTTGACATTCTGCGCCATGTTCCCGCTCTGTATGATTTCTTTGGCCTTGACCGGAATCGATATTTCGCTGTCAGCATCTTTCCTACGGATCTGGGTATCGTTCTGACTGGCGAATTTTGTAAATCCACCCGATTCGAGGATCGCCTCCATGACTGTCATTCCTTCCCTGAACTCGATCGCCTTGGGCATGTTTACGGCCCCCAGCACATAAACGCTTTTATCCAGTAACAGCGGCATGAAAAGAGAGTCGCCAGACTCAAGCTGGATATCGCCAGCGGTATCCCCGTTTATAAACAGGGCATGGAAATCCTCCTTGATCTTCTTCCCATTCCTGAACAGGTAGGATTTCTTGAGATCAGCCGACTTTACCTCTCCGATGGTGCAGAGCAACTGCAGAAGCGTTGAACGCTGTAGCAGTTCGAACACCCCCGACTTCACTCCGCCGCCGAATATATAGACTTTACTGTTGGTTATCCCTGTAACAGCAACTGTAACAATCGGGTTCTTCACCAGTTCTTTAAGCCTCAAGGTTAAAGAAGACTGCAGAGCAGTCGGTGTTTGGCCACTTGCCGCCACATCACCCAATCCAGGAACGGTTATTTTACCGTCAGGCCTGACCTTGGCCGGGAACGTCAGTTCCTTGACCCCCCATACGGCGATGTCGAGCATGTCGCCTTCACCGATCACATAATCACCTGCTCTGGCGGTAAATGGAAAAATCATCGACATGACAGCAATCAACAGCAAGGTTCTAATCTTCATGGAAGTCGCTCCCGGCATCTATATTTCTTTAACTCAGTCTATGGAGCAAGTGACAAGCACAGAGTGTTGAGAAGCAAAACTATTAACGTTTCATCTCACTCCGCGACCAAAAAGCACCACTTTGATGGTTTCGAAGAAAATCAACGTATCCAGGAAGGGGCTGATATTTTTGATATAGTACAGGTCATAGCGCAGTTTTTCGACAGCATCCTCTACCGATGCTCCGTATGGATATCTAACCTGCGCCCACCCGGTCAGCCCCGGATGTATGAAATGACGTTTCGAATAATACGGTATAATCTGCTTAAGTTTTTCCACAAATTCGGGCCGTTCCGGACGAGGCCCGACAAAACTCATGTCACCTTTCAATACGTTGATAAGTTGTGGAATTTCATCAATCCTGGAGTTCCTGAGAAACTTGCCGAGTCTGGTAACTCGAGGATCATTTTTTTCGGCCCACACGGCTCCGGAACGTTGTTCAGCGTCCTGTCGCATCGATCTGAACTTATACAGCAGGAATTTTTTTTCCTTGTTACCGACACGCAATTGGCTGAACAGCACCGGCCCCTTTGAATCCAGCTTAATGGCCAGCGCAATTATCGGAAAAAATGGCAGCGTCAACAGAAGACCGGATAGCGATAATAAGATATCAACTGCGCGCTTGCAAAAACTGAATAACGAGGTCCTACGAAACCCTTGTGAAAAAATAAACCAACTGGGGGTAATCGCTTCCAGCATCAGCTTGCCCTGAATTCGTTCAAACAATGTGGGGGCATCCACTATCTGAATACTGTTCAGCTTACATCTCAGAACATCGCTGAGAGGGAAGAAACCACGCCTTTCAGAAAGAGCAACTACGATCAAATCCGCACGCACTTGCATCGCGGTGGCCAGCAAATCCTTGCAGTCTCCGACTATTAAATCTTGCGGCACAAGCAACGGATCAATCTCGCGTTGGTTCTCCTTATTTTCACAACTTATGCAAGACGTATAGCCGGCCAGAACAAAGCTGCTCTTGCCGGAAGAGATCAGTTCCCCGATCTGTGATGCCAATTCCCCGGTTCCAAGAACAAGTACCCGTTGCAGGAATCGTGGATGGTTCTTACCAACCAGGTAGATCGCATGCCAGATAAACTGGATCAATGAAAAGAAAAACAGAGATATTATCAGAACGCCACGGCCGAGTATCACTTCAGGATTCAGATAGTACACAACGGATAGCAGCGAAAAAGATGTGGTAGCACCAAACAGAATATTTATCAGGATTTCCCTTTTCCTGGTGTTTCTGGAAAACTCGTAAACCTCCATCAAGTGCGAAGAAAACAGTATGACAAGAATAAAAACGCCGACTGTATATATTGTTTCGGGCTCGTTCAGTTTCTCTGTTACTTCCGAATAGCCGAATCTCAGTGCTGCTGCCGCAAAAAGTGATCCGGCAGCCAAAATGGCATCAATGGCAATCAATATGACCCAATGAGATGCCATTGGCCGGCCTGCAACTTACCTGAGTTCTGCAGCAAGTGACGCAGCCGCAGCGGAATCAGGAAAACTTCCCATGGAAAGAGCCTTTTTAAGTGACTGCTGTGCATTCGCCTTATCCCCTGATTCCTTGTATGCAAGCGCAAGGTGATAATGCACCGTAGGATTGTTCGGCAGAACAGCTGCGGCCTTTTCCAGCACCTTTTTTGCGTCCTCCTTACGATTATTCTTAAGCAGGGCGAACCCTAGCGTATCCATAACACCAGCGTTTCCTGGATCCTGTTTGTAAGCCAGAATTGCTAGTCGCAGTGCGTCTTCCTTGCTTCCGTAGCCGATTGCAGAGAGATATGCCAGATTATTCAGTGCCGGCACATAGTTATCGGATTTTTCCAGGACCAGCTTGTACTTGGCAATGGCCTCTTTCTTTTTACCGGTAGAGTCCAGCAGCGCACCCTGGGCAAATAGAGCCGGAACAAAATCCGGTTTTTTGCGAAGCGCATCCGAATACAGCGACATAGCCTGGCTATAGTCCTTGCTGGCCTCATACAGGTTGCCCAGGTAGAGTATCGCTCTTGCATTGTCCGCTTCCACGCGGACACCGTTTTTGGCTTCGTTGATTGCACGGGCATAATCTTTCTGGCTTTCATAGATGGAAGCCATGACCATGTAACCGCGTGCTGAATTCGGATATTTTTCTACTATTTTACGCGCCTGTTCGACCGCTTTCGCAGTGTCCTTCATTGTCACATATGCGCCAATTTTCAATGCACTCCCAGCCTCCGGATTAAGGAGTTCAATTTCGTCAAAGACCCTGAGAGCTTCCTTGTATTTTTTGTCACCCAGCAGCAGTCGCCCTTTCATTTCAAGGACCGATGTGTTGCTGGAATCATTTTTAAGAGCTTCATCCAGAATCTTAAGCGCTTTGCCGGTATCTTTTTTCTTCTGATAATACCCGGCATAAGCCATATAGGCAGCCGGCTGTTTTGTTTCTGATGCCTTGACATATTGGGCCAGTGCTTCACTTTCCTGGCCCTTCACTTCATACAACGCAGCGAGTCCAAGCATTGCCCGGATATTTTTTGGATCGTAACGTAACAGGGCTACATACTCTTCAATTGCCTTGTCATATTTTCCGGTAGCGGCGTAGATTGTGGCCAGGTTCTGATAAGAGGCGGCAAAGGTCGGATCAACCTCCTTGGCCTTCTGAATATTTTTGAGTCCTTCATCAAATTTGTTAGTTGACAAGAGTACCGATGCAATACTGTTGTAGATGACCGTATCACTTTTCTTGCCTGTCAGACCGGCCCGAAGGACCGCTAAAGCCTTGGCGCTGTTCCCTCCTCTTTGGTGATAGGAAGCCAGTATGAGCCTGTTATTAATTGCATCCGGCGCAGCCTGCACTGCCGTCACCAATTCAGATTCGCCCTCTGCATTTTTACCACGACTGAAATAGTAATATCCCTTCTTGAGATAGGCATCCACAATTTTAGGATCAATGCTGGTTGCGCGGTTGAACTCACGGATTCCATCGTCAAACATGCCTTTTGCCATGTACGCATTACCCAACAGATTATGGGCCGCTGCATCCGCGTCATCCTTCTGGAGCACTTTTTGTATTTCACTGATTGCATCATCTGTTCGTTTCTGTTTCAGCAGAATAGTACCGATCATCAGACGTGCTTGACGCGAGTCTGGAACATTATCAAGAATTTTCCGGAACTGGCTAAGTGCACTTTCCAGTTCTCCACGGTTATAGTAGCAAAGACCCAGGAAATGATATCCTTCCAGTGTCGGAGCTATCTTGATCGAGTTCTGAAGATGAGACATCGCATCCGCGTAATTCTTACGATAGAAGCTTACAAGGCCTTTCAATCGATGCCCATCTGCCCGTTTCGGAAAATTGGTGATCAGATCATCAGCAGCTTTCTCGGCTTTATCCAGGTCTCCTCTTTCAATCTGTATAAGACCGGACTTATAAATGGCAAGTGTTTCAGTGGGATTGTTGGCCAAAAGCCTCGAATAGACTTCAAGCGCTTTGTCACTGCTACCGGCCCTCTTCTCCAGAGCAGCCAGAAGATAGAATGACTTGGTATTTTTGGGATCAGCTTTTGCCAAGTCTTCCAGAAGGACTCTCCCCTTCTGATCTTTTCCCCCGGAAATATAAACGGAGGCAAGTTCAAGCTTAGTTTTAGCCCGGGTCGGATCAACAGCCAGTGCCTGATTTAGATAGTTTTCCGCATCCGCGTACTTGCCGATTATCGCGCTGGAAACTCCCAGTATTTCCAGACCCTCCACACTGTTAGGGTGTTTTGAAAGATATTGCTCTCCAAGTTTAAAAGCCTCTTCCGGTTTCTTGGAAGCATTGTAAACATCAGCTAATTCCGGCAGGACATCATCCCGCGAAGGATTTTGTTTCAAGACTTTTAAAAACTCTTTTTCGGCCTGTTCACGCTTTCCCAGTTTCGAATAGGCTCTGGCCAACTGGAAGCGGGCATCCAGGTAGTTTTCGTCTTTTTCAAGTGCATTCTTGAACAGAACAACAGCACCACTGGGATTTGAGGAATTCAGTTGTTTGACACCTTCTGCATACAACTCTTCCTTGGATTTGCTAATACAGGCAGAACACATGCACAGGATTATGAGCGCCCAGAAAAGCTTTTTCATATGAATCCCCCACTTTAAAGATTAAGAACAGAGCATTGTCATACACGACTAATAGTAGCCTAAAACAGTCAATATGCAACAGCACACATAGCATTTGTACAATACAATTATAATTATTTTTTGTAAAGCCATTATAAAACACCTTAATATTGTTAGATTTTACAAATCTTGCCTTACAAACAACCAACAGTAGTGTTTTACAGTGCGTAACATGGTTTTGCAAACCTCACGTCATTAGCAAATCAGCAAAACTGAATACTATCATCATTCACTGGCATCAGACATCATGACAACGTTTTTGCTTCCATCCATGCAGACACCATTCGCTTGAAAGTCCGCTTATGACATTATTAGCAGCCAAATTTGCGAGTATGATTCAGCCTTTTAACAGTCAGTTACATAAGATATATATCAATAGCGTTAACGAATGACAGCGAATCGGTCATTTCAGGCCATCAAGATAACCAAAATGACAGTCTGGCCTCATGCATGAAACACAGGTGTTTAAACCTGTGTTTGCACAAATAGAATTATACACATACACATCTATTGTATATGTTTTATGTACATCAGATGATTTAATGTTTTTTATAATATTTTGTGCATTTTCAACAAGATACCAGCCCAATAATTAGTTTAACTTAATTAGTCTCTGTATATTTTTTATATACATACGTCCATAGACCTGCCGGATGACAACTTGCACCACAAAGCATCAGTAATCCACATTACGACGTGTTTTCGATATGTTAGATATATTGTTACAATTTTCAAATTATTTGGCACACTCGATGCTTTAGTAAGAATCAGAAGACGGAAACAGTTGAAGCAGGAAGGGAGAACAGTCATGAGAGCCATAACAGCCGCAACATTCACAACAGCAATGATCACCGCCAGCCAGGCATTGGCAGCAGCCAGAGCAGTCGAAAGCGAAGGCATCGGTATCTTGGCAGCCTGCTTCATCGGATTCGGAGCCATGATCGTTCTTTTCCAGTTCATCCCCGGCATCCTGATGATGGCCGGCATCCTGAAAGGGATTCTCTCACTGGGAAGCGCCGATGCGCACCAGGCAACCACCACCAAATAAACAGGCCCTATTTCAAACGGCTATCAAACATATAACTTACAGGAGGATGTCATGAAAGCACTGGCAGCGTTAATCGCAACTTTGGCCCCCGCAACCGCATTCGCAGCATCAACTCTTCACGAAGATAACAGCGGGATATTTGTCTGGGTATTTCTTGGATTCTGTGCCCTGATCGTGGTAGTGCAGGTAATGCCGGCAGTGATACTGATGCTGGGATTTGCAAAAGGATTGTCCGCTAAAATGACGAAACAGCAGGAGGTGATGGCCCGGAAATGATACGGACAAAAGTTGAAGTCAGGGGAAGACGCTGCGGAATCAGAGATGTCTCCGCAGCAAAATGAGAGGGGTGGCTCCTATGGAACCATCCCTCTTTGCTTATAATCGCCTACCACTCATCAGCACTATCATAAAAGCGCCGTATCAGAAACAGGTCGACACCTGACCGTTCCATCCGGATAACCGACACTAATTTCCCCGCCACATCTCTCAACCTTGACCACTCAAGCGATTCCTGCTATTAAGGAAGATCAGTTTCGGAGCGAAATACCATACTCCCCACCGGAGGTATCATCGTGACATTCCAGGACCTAATTCTCTCACTGCAAGGCTACTGGGCCAGACAGGGATGCATCATCCAGCAGCCCTACGACACGGAAAAGGGAGCCGGAACCTTCAACCCGGCCACATTTCTACGCGTACTCGGTCCAGAACCATGGAACGTGGCTTATGTTGAACCGTCACGCCGCCCGACCGACGGGCGCTACGGCGAAAACCCCAACCGACTGCAACACTATTACCAGTTCCAGGTTATAATGAAGCCTTCGCCGATCAACATCCTTGATCTGTATCTGGACTCACTGCGCGCCTTTGGACTCGATCCTGCCAAACACGACATCCGTTTTGTCGAAGACGACTGGGAATCGCCGACACTGGGCGCCTGGGGCCTTGGTTGGGAAGTCTGGCTGGACGGCATGGAGATTACACAGTTCACCTATTTCCAGCAAGCCGGCGGCATAGACCTTAAACCGATCCCGTCAGAGATCACCTACGGCTGCGAGCGGATCGCCATGTACCTGCAGGGAGTGGACAATGTTTACGACCTGGAATGGGTAAAGGGCATCAAGTACGGCGATATTCACCACGAAAGCGAAGTGGAGTTCTCGCGCCACAACTTTGAGGAGGCCGATGTAGACATGCTGTTGCAACTCTTCGGTATGTACGAAAAGGAGTGCCTGAGACTTGCTGAGCAAGAATTGGTGCTGCCGGCTTACGATTACGTGATGAAGTGTTCCCACACCTTCAACCTGCTGGATGCCCGCGGGGCGATATCGGTTACGGAGCGGGCCTCCTATATCGGCCGGGTGCGAAACGTAGCCCGTATCTGCGCCGAGGGTTATCTGCGGATGCGCGAAAGACTCGGTTTTCCGTTGCTGAAAGGGGGTGTTGAACTATGAGCGCCAGAGAACTGTTCCTTGAAATAGGTACCGAAGAGATCCCGGCCGGGTTCATCCCACGCGCCCTGGCCGAGATGGAGTCGATGATGGTGCGGGAGTTGGCCGGCGCACGCCTTACTTTCAGCGAGATCAAAACCATGGCAACTCCCCGCCGTCTGGCGATGGTGGTAAAAGATGTCCCTGCCGTACAGCCCGATGCAGAAATAACCGCTACCGGCCCATCCATAAAAGCGGCTTACGACAGCGAAGGAAAGCCTACCAGGGCGGCAGAGGGGTTTGCCAGGGGTCAGGGAGTGGATGTTTCCGCGTTGAAGACCATCAGCACTGAAAAAGGCGAATATCTGGCTGTCACCAAGCAGGAAACCGGTCGTCCGACCCACGAGTTACTGGCCGAGATTCTGCCCAGGCTCGTGACAAACATCCCCTTCAAGAAATCGATGCGCTGGGGCAACCTCGATGTGCGTTTCGCCCGGCCAATTCACTGGATAGTGGCTCTGTTCGATGGCATCGTGGTGCCATTTTCATTCGGCAGCATCGAGAGCGGCACGATTTCCCGCGGACACCGCTTCATGGCCAACACCACCTTCCCGGTGAGAAACTTCGCCCATTACCAGGAAGAGTGCGAACGTCATTTCGTTATCGTCGACCCAGAGCGTCGCAAGGAAATCATCCGCCGCGAATCGCACCGGGTTGCGGTTGCAGCCGGCGGACACCTGTTGCCGGATGAGGAATTGCTGGACCAGATTGTCTATCTGGTGGAATACCCCAGCGCCGTGCACGGGACTTTCTCGGCCGAGTTCCTGAAAGTGCCACGGGAGGTTTTGATCACCTCCATGCGCAGCCATCAGCGTTATTTCTCGATTGTTGATGAAAATGGAGGCCTTATGCCCGGTTTCATCACGATCAACAACACGCTGACAGAGGATCCGTCGGTAGTGGTCAAAGGCAATGAACGCGTTTTGCGTGCCCGCCTCTCCGATGCCCGCTTCTTCTTCGAGGAAGACCAGAAGGTGAAACTCGATGAACGCGTTGAATCGCTGAAGAAAGTCGTCTATCAACAGAAACTCGGCACCTCCTTTGAAAAAATGGAACGTTTCCGGGCACTGGCCGAAGGATTGGCGGAGCAGCTCAACCCTGCTGTCAAGACGCAGACAAGCCGCGCGGCCACTCTCTGTAAAGCGGATCTGGTTTCCGGCATGGTGGGCGAGTTCCCCGAGGTCCAGGGGGTCATGGGACGAGAATATGCGCTGCTGGAAGGTGAAGACCGGAACGTGGCCAATGCCATCGCGGAACATTACCTGCCGATCCAGGCAGGCGGTGAACTGCCGGCATCCGACATAGGGGCTTTCGTCTCGATTGCCGACAAGCTCGATACAATCTGCGGATGCTTCGGCGTGGGCCTTATCCCTACCGGAGCCGCCGACCCATATGCGTTGCGGCGGGCAACCATCGGCATCATCAGCATTATTCTCGACCGAAGCTACCGTCTGTCACTGCAATCCATGATCAGCCGATCACTGGAGCTGCTTACAACCAAGTTGACCCGCCCGCCGGAACAGGTGGCGGCCGATGTTCATGACTTTTTCCGGGGACGCTTTGTGAACCTTCTGGCAAACGACTTTGCAGCGGATGCTGTTGATGCAGCCGTCTCCGCCCGGTTCGATGACCTGGTAGAGATCAGGGACCGTATCGCTGCGCTGGCCGCATTCAAGTCCCATCCCGACTTCGAACCGCTGTCGGGAGCTTTCAAACGGGTCGGCAACATCATCAAAGATGGCAACGACACTCCTGTTAATCCGGCGCTGTTCCTTGATCCGGCCGAGAGTTGCCTCCATGAGGCTGTTTTATCGGCACAAAACATGGTAGACAGCAGAATCATGTCCGGAGAGTGGCTGGATGCGTTGACGGAAATAGCGACCCTGCGCGGCCCGGTGGACACGTTTTTTGAAAGAGTTATGGTTATGGCCGACGACCTGAATGTACGGCAGAACCGCCTGGCGCTTTTGACCGGTATAGCCCGCATGTTCGGCAAAGTCGCCGACTTTTCGAAGCTGGCCTGATTCTTAGCTGAAAGGAGTATTGATGTCGTTTACCGCTCGAATAATCATCGGAAATGCATTAGGTATCATACTGACAGTGGCCGCGACAGCTGCCCTAAACCCCAAAGGATCATTGCTGATCGATGCTGCAATCGGCCTCGTCGTGCTGGTTGTAATGTCCTGTATTATCGGTTTTCTTAGTAACGCTGCCTTTAAACCGTTGACCAGGATTGTGGCCGCCCTCGAAAAAGCAGCCGACGGTGACCTGTCCGTAAGGGCAGACGTTTCCGGCAATGGCGAATTCGTGAGGCTTGCAACCGCCTTCAATAAAATGATGAACGATATGAACAAGGCCATGCGGCAGTTCTTTTCCGTCGCTGACACGGTAAGGGATTCGGTGGTGATGGTACGCTCCACTACCGACGCAATGGCCTCCGCGGCCGAGGATGTGGCCGTTCAGGCCAGCACGATTGCCACCGCCAGTGAAGAGATGTCGGCCACCTCCGGCGATATCGCCCGCAACTGCCTTTATGCGGCTGAGAGTGCCCAGAAGGCCACGGAACAGACTCACAGCGGCTCTCAGCTGGCCCAGAGCAGTTCACGACTGATGGAGAACATAGCGCAGCGGGTGAATGTGTCATCAAAAACTGTCGAAGGACTGGGGCAGCGATCGGATCAGATCGGCGCCATAGTCAACACGATTCAGGACATTGCCGACCAGACCAACCTGCTGGCATTGAACGCAGCCATCGAGGCCGCGCGTGCCGGTGAGCAGGGACGCGGATTCGCGGTTGTTGCCGACGAAGTGCGAGCCCTGGCGGAGCGCACCACCAAGGCGACCAAAGAAATTGCCTCGATGATCAAGGCGATCCAGAACGAAACCCAGAGTGCTGTCAGCTCGATGTCTGAAGGGGTTGATGAAGTCAAGCGCGGAACGCTTGAAACCACCCGATCCGGCGAAGCGCTGGAAGACATACTCAACAAGATCAATGACCTGACGATGCAGATCAGCCAGGTTGCAACGGCCGCCGAGGAACAAACCGCCACAACCCAGGAAATCACCAATAATATCCAGATGATCACCGACGTGGTAAACCGGAATGTGGAAAATGCCCGCAGCACGACCCAGGCTACAACCATGCTGGCAAAACAGGTTGACGACCTGCACGGACTTGTCGGCCACTTCCGCCTTTCAAAAGCGCTGGAGTGGGATTCGTCTTTTGCAACCGGCGTTTCGACCTTTGACCAGCAACACCGCAAGCTGTTCGACATGGTTAACGAACTGGCTGACGCCATGCAGCAGAAGAAGAGCAAGGAAGCGATTGGCCGCGTCCTGAACAGCTTGGCGGAGTACACTGTCAATCACTTTGCCGATGAGGAACGCAGCTTTGCCCAGTCGCGCTACCCAGAAGAGCAAGAGCACAAGGCAATGCACAAGAAACTGGTGGATCAGGTGGTAGAACTGATCGGAAAATTCAATGCCGGCGAGACTCTGTTGACTCAGGATGTGATCAACTTCCTGCAGGACTGGTTAATCAACCATATTAAAGGAACCGACAAGAAATACGGTCCGCACCTTAACAAGAACGGGATCAAATGATAGCGATTATCGACTACGGCATGGGCAACCTCCGTTCCGTACAGAAAGGTTTTGAGAAGATCGGAGCCGAGGCGGTTGTCACTTCCGATCCGATGGTGATTCTTGAAGCCGATAGAGTGGTTCTTCCAGGCGTGGGAGCATTTCGTGACTGCATGCGCAATCTTGAGCAGGCCGGTTTTGTCGACCCCCTGCTGAAAGTCATTTCCGGTGGTCGCCCATTCCTGGGAATCTGCGTTGGCATGCAACTTCTCTTTACCGACAGCGTCGAATTCGGCCTGTACAGTGGACTGGATGTAATTCCAGGCCACGTCCTCCGTTTTCCCGACAACATGAGCATTTCCGGCGAACGCTTGCCGGTGCCGCAGATGGGCTGGAATCAATTGTCCTTCAAGAGACGTCCGGCCGCATTCGAGGGCATTGAGGACGGCAGCAACGTCTATTTTGTCCATTCCTACTATGTCAGGCCGGACGATGAGGCGGTAATCGCCACCACAACCGACTACGGCATTGAGTTCTGTTCGTCGATCTGGAAAGACAATATCATCGCTACCCAATTCCACCCTGAAAAATCGCAGGAGATCGGCCTGCGCATTCTTAAAAACTTTGCGGAGATGAAATGATCGTCATACCGGCCATAGATTTGAAAGATGGAAAATGCGTCCGCCTCGAACAGGGGTTGATGGAGAAGGATACCGTTTTCAACGACAACCCCGGAGCCCAGGCGCGGGCCTGGCAGGAACAGGGGGCAGAACTGCTCCACATAGTGGACCTGGATGGCGCTTTTGCCGGTGAGCCCAAGAACAGGGGCGCGATAGAGGACATCATAAAATCGATTACGATCCCGGCTCAACTGGGAGGCGGCATCCGTGACATAGCCACCATTGAAGCCTATCTTTCTCTCGGCCTTTCCCGCGTAATCATCGGCACCGCCGCACAGCGCAACCCGGAATTGGTAAGCGATGCCTGCGCCAGGTTTCCGGGACGGATCGTGGTCGGAATCGATGCCAAGAACGGCATGGTAGCGGTGCAGGGCTGGGCAGAGGTAACAGACATCACCGCGGTAGAACTTGCCAGAAAGTTTGAAGACTGCGGTGTTGCTGCGATAATCTATACCGACATTTCCCGTGACGGGATGTTGCAGGGGCCCAACCTCGAAGCGACCAGGGCCTTGGCCGAAGCGGTCTCGATCCCGATTATCGCGTCAGGCGGTGTCTCCAGCCTGAAAGACATCGAAAACCTGATGGCAATCGAGACAGCTGGCGTGACCGGAGTTATCACCGGCAAGGCGGTCTATACCGGAGCGATCAGCCTTAACGAGGCGATAGCACTGACGAAGAGGCGCGCCTGAGATGCTGACCAAACGCATTATTCCCTGCCTGGATGTCAAAGGTGGCCGCGTTGTAAAAGGGGTTCAGTTTCTGGAACTGCGTGATGCCGGAGATCCGGTTGAAATAGCAGAAATGTACGACCAGCAGGGCGCCGATGAACTGACCTTCCTGGACATCACCGCTTCCAGCGACCAGCGCGACACAATCATCGACGTGGTACGCCGCACGGCAGAGCGGGTTTTCATGCCGTTGACAGTCGGCGGCGGCATTCGCTGCGTAGAGGATATCCGCCGAATGTTGAATGCCGGAGCCGACAAGACCTCGATCAACACCGCCGCTGTTCACCGCCCCGAATTTGTGAAAGAGGCGGCAGAACGCTTCGGTTCACAATGCACCGTGGTGGCGATTGATGCTCGCAGGGTACCGGGTGAAGAACGCTGGGAGGTATACACCCACGGCGGACGCAACCCGACCGGTATCGACGTTGTAGAGTGGGCCGTAAAAATGGAACAGTTCGGTTCCGGTGAGATTCTACTGACCAGCATGGATTGCGACGGGACCAAGGACGGTTACGATTTAAAACTGACCCGCGCAGTGGTAGATGCAGTTTCGATTCCGGTCATAGCCTCCGGCGGCGTCGGCAATCTTGAGCACCTCTACCAGGGGTTTGCCACCGCCGGCGCCAGCGCCTGCCTGGCAGCCTCCATCTTTCACTATCGGGAATACACTATCGGACAAGCGAAGGACTATCTGCACGAAAAAGGGGTCGCGGTACGACGATGAATAGCAATGACGACATTTTACAGGCAGTTTATCGGGTAATCATTGAGCGCAAGACCCAGCCTGCTGCAGACTCCTATACAGCATCCCTGATGAATAAAGGCATCGACAAGATTCTAAAGAAAGTCGGGGAAGAGGCGACTGAAGTTATCATAGCCTCCAAAGGCGGCAAACGGGACGAAATCGTGTATGAAACAGCAGACCTGCTGTTCCATCTGCTGGTGATGCTGGGTTATCACGACATTCCTGTCGAAGAGGTTTACGACGAGCTGCGGCGGCGTTTCGGAACATCCGGGATCGTAGAGAAGGCTTCACGTCATTAGCCATGCAGCAACGACACGTGTATTTGTTTGTTGACAATACCGTGGTGTGTGCTATTGTTATTAACTCACACATTTATTCACTTTAAATTAGTGAAACATTTGCAATTCGTTACAGGCGGGGGGTGATTTGACATGCCGGGAGTAAAAATAAAGGAAAGCGAGCCGTTTGAGCTGGCACTGAAGAAATTCAAAAAACAGTGCGAAAAAGCTGGCATCCTCTCAGAAGTACGTAAACGTGAGCACTTTGAGAAGCCAAGCATCAAGCGCAAGAAAAAGGCCATCGCTGCACGCAAGCGTGCCCTCAAAAAACAGCGCAAAATGATGGACTAGCTGGCAGGAACAAATTTGCCCGGACAAAGGGTTTAGGAACAACTTGATGACGTTGAAAGAAAAACTCAACGATGCGATGAAAGCAGCCATGAAGGCGCGGGATGACCTGCGCCTTTCGGCTGTGCGCATGGTTCGTTCGGCTGTCAAGAACCGCGAGATCGAACAGAAGAAAGATCTGGATGATCAGGGTGTATTGGAAGTAGTGACGACACTAGTCAAACAGCGGCGTGAATCCATCAGGATGTATCAGGAGGGGAATCGACCTGAACTGGCGGAGAAGGAAAATGCCGAGTTGAATGTTCTGCTTGGTTTTCTTCCGGCACAGATGGACACGGACCAGATTGAAGAACTGGTGTCCAGGGTTATTCGCGACATTGACGCACAAGGCGCTAAAGACATGGGGCGGGTAATGAAAGCAGTCACACCGCTTACCTCCGGCAAGGCCGATGGTAAAATCGTCAGCGATATTGTCAGAAAGAAGCTTGCCTGAAGCGTCGAGCTTGCACACAGGAAACATGTAATCATTTCGCACTAAGTCAAGGGGCTTTCATGGAGATTGCCCCTTCTTTGTAAAACTTCACGGCGCTGCGATGAATTTTTTTGACATCATCATTCTGGTGATCCTCTGTTTTTTTGCAGTAAAAGGACTGGTCAGAGGACTTGTAAACGAGGCATCTTCCATTGCCGGACTATTAGTCGGTGGATGGCTTGCATATCGCTTTTACCCCCAGCTGGCTGTCCCGATTAAAAGCGTCCTGCATTTGCCGGCACATCTTTCTTCGTTTCTGGCTTTTATCATCATCCTGCTCCTTACCGGAGTCTGCGCCCACATCATCGGCAATACAATAACGGCCGCTCTTCGACTCGTCATGATGGGTGGCCTCAACCGGCTAGGCGGCTTGTTGATAGGCACCGCCGAAGGGGCACTGCTCCTGTGCATGGTTTTCAGCATAGCCTCATCAGGCTTTATGCCTGAGCAGATTCGGTACAAGATTCGCTCTACCGAGTCCGCAAACCTGTTTGCAATGACCGGCGACCACCTACTTTCAATGTGGCGGAACACGCCAGCCAGGAAACCATGATTCCTGAAGAAAAAGTACGCGAGGTTGCGGAACGTCTCTCAATTGTAGAGGTCGTCTCCGAATATGTGCAATTGCGTCGTTCAGGAGGTAATTTTCTTGGACTGTGTCCTTTTCACGGAGAGAAGACCCCTTCGTTCAACGTAAATCCGGCCCGCGAGATATTCCACTGTTTTGGCTGTGGTGCCGGCGGCAACGCCTTTTCATTCGTGATGAAAATGGAAGGAGTTAGTTTCCCCGAAGCGGTCAAATTGCTGGCACGTAAAGCCGGAGTGGAAATAGAGGAACGCCAACTTACCCAGGCCGAAAAAAAGATTCAGGATGAGCGCCAGCAATTCCAGCAGATAAATGAGCTGGCTGCCGGTTACTACCGCTCCATTCTTAAAAGCGGACAGGATGGCGAGCCCGCACGTCAGTATCTGCAACGACGCGCGGTAGGAGACGACATCTCGGAGGCATACCGGCTAGGTTTTTCATCAGACCGTCGCGACGGGCTTGTAAGACACCTTGCAAATAACCGTGTGGATCCGGAAGTAGCACTTAAGCTGGGGATTATCCGCAAGGGTGATTCTGGCTGGTACGATCTTTTCCGTAACCGCCTTATCTTTCCAATACGCGACTCAAAGGGCCTGGTAATTGCATTCGCCGGCAGGGTACTGGACGCATCGCTGCCCAAATACATAAACTCGCCCGAGTCACCGATCTACCATAAGAGTTCGGTCCTTTTCGGACTTGATATGGCACTGCCAGCGATCAGGGCCAAGAACTCGATTATCATAGTGGAAGGATATTTCGACCATCTGGCGTTGTTTCGTGCCGGTATCCGGAACGTTGTGGCCACATGCGGCACAGCACTTACGGCCACACATGCAGCCCAGATCAAACGACATGCCGATCAGGTCCACATGCTGTTCGACGGAGACAACGCCGGCAAGAAAGCCTCCATACGCTCGATGGAGCTGTTCCTGGAGCAACACATGCCGGCCTATGTAATCACTCTGCCGCCTGGCGACGACCCGGACAGTTTTCTGAGCAGAAACCCGGTGGAGGCATTTAACGAACGCCAAAACAAGGCTCGGCCGGCCTTTGATTTTTTTGTCAAATCCCTGTTAGCCGAAACGCCACCTGAAAACGTGGATAGCAAGGTGAGAATAATCGACGAGATTATTCCACGTTTTCGGAAGATTTCCGACCCTGTGGAACGGGATCTCTATGAAAAAGAGATTTGCAGGTTATTGGGTATAACGGCTCACGCGTTTCGTAAACGCCTGGGTGGAATGAGCCTGACAGCAAAAGAGACTCAGCCTGTTTCCTGCAAAAAAACTGAGCGGCTGGACAATTCCCAGGAGACACTTCTGGCATTAGTGATAAACTATCCGGAGGCAAGGGAACAAGCACTGAAAACCGGTATCGACATTATGTTTACAGGTGACTACCTGGAACTGGCCATGCTGGTTATCGATGCCATGGCACAACCGGATGATTCCCAGGCACTGACCCATCTGACTGACAGAATTGAGAAACCGGAGCAAAGAGAGATCCTTTCAAGGATTATGGTGTCGGACGCCTTTTTGGCTGACATCGACTGGCGCAATGTTTTTGAGCAATGCTCTCGAAGCAGTGAAAAGAAAGCGCTTGGATCGATAAAGGACATTGCCGCCCGTTTGGCCGTTTTGGATGAAAGCAGCGAGGAGTATGCTCTCCTTCTCACACAGGCGGACACCCTGCGCAAAAGAAAATCAGAGCTTTAGCCGTTATTTTTAGTATCTGACGGCAATCAAGAGGTGAATACATGGCAAAAAAAGACATGGATGATGTCAAACAACTGATCGATATCGGCAAGGAGAAAGGTTTCCTTACGTTTGACGAGGTAAACGACATACTGCCTCCCGACATCGCTACCGACCAGATAGAAGATGTAATGGGCATGTTTGGTGATATGGACATTGAGATTGTTGATTCATCTCAAAAGGTCAAGATTCCCAAGATGAAGATCGATCTTGAAGAGGATGAAGAAAGCGAAGGAGAGTCAGAAGAAGTTGAATTTGAACCTGGCTCCATCGGCAGGACCAGTGATCCGGTCAGGATGTACCTGCGTGAGATGGGATCGGTATCTCTGTTGACCAGAGAAGGCGAAGTCGAGATTGCCAAACGCATCGAGGACGGCGAACGGGACGTTGCAGGGGTTATACTCAACACGCCTATTACTGTCAAGGAGGTGCTTTCGCTTGGTGACCGGCTGCGGAAATTCCAGATCAGTCCTTCAGAAATAAGCAAAGAGGTTGAAGAAGAGCAGCTTGAAGAAGATGAAGAAGACGTACAACAGATTCGTCTGTTGGAAGTTATCGACTCTATCGCCGCCCAGGATCAACTGCTGACCGATATCTCCGCAGCAATCTCCGAAGCCAAATCTTCTGCAAAAAAGAAGGAACAGGAAAAGAAATACAAGGAAGCCAAGGACCATCAGGCCGAACTGCTAAAGTCCCTGCGCCTTAAAGACCGTCATACCAACAAGGTTGCCGAACGGCTCAAAGAGCTGTCTCTAAAGGTCGACAAGATGCAGGAGGAGTTATCAGACCTTGAATCACTGATTCCTTCCGACAAATTGAAAGCGCTGGTTGATAAACTCCAGAATGAAGATGAGAAGGGCACCGCTGAACTTAACAAGTTGAAGCTTGATGATGAAGAAAAAGCAAAACTCGAGAAGAGGTTGAGAAATGCGGCACGCAAGTTATTGAAAGTAGAGCAGGAGTCAGGATTCAAGGCACGCGACCTGGCCGCAGCACTCAAAGCGATCGAAGAGGGTGAATGTAAGGCCCGGATCGCTAAAAGCGAGCTTATTGAAGCCAACCTGAGGCTCGTAGTATCAATTGCAAAGAAATATACCAACCGCGGCCTCCAGTTTCTGGACCTGATACAGGAAGGTAATATCGGCCTGATGAAGGCTGTGGACAAGTTTGAGTATCAACGGGGTTACAAGTTTTCGACCTACGCCACCTGGTGGATTCGCCAGGCCATCACCCGTGCCATAGCCGACCAGGCGCGCACTATTCGTATCCCGGTGCATATGATAGAAACCATCAACAAGCTGATCCGGACAAGTCGCCAGCTTGTACAGGAGAACGGGCGCGAACCGTCACCTGAAGAAATTGCCGATCGCATGCAGTTACCGCTCGACAAGGTGCGAAAGGTCTTGAAGATTGCTAAAGAGCCCATTTCCCTGGAAACACCGATCGGTGAGGAAGAGGATTCGCATCTTGGAGACTTCATCGAAGACAAGGGTGTTGTCTCGCCGATAGAGGCAGTGATCAAGGCCAATCTTTCCGAGAGTACGGCCAAGGTACTCGCTACACTGACGCCACGTGAGGAAAAAGTGTTGAGAATGCGTTTCGGCATAGGTGAAAAAAGTGACCATACTCTGGAAGAAGTAGGTCAGGATTTTGAGGTTACCCGTGAACGTATTCGTCAAATAGAGGCCAAGGCGCTACGAAAGTTGCGTCATCCCAGCAGAAGCAAAAAACTGAAGAGCTTCGTAGATTAACATCGTGGGATTCTTGTCCAGATCCATCAGACCGGTTTGTATCAGCCTGCTTGCCATGCTGCTGGGAACCGGTCTCCTTTTTGCCGCAGAGGTTGATGATGCGGCTATCTTCGTCGACGCATTTACCGCTTACCAGAAAAAAGACTACCTGACCGCCATAGAGAAAGCAGGCCAGCTCACCAAGATGTATCCGGATTCCCCATTGCGAGACGTGACACTGCTTCTGATTGCACGTTCGAGTATCAAATCCGGTGACAATGAAGGTGCCGCCAAGGCGATCACTTCTTTCAACAGCGAATTTCCCGAAAGCAGCCTAAAGACCACTGTTGAAGAAGAGTTGCTGTCTTTGGTGGCACGCTATAAGAATGGCGAGCAACTCGCTCCTAACAGGCAACTCCAGGTTGCGGCACAGAAGGTTCGGGCGGAACGCCTGGCACAGGAACGTGCCGCTGCCGCGAAACTTGAACAGGAGCGTCTGGCAAGGGAGAAAGCCGAACGCGAAAGGGTTGCCCGCGAAAAGATCGAAGCGGAACGGCGTGCAAGGGAGAAACTGGCAGCGGAGAAGGCAGCCAAGGAAAGCATCAAAGCAGTGATAACTGTCAAGGACGGCAGGGTAGTTACTGCCGGTGAGAACGGAAGCATACCATTTGAAGTTTCGAACCGAGGGAAAAACAGCGAGGAATTTGTACTGGAGGCGATTGCCCCACCAGAATATGCTGTCTCGGTTGCTTCGTCGTCAAAGACAGATACGGCGGTTACACGCATAAAGCTTGCGGCTGGAGAGACGTTCAAAGGCAACATCCTGTTGAGGATGCCTCCGGACAGAGTCGACGGCGCACGCACCAACATTATCATCAAAACGACTTCGGCTACCTACAATGACGTCTTCCAACAGAAGAACGTACCTGCAATTGCGTCAGCACCCCTTGTGAGAGTAGTGGCAAAGCTGGCCAGGAACTCTGTTACTCCCGGAGAACAGCTTAATTATCGCGTAACTATCCTTAATATCGGGTCTCAGCCGGCTCAATCGTTGACGGTCCGCCTGCAACTGCCGGTACAACTGGATTTCATGGGCGCCCCCGAGCACAAGGTCAGACAGGAACCGGATGGAACACTGATCTTCAGAGTAGAGCAGATAGACCCAGGGAAACTGGCGGAATTAAAACTGGACGTCAGGGTGCGTGACAAAAGTGATGACGGCCAGAAACTGGGCGGGCAGGTGGAAGTAATCAATGGGCAACTGCAACGCAAGGATATTTTTTCAGCGGTCGCTTCAGTTATACGATCCAAACAGAAACTTTAACCAGCCTTTAGAGCATTACCAGGTTGTCCCGATGGATGATCACGTCACCATAGTAAAAACCCAGTATACCTTCAATATCAGAGCTTTTACATCCGGCCAGCCGACTTATCTCGCTGCTTGAATAATCTGACAGACCGCGCGCAAACTCTACGCCATCCAGTCCACAGACACGCACGCAAGCCCCCCTCTCGAACTTCCCTTCAACGCTTATCACACCGGATGGCAACAGGCTCTTGCCTTTTTTCAGGAGTGCATTATGAGCGCCTTCGTCCACGACTACCCGGCCGGATGGTTTAAGAGTATACGCGATCCAGTGTTTCCGCCGATTGAGTCCTTGACCGGCCGGGAGGAAGAGCGTTCCGACTTCCTCCCCGCGCATCGCGGCTAGTATTATTCCCTCACGTTTGCCGGACAGCATGATTGTGGCGACGCCATTCTTGCCAGCTTTTTTGGCTGCTGCAACTTTGGTTGCCATACCGCCGGTGCCGACTGAAGATCCCGAGCAACCGGCGGCACGCTCGATCTCGCGGGTTATCACCTTTACCAACGGGATCAGACGTGCAGTTGGATCATGATTGGGATCTGAGCTATAGAAACCCTCGATGTCAGTCAATATAAGCAACAGTTGCGCCTCGGCCACGTTAGTAACCAAGGCAGACAGGTTGTCGTTATCGCCAAATTTTATCTCATCCACAACAACCGTGTCATTCTCGTTGATCACCGGTATGATACCGAATCCCAACAGGGCATCTATGGTTGCCCTGGCATTGAGAAATCTCTGACGGCTGCCAAGATCCTCATGGGTGAGCAGCAACTGCGCCACCTTCAGCCCGTAGGGAGCCATGGCCCCTTCGTATGCACGCATCAGAAGGCTTTGCCCTACTGCAGCAGCAGCCTGTTTATGTGGAATGGTTCTCGGTTTTTCCGTAAGCCCGAGTTCGCTTCTGCCGGCCGCAATCGCACCAGACGACACGACGACCACTTGTATACCCAGTTTGCGTAATTCAGAGATATCTCTGGATATCCGGCATATTACCGTCATATCAAGTGACGCATCCGAATCGGTCAGAACTCTGCTGCCAATTTTGATAACCACCCGCTTGACATCTTTAAGAATCTCTTTGCGCATCACCAGACCTCTTCACTCTTACCCCATAAACGTCGTGCAATCTCATCAAGCAGAGCCTCGATTCCATCTCCGGTAGCAGACGAAATAGGAAAGACCTTGATCCCTTTCTGTTCAAACCAGGTCCTGATTACGGGCAGTTCCTGCTGTGTCTGCGGCAGGTCGGTTTTAGTAATCACGACAACCTGTTCCTTGGCCGCAAGTTCCGGACTGAAAAGGGTCAATTCACGGCTGATAGATTCGAATTCGGCAATCGGATCGCGCTCCGGCATCCAGGAGATGTCCACCAAATGCAAAAGAATGCCCGAGCGCTCCAAGTGTTTGAGAAAGCGATGGCCGAGCCCCGCACCATCGTGCGCTCCCTCTATAATTCCCGGAATATCAGCCATCACGAAGGAGCGGTAGTTCTTGTAAGGAACGACACCCAGTGAGGGCGCTATCGTGGTAAAGGGATAATCGGCAATTTTGGGGCGTGCCGCCGATACCTTGCTGATCAGCGAAGACTTGCCCGCATTGGGTAAGCCCAGAAGACCCACATCAGCCATCAGTTTCAATTCCAGCCGCAACTTGCGTTCCTCCAGATCCCCACCTGGCTGGGCAAATTTAGGAGCCTTGTTAGTTGCGGTCGCAAATCGCGCATTGCCCTGACCGCCTCGTCCCCCCTTGAGCAGCGTCACACGCTGTTCGTTCTGGGTCAGATCCGCCAGCACATCACCGGTTTCGGCATCTTTTATCACCGTACCGACCGGCACCTTGATTACGAGATCGGCACCCGCGGCACCATGCCGGTTTTTACCCATGCCGTTATGCCCCTTCTCGGCTTTCTGGTGCGGCCTGTGCCGCAACTCAAGCAGAGTTGAAAGCCCCGAAGAAGCGACGAATACCACATCGCCTCCTTTGCCACCATCCCCGCCGCTGGGTCCACCAAACTCGATAAACTTTTCATGGCGAAAAGCTACACATCCAGCACCTCCGTGGCCTGAAGCCGCGAACAGGGTTACTTCGTCGATAAATCTCATTCGGTATCTTTCCCATCCAACCACGCCTGTATGGTTTGTAAGCGCACGTTCCAGGCATCGGTCAGACGTTCGTTCAAAAAGGTGGCGTATAAGCTGTCAAACAGCTGTATGCCCTGTTCAGTCAGGTACATGCGTTCATAGAAAACCGCTTCACGCTCACTCATCTCTTCAACTGTAGCATCGCGCTCGATCCTTACCTGCGGGCATTTGAAAGAGGCGAATCCAAACGTGTCCCCTTTCAGAGTGAGTTTCCACGGATTCTCGTCTTTTTCCATATAGATGGTAGCGCTGGTAATACGTTTGCCACTCTTGAGAGCAGAGATTGCTTCCAGGTAACTGTCTTGGGATCCCGAAACCGTGACTTTCTGAATACCTCCCTCCTCCCCGCCACCCTGGAACTGAATACGATCGTCAATCCAGGCAGAAAATCGCTCTCCAGTCGCAAAATGTCCCGGGCGGCAGACTCCATATTCTCCTTCACCATCCACTCCGCGCTGCAGCAACCACAACAGGAAATCCCACCCAAGCCACTGGTTGTCACGTATCATGGACACTACCGAATCCGAGCCGGCCTGATTTGCTGCCTCGAGCTTATCAAGCAGCTGACCTTCGAGCAAC
Organism: Geobacteraceae bacterium; assembly: GCA_032469775.1. GTDB lineage: Bacteria > Desulfobacterota > Desulfuromonadia > Geobacterales > Pseudopelobacteraceae > JACRCG01. Next base: position 7,613 of record JAWDJY010000052.1, on the reverse strand, counting down.
AGCCTGGCTCTGGCAAACGGGTGAATTATTACCGGACTGAACCCCTCGAAGGATTTACGGAAATAATCCTCAACACGTTCAATCACCTTGGCCCCCAGGCTGTAGAGAATCAAAGTATTGCTGCGCTGATCCCACACCAGATCCACGCTGGCAGGTACTGGCAAACATCTTGTCAGCAAACGCAATTGCACTTGTTCCTTGATTTCTTCACGCTTGTTCTTGGGAGTACGCCGGAGGTTCGGGTGCTGGGCGAGGAAAACGCCCTCTTCCCTGGCAGTGTGCGATTTCAGAACGGCTGCAGGTATTTTACGTTGGTCTTTGCGCAGGGAAAACAACACATAGTGATCACGCCAAAAATCCGAAGGTGCTTCAAAAGCAGCATCATCTGGACGATCCACCTGTGTCCAGCCTTCAGAACTTTCCTCGGAGGAATTTTCTATCGATTGGAATCCCCTGTCGCTCAGTTTTTGCGAAAACCACTGAAATTGATCGTTCTTCGGCAGGTCGCCGGTTATCGTGAATTGGGTAATACTGACGGTATTGGCATAAACGCCCATGAATATTTTACTTCCTTTCGATTACTTGCCCAGCAGTCGGGCATATTCTTTCAGAGACAGTGAGGTATACCAGCTTCCGTTCCATTTTCCGACAGCTGTTCCGCCCCAGAAGACAAGCACCACCATGACAGCAAAAGCAAAGCCGGGGACACTGATCCTTCCAAACGCTTGCATGGATAGCGCCTGGTTGAACCGGCAATGACTTATGCAACGCCAGCATCCAATGCACTCGGGTGATGCCACACTCTTCTTGTGCATGACGTCAATGTAGGTCGGGCAGACCTGACTGCAGGCACCGCACGAGACACAACGGTCCGGGTCACGAGTGACCCGCAAGGGTGAGAACGCAGCAGTAAGACCCAGAAGCGCTCCGTACGGGCAGAGATAGCGGCAGAAGGGGTTGCGCAACACTATTGAAGCAGTCAGCAGAAACAGAATTATACCCAAGGCGGTTGGAGAGATGTGCACAAAAAAATCCATCAAGCGAACATCCGCGATCTTGTGGTAATCGGAATGGATAAATGAATTCATCGCTTCCGGCGACATGGCAATGGCTATTGAGTATATGAAAAATATCATCAGCAGATATTTTGGCAAGCGGCACACAACATCAAGCCAGCGTGGAAGTCGCGGGTTCCTTCTGATGATTTTATAGCCGGATTTCCAGGTACATTCTGAAACCGTTGCCACGGGACAGATCCAGGAGCAGAATGATCTCCGTAAAAGGAAAGCTACTGCCAGAACAGTCACGAAGATCACAACCGCAGCCGGGTGAACAGTATTGATGCCGCCTCCCTTGATCCAGGAGGCGGCCCCTAACAGTCCTGAAATGGGGAGAAAACCCTCAACCCCACCGGGCCTTGGAGCTATAACAGCAGACCCGCCGACACGAATATATGTAACAAACTCATAAAAGCGCAGACCTAACCAGAGCATGAAGACCAGAAAACAAAACTGGGTCAAAATACGCAAAGGCTGCATGTAACGAGCGGACATGCTCTTCTCCCGGCATATTGTCGCCCGTTTAGAAAATCGGGCGGTATGCAGCCTATTCCACTTTTATGGCAACGTAGTGCACGCTGTTGTCCGGTCTGCGCAGTAACAGACGCACGACATCACCTTTGGCAACTTTTGTTACAATTGCATTAAATGCAGTAAGCGTCTCAGGGCGTTGACCATTAATTTCTATAATTATTGATCCGGGAGTGACACCGGCATCTTCTGCCGCAGATCCGGGTTTAACATCTGTGACTACCAATCCCTTGACATCGCGAATGCCAAGTCGATCCGCCATTTCCTTGCCTAGAGTTTCAACGGTAATGCCGATTTTGTCGCTCTCGTTGCCGTTTGAAGCAGACACTTCACTGCCGCCATCCTTCAACTTGCCGACGACAATTGTCATTTCCTGTTTCTTGCCGTCGCGGAATACTGTCAGTTTGACCTTCTTATCGATTGGAGTAGCCGCAACAAAACGGGGCAATTCATTCCCTTCATTTATCGTTTTCCCGTCAAATTCCAGGATGACGTCTCCCGCTTTGAGCCCCGCACGCTCCGCTGGGGTGTCCTTTTCCACACTCGCAATCAAGGCACCCTTCTCCGAATCAAGCCCGAAGGATTTCGCCAAATCAGCCGTCAATGGCTGGAATCGTACACCAAGATATCCACGAGTTACTTTTCCGGAATCGCGTAATTGACTGACAACGCTTTTCGCCATGCTGACAGGTATGGCAAAACCGATCCCACCGCCTCCGCCGGCTATAATTGCGGTATTGATACCGATTACCTTGCCCTGAGCACTGAACAATGGCCCACCTGAGTTGCCTGGATTGATGGACGCATCAGTCTGTATGTAATCATCGTACGGTCCGCTTCCGATCACTCGTCCCTTGGCGCTGACAATGCCTGCAGTAACGGTGTGTGACAGGCCAAATGGATTTCCGATAGCCATTACCCACTCACCGACCTCAAGCGTATCGCTGTCTCCGAGTTCAGCAAATGGAAGCTTGTCCTTGTCATTGATTTTGATCAGGGCCAGATCAACCTTTTCATCAAGCCCCTTTATTTCGCCCTTGAGCTCCCGACCATCCGAGAGTTTGACCATGACCTCATCGGCTCCATTTACAACATGATTGTTAGTCAGGATATACCCGTCCGAACTGATTATGAATCCGGTTCCGAGACTCTGCTCACGGCGGGGTCGCTGTTGAGGCATCTCATCAAAGAATCTATTGAAAAAGTCGTCAAAGAAATTGTTACCGAACGGGTTTTGCTGCTGCGGCCGGCGCAGGCGCTGTTTTGGCTTGATATTTTTTGCAGTACGGATATTAACAACCGTAGGATTCAACTTCTTTGCCAATTCTACAAAATCGGGACTGATCGGCTTGGCTACCGAAAGAACCGGCAGTGCCAAAGCACAAACAAGCCCCATGACCAGAAAACGAGTCGTTAACAACATACTTTTAAACATAATCTGACCTCCCTGATTTATTTTCTTATTGAACAGATTGGGGCGGAATCGCATGAGTAACGACACCGCCCCAGACTGTAACACTAAACCAAGATAATAAATCACGCCAGAAAAATCAACCCCTGCTACCCTTCTTTGAGAATATATCCCTGGCCACGCACCGTATGAATTAGCTTGGTTGGGAACTTACCATCAACCTTCTTGCGCAGATAATTGATATACACATCAATTATGTTTGTAAAAGTCTCAAATGGATATTCCCAGACATTGTCTGCAATATTCGCTCTGCTGAGAACGGTATTGGCATTACGCACCATGAACGCCAGAAGTGTGTACTCCTTTGCAGTCAGCACGATCTCGGTCTGTCCTCTCCACACTTTGTGGTTGACCGGGTCCATACGCAAATCTGCAAAACGGATTTCGGCGCCCCGATCCTGTTCACCACGTCTGATAAGCGCTCTGACTCTGGCCTGGAGTTCGGCAAAGGCAAAAGGTTTGGTCAGATAGTCATCAGAGCCTGCATCAAGACCTGACACTATATCTTCAGTCGTATCCTTGGCAGTAAGCATCAGGACAGGAACCTGATTACCGGCTTCACGCAACTCACGTGCAACAGTTACACCATCCTTCTTTGGTAACATGTTGTCCAGTATAATAAGATTGAAATCACCGTTTATAGCGCGTTTGAGACCATCGGCACCGTCATGACTAACGGTTACCTGGTACCCGTCATCTTCAAGTCCGCGCTTGATAAAACTGGCAACTTTTTTTTCATCTTCAACAATCAAGATCTTCATGTTTAAACTCCTTTTTATATTTAGTTCCTACACTGCATCGACTGAATTACTGGTTGGCCTTTATCTCCATGCGCCGCATAATTTCTGATGCGGCTTCTTCTACAGACTTGTTGGTAATATTCAACACAAACCATTCAGGATGTTGTCGATAAAGCTGTCTGCAGGCGATCAGTTCCTCCTCAACCTGCTGCTGATCATTGTAACTGCCTCGTGGACTCTGTTTCATATTGATCAGCCTTGAAGTTCTGATCTCCACAAGCCTCTTGGGATCGATCAGCAATCCGACTATTTTACCCTGATCAATCTCAAATAGTTCTTCAGGAGGTGCAATACCATATACCAGAGGAACATTCGCGACCTTGTAACCTTTGTGAGCCAGGTACATCGACAGTGGGGTTTTGGATGATCTGGACACACCCACCAATACAAGATCGGCTTTATGCAGATACCGTGTTTCCTGACCGTCATCATGCTTTACAGTAAAGTTGACAGCTTCTACACGACGGTAGTAATCAGTATCAATCCTGTGAAGCAACCCCGGCTTCTCACGTGATGGTGCACCAAGATAACGGGACAGGTTGTAAATAAGCGGACTTAAAAGATCGACCGTTATCAGGCCGCTTTCCTCTGCTACACGCTCCACTGCTTCCGAAAGATGCGGATCAACCAATGTATACACAACTAAACCAGGATCATGCACTGCAATAGACATCGCTTGCTGTACATCTGCCTGAGAACGGATTTGAAATAAACGCTGTACTCTTACATCTTCTTCGTAAAACTGTGAAAGAGCAGCACGAATTACACGCTCAGCCGTTTCACCGGTAGAATCCGAAAGGACATAAATTGTCTTCATAAGGCCGGTGTACCACCTGACTTGTTAATTAGCCGAGCAACCCATATTTCTAATGAAAATGTACGTTGCAGTGATATTTTTGTCAAGAGATTTTTGTGTTTTTTAATGCCACACTGTTATAAATTTGTTGACCAAAGTGTAATGTTGACTATACTGTATACAAAAATACATTCGGAGGGTGACTATGGGGAAGGAATATACGCTTCACGATGCAATTTGTCTTGCAATCAAGGCGGAAAAAGACAGCATGGATTTTTATCGTCGAGCAGCCTCCGTGGCAAAGAACGAGAGAGCTAAAAAAGTATTTGATTTACTTGCCAATGAGGAGGTCGGCCACCTTAAAGCTTTTTTTGACCACTACAAAGGTGGTGAATTTGGTGATTTGACCACGTATATGAATTCACCGGTAGATACAAAAAACCCTACATATATGAAACTGGAAAAAGCAATCAGCGAGGACATGGTCGAGCAGAAAGCGCTGGAACTTGCACTTATAGAAGAAAAAGAATGTATCGGACAATACACTCAGTTAGCCGAAGGCGTTGTTGATCCTGGTGTAAAAGCTGTTTTTGCAAGGGTTGTAAAGGAAACTCAGGGACATTATGAACTGATTGAATCAGAATACGCCCACATCATGGGTATGGTTCACGAATCAGATCAGGATACTTACGTCAGAGAGTAGTACGGATTTTCTACTGTAACTATATACGGCCTGTCGTTATTAACGTCAGGCCGTTTTTTTAACAAGTAAGGAGTCAATATGCCCCGCAGAGCTCATCTCATAACGATAATAAGTTTAATCGCATTGAACAATGCGGTTGCAGCACCAAAAAGTCCTGACACCGGAAACAATCTTGGTAACGTTAAGGGTGGTGATTTTAAACATGCTCAGCGCATTCTCAGCAGCAAATGCACCACCTGTCATACAAAAGAGAAGATCGACATTGCACTCTCAATGGGCAAAGACATGAGCAAGATACAGTTGGAAATGGAAAAACGGGGAGCGAAGCTGAACATAAAGGAGCGTGAAGTTTTAGGGATTTACTGGAAACAAGCTAACCCACTAAGAAGCAAATAACACATCTCGCTTATCACAACCTACCATAAAATATCGCCCTGTTGATGTTAACACAACAGGGCGATATTTAAAAAACAACCCATTTACTTTTATGTTGAGAAGCCGAACAGTTAGAAATAATTCATGGCAATTCACTGCGTGTGCACAATGAACATTTCTACTCGTCTAGGCTGATCGAGCTTTTTGTTTTATCACGTCGTTTTTTCTCACTTACAGCATATTTTTCCAGACACTCATCAGTTTTATCGACCATGGCACATTCCAGATACTCAGCTATATTAATCACACAAGCCCTGATAGCTTTACCAACCGGCGTTTTTTGCTCGGAATGTGTCCGGCCTCCAACACCCATTATGCTACCTGATATTCCCTTTGATGAACTTTCTGATTTACCTTCTATAGTCTTAGTTTCAATTACTTCACTGGTCTCTACATCAACCACCTTCAAATCAACAGCTATATAAGCTTTGGCACTACTGGCGTCGAGTCCGAATCCCATAAAGCTTATACCTTTTCCAGATTTCTCAGATCCTTCTTCAAAGGATGACACAGTGGCCATTACCAGATATTTGGCACCCTTTATTTTACCCAGCCGTGATTTTGTCGATGGATCCACCAGACCGGACTCACCAAATTTAAGCTCACTGACAACACTTTCGATTTCGCGACGTTCAACAAGACGGAATTTTTTTGTACTCGCCAACTCGTTTGTAAGCATATCAGACAGTTCTGAACCTGTACCGCTTCTCCACCAATGTGCATTAGTGGAATTTGTAAAACGCATAACGGCTATCCTGGGTTTTTCCGAAGCTGCAAAAGCAACTGATGAAAGCAATGTTATCGCAATAAAAGACAGGGTAATGTAGCGAAATATTAGCATTTCAAATCCCTCCTGATTTTATTTACCGTCGTAGAGTAGAAAATGTAGAAATGTTATATACAGCACTCAATACACTGTCGTCAATTGATTTGCAACTGGTTATCTCAAGATCAATTTTTCTTTAATTTGAACGTAAAAGAGCCCCGCATCCGATTATGGTTGCGGGGCTCTTTGTTGTAATAATTCCCGGCGGCGACCTACTTTCCCACACAGCTACCCGTGCAGTATCATCGGCCCAGAGGGGCTTAACTTCCGTGTTCGGGATGGGAACGGGTGTGACCCCCTCGGCATAGCCACCGAGAAACTCTTTGGCTTCGCCTGTGGCGCATCTGCGTCGTTGCATTCGTCGCGTGCCGCTCAACGTACCTTATGGTACGCCTCGCGTCCTGCTCCTCCTGCGCCTTGCATCTGCATCCACATGCTGTGCCATGCAACATTATCTGCTGCTGGCGAGCCTGATTATTTCTTGGCAATTGCTTTGGAATGGATAGTTTTGGTTTGTATGATTTGTGTTTTATATCGACCTGGGGAGGGTTGCCCCTCCCCGGGCCGTATTTCATTTTTATGGTCAAGCCTCACGGCCGATTAGTACCGGTAAGCTAAATGCATTGCTGCACTTACACACCCGGCCTATCAAAGTTGTGGTCTACAACAGGCCTTCAGGGGTTGTTACACCCAGGGATACCTAATCTTGAAGGAGGCTTCCCGCTTAGATGCTTTCAGCGGTTATCCTTTCCGTACGTGGCTACCCAGCGACTGCGTCTGGCGACACAACTGGAACACTAGCGGTACGTCCATCCCGGTCCTCTCGTACTAAGGACAGCTCTTCTCAAGTATCCTGCGCCCACGGTAGATAGGGACCAAACTGTCTCACGACGTTTTAAACCCAGCTCGCGTACCGCTTTAATTGGCGAACAGCCAAACCCTTGGGACCTACTTCAGCCCCAGGATGCGATGAGCCGACATCGAGGTGCCAAA
>JAWDJY010000051.1:0-35954 GCA_032469775.1 Geobacteraceae bacterium | reverse complement strand
CCCTGGGGCAACCGAACGGTTCTTCGCGTCTCTGTCTCTCATGTCATGACGGTGTCACCGGGCTTGGGGATGTTCTCCGCAGCGGGCAGATGGGTCAGATACAGATGCTTGGCGGCAACAATATTCCGCAAGCCGATGTGGCCTCTTTCCACCCGTCCACCAACAAGATGAAAGTTGGGCACCATCCGGTGTCTTTCGTATATGCGACATCTTTTGATTACAAAACCCAGCTGGGAACGATGATCGGTTTGAATCCGGGAGTGTTCAAACTTCCCTCCCAGGTTCCCAGTCCGGAAATGGCCGCTAAGGTCAAACTTCAGGATACCAAACGTGACAGCCGCGGGTGGATGCAGTGTACAACCTGCCATGACCCTCATCAGAACATGGGAAATGATGTGACTACATACCCGTCGACCACGCGAAAGGTGGTTCCGTTCTGGGTATACAGCGGCGCTACAGCTGTTGCCGGTCACGATGCGGTTTGTACCAGCTGTCACCTGAATCTGCTTGCGCCATACAATGTCGGCGGTTCAAATCCACCATGGCCATCTCCATAACAATACCTGGAAGGTATAATCAATGGTTACACGAATTCTGTCTGTCCATTTTTGTCTGATCCTTCTTTTGCTGGCCGTGGTTGCCGATTCCGCGACCAATGTCCCCCCCCATCTTGACCGGAACTATCTTCCCTATGGCTGCGGCAGCTGCCATGTGGGCATGGAGTTCAAATACGGCGGCGGTCCCAACCGTTGCCTGCTCTGTCATGGTAAGCTGACCCAGGACTCTGCAGGCTGGATGAAGGACAGGCAGCCGGTTGCGGACATCTCCAAGGATTTTGGAAAGAACTACCGGCACCCGGTGTTTGACAAACCCGGCCTTCACGACTCAAAAGAAACCTTGCCCGAGGTTAATCCTTCTGCTCCCAGGCATGCGGATTGCGTTGATTGCCACAACCCGCACCAGGTTTCTTCGGAAACTCCCTACAGTGGGATCAAGGGTAAGAAAATGGGCAATTTTAATGCTCAGATAACCAAAGAATACGAACTCTGCTATCTGTGCCATGCCGATAGCGCCAACCTGCCGCTCAATGCAACCAATAAGCGCACTGAGTTTTCGACTTCAAACAAGTCTTTTCACCCCGTGGAAGGCGAGGGGAAAAACCAGGCGGTTATAAGCCTTTTGCGTCCTTACAGGGAGAAGAAAAGTTCGCCTAGCGATATTTCGGTGATAAAATGCGCGGACTGTCATGGAAGTGATGATCCGAACGCGCCGCGGGGACCGCACGGATCCAAGTACCAGGGGTTGCTGGTGGATAACTACTCTACCGGTGACAATCTGGTCGAAAGCGCTTTCGCTTATGAACTCTGCTATCGTTGCCACAGCCAAAGAAGTATCCTGGCCAATGAAAGTTTTCCCAAGCATTCTCTCCATATTACCGGTGAGAACAACTTCAAGGGGGGCGGCACATCCTGTCATACATGTCATTCGTCGCACGGGAGCGTGGAAAACCGTTATCTGATCAATTTCAATCGTGCCTATGTTTCCGAGAGTTCAAGCGGAAAACTGAAGTTTGTCGAAAAGGGCACTTATACTTTTCATGGCGAATGCTGGCTTTCCTGTCATGGTGTTGATCACAATCCCAAGACTTACTGAGAGGTTTTATATTTAAATATGTACGGTATGATTGTCATTGCGACACTGCTTTCAGGCCTGTTGGTCCTGGGCGGAACCGGATTTGCGGGTGATAAGGCCGCTCGCGCAAAATTCGGAGCGAGTCCGCATACCGACAACGGCGACTGTACGATATGCCATGCATATCCGGCGGAGACATTAAGGGGCTGGTTTGTTCTCGGCTCCACCAAAAGAAAAATGAAGGGCGGTCCTACCGAGGTTTGCCTGAAATGCCATGGTTCCGGTTTTGGTCACGCTACCGGGAAAAAGACGGCTGTGAACCATAGTGACCTGCCTCTGGATGAAAATGGTGAAATTACCTGTGCGATAACATGCCATGAGATGCATGTCAGGCCAGAAGACCAGAAACAGAAGTATTACCATCTGCGAATGCCATTTGATTCGCTCTGTATCTCCTGTCACGATAAATAAAAGTTGCATGCGAACATTTTGAAACAATCCCGTTAATAGATTGCCACTGGCGTGATGCCAGTGGTTTTTATATTTTATTATATTGCTATCTATGGTATTCAATTAAGGTTATGGCGCTATACACCTGCAAACTCGGAGCATCAGACGGTAAAATACTCTACAGGGAAGTTGAGGCTGCAGAGGGCTCTGTATTGCGGAAAAGCCTTGAGGACCAGGGTTTTTTTGTTTTTGAGGTAAAAAAGAAGCCATTTCAATTTCTTTTTGACAAGGGTATCAAGCGCCGCAAGATTGATAACAAGGCCCTGTTGACGTTCAATCAGGAGATGCTGGTTCTGATCAAGTCCGGCATTCCGATAATGCAGGTGCTTGACGCGATTCTGGACAGGCATGACTCCGGCAAGCTTTCCGAAGTGTTGCAGCAGGTGCGTGAGGATGTAAAGGGTGGGGCAGCCCTGTCGGTTGCAATGGAAAAGCATGGTCGTGCTTTTCCGTACCTCTATGTGGCATCGATCAAGGCGGGTGAGCGTACCGGCGACCTGCCGCGTACCATTCGCCGCTATATACAGTATCTGAAACGGGTGGGCGATATTCGCAAGAAGGTCATATCGGCTCTTTTTTACCCGTCGATCCTGGTGGTATTTGCGGCCATGGCCATTACATTGCTTCTGCTTTATGTCGTCCCGACTTTCAGCCAGGTATATGCCGATGCCGGATCACAGCTTCCGGCCTTGACACAACTGTTGATCACGTTTACTTCCCTGCTGAGGCGCTTTTTAATTGCCGGTCTGGTAGTGATTTTCGGTGTGATTGTGGCTTTTAAAAAATGGATCAACACCGAGTCCGGGCGCTATGCCGTTGACCGCTTCAAGCTGACCGTGCCGGTTGTCGGCGACGTGTTTACCAAATATTCCGTGGCCAGTTTTGCCAGAACCCTGGCAACGGTATTGGGGAGCGGCATCCCGATCATCGAGTCGTTGCGGATGTCGATAGGCACGCTCAATAACGTTTATATGGAAAAACGTCTGTTTGAAGCCGTCCGCTATGTTGAGGAAGGAGGACGCCTGTCCTCCGCATTCGAGAGAATAAATATAATGCCGCCCCTGGCATTACGAATGCTGGGTGTCGGTGAAACAACAGGTTCTCTGGAAGATATGCTGATTGATATTTCGGACTATCTGGAAGACGAGCTGGAAGAGCGTCTGCACATGCTGACCACAGCGATTGAACCAGCCATAATGCTTATCATGGGTGTTGTCATCGGTGTAATCATAGTTGCCATGTATCTTCCGATTTTCAAAATTGCCGGTACGGTGGGGTAGGAATGCAGCCTTTCAGGCGTAAAAATATCGGACAGATTCTGATCGACCGCGGCAGCCTGACTTCCGATCAGTTGGCTGTCATAGTCGAGAAACTGGGCACTACCCGTCTGAGGTTCGGTGAAATTGCCGTTCACGAAGGGTTTGTTTCGGAAGAGGATATTGCCCAGGCGCTGTCCGAGCAGTTTAACCTGCAGTACGTCGATATGCGCAGTTTCAAGATGGATGAGGAGCTGCTCAATTCGTTGCCGCCGGATGCGATCTATCGCTACCGGTTCGTGCCGCTGGAGCTGACTAGCCATGCCATCGTGGTTGCCGTCAGCGATCCCACCGACGTGGTCAAGCTCGATGAGTTGGAGCTGATGCTCGACAGGCAGGTTCAGATCCGGATCGCTTCCGATTCTGCAATATCCGGAGTGATCAAGGCCGGTGAAGGAACTCGTCGTGTGTTGCGGGAAGTCTCGGAAGACTTCATGCTGCAGTTGGTCAAGGAGACCGATCGTGGTGAAGAGGTGCTGTCGGTCGAGTCCATATCCGAAGACACCAGCCCGATTATCAAGCTGATCAATACGACCATTCTCGACGCGCTGAACCGCAGGGCCAGTGATATCCATATAGAAACCGGGCACGATGGCGTTGACATAAAGTACCGTATCGACGGGGTGCTTTATAAGGCCAACGAAACAATCGACCATCACTTCCAGGCACCGATCATATCCAGGCTTAAGGTTATGAGCGAACTTGATATTTCCGAACGGCGCATCCCACAGGACGGTCGTTTCAAAATCCGCTTCGGCGAGAAGTCGATCGATTTCCGTGTTTCGATCATGCCCAGCTCCCTGGGCGAGGATGCCGTCATTCGAATTCTCGACAAGGAGAGTATTGCCAGTGACCTGAAAGGGCTGACTCTGGAGAACCTGGGCGTCAGTGAGAGAGAAATCAAACGCCTGCGCAAAAAGATCCGTGAGCCGTACGGCATGGTCCTGGTTACCGGGCCGACCGGATCTGGCAAAACAACCACGCTGTATGCAGCGCTTACAGAGATTCACACCGGTGAAGACAAGATCATTACCATTGAAGATCCGGTTGAATACATGCTGCGTGGAGTCCTGCAGATACCGGTCAATGAAAAGAAGGGGCTGACTTTTGCCAAGGGATTGCGCTCGATTCTCCGGCACGACCCCGACAAGATCATGGTCGGTGAAATCCGTGATTCCGAGACCGCTCAGATTGCGGTTCAATCCGCTCTGACCGGGCACCTGGTGTTTACCACCGTTCATGCCAATAATGTTTTCGACGTTATCGGACGTTTCATCCATATGGGTATCGACCCATACAACTTTGTTTCCTGCCTGAACTGTGTCATGGCACAGCGCCTGATCCGCAGGGTCTGCGTGGCCTGTCGCCGGCCGGTGAGGTACTCCGATGAAGAATTGATCGAAGGCGGGGTTGATCCGGAGAGATTTCGCGGAATCACTCTTTATGAGGCAAAAGGGTGCGACGAGTGTCATGGCACCGGCTATCGCGGTCGTGTGGCTATTGTGGAGCTTCTGGAGCTGAATGACCAGATCCGCGACCTGATCATTGCCAAGGTGCCGGCAACCCAACTCAAACAGGCCGCGCGCGATGCCGGCGTGATGTTCCTGAGGGATTCGGCGGAAGAGAAGCTTGCTTCCGGTATTACAACGCTCAAGGAGATTAATCGCGTCACTTTCGTAGAGTGACGGGAACGGATTGTAAATGTTGTTTTCCCAGTCTTCGATAGGAATGGAAATCAGGCCGGACGGCGTGACATGCGCGATGGTGACAGGGAGTCAATCCGCTCCCCGTATCGAGCGGCTTGCCTGCGCCAAGTTTCCTGAAAATACTGTTAGAATCTCACTGAAGGAACAGAATGTACTTGAACCGGCTGTTTTTATAGAGCGGGTCAAGTCGGCCCATAACCTTCTTCTTGCTCGTACGGGAAAAGTCTCGGTTTCCCTGCCGGATTCCGTTGGCAGAATGCTCCTGGTCGATCTTGAAGGCAGATTCAAGAGCCGCGCGGAAGCTCTGGACCTGATCCGCTGGAAATTGAAAAAAAGCATACCATTTGACCTTTCCGATACCCAACTCGATTATCAGAAACTGGCTGTTCGCGAGAATGGTGAAATGTCTTTACTTGTTGCGCTGATATCTAAAACGGTAGTCTCCCAGTATGAGGAGCTGCTTGTGGAAGCGGGACTTGTTCCCGCCAGGATAGATTTCAATTCATTCAACCTCTGCAGGGTGTTTGATCGTCACCTGGCTATTGAAGGTGACAGCATCATGATTTCATACTATGGCTGCACACTCGGTATTATGGCTTTTTCCCAGGGGATGCCTGAATTCATACGTGTAAAGGACCTCTCCGGGACAGTTGCCACGGACAGCCGTGTTTTCATGGAGATCAACAGCTCGCTTATGGTATGCAAAAACCGTTTTCCGGACCGCCAGTCGCGAGTGGTTTTCTGTATGGCTGAACCTGAACTGATGCAGGATTTCAGGGAAATGGTGGAAGAGGCAACCGGGGCCGTTGCTACTCCGCTGGAGACAAAAAGTGTGGTAATCCCCGGCAATGCTGCACCGGGCGACAAGGCTACGATGTATGCCTACACTGCCGCCATCGGCGCGGCGATGAGGAACCTCTGATGCGTTTCAGCATTAACCTTGCGACCAGGAGCTACGTTGACAAACGTCTGCTTAATCGGGTCTGTTACGGATCGATTGCAATCCTGATCCTGTTGCTGGCCTGGAACATCACCAGGGCCTCATCGAATCTGGGTGAACAGCGTCGGCTTGATATTGAAATACAGTCGCTTGAAAGTCGCTTCAGCAGCAAGCCCGGCGGTGTTTCCGACAGTGAGTTCGCCCAGCAACAGGCCCACATTCGCTTCTATAATGGAATTATCGACCGTAAAGGGAAGGACTGGCTCAGGTTGCTTGATCTGATCGAAGGTGTCACGCCGGAAGGTGTTTCGCTGGCCGCCATCGCCCAGGAAAAGAAAAAGGATGAGCTCGTTCTGGATGGACGTGCCAGGTCATTCGGTTCGGTGCGCCAGTACCTTGAAAAGCTCGAGGAATCCAAGGTGTTTACCGATGTCATTCTGTTATCGCATCAGGAATTGATAACAGGCGACAAAGGAAGAGGCGTGCAATTCAGGGTCTCTTGCAAGGTGCGTTACTGATGAACCAGATCATGCTCGAAATATTACGCCAGAAAAAATTCACCATTGCCATGATACTGGCGCTGATTCTGCTGAATTTGGCGCTCTTTGCCTTGATAAATTATTATCAGACGTCGGCTCTGGCCACGGCACAGGAGCGGTGGAGCGATTTGAGAAGAAAGGCAGCAACAGTCGGGAGGGCTGATTCTACTTCATTGTACCGGCAGGGGTTGAGCGACCTGGAAAAACTGAAGACAAGAATTCCGGCGAAGCGTGAGTTTGCACGCGTGCTGAGCGATCTGATGGAATCCGCTGCCGGTAGCGGCGTTCAAACCGGTTCAATCAGCTATAAGCCCCAGGTAATAAAGGAAGAAGGGCTGCTCTCATACCAGCTGACTTTTTCAGTAAGAGGTAGTTACGCGGCCATCAAGAGTTATCTTGCGGATCTTCAGGAAAATCCCGAACTGATCGTAGTGGATGATGTTGCCTTCTCCAACAACGACCCCCTGGTTGAAAACGTGGAGATGAATCTGCGCATAACGGTCTATCTGCAGGGGGGGGCATGAACCGTCAACGCCTGATACTGTTCATCCTTGTGATTGTACTGGTTTGCGCTGTAATCTGGAGCTACAACGCCATTCCGCGTCTTAAAACCGTGGCCGAGTCCAAGCAGCCCACGGTTCAACAGGCAAAAGCTGTAGTTGTAAAGCCTAAGGCAACGCTGGACGAAACTGTCGACAGCCGTGTTTTAAAGATCGGATTGCTGGAGCAGGAACGGACCGGTTTCAAGGGATATCGCCGCAATATTTTCAAACCTGTTTTCGCAGATGAGCTGAAGCTGCTCAAACAGAAGGCGGTAGCGGTAAAACCCCCGCAATTGCCGCCACCGCCTGCAACGCAGGCCGTGGCGACGGTGCCGGTTGTCGCCAGGCCGGAAACCGCACCGCTGGCACGCTTTACTTTTCTGGGCTTTCTGAAAAAAGATGCCCAAAAGACCATCTTTCTGGCCAAGGATAAGGAGATTATCCTGGTAAAAAAAGGTGACAAAATCGCCGGGCGCTACGAAGCCTCGTCGATTACCGATCAGGCGCTGACCCTGCTTGTGGCCGATTCTGGAGATGAAATAGTTATTCCGCTGATTGAGAACAGGCCGCTTGGCGCACCCAAGTAACTATTACCAACAATACGTCAAGGAGACGCTACGAATGCGCTACCTGAACCTTACAATATCCATTCTGCTTCTGGCCGCGATTTCGCTGCTTCCAGGCTGCTCCGCCGGCACCAAAGCCTTCAACAAGGGAGCAGAATTTGAAACTGCGGGGAATTTCGAAGATGCCATGTATAGTTATGCGGAGGCCTTTCGAAATGATCCTACTGTGAACGAATACCGTCTGCGTTTTCTGAAGGTCAGGGAAAAGGCGGCTGAACAGCGTTTCAAGCAAGGTGTCGCCCTTGCGGATAAGGGTAATTACATTGATGCATTGACTGAATTCCAGGCTGCCCACGGCATAGATCCCAGCCAGGGGCGCTTCAAGCAGAAGATAGACACAATCACCCTGCTTAAGGATGCCCAGGTTGCTTTTGTCGAAGGGCGTGATTTCGAAAAGGCCAACAAGCTTAAAGATGCATATCGCCTGTACAGCCGTGCCATGGAGCTGTCTCCCAGGAACAGTGAGTACCAGGAAGCTTTTCTACGTGTGACCGGAATGAGGAAAAGCAAGCTTGATGGCAAGGAACTCAGCCTTAAATCTTCCAAACCGATTACACTCAAATTCAAAGATGCAAAAATGAAAGACGTCTTCAACATACTGACCCAGTTATCCGGCATCAATTTCATCTTTGATGAAGGGGTCAAGGATACTCCGGTGTCCATCTACCTGGAAAACGCGTCATTCCAGCAGGCATTCGACCTGTTGGTCAATATGAACAAGCTCGACAAGAAAATTCTCAACGAGACCACCGTGCTCGTCTATCCCAGAACCCCCGACAAGATCAAGCAGTACGAAGATATGGTCCTGCGCACGTTCCACCTCAATTACATGGATGCAAAGAAGGCGATCAATCTGATCCGCACCATGATCCAGGTGAAAAAGGCCTATGTCAACGAGGATTCCAACTCGATAGTCGTGCGTGACAGTGCCGACATAGTTGCGGTAGTCGAAAAGATTCTTGATGCCAACGATATGCCGGAGGCTGAAGTGGTTCTGGACGTGGAAGTAATCGAGATGAGCGACAAGAACGCCCAGAACGTCGGGCTGCTGCTCAGTAACTACAATGTGCAGCTGGGCGCGTTTTCGCCGACCAACTCCAAGCTGATGGCCACAACCCTGACTTCGGCAACTACTACGTCGTCATCCACAACAACCACTACCGATACGAGCGCAACCATCGACAACCTGTTGAGGGTGTTCACGCTTAAGGGTTACGGCGGATTTGTTACCGTTCCCAACGCAACCTATAACCTGGGCAAAACCCTGGCCAAGGGCGAGGTGCTCTCCAATCCCAAAATCAGGGTGAAGAACAAGGAAAAATCCAAGTTCAACGTCGGCACCAGGGTGCCGATTACCACCACCACCCTTAACGGCACCCTCTCTCAGGTCAACGTGCAGTATGTTGATGTAGGGGTCAAGGTCAATGCCGAACCGACCATCCAGCTTAATAATGAAATCACGATCAAGCTGTCGCTTGAGGTCAGCTCGATACTGACAAAAGAGAAAATCGGCGATGCCAGCAGCCTGACAACCGTCGTAACAATCGGTACCCGTAATGTTGAAACGGTTCTCACTCTGAAAGATGGTGAGACCAGCATCATCGGCGGCCTGATCCAGAACACCAGTAACAACGACAAGACCAAGATCTTCCTGCTGGGTGACATTCCGCTGATTGGCCCGCTGCTCTCCAACTCCAATACATCCAAGGACAAGACCGAGCTGCTGCTTGCCATAACTCCGCGCCTGGTCCGTGGTGTATCAGTGCCTGTGCCGGGGCTGGCTTCTTTTGTCTCAGGCAAGGAGGACGATCCTTCGCTGGTACGTCCGATGGCATCATTCGATCTGGAAGCGGTATTTGATTCAGCCGCCAAATCCAAGGCCCAGCCCAAGGCGGCTGATAAGAAGCCCGCCGTGCCGGCTGTCAAACCAGCTCCTGCTTCTACTGCTACTACTCCCGGGGCGGCAACCAAACCGGCGGCCCAGCCGGCAACCGCTCCGGCCGCAACTCCCGGTGCTCCTGGTGCTCCTGGTGCTCCTGGTGCAGCCCCTGCTGTTCCAGGAACCAAAATAGATTCCGCTTCTCCGGCGGCAGTCCAGAAGCAAGGCGGTCCTGTGTCGGCACCTGCTCAGGCGCCGGCTCCTGCTGCACCGATAGTGCCTGCATCCAGCGCCACTCCTGCAGTACCCGTTCCTGCTCCGGCTCCGGCTCCGGCTCCGGCACAGCGTGCACTGTTGCAGATTGCTGCGCCGTCTTCGTCAACCATCGGCCAGCAGTTCGGTGTGGATATCAAGGTAACCGGTGTCACCGATCTGGCCAATGCCTCTCTGGTGCTTACCTATGATCCGATTTTCGTCGAGTTCGTGTCGATGGCGGAAGGTCCGTTTCTGAAAAAGGATGGCAAGCCGACCACCTTCAGCAGCAAGGCCGATACGGCCGGTGGAGCCGTATCCGTCAGTCTGTCGCGTGTTTCCGGCAGTGGAGGGGTTTCGGGCGGAGGTGTTGTGGCAACGGCCATGTTCAGAGCCAAAAATCAGGGGCCGGCCAGCTTTGCCTTCAGGAATGTAGCGTTCAGCACGGTAAATGGCGCGTCGCAGAATATCCTGCCATTCAGCACGGCGGTTGATGTCCGGTAGGTCTGCCTTATGAGTTTCCGTTCCGTTATGACAAATCTCAAGTCGCCGGTAACGAACCGGAACGGTTTTACCTTTCTGATGGCGATCTTCATGGTTATGATCATCGGGATACTGTCCGCCAATACCGGCAAATCCTGGTCGATGATTATGAAGCGCGAGCGCGAAAAGGAACTGATTTTCCGAGGCAGCCAGATCAAGGAAGCGATCGAAAACTGGTATAACCCTAAATACTCTACGGGGGGTGTCAAGTGGCAGGGGGCTCCCCGTCCGCTGATGGACCTGAAGGATCTGCTCAAGAATCCATACACCCTGGAAGCGCTGCACTATCTGCCGCATGGTTATGGCACAAAGCTGGAAGGTAAAGACTCCAGGTGCGACTCCGACTGTGCCGAGTACAGGATTACCCAGGATCCCATTACCGGCAAGGAGTGGACCTTGATCAAGGGTTCCGTGGCCGCTGACGGAACGGTCACCCCCAATCCTGGCGGCGGCATCATCGGAGTGGCGAGTAAGAGTGATGACGCTCCTATAAGAACCGACTTCAAGGATACGGCTCTCGAAAACATGGTGGTTTCCGGTGACAAATTCAAGGACCCAGACCCCATGAAGCCGGCGACAGAGCCCAAAGACGCCGGTGGTAAAACCACCAGATACAGTGACTGGAAATTCGTGGCCGATCCGAAAAACGACCATGCGAAAATCTACAGGGCGTATCACGAAGGCTGGTAAGAGAAGTGTTGACAGAATATCCTGTTGCTGGCCGGAATGAATCTAAGGGGTTGTCTTGAAACTGTTGAGTGCC
Organism: Geobacteraceae bacterium; assembly: GCA_032469775.1. GTDB lineage: Bacteria > Desulfobacterota > Desulfuromonadia > Geobacterales > Pseudopelobacteraceae > JACRCG01. The sequence goes on along the minus strand of JAWDJY010000051.1, from coordinate 24,706 downwards.
CGCAGCGGGGTTTCCCTGCTTGAACTGGTAGTAGCGATCACCATTCTCGGAATCCTTGCGGCCGGTGTGATGCCGATGATTCGAAATACGGCGCTCAGGTCCAAGGAGATTGAGTTGCGCCGGAATCTTCGCATCATCCGCATCGCGATCGATGACTATAAGAAGACTTTTGACAAGATGCCGGATGGACCACTGAAGAGCGGCAGCGGCTATCCTGAAACACTACAGGAACTGGTGGACGGTCATGATTTCGGAGATGTAAAGACCGGCAAGGTCAAATTTCTGCGGCGGAAGATTCTCAACCCGCTGGATCCGAAGAGTTTCGAGGACGAAAAACAGTGGGGCTGGGAGCTGCGCTCCTACAAGGATAAACCGGATTCGTCAAAATGGGGCGGAGAGGATGTTTTTGATGTCTATGCACCGCAGGATGGAACCGCCATGGATGGTACTAAATACAATGAATGGTAACACGGTGATCAATCACGCTACAAACCCGGCAGTGGCGCGCAAGTGTCTCCTGCGCAGCTCCAGGCGCGGATTCACGCTGGTGGAACTGATGATTGTTGTCTCGATCATCGGAATCCTGGCCGCGATTGCCGTGCCCAACTATCAATGGAGTATCATCAAGGCCCGGGAAGCAGTGCTGCGGGAGACCCTGTACAACTTCCGGACCACGCTGGACCAGTACTATGCCGATCAGGGCAAATACCCCGATTCGATTGAGGACCTGAAACAGAAGCAGTACATGCGCGAAATTCCCAGGGATCCGTTCACCAACAGCAACACTACCTGGGAAACGGTAGAACCGCCCCCACAGACTTCACCATCCGGCGGATCGGAATCATCGTCCGATTCCACAGCCGGTGGAACCGATCTCGGCAAGGTCTATGACGTCAAGAGCGGTTCCGACAAGATCAGCCCCTCGACCAATACCCCTTACAAAGAATGGTAGCAGTATGATTCAGTTGCATAACGTATCGATGGCGTACCAGCAGGATGCCTCCGCTCTCAACAACATCAATCTGAAGATAGGCAAAGGGGAGTTCGTCTTTCTTACCGGCCCCTCCGGCGCCGGTAAGACCACTCTGCTGCGGCTCTTGTACGGCGCACTCTCTCCCAGTCGCGGACAGGTGTTGATTGACGGACAGAATATTTCCCGCCTGCCTGCCTCCCAGATTCCTTACCTGAGACGTTCAGTCGGAGTTGTTTTCCAGGATTTCAAGCTGCTGCAGAATCGTACTGTTTTTGAAAACGTGGCCATTACCCTGGAAGTGCTGGGGTGGGGCCGGGCGGATATCGGCAAGAAGGTGATGCACATTCTCAAACAGATGGGAATCGAATCCAAATTCAACCTGCAGACGCAACGTCTTTCCGGGGGTGAACAGCAGCGTGTGGCCCTTGCCAGGGCGCTGGTCAATGATCCCAAGATCCTGCTGGCGGATGAACCGACCGGTAACCTGGATGATGCCAACAAGAACCAGATACTGTCGATTTTCAGGGAGGCAAACGTACGCGGGACGACCGTTGTCGTCGCAACCCATGACAGGCGTTTGATCGAGCAGAGTCACAAACGTATCGTAATGTTGAATAAAGGGGAAATAGTTGAACAGATGGAAAAAGAAAAAAACAGAGACGATCAAGTCCTTTAAACGGCCCACGCTGGCCGGGGACGGTTTTGGCGGCAGGATCGGTTATTATGTCACACGGGCCATTATCAACATTCGCCAGAATGTTTTTGTCAATGTCGTCACTATAGGGACTATTACGCTGGCACTTTTGATCGTGTCGCTTTTCCTGCTGGTTTTTGTGAATCTGGAGAGCGCCGCGGAGAACTGGAGTGAACGAGTCCAGGTAACGGTTTATTTTGACAAGGAGTTGACTCCTCCAGAGCAGAACACGTTGCGTGGCAAGATACTGGCGCTGCCTGGCGCCCAGCGGGTCAGTTACGTTTCAAGGGATGAAGCGCTGAAACGTTTCAAGAGCCGGCTGCGCGGCCAGGAAACAGTGCTGGAAGGGGTCAGGCCCGAAGTTCTTCCGACATCTTTTGAAATTTCCCTCAAACGTGCCAGTCGTGATACCCGGAATGTGGAGAACTTCGTTTCCTCTTTGAAGCAGATCCCCGGAATTACGGAAGTTCAGTATGGTGAGGAATGGGTGCGCCGTTTCAATTCCTTTCTCAATTTCGCGCGTCTTCTGGGCGGACTTCTGGGCGGATTCCTGGTGGTTGCCGTGATATTCATAGTTTCCAACACGATCAAGCTGACCATATATGCCCGTCGTGACGAGCTTGAAGTCATGTCGCTGGTCGGCGCCACCAGATTTTTCATAAAAGCCCCTTTTCTGCTGGAGGGGCTGATGCAGGGAGTGGCCGGTTCGATAATATCGATTGCACTGCTGTTCGGTTTGTACGAAGGGTTTTTGCACAATGCGGGCAGCTTTCTGACTTTCAATCCGGTCACCTCAGGTCTTGGTTTCCTTCCGCTGGAATATATCGGCGGTATTTTCCTGGCCGGTGCTTTCCTCGGTTTCATCGGCAGTCTGACTTCGTTGAAACGTTTTATCAATGTCTGACCAATGAATCAGCTGACATTAATACTGGTGATATTGGCTTTTACCGCGTCCCACTGTCTTGCCCAGAATCCCAAGGACGAGTTGAGTGGAGTGAAGCGCGAAATTAAAGTCAAAAAGCAGTTGATTACCAAGACCCGCAAGGTCGAAGCCGTGATATCGACCGAACTCAAGGAGATCAACCGTAACCTGGTCCAGAAAGAGTCTGACCTTGGGCGTCTCAACAATGATCTCAGGAACGTGGAACACAGTCTCGGACGCATAGGCGGCGATATCGGCAGGGTTACCGCCGAGGCGAACCTGAAGCGGACCGAGATCGAGCGTCGTCTGACCTCTCTGTATAAAGCAGGTGAGCTGGGCGCATTGCGCATGTTCTTTTCGGCGGAATCATTTCCGCAGATTGCCGAGAACATTCGCTACATGCGCTCGATTCTTGATAATGACAAACGGATTTTCGTGGAGTACAATCAGAAAATTGAAGAGCTGAAAAAGCTTAAATCAGACCTTGAACGTGACGCGTCTAAAAAAGAACGCATCATGATCGGTATAGAACAAAAGAAGCGTGAGATAGAACAAGATAAACTGAAAAAATCGGATTACCTGGTTAAAGTGCGACAGGACCGAAAAAGCTATGAAGCTTCGCTGAAGGAGTTGCAGGCGAATGCTTCCCGTCTGCAATCGATGATGGAGCGGCTAGATGCGTTGAGTCGTCGCAAGCTGTCATCCCGCCATGAAAAACCCGGCAGCAAACTGAAACCGCTGGCTGAATTGCCGCCTGTTCCTGATCGGGGCTTTGCTTCCCAGAAAGGGCGCATGTCACTACCGGTCAGGGGCGCGATCCTTGAGTCGTTCGGCAAGCACAAGCATCCGGAATTCAACTCGTACACCTTCAGCAAGGGCTTGTCCATATCGGCCGGTTCCGGCGCGGACATCAAGTCCATATACGAAGGCAGCGTCATATTTGCTGACTACTTCAAGGGCTTTGGCAATATGATCATCGTGGATCATGGCGGTGGGTATTTCAGCCTCTATGCACATGCTTCGCGTCTTGCAAAAAAGGTCGGCGCGAATGTTTCGCGTAACGAGACGATCGCCAGCGTCGGTGATGTCGACTCAACCAAGGGGCCGATCCTATATTTTGAAATACGCCATCAAGGGCGGCCGGTTGATCCGGCCGGATGGGTTCGCTGACAAATTTTCAGAAACTTACACATATTCGGAGGAAGAAAAATGAGTGCACCTGGCAGCAAAAAAACAAAAGTGATCGCCGGTTTTGCAATGATAGTGGCCGTGCTGGTGGCGTTTATCGCAATCAGTTCGCAACGTCACTGTTCAGCGGAGGGCAAGGGGAGCGACTATGAATCGATAGAACTCTTTACCGACGTGATGGCTATCGTCAAAAAGAGCTATGTCGAAGAGGTCGATACCAAGAAGCTGATCTATGGCGCGATCAACGGCATGCTGTCTTCACTTGATCCGCACAGTTCGTTCATGCCACCTGATACCTACAAGGAAATGAAGATCGATACCAAAGGCGCTTTTGGCGGCCTTGGGATAGAAATTTCCATCAAGGAAGGTGTTCTGACAGTAATTTCTCCGATCGAGGATACGCCTGCTTTCAAAGCCGGCATCAAGTCGGGTGACCAGATTCTGAAAATTGACGAGAAGTTTACCAAGGATCTTAACATCAACGATGCGGTCAAGCGCATGCGTGGGTTGAAGGGGACCAAAGTCACCCTGACAATCATGCGGGATGGTTTTGATAAACCTAAGGAGTTCCCGCTGGTGCGAGATATCATCCAGGTAAAAAGCGTTCGCTCGGCCATGATGGACGGTGGTTACGGTTATGTACGTATTGCCCAGTTCCAGGAAAAGACCGACGAAGATCTGGGAAAGGCGCTCAAGGCCCTGAAGGAGCAGAACAAGGGCGAACTTAAAGGCCTGGTTCTCGATATGCGCAACGATCCCGGCGGGCTTCTGGACCAGGCTGTCAGGGTGGCCGACCACTTTGTTCCCGAAGGGCAGATGATCGTCTATACCGAAGGGCGTGAAAAAGACTCCAAGATGCAGTTTACCGCCAAGAAAGGGGGCAAGGAGTCGGCCTACCCGATTGTGGTGCTGATCAACGGTGGTAGTGCCAGTGCTTCCGAAATTGTTGCCGGCGCCCTGCAGGACCATAAACGGGCTATTATTATGGGGACACAGAGTTTTGGCAAGGGTTCGGTTCAAACCATCATTCCGCTCTCCGATGATTCCGGGCTGCGGCTGACCACAGCCCGCTATTTTACTCCCAAGGGGCGTTCGATCCAGGCCAAGGGGATTACACCGGACATCGTTGTCGAAAGGGTTGAACTCCCCAAGGAGGCCGCCGCCAAAAAAGACAGCATGCATCTGCGCGAGAAAGACCTTGAGAATCATTTCGAGACTGAAGGCAAACCTGGTGCCGCGGATGATGTTAAAAAAGAAGAAAAGAAAGATGAGAAAAAAGAAGAGAAAAAGGATGAGCGAACCCAGCGACTCGAAGAGAACCTGAAAAACGATTATCAGGCCATGCGTGCTCTCGATCTGCTCAAGGGGTGGGACCTGATCAAATCGATGGGCAGTGACAAGTAGATCCGGATCATTGCGGGGTATCATCATGAAATTGCTTAATATGGTTATCGCTGTTCTGCTGCTCTGCACTCTTGCCGGTGTGGTTGAAGCCGATGCGGCCGCGAAAATTACAGTTACGCAGACTGCGGAAGGGGTCTACTCGGTCTCGGTTGCCAATGTTGCCAAGGCTTCGGCGTTGGACTTTACCATTACTTATGATGCTGCGGTGTTGAGCAATCCGGTGATTTCAAACGGTCCGTTTGCCGGCAGATTCGGCGCAATGCAGGTGCCGCACAATGATGCAACGCGCGGAACATTAAGAGTGGCGTACCTTGTTACAGCCAAGGATGTGTTTTTTGAGGGAGATGGATTGCTAGCCACGGTTACATTCTCCAAGACCGGAACTGTGTCGCCGAAGTTGCTGGAACTGAAATCCGAAGTGATTTCTGATACCGGCATCCAGGTAGCGGTTGAGTCGGTAGTCACCCCTCTGCCCGGAACCCAAGTCAAGACAACCACTGGCGGAGGTGATACTGCCGATAACACCGGGAACAATAATAATATCTTGAATCCGGTTAATCCGAATCCCGGCAGCATGGGCGGCCTGCCTGGCGTGCCTGGCACGTCGAGTGCTGCCCCCTCAACGACATCAGCCGCTGTTACCTATCAAAACCCGGTTTCCGGGGCTGTCCAGGAAAGCAGGTCCCAAGGTTCGGACAGCAGAAAAGAATCTTCCCAGGAGCCGCCCCATCAGCAGGAACAGTCGGGAGGAGCGGCCATACAGGATGGCGTTGCTTCTGCCGCTGTGGATACGGCAAAGAAACCGGTCGCAAAAAAACAAGCTGAATCCATGCCCGCAAATCTGAAGTCGCTGGAAAGTGTCGCGGAGCGCTTTAAGGATTACAAGGGGCCACGGACATTGAAGGGGTTGTCGGAGCTGTTTGATGCAGCCAGGTACAAGGCTGCCGGTGTTGAGCAGACGCCGGCAATAGCAGTTTCAGACGGGAAAAAAATGATCACGGTCAGGATCGCGCTTCCGGCCGGCTCGGCCGTACCCGGTTTTTCGTTGAAAGGAGCCAACCTGAAGGGACTGAGGAGTTTGTCCGACAGGTCTATGGAGCTGGATGCGCTGCCGCAGAAAGGCAAGCTGGATGTGCGCATGTCGATAGAGATACAAAAAACAGTCGCGGAAATCCCTCTGCTCGTGGTTCCTCCTGTTTCGGGCGGAATTGTGAAACAGTCGGATCAGGAGCTGGAAAAGCTGCTCGCAAAAGCCGATGCCCGAAATAAAGCACTACTTTACGACCTGAATGCAGATGGAAAACAGGATTACCTGGATGACTATATCCTGGTTGCCCACTGGTTGCTGAAACAGCAGGTCGATAAGAAAATCCCGGCCGCAAAAACTGCCGTTCCCCGCTGATTGTGGCAAAATCCAGCAAAAACAGGTTCACCCAAAAGAAATCCGGTTCCAGTATCGCCTCTCTGGTGATACTGGTGCTGGTCCTGGTGGCGGCAGGCGGTTTCTGGCTCTTCTCGAGTTCCAGGAAAGCGGTTCCCAAGCCGGAGAGCCGTGTTCAACCGCCAACAGAGACCGTTGCCCCGGTATCGCCATTCATTAATGCCACCGCCGTTCCTGCACCCCGGGTGGAGATGCCGGTGCATAAGGCTCCCGGTGTCTATCCGGAAACCAGCGCGCCGCAGGAAGAGTTGCAACCACGTCAACAGTCTGCTGACGGGACGGCGCTTCTGGCAATCGTCATAGACGATATGGGCAGCAGCATGTCAGAAGCGCGTTCTCTGGCCGCGATCGGTGTGCCGCTGACGTTTTCGGTTATTCCCGGTTTGCAGCGCTATCGTGAGGTCGCTTCCTTTGCCGCATCCTCCGGCATAGAAACAATGATACATATACCGATGCAGTCCAAGGAATGGCCTGGCAGGCGACTGGAGTCGAACGGGCTGCTGGTTTCGATGGGAGACGATGAGTTGAGGGAACGGGTAGCCGGCTATATGCGTGACCTTCCCGAGGCGGTCGGAGCAAATAATCACACCGGATCCGAGTTTACCGAGCATGCCGATAAAATGCGGAGTGTGCTGGAAACTTTGAAGGAGAAGGGGCTGTTCTTCGTAGACAGCGTGACTACTCCGCAGACAGTTGGCATAAGGTTGTCGCGTGAGATCGGTGTCAAGTCGGGACGCAGGAACGTGTTTCTGGATAACGAGCAGGAGCGCGGCTACATTCTGGGACAACTCAATCAGGCGGTCAGGCAGGCGAAAAAAAATGGTGCCGCAATTGCCATCTGCCACCCTCACAAGGCAACCATTTCAGCTCTTGCTTCTGCGTTGCCGGGACTGGCCGCTCAGGGCGTGACTCTGGCCACAGCTTCAAAGCTTGTCAGGTGATTTCCAGACCTCTGGAAATACTCAGTTGTACTTTCTGGATTATCTTGTAGTAATCTTCATGCAGAATCGCTTCCGGATTGGCCGGGTCAACCGGGTAGACCGATAGCCATCCCCCCTGTCGCAATTTCCCTTCAAAACCGGACAGAGCTTCATTCAAAAGCAGATACAGCCTGTCATGCACACCGTCGAACTCACCAGAGTCAAAACCGGGCATCTCAATGTCTTTCTGGAGCAGTTGCTCTCCTCCCATGCTGAACTGACGGTAATCGAGCCTGTTTTCGGAGCCTTCCATGCGTGGCGCCAGCAGCGACACCACTCTTCCGGCATTGTTGGCAACTGCCATTCTGGCGGCGGTGTAGGCGTCCGACCTGCTGGTCAGGCCGTAGAGTGTGGAACATAGCATGTCGCTGACGCAGTCGCCATGCAGAAAGCCGCGCGCGGCACGATCGGATGTCTCGTAATAGAAGCTGCGTCCCTCCGGCTTTTCCGAAAGCAGTGAACCGCAAATATGACAGCGGTCAGCCAGTCCTTCCAGCCTTGCCAGATATGATTCCTTTTTGCGTGATTCCTTTTCTAGCAGCCATTTGTGATACAGGCAGGATCTGGTTTCCTCTGTCGTATCAACACTCCTTAGAATGTCCCGGGTTATCTCCATGAACTGGCTGTGCACTTCTGTACCGCGGGCGTGGGTCAGGATCGGATAGATCTTGCCGTCCGGATTGGTGTTAAGGCTTTCCACCTTGGGGCTTTTTGAAATGAAGGAGTCAAGACAGCGATATCCCCGGTTGACCGCGAAGGCGCGCAAGAGGGTCTTCTGGTCCTTGAAGATGCCTTCGAACTTGATGCGTGAGTCGATCAGGCAGGGGAGCAGCGCCAGGGATTTCTTGTCGATGCCGCGCTGGTCGAACAGGGCAAAGATATTCTTGCAGTTTTCCAGGCTGGGCATGTCCTTGACCGGAATCAGCACCCTGTCGGCGGCATACAGGGCGTTCTGGGTCAGTATGTTCAGGTCGGGACGGGTGTCGATGATGACGATCCCTGACAGTCCCGACTCTGCCAGCATCCTTGTCAGCGTCATCGGCCCCTTGAAGCGTTCGTGAATATCACTCAGTTCGGTCGAGGAGGGAATGTATCCGACGCCATACTGTCCTACCTGGACAACTTCCCGGGCTGCTGCTCCCATCAACAGCGCATGCACGTCGGCAGACTCGTCCTGGGCCTTTCTAATCTCGAACATCTTGTCGATCGTGAAGTGGTTGTCGAAGGAGAGGATCGTCACCGGCATGTCTTCACGCATGGCTTTAAGATAAATAGCCAGGTTCGTGGCAAGTGTGGTCTTGCCGACACCGCCTTTCTCCGAAGAAATGGTTATTGTGTATGGGTATGAATGCATGGTGAGTACCGCCGTATATAGTAGTCAAAATGTGCTTTTTATTGCAGGGAAGCAGATACTAGTCAATTTACGGTAGCCGGTCAACCGTTTGATGCCGCCACACTTGTCTCTCTCAAGGATAAAGGTCATATACCATATTGTGAAAAGTCGTTCTAATGAACTTTTTTAGCTTGACATACGCACTGTTTATCTTAGTATTCTAGGATGTGTATGTATTAATACGTAATCCGTAAATGACTTTCAAGGATGAAAGGATTTGGATCGTATGTCAGATATTTCAGCGTCTCGCGCCTCCCTCCAGGAAACAATGACTTTCCTGGGCGCCATTGCCAGCGGTCTTGAAGAGGCTATCGGCGAATCGGCAAACAGTATTTCCTACCTGGCCGGCAAGCGTCTCGGTACGCGTCTTTCAGAAGGCATTGAAAAAACCGATGATGTTGAGCAGGCTCTCAGTTCAGTCCGCAAAGTCCTGCTTGACAATGGATGCCTGTGGCATTTCGAAGCCTTCAAAACCCATGATCGTCCCGAGATGGTCATGCCTGCCGAAGACGGACAGGATATCAACCTGGTATTCCGAGACTGCATGATCCGACAGACACTCTTCAAGTTCGGTCACCATCAGAAGGGTTCACTCTGCAACATGATGTTCGGCTTTTTTTCCGGGGCGCTCCAGAACGTGATGGGGCACGATTCCACCCTCGAAATCCTGCATGCAGGCGAAAACGCCTGCTACAAGCGGTTGTTGATTCATTTTGCTGCCGCAAAGGAGGTCCTGTGAGCTCCGTACCTGTCAATATCGAATGGCTAAGCGACTGTTCCGGCTGCCATATCGCCATCATCGATCTGCATGAGAAACTGTTGGCCGTTTTGAACGAGATCAGCATCCAGCGCTGCCCGGTGCTGACCGATGTCAAGGATTATCCCCATGCAACCCTGGGTCTGATTTCCGGCGCAATCCGTTCGGAGCATGACCGGCATGCGGCCGAGGCGATGCGCAAGAGCTGCGACGTGGTGATCGCCTGGGGATCCTGTGCGGTCTACGGTGGTATTGCCGGTGCCGGCAACGTGCATACCTGCGCGGATATCTTCGACTCCGTCTATATGAACAACAAAACGACCATTACCAAGGCCTGTCCTCACAGCGACAAGATCTCCAACCTTGAAGCGAGTGTCACCCCGCTGGACAATGCCATAGATGTGGATCTCTATCTTCCCGGCTGCCCACCCCATTCAGCCTTTGTTTTCGACGCATTGCTGGCCATCCTGGAAGGACGCTCACCCAGGACCGCCACCGGTGAATCGGTATGTGCCAGGTGCAAACGCCGCATGGAGAAAACCGAGGTGGATCGCATCAAGAAAAACTCCGAAGGAGTTCCCGACCGGGAGCAATGTCTGCTTAGCCAGGGGTATCTCTGCATGGGATCGGTAACCCTTGACCGCTGCATGGCACCCTGCCCGCAGAACGGCGTCACCTGTACCGGCTGCGCCGGTGCCACCATGCAGGTACTGGCCGAGCCAAACCGTGATATACGCACGGAAATTGCCGAGAGGATGTCCCGGCTGACCAAAATACCCCGGGAGGCTATTGTCCGGGAGATTGAAAAGACCTCCAAGACCCATTACTCCTATACCATGTCATCCCCGATGATCGGAGAGAAGCCGACTTTCCTGATCCAGAAGTGGACCGATGAGGAAAGGAACGACTATGAACAAGACCATAACTATTGATCCAGTTACCCGTATCGAGGGGCATGCCAAGGTCTTTATCAATCTTGCCGATGACGGACAGCTGGACTCCGCCGGCCTGGTGGTGAACGAACTGCGTGGTTTCGAACGTATCCTGACCGGCATGGACGCCGACCGGATGCCGCTTGTCACCGCCCGGATCTGCGGTGTCTGTCCTACTGCCCACCATCTTGCCGCCAGCAACGCACTGGACAATGCCGCCGGGGTTACCTCGCCTCCTGCAGCGCAGCTGTTGCGCGAGCTGATGTACATGGGGCATCTGATCCATTCCCACTGCCTTTCGGTTTTCGTACTGCAGGGGCCGGACCTGGTGCTTGGCCTTGACGCGGATCCGGCCATCCGCAACGTGGTCGGAGTGGTGCAGGCTGTGCCGGAGATTGCAAAAAAGGCTCTTCAGTGCCGTTCCATCGGCCAGAAAATCAATGAGATAGTCGGCGGAAGGGGAACTCATCCGGTCACTTCGGTTGCTGGAGGGATAGCTTTCGTGCTGGATAGCGACAACGAGCGCCAGCTCAGGGAGATGACCGACGAGGCGCTTGCGCTGTCGCTGGAACTGTTGCCTGTAGTCAAGCAGCTACTGCTGAAGCAGATCGATATGCATCCCGCGATGTTGTCTGAATGGGTCGTCCCGGCCTGGAGCGCCGGGACGGTGCAGCCGGACGGAACAATTGATTTTCTGAACGGGGAAATCAGGGCGGTGGATCTGGACGGAAAGACCGCTCTTCAATTCCCGACCCGTGAGTATGACCGGTACCTGTCCGAGTCGGTTCTGGACTGGTCATATATGAAACAGGTCGCGATCCTTAACGATGACCAGCGGCATGACTACCGTGTCGGTCCGCTGGCGCGCTTTAATGCCACTGACCGCTACGGGACCCCGGAAGCGGATCGTGAGCGTGAAGAATTCATCCGGACTGTTGGTCGCCCCTGTCATGCAAATGTGATGCAGGCCTATGTCCGCCTGATCGAACTGGTCTACTTTGCCGAACGGGCCCGCAAGATACTGGCAATGCCGGAGATCCATGGAGAAACACGCATACCGGTAAAGTTCCCCGGTGGTCGAGGGGTGGGGCATGTGGAGGCGGCGCGCGGCACCCTGATTCATGATTATGAAATTGATGAAAACGGGATCGTAAGATCCGCCAATCTGATTGTGGCTACCCAGCAGAATTATGCCCTGATCAACAAGACTATCGCCCAGGCGGCAACCTCACATGTTATCAACAGGCCTGACGACCAGGCTCTGCTCAATGCGGTAGAGTTCGGCATCCGTTGTTATGACCCCTGCCTTTCCTGCGCCACCCATGCAATGGGCGGCATGCCGCTGGAAATAGCGATCACCCGGGGAGATGCTGCTCCGCGTGCCATCAGGAGAAACTTGATATGAAACTTGAGATATCAGTCCATGAACAGGCCTGCCGAGGCTGCCAGATGTGTGTTGATGTCTGCCCGACCAAGGTTTTCGAGTTTGACGATGAAAAACGGCTATGTGTAGTCAAGCATGAAGATGACTGCATCGCCTGTCTTAGCTGCGCTTACATCTGCCCATCCGGTGCGATTACCCACACCGGCTACCATGTCGTCAAGAACTTTTACCGTGATCTGGCCTTCTGCAACAAAATGGAGAAGTTCATATGAATACCCTGAACGCAACGGACGTCACCCTTGAGGATCACACCACGGCGCTGAATGAAGTGTCTTTTCTGATGGATATCTTTGCTTCCACGATTGACAACATCATGGGAGGGGCCACGGCCCCGGTCGGAAGGATAGCTGGACGTGAAATGGCCCGGAAACTCCCGATTAATCTGAATAATCCGGCTCTCGAAGATGTTATTGGAATCCTTTCGGCACGGATGAAGGGCGGTTTTGAGTTTTCACTGGAAGGCTCCGGAGAAGATACGGGTCTGGTCTTTGATCGCTGTGCATTGAGGGATGTTTGTGCGCTTCGCGGTCTGCAGACCGGCACGGCGCTCTGTCATCTTTTTCATTCATACTTTGACGGGATTGTGAACGAATTGATCTGTCGTCCGGTAAAGACCGAGATTATCTCCTGCGATGGTCCTCAATGCCGTTTGAAAATCAGAGTTCAGTAGCTTGCCGACCGATTGAAGGCACGCTGGTCGTCTGCATCGGTAACGATCTGGTGGCGGATGATGCCGCCGGACATGAGATATATCTGCGGCTGCAAAAAATGGTGCTGCCGTTGGAGGTCAGGCTGGAGTATGCCGCTGTTGGAGGGATCGCCATTCTGGACCGTCTTACCGGCAGGGAATCAACAATGATCGTAGTGGATGCGGTACAGTTCGGTTTACCCCCGGGAACGGTCCACTGCCTCAATTGGGATGAATTGCCGGATTTGGGGGTGGGGGCCTTGTCCGGCCACGATATCGGTTTGCGGGAAACGGTTGCAATCGGGAAACTGCTCTATCCTGAAAAACTGCCGGAACGCATTATTCTGGTTGGAGTTGAAGGTCGCTGCTTCAACCGGACCAGGGATGCGATGACGCCGGAGACGGCTGCAGCTCTGGATGATGCAGTACAATTGATCCGGAATCTGATCATGTACCAGGGGGACTCATAATATGAACAATACTGCCTCGCCGGCCGAGACTGCCAAACCGATGACTGCCTACGAAGAAATTCAGCGTCTGGCTGAAGCGATGATGAATGGCGAATTGGGTGCCCGTGGCAACTCCGACGCATATCAGGGTGCCGACTCCGAGCTGATCTCATTGGTGAACCGGATGCTGGATACGCTGATTGCGCCGTTGCATCTGGCTGCGGATGCAATTGCCGAGATTGCCCACGGCCGGATTCCTCCTTTCGTGATTGATGAATACAAGGGAGAGTACAACGACATCAAGCGCAACCTGAATTCGCTCCTGGCGACCCTCTACGGCATGCACCACGAGACCCAGCACCTGATCGGCAACATCCAGGAAGGGCGACTGCGTACTCGCGGAAACGATTGGGATTTCGAAGGCATCTGGCGCGATCTGATCTGTGGTGTCAACGGTACACTCGATGCGGTGATTGACCCGGTCAGTGAAGCCAGCGACGTATTGGGGCGTCTGGCCGCCTATGACCTGGGCGCACGCATGCAGGGTAAGTATCGCGGTGAACATGCAGTTATCAAGAAGGCGATGAACACGACCGCCGAGTCGCTTCATTCGGCAATTTCCCAGGTTTCCGAAACTGTGGATCTGGTGTCTGACGTTGGCAGCCGCATTACACAAAGCAGTGAGATCGTCTCGAAGGGGGCGCTGGAGCAGGGACGGCAGTTGTCTGAGACCTCTGCCAACATGTTGCGCATCTCAGAAATTTCGAGCAAGAGTGCCCAGAGCACTGTTGATGCCAGACGCAGTGCGCAATCCGCCAGTGATTCGATCACCAAGGCAAAGGATGCGATGAACCGCATGCTGGAAGCAATGAGCGAAATTCGTGGTTCAGCAGATAACACGGCAAACATAATTCAGGAGATTGATGCAATCGCGAAAGAAACCGACTCGCTGTCATCTGGCGCTTCAGCCAAGGCGGTAAGAATGCGCACGTCAGCGGGAGGTTTCGGTGTTGTGGCATCGGAGATAAGAAGGCTTTCGCTGCAGTGCAAGGATGTTGTCAGCCGGCTTGAAGTTTTCAGTGCCCGGATAGATCCGATTATCGCGACATTGGAACCGGGCGAGGCAGAACAGCTGAAAAACGATTTCCAGTATCTGATTGAAGATCTGGATAATATTGCGATGATGTCGAACCTGCTGGGAGTGAATGCAGCTATTGAAGCTGCCCATGTGGAGGGAGCCGGAAACGATTTTAAAATAGTTACCGAGGATATCCAGGTACTGGCAAAGCGATCCACGGACGCTGCCAGAAGGACCGAGGTCTTGATTCAATCTTCGGTAAAGCTTGCCAGAAACGGAGAACTGCTTTCCAGGGAGATAGATTCGAACCTTGTCGGGGCGGTCGAAGGTGCGCGTACGATCGGTCTGCTGACTGACGAGATTTCCCGTGCCAGCCTGGAACAGGCCAATGGACTTAACCAGATCAGCCAGGCCGTGGAACAGCTCAATTCCGTGACCAACCAGAATACCGAAAGTGCGGTGGAATCTTCCGAAGCCGCCAGGAATCTGGCGCGTCAGGTCAAAAAACTGAGTGCGACAGTCAACAAGTTCCAGCTTGGAGCCCAGGTTTAGCGTGTTTTTGATGCAGGCATTCAAATAAACGGCGGCCTCTTTAACGGGGCCGTTTTTTTTGTTTGTATCAACGGCTTGCATTTTACCGGTTAAGAGATAGTATGCATCACGATAGTCAAAATGTGGTCATCATATAACAGGGGGACCGGCAAATGGGATTGTGGGATAAACTCAAGGGCGAACTGATAGACATCATCCAGTGGCTGGATGACACCAATGATACCATGGTCTATCGCTTCGAACGTTATGGCAACGAAATCAAGTACAATGCCAAGCTGGTTGTGCGTGAAGGCCAGATGGCGGCCTTCGTAAACGAGGGGCAGTTGGCTGACGTGTTTAAGCCGGGCACTTACACCCTTGAAACCAGGAACCTGCCTGTGCTGGCAACCCTGCAGGGTTGGAAATACGGTTTTGAAAGCCCTTTCAAGGCCGAGGTCTATTTCTGCAGTACGCGCCAGTTTACCAATCTCAAGTGGGGCACGCCCGGCCCCTGTACGATGCGTGACCCGGAGTTCGGTGCGGTGCGGGTGACCTCCTTTGGCCTGTATTCGATCAAGATCAAGGATCCGGCAACTTTTATCCGTGAGATCGTCGGTACGGAGGGAAGCTTCAGTACCGAATCGATTGAGGATAACCTGCGCGGCAAGATCGGTAGCCGGATAAAAGAGGTTATGCCGGATTCAGGTATTCCGGTTATCGACCTTGAAAGCAAGGTCGTTCAGCTGGGTGAAACGCTCAAAAGCCGGATAGCGCCGGCCTTCGAAGCCTTCGGGCTGGAGCTGGTGGAAGTGCAGGTACAGGACATCGGACTGCCGGAAGAAGTAGAGCGGGCCATCGACAAGGCCGGAGCAATCAGGGCCCTGGGCAGCATGCAGGCTTACACGCAATACGAGACCGCCAGTGCTATCCGCGATGCGGCCGGCAATCCGGGCGGACTGGCCGCGGCCGGAGTCGGAGTCGGGATGGGGCTGGGTATGGGAGGGCAAATGGCCGGTGCCATGGGCGGGCTATTCAGCGCTCAGGGGCAAGCGCAGGCTGCTCAGGATGGCAACGTGACCCCACCTCCGCTACCGCCCCAGCTGCAGCTCTATGTGGCAATTAACGGACAACAGGCCGGCCCGTTTGAAATGCCGGCGATACAGCAGATGGTTGTGTCGGGCAAGGTTACACGAGAAACGCTGGTCTGGAAACAGGGCATGTCTTCCTGGGCAGCAGCCGGACAGCAACGGGAGCTGGATGAGCTGTTTGACATGGTTCCGCCACCGTTGCCGCCTGCTGAGTAGGGAATGGCCGGCAAGGTTTCCGCCAATTCGTTTCCGTGCGGTTCCTGCGGGGCCAGGCTTGAGTTCTCGCCGGAATCATCATTGCTGAAATGTCCGTACTGCGGCTCGGAAAGTATGATTCCGGAGTCGTCCGCTGCCGTGCCGGAGCTTGATTTTCATCAGTATTTTGCCCGGGCCACCGAGCAGGGTGAATCGCTCGAAAAACAGACTGTAGCCTGCACAGCCTGCAGTGCGGTTTCGATTGTCGAGTCGGACGTTTCCTTGAGTAGTTGCCCTTTCTGTGGGTCGCTGTTGACTGCGCGGGCGAAGCCCGGCCGGCTTGTCAGGCCGGGTGCGATCCTTCCCTTCAAAATTAACCGCAACAAGGCTTCGGAACTGTTCCGCCGCTGGCTTTCCAGCCTCTGGTTCGCCCCGGGAGGCCTGAAACGCAACTCGATCACCTCCGGTGGGATCAAGGGGATATATCTTCCGTACTGGACCTATGATGTTCGAGTGACAACCTGGTATGAAGGCGAGCGGGGTGAGGATTACCTGGAAACCGGGCTGCAAACGGAGGAACATACCAGGGGCAGCGGTCGTAGTGCGACACGCACTCGCTGGCAAAGCTCCGGTGGTTGTGTCATTAATAGTTTTGATGATGTGCTGGTGCCGGCCGGCTGCTCGCTGCCTCCTGAAGCCGTAGCAATGTTGGAACCCTGGGACCTGAAGAGACTCGTGCCGTACAGTGACGAGTATCTGAGCGGATTTCAGTCCGAGGCCTACCAGATCGATATGGGTGAGGGATTCGAGCGTGCCAGGGCGTTGATTGAAAACGGTGTCCGCAGTTCGGTCGAACGGCATATAGGCGGTCAGCATCAGCGGATCAAAGCCATGCGGAGCCAGTATGATGATATTACGTTCAAACACGTTCTGCTGCCGGTCTGGATCAGTGCCTACCGCTATCGCAACCGCACTTTCCGCTTCATAGTAAATGCCCGCACCGGCCAGGTGCTTGGCGAACGGCCCTGGTCGGTCTTTAGGATTGCAATCGCGGTAATCGGAATGATATTGGTGCTTCTGCTGATTGCTGTTCAGTTTAAACAATAAATTTCATTCACAGGAGTGTGCATATGCGACTTACCCCCGCCACCGAACTGGAATACCGATGTAAAAAACTGCAGGACTACATGATTGCCGATGGACTGGACGCAGTTATAGTTGTCCAGAACGCCGATCTCTTTTATTTCACTGGTACGGTCCAGAGCGGTAACCTGTACGTTCCGGCACAGGGGCAGCCGATCTTCATGGTACGGAAGGAAGCAGGCCGGGCGCGGATGGAGTCTGGATTGAAGGAGGTAATCCCGTTCGGGACTATGAAAGAGATTCCCGGTATTCTGTCCCAATACGGCTATCCGGAGCCAGGGCGAATCGGCCTGGAGCTGGATGTGTTGCCGGTTAACTTTTTTGAGCGCTACAAAAAGGTCTATCCAAATGCGGAATTTCGGGATGCGACTCCGCTGATTCGAAAAGTCAGGATGGTCAAGTCGCATTATGAAATCCATCTGATGCAGGATTCCGCAGACCAGAACGACCGTGTCTATCGCCGTGCCAGGGAAATCATCCGTGTCGGTGCGACCGATCTGGAAATAGCTGCGGAACTGGAATATACCGCCCGCAAGGACGGACACCAGGGACTGGTGCGTATGCGCGGGTTCAACTCCGAATTGTTCTATGCCCAGATATTTTCCGGAGTTGATAGCGCCGTGCCGGCCTATCCCGACACTCCGCTGGGAGGACTCGGGCTTAATCCCTCCTTTGGGCAGAGCGCCGGACTCAAGCGGATCGAGCCCAATGAAGCGGTTCTGATTGATTTTGCCGGCTGTGTGGATGGCTACCTGAGTGACCAGACGCGCGTGTTTGCGGTAGGCAGGATATCTGACCGCTTGCGTCGCGGGTATGATGATATGCTTGAAATACAGAACAAAATGACGGAAATCGCGGTTCAGGGTGTGACCTGGGGTTCTGTTTACGATCAATGTCTGGCGCTGGCGATAAAAATGGGTTATGCCGACAGTTTCATGGGAACCAGGGGCTCGCAGGTCTCTTTCATCGGTCATGGGCTGGGGGTTGAAATAGATGAGTATCCTTTTATTGCCCGCGGGTTCAATGACATGGTTCTTGAAGTAGGAATGGCGTTCGCTTTTGAGCCTAAACTGGTGTTTCCGGGGGAGGGTGCGATAGGAATAGAAAATACTTTTTACCTTAGTAATGAGGGACTTAAACGGCTTACTCATTCAAGTGACGAACTGGTGCAGTTGCCAGTATGACAACATGAAAATTTTTTGTTGCATTTTTTAAATGTTGTCAGTATAACTGCACCAGATGATTTGTATACAGTATCCTAAAAAAGATTTTCCCGCATGTTTTCAAGCTTGATCCGGCAGTTGTTTATTTCATGTTGTTGTCCAGTCTTATCCGTCGTTAAACCAAGTGCAGTCCACACCACGAAAGGAGAGTACCCAAATGGCATTGAAAGACACGCTCAAACAGAAGATTGAGGAACATCGCCCCCGCACCACCCGGCTCGTGAAGGAATTCGGCAAGGTTATTATCGACCAGGTCAATATTGACCAGTGCATCGGTGGAGCCCGCGACATCCGTTCGCTTGTAACAGACATCTCCTATCTCGACCCTCAGGAAGGCATCCGTTTCCGTGGTAAAAACATCCCCGAGACATTTGCAGCGCTGCCCAAGGCAGCCGGTTCTAATTATCCTACGGTTGAGTCCTTCTGGTACTTCCTGTTGACAGGTGATGTTCCTACCGATGCTCAGGTTGCCGAAGTCGTCGCCGAGTGGAAAACACGTCAGGTGGTTCCGCAGTATGTGTTCGACGCTCTCCGTGCACTGCCGATCGATAGCCATCCGATGGTCATGCTGTCGGTTGCCCTGCTTACCCTGCAGAAAGACTCCAAGTTCGCCGCATTCTATAACTCGGGCAAGTTCAACAAGATGACCGCCTGGGAATCTGTCTATGAGGACGCCTGCGACATCGTTGCCCGTATTCCGATCATCGCAGCCTTCATCTACAATCTCAAGTATCGCGGCGACAAGCAGATCGCCATCGATCCCAGCCTCGACATGGGCGCCAACTTTGCCCACATGATCGGCCAGAAAGAGGAGTACAAGGACGTTGCCCGCATGTACTTCATCCTGCACTCCGACCACGAGTCCGGAAACGTTTCCGCACATACGACTCACCTGGTGCACTCGGCCCTGTCCGACCCGTACTATTCCTACTCAGCCGGCCTCAACGGTCTGGCCGGCCCGCTGCACGGCCTGGCAAACCAGGAGGTTCTCGATTGGACCCTCAAGTTCCAGGAGAAGTACTGCAAGGATGTCGAGCCTACTGAGGAACTGATCAAAGCTGCTCTCTGGGATACGCTTAACGCAGGTCAGGTCATCCCAGGATATGGCCACGCCGTTCTGCGCAAGACTGACCCGCGCTACATGGCACAGCGTGAATTCTGCCTCGCCACCCCCGGCCTGAATGAGTACCCGCTCTTCAAAGTTATCGCCAAGATATTTGAAGTTGCTCCTGGCGTTCTCACCGAGCACGGCAAGACCAAGAACCCCTGGCCGAACGTCGACGCACAGTCCGGCGTCATCCAGATGTACTATGGTCTGACCGAATATGATTTCTACACCGTTCTGTTCGGTGTAGGCCGCGCACTGGGCTGCATGGCCAACATCACCTGGGACCGCGGTCTCGGCTATGCCATCGAGCGTCCGAAGTCCGTTACCACCGCAATGCTTGAGAAGTGGGCTGAAGAGGGTGGCCGCAAGCTGGCTTAAGTTTCAAATCAAAGATAATATGGAATCAGGGGATGCGGAAACGCATCCCCTTTTTTTATATTATCACTTGCAAAAAAAAATAGGTGCTGTATAAAGGACTATATCAGTCGCATTTGAAATGCGATGAACTTAATTAATAAAGGAGAAAAAACATGCCGAAACTTCTTGAAGTCTACAAATGTGAGCTGTGCGGTAATATTGTCGAGGTGATTCATGCCGGTGGTGGGGATCTGGTCTGTTGCGGTCAGGAAATGAAACTGATGGCTGAAAACACCGTTGATGCTGCCAAGGAGAAGCATGTGCCGGTGATCGAGGTTGGCGATGGTTTTGTGAAAGTTACAGTCGGTTCCGTGCCTCACCCGATGGAAGAAAAACACTACATCGAATGGATCGAACTGATTGCCGACGGGAAAGCCTACCGCCAGTTTCTGAAGCCGGGAGAGGTTGCAACCGCCACATTCAATATCACCGCATCTAGCCTGACTGCACGTGAGTACTGTAATCTGCACGGTTTGTGGGCCGCATAGATTCTTTCGAGCCATAAAGAATGTGATACTGCGGGATTCCGGTAACGGAGTCCCGCAGTTGTATGCAGAACGGCTTTACACCCACCCGCCTCTCATGTATCATCCACGCCAATGAAACGCATCCTCGGCTTTTACATAGTTCGTGAAATAGCTTCGCTCTTCATACTCGGTATTACGGTATTTACGTTGATCCTGCTGATGGGGCGGCTGATAAAACTCACTGAGTTGGTCGTTTCCCGTGGCGTTCCTTTTGCGGACGTTGCCAGAATGATCATCTATCTGATGCCGTCCTTCCTTGTGTTCACCATTCCGATGGCTTTTCTGCTGGCCGTGCTGCTGGCGTTCGGGAGGCTGTCTGCCGATAATGAGATCACAATCATCAAGGCCAGCGGCGTGAGCTTGGTTCAGATAATGCCTCCGGTGCTGCTCTGTGCCCTGTTTGCGGCTCTGCTGTCATTGTCCGCCAGCATGGCTGGCGTCCCGTGGGGCAACAGCGCTTTCAAGGAGCTGAGCATCAAAGTTCTGAAACAGAATGCCGCGGCCACGATACGTGAAAAGGTGTTCTGGGATGAGATTCCCGGTGTGATCCTCTATACGGATCAATATGATGATCAGAAGCAGATTCTGAAAGGGATTGTCATTCATGACGGCCGCAACCAGGAACGACCGATGACGATATTTGCCCGGCAGGGGGCTGTCACCGGCGGGGCCGGACGCCAGGCGCTGCGGCTGTCACTTGTTGACGGAAGTATTCATGCTGCAGGCAAGGGGGATGGATACCGTCTGGTCCAGTTTGGTGAATATATCATGTCGGTCGGGGGCGAGGGAGCTGCGGCAGGTGTGACAAAAAACGAACTTGATATGGATGTTACCGAATTGAAACGTCAGATCAGCGATCCTGCCACTGCCCAGCGGACCCGTTTGAAGATGATGTCCGAGCTTCATAGTCGCTTCGCCTTTCCATTTGCATCACTGGTATTCGCCTTGATCGGCGTGCCTCTGGGAATCCAGAACCGCCGTTCCGGTAAATCGGCCGGCTTTTCGGTAAGTATCGGCATCCTCCTGGCCTATTACCTGATGCTCTCTTTGGCAAGAACGCTGGCTGAAAAGGGGAGCATTCCGCCTGCTATTGCATTATGGCTGCCCAACATGGTTTTCATGGGAGCCGGCTGGTACCTGCTGCGTCTGGCGTCGCTCGAACGGAGCATTCCATTCCCTTCATTCGCTTATATTGTCGGTCTCCTGAAAGGAAAGGCGCGCTGACATGACGATCCTGAACCGATATATAGCCATTACATGGATGCGACTGTTTGCCCTCTGTCTTGGCAGTTTCGTAGCCATCTATCTGGTCCTGGATATGATGGACAAAATTCCGCGCTATCTTCGCGCAGGTGGTGCGACTGGCGATATTGCCGCTTTTTTTCTCAATAAAGTACCGGAAATGGTCGGCCAGACAGCTGCTTTTTCAACACTTATGGCGACTCTCCTCACCCTGGGCATGCTGTCGCGGAGTTCGGAAATTACAGCGATGAGAAGTTGCGGTGTCAGCCTGATGCGTATTTCGCTGCCGATGCTTATGCTGGGTTTCTTTGTAAGTATTCTGTTGCTTGTCAATGCCGAGATGCTTGTTCCAAACAGTTATGAACGGATGGATTATATCGAACGGGTCAGGATCAAGAAGCAGGGTGTCAACGCCGTCTTCAAGCTTAACAATATCTGGTTCAGAAATGATACGATGATACTCCAGGCCCGAGCCTTTGATCCCCAACAACGCATGCTCAAGGGGGTCACAGTCTGGACGATGGATGATTCCCTGACTCCGGTGAGCCGGATTGATGCCGAACGGGCTGAATTCAAGGACGGTCACTGGACCCTCAGGCAGTTGCAAGTCAAGGATTTCAGCGGCGGTCCCGGATACCGGGAAACCACCGTTCCAAGCATGGAAGTAGGACTCAGTCTCAAGGTTGATGACCTCAAGGTGCTGGATAACAATGCCGACAACCTGAGTTATCGCAAGCTTCGGGAATACGCGGAAAATCTTCAGCGCGGAGGCTACCAGGCTTTTCGCTACATGACCATGATGCATTCCAAAATATCTTCGCCGTTTGCGGCTTTTGTCATGGTTGTCCTGGGAATTCCGTTTGCAATGCGCAACAGCCGCTCGGGCGGAGTTGCCCTGGGGATCGGAGCCAGCGTTGGAATCGGCTTCGCTTATTTTGTTATCAATGCGATGCTTCTGTCATACGGTCGCAGCGGTGTTCTGCCGGCTGTGGTGGCTGCCTGGGGGGCTAATGTCATTTTCTGTCTGGCGGGTACCTGGTTGGCTATGACGGTTAAACGCTGATCGATAAGGAGATTGAACATGATGGCACGTAATATGATAATTCCTCTTCTGTTCCTGTCATGCCTTGCTATCGCTTCAGCTACAGGCGCGGCCGAACGCCCGCAACGCGTAAAGAAGCATGCTGCCGTTCCCTCTGTGACCGCGCCGACTCCAGCGCTGAACCAGGCGGCACCGACAATACTCAGCATAATACCTGCCCAGTCTGAACCGGGCGGTAAAGTTACCATCTTCGGGAATGGTTTCGGCGAACAGTCGTCAGTATTTCTGGGAAGCACCGAGATTCCGGCAAAGGTGACTGATGGCAAACAGCTGGAATTTCATCTTCCACAGCTTGAGGCGGGTTTGTATGCGCTGTACGTAAAGCGTAGCGACGGCATTGCCGGCAGGGTCTACAATTTTACAGTTCAGGTGCTTCGTCCGGTGCTGCTGTCGATTGTTCCGGAAAGTGTCAGCGCCTGCGCGCAAGGTGGAGAACGCGAGGTGGCCGCAAACGGGAAAAACTTCAGTGAATCATCTTCACTTTTGTTTGACGGAGCAGTGATCAGCAGCCGCTTCGTTTCACCGGAACAGTTGGTCTTCAGTGCGCCTGCAGCCTCAAGCGGCATTCATCAGATCATGGTGAAAAATGATCCTGAAACAGGTTCCCTGCCGAGAACCCTGATGATTGAAAGCAAACCTGAAATCAGCCAGGTTACGATCGGAAATGAGTTCGTCAATTATTATGAATTGAATATCCATGGCAGAAACTTTCAACAAGGTTCTGCGATTTATGTCGATGGCCAGCGAATAGGAAACAAGGGAGGGCAGGAAATGATCGAGAGGGAAAAACTGATTTTCATTGATTGTACCAGGCTGGTATATCAACGCTATCCCTATTCATCGTCCAACAAGGACTTTCGTGTTCAGGTGATCAATCCTGGAGGTGAGGGGAGCCAGGTCGTTAATGTTACCGCGCCGTGACAATTTAAGCGCGTAGTGCAACATAGATTACGGTACAGGCTATCATGGCATGTGCTACAGGACGAGCACGAGTTGAAAAATGTCTTCAATTATCTCCTTGTATACGTTTCAAACGTTCAACCCTCCCCATCCCCATGAACCTATAACTGATTCCAACACCAGCTTCTAAGCAACTCCAGTCAGATTGCTGTAATTCTCTGTGCATAATTATCATGAGTTATTGAAATATATTTTCAGATACTAAACCCAAACTGCATTGTTCACATCTGTCTATACTGTGCCGGAGCAAACGTACTTTGTGGCGATTGGTACAAGTTAAACAAGTGAGGCCGGATATTACAGCCTCACTTGTCTGATTTAAATCGGTCACCAAGTGGATTTTGTATTCCACAACTGACTGGTCGGGTAAGTGGTCGAAGACCAGGCTCCACCGGCAGTCGAAGAATCATGACAGACGCGGGTTGCGAAGGTGTATCCCGAAGTCGCTGTGCCACCTGTGGCGGTACGCTTGGTGCCGAAGAACCATGGGCCGGCGTTGCTGACGCGTGTGTTGCCTGAGGCCACAGCGAGGTAACGTGCTCCGCCGCCAGGGAAACGACCGGCGCCCATGCCGCAGTTTGTTACGCCGCGGTTCTGGTTGCCGGTAGCAGCAGAGCCGGTGTTGGCGGAAATCGAACCACCGGTAGCAAGGTTGGAGCGGTGTTTCCAGTCCAGGCAGTTGGTCACCAGCAGGCGCGGCAGGTTGGATGTGTGCGGCGCATGGCACTTGGAACAGGTATAGGCATGCACGTTATTGTTGGCGTTCAACCCGCCGGCGGTGGTGGATGCCCACCCTTCGACGGAATTGTGTACCTTGGTCATGTTCT
>JAWDJY010000050.1:0-36182 GCA_032469775.1 Geobacteraceae bacterium | reverse complement strand
GTGTCACAGCCGCATTGTTGACCAGCGGCGCGCCAGAGATCGATACCGATCCGCCTGGCAGCGTTGCGTCGAGCGTTATGGCGGCGGTCACCGGGGCCGACCAGTTGCCGGCGGAATCACTGAACCTTGCATAAACAACCTTGAGCCCGTCCCCCGTGGCCAGAGTCCAGCTCTTGCCCGGCGCATAAGCATCGGCCGTAGACCAGAGTACGTTGTTGTTGCTGAACTGCACCTGTGAGCAAGCGCCCTGAAGATCGGCACAGGTCAGCTGCAATGTTACGACAACGGAATTGGTCAGGGTGGCGCCGTTATTGATTGATACCGTTCCGGTGGGCGGGGTTATGTCAATAACCGCAGTCGTCAGATATTTCAGAGCCGATTCGGTTACATCATAGTAGCTGATATGTAGTTTGCCGGCTGAATCCAGTGCCATGGATGTCGTGGGGCCGGTCTGGTTGGTATCAGGGATAATAGTCACGTAGCCGGTAAATGCAGTGGGGTTTTTGGAGTAGGCCAGCCTTTTGGATATGGAGTCATAATACGTCATATGGATATCTCCGATAGCATTCATGGCTATCGATGTATTTCCACCCACCGCCGTGGTAACAGTGCCGTCATAAATAGTATTGGTACTGCAGGTTCCTCCTGAACATCTCGCATACCTTTTGCCGGTGGCATACGACGAGTAATAACTTATATATGCATTGTTGGAGGAGTCGACCGCGATATCCGAATAAGTGCCTGACCCCGCGTTGCCGTCGACCGTCTTAACCACCCAGCCCCCGCTGGCGTTGCTTACATACTTGAGGCATCCACTGGTTGTGTCATGATAGCTGATATGCGCCTTGTTGGCGGAATCGACGGCAATGGAATTATACATTCCGACATCTCCTGCCGTATCCAGCCAGGAAGATACCCAACTGCCGGAAACATTGGTCACATAACCGAGATCATGATTGGTGCTGTCATAATAACTGATATGTACCTTTCCATTAGAATCCAGTGCTATGGAAGTTTGCCCGGCGGTGTCCCAGGTATTACTGTCCACAGTGTTTGAAATCCAGCGTCCAGAAGCGTTGGTCGCATATTTGAGATTGCCGTTGGTCGCATCATAGTAGCTGACATGAGCCTTTCCGCTTGCATCGGCCTTAATCGACGGATACTGTCCCACGTTCCCCGAGCTGTCCACGGTAGTCAGCACCCAACCACCCGAGCCATTGGCGGCATACTTGAGATCCCCGTTCCTGGTGTCATAGTACGCCACATGGGCCTTGTTGGCAGAATCCACGGCAATCGAAGACTGGGCGCCAACATCGCCGATCCGGTCCACGGTCGCCCTGGACCAGCTGCCGGAGGCGTTGCTGGCGTATTTCAAGGCGCCGTTGGTTGAATCATAGTAACGGATATGAACTTTGTCTGCGCTGTCCAGCGCCATCGAGGAATAGGCACCAACATCACCAACGGTGTCCACATTCGTGAGGAGCCAGCTTCCGGAGGCATTGGTCGCATACTTCAGATTCTTGTTGGTCGAATCATAGTAACTCAAATGAACATGACGGGCGGAATCAACCGCAATCGAGCAATTGAGCGAGGCGGTGACGGACAAGTCAACTGTCGTGGCAGCCCAGCTGCCAGATACATTGGTCACAAAGTTAACCGGCGCAGTAGCGCCGCCCAAATAACAGATGTATGCCTTGTCGTTAGAGTCCAGGGCTATTGAGGCGGTGTACTCCCCGCTCGTGGTGGCCTGCTGGCTGACCCAGCTGCCGGAGGCATTGCTGGCGTACCAGACCCCGCCATAATGTGCGCTGTAGCTGATATGGATATGGTTTGTAGAATCAACCGCTATGGAAGTGTTAGTATCGAAATAAGTCTCACCGGCGGTCATATCAATGACCGAGATGACCCAGACCCCTGAAGCATTGGTGACATAGCGGACCCCACCGCCGGCGTTATTGGCAATGTAGCTGATATGGACCTTATCGTTTGAATCCAATGCAATGGCACAGTTCCAGCCGCCATTGGTATCGATGATGATCGTTTCCCACAAACCCAATACGTTTGTGGCGTACTTCAGTGTCATGCCCGCCTGGTCATAATAGGCGACATGCAGCTTTCCATTGGAATCCACGGCGATCGAAGCATCAGCTCCGGCATCCGGCGAACCGTCCACGGTCTCCTTTACCCACTGGCTGCCATCGAAATAGGCATGATACAAACGGTCATTGCCGTACACCACATGGGGCGTTCCGCTGGTCCTGTCTATCTCGATCGCTTTCTGCACCGCTGAAGCCCCCTTGGACGAGGGGAGAAAACTTTTCTTCGGCGTATCGATTCCCTGGATTGTCCAGGCATATCCAGCGGCTGGCAAGATCATGAAGACCGACAGGACAAGAACAATTACAGTCGTTGATGCTAAAGCGCACTTTTGAAGTATATTTTCCATACTATAGTTACTCCCTGCACTGACTACACCCGCTTCAACCTGACCTTGACATCCTTAGCCAATCCCTTGCCGTTGCCCTTGGCCACTGCGGTGGCACTGTTCCTGTCAACCTCTGTCAGCTGCATTTCAGCCAGAATCGAGAAGAGGCCGCTACCCTTGCCATTCTCGATAACCGCTTCGATCAGATCGCCCTTCTTCAAGCCGTGCTGACGGCCAATATTGAGTTTGACCTGGTTGCCGGCCACGGCGCTGACCAGGCCCTGCACCGGAAACTCCTCCTTTGCCCAGTCGCCTACCTGTCCGGCCAGATCAGCGATAGTCGCATTGTCGATCGCCTTGCCACTGGCTTCAACCGTCAACACCTTGCGGACCTCACTGGTCTCGGTATCGATAAATTTCAGAAGCAATGCAGATTTGCCCGCATCCGTCGAAAGCGAGCCGGAAGCCATGAACCTGGCCGAAAGAATCTTGCCCAGCTTGATCGAAGTAGCCGGGTCGGTCAGAGCAGTGGCCGAGAGCCGCAGTTCGGTCAGGATCTTGTTGAGCAGTTTGCGTTCCACAATATTGATACCGGCACTGTTTGAGAGTTTCTGATTGATCTTTTCTATCAGGGCAACGTTGCCGTCACTTCCGCCGCTGATTTCCATTATGACAATCGAGAAGGGGGGCGTGGTCCATCCATCTGCAGCTTGCTGCACTTTCTGAGGCTGGCCGCTGCGATAGCTGTCCGCCAGGGATTTGACCAGCTCGTCAAGCTGCCGGTCGCTATCGGCGCTGCTCTGCGGCGGTGCAGCCTGCGGGGGCAGCTGAACCTGCTGCTGGCGCGGCCCGCCAAACATGAAATAGCCGGCCACAAGACAGACCAGGGCCAATGATCCGCCAGCTATCAGCATGCCGTAAGAGGATTTCTCACGGGGGGAATCCGCCGGCCTCGGACGCGACGGCTGATCAATTTCGCCTTCCGTGCTTTCCGTTGCAGCGGCTCCAACCACGTAGCGTGACGATGGATCGCCGTATAACAGGTAGCTGGCCCAGAAGATGGTGTCTTCACCAAACTTCTCGATCAGTGAGATTCGTGCCGACAACATGGCTTCACCGATGCTCATCCCCTGTACCAGACCGCGATAAAACCGAGATGCAAAATAACAGCTGGGCTCATCCGGCACGTCCCAGAAAGTGCCGATGTAATGCTGGACACCGCTTAAAAGAAAAGCATTGGCCAGACTGAAAACCCGCTGGACAAATTCTTCGCTCGATTTCCATTCACCTGTATGGCAAGCATTCGAGAATACCAGGGCCGGCATGGGCAGATCGCCGGACAACGAGCTTACCGAGTCAGCTGTTATCGTACCGTCCTGCAACAGCCAGCCACCACTCCCATAGCGATCCGCTTCCTGTTCGGAATGGCCGGCATAATGGACGATGTCATAGGAGTGAATCCGGCTGGTAACATAAGCCGTGGTGATGGGGGCCTCCTTGGCATTAACCGAGATGTAATCCCTGAAACCGGCCGTGGCAGACATAATTTCATTTTTCTCACGTGACGCGGCCGGCAGGTTGCCCTGAGGATCACACAGCAACAGCATATTGATCGGACTTGCCACCACCCGGGCATTGCTGGACACTGCATGTCTTGTTGTAACTATCCGGCCGATACCGAATTTCTGGCTGAGGAATCGGTTTCCATCGTGCAGCAGTTCCCAGGGGATACTAACCAGGGATTCATCCATGCTGATCAGCAGGTTTGAGTCCGGTGACTCATCCAGCCCTTTTTGAATTACTTCAGGAATCAGACTTTTGTAGAGCGCGCTTCCCAACAATTTGAGTTCAACGAGAAAGTCGTTGGAGACTTTTTTCACTCCGCCGGCGCGACCGAAGATTGAGATGATCTTGCCGACACAGGTATCCGCTTCATGCCTGACGAACAACACCTCCTGTCCCTGTTTCACCGGCTGCGACTCACCATCCACCCGGAACGATCCGCTGACCCTGAGCTTGTCGCCGCTCAGGGTTACTTCCATGTGGTAGCAACCGGCGCGACGTGATGAAACCGGCGATACACCGCTACGGACCGAGCCCAGCTTGAGATCCTCCGCATTCCAGACCAGTCGGTAGACCCTGATCGATTCGCTTTTTCCTTTTACCTTTGCAGAATCAAAAAATCTAAAGATGAACTCGTCGTTATGGCGCAGTTCTTCAAAAATCTGCTCCGAAATGAAGATGTCACCGGCCAAGGCCAGCGCCTCTATCCTGGAGGCAACATTTACCACGTCGCCATAGACATCGTTATTTTCCACAAGCGCAATTCCGGAATTCAAGCCGCAACGCACATGAATCTGTTCGCCAGACGGCTTCCCTTTATTATAACTCAGCAGCGATTTCTGAATCCCTGAAGCGGCCCGCAATCCCTCCACTGCATTCTCGTAGATCGACATGGTGGCATCACCAATTGTCTTGAGAAGGCTGCCATTAAACTTCTCGATGATCGGCAGAACAATCGAATTATGCTGATGGATCATGGTCCTGCCGGCCAGATCGCCACGGGTCTCGTAGTAACCGGTGGAACCCTTGATATCGGTGAACATGATCGTCACCTTGCGACTGAACTTCTCCATCAACAGGCTGTCAAGCCTGACCTTCTGTGCCAGCAACTGTTCCAGCTCGTTGTTGTCAGGCATGTTTTTTTCGGTGGAGATTATTTCGTCCATAGGTTGCCCCTCCGGGAAACATCGATTCATTACCGTACATGGCCGCTAGCGCGTGATGATGGTATCCTTGACCTGAATATCCTGTTGTTTCACCCTGTCACCAAGCCTGATCTTGCAAAAATCATCCTGAACATCCTCAATCGTGCCTTCTCCAAGCTTGACCATGTCCCATCCCAGTGATTTGCCGGTGAGCGGATGTTTGACCTCCTTGCCGCGACGGTAGATGGAAGCCGGCATTGACTTGCGAATTCCGCTGGAAGCTCCCAGATCAGCAAACAAGATCCCCTTCTCACGCTTGACAACGATTCCCTCGACCACCGGAAATCCAAGAGTCAGCTTGGATGCCAGCCCCTCCATCATTTCCTTGACCGCGGCCAGGCTTTTATCTTCCACATAGGCGTCCTTGGTCTCCATGACTTCGGCAGTCTCGGAACTCACCAGGCGGGAGATGATTTCCAGCGCTTTCTGTCCCTCGGCAATCGTCGTAATCAGCAGAGCGTCGGCAGAAAGCAGTTTTCCAATCCGGACTGAATGTTCCGGATCGGTAAGCTTCTCTTTGGACAGTTTCTGTTCCTGCAGAATCTGTTTCAGCTTCTCGCGCTCCACAACCTGGAAACGCTTCTGGTCAAGCAGGGCCGCCACCAGAAAGTCATCGGCCATCTCCTGTACCGTGCTGTTCTTGATCCTGCCGCTGAAAGGCAGGACTGACAAACTCATGCGCGCCAGATTCTGGCGGGATGCTGGAACGATCCTCCTGATATTGAAATTGGTTACACTCCTGTTCCCGGAACCATCAAAAGCCTCGACAGTAACCCTGTTGTTGCCCTCCTTCAGCTTGAGCATCTTGCTGAAATAGACCTTTTTCCCCCTGGCGGTCCGAATTTCTTTACCGTTGACAGTTATCCTCTCAACCTGGCCGCTATCGAAAACATCACCCTCGACATAATACCGGTCTATATATACCGCCGGAAGGTCTTCGCTCTCTTTTAGCGAAATCAGCGGCGCTTCCCGGTCAGCAGAGAATATTCCGGGGCCGTTCATGGCCAGCAGAACCGGCTCCGGATTTTTGAGCAGCTCAGCCCGGTCTCTATCCGGCTGCAATTCCACCGTTGTCCGGTTGCCCAGGACATCAACCGCGTCGATACTCACAGTTGCTCCAACAGTTGGCACCACAACCGAAGTGTCTAGCTCAATTTCAGTTGAGTTAGCGGTTGCCATTTCAACCCCGTTTACCCTCAGGCTCCCTATTCCGGAAAAGTCATACAACTTTGCAGTAATGCGTACCCTGCCGTTGCCTCCGGAGAGACGGGTAACCGAAGTGAGGCTGAGTGAAGGCCCTTCGCGATCGATTGACACCGGTATTTCCGTCCGTGCCACTCCGCCGGCCAGGTCAGCGGACTCGACAACCACCTCGGTATCGTCGTCATCCAGAGGGACTTCCATCGAAAACGGCCTGGAAAGTTCTGCAAGTTCGAAACGGTAAGGCCGGCCATTAATCCGGATGGACGAAACCAGGCCGTCGCCTGTTACGCGGCCAGTAACTGTTATTGATGAATCCTTAATGAACTGATTCGGAGCGGGAAAGTCTACCGTAATTGCAGGCGGGGGCGGTTTCAGACCCTGTTGCCGAATTAGCCGGCTACGAACCGCGTTGAGATAGAAGGAAGCCTTGGCGGTCTCAACGCTGGCCAGGGACAATTCAAGTTCGGACTGTGCCTGTTCAAGATCGCCAAGATTAAAACAGACGATTCCCAGTTCGCGATGCGGGAAATAGTCAATGAAGTGCATGCCGTAGGTCCTGGCTCGCCGCTGATCCTTATCGCGCAATCCGATAGCCTTGACCAGGTCACTTCTGGCCGATTCAAAATTTCCATCTTCGCTCCTGGAAATAGCACGATCGTAGTAATTCCACCATTTCCCGCGCCATGAACCTGATGACTCGTCTGCATGAAGTACAGGAGGCACAATCAATGAAACCATCAATATTGCTGCCGCAAGTATCAGAATCATCCGGACCGGCATTGCCTGCTCCTGTTTCAGAAATGATATATAAGAGATGCCATCACATTGTGCTGACTTATGTCACTGCTGACCCCGGGTTGCGGAATGTCACCGGTAACCCGGTTGCCCCAACGGTACTGGTAGGAAAAATCGAAAGCATATTTGTCGAATACGATACCGCTGCCGACGGAGAAACCGTAGAAGTCGTCAACCCCGTCCTTGCCGGGCTCAGGATCATAAAACATGCCCCCCCTGACCGGAATGACCAGCTTTTCACCGATAAACAGGTACTCGCCTCCCAATCGAACCTGCGTGGTGTCATGCGGTTTTCCGTCAGCAATATCGGCACCGGTTATAGGGTTTTTGCGGTTGCCCAGAGCATCGGAAATTGCGAAGTCAGACCATTGGGTTCGATACACGTCCAGCGCAAACATGAGACTATCCGAATGGCGGTAGGCAAAGCCGAATCCGTAGGAGGCCGGCATTTCAATCGATATATTCTCCCTGGTGGTAGAAATAAATGTGCTGTTTGCGGATGGAAAAGCGGGAAAGCGCTGCTCCGAATACAAGCTGGTTTCCTTGCTAACAGAGGCAGTGAAGGGTGTTTTGTAGACAAAGCCGAGACTGTATTTACCGTCCAGGGTATAGAGAAGTCCCAGATTGGAGTTCAATCCTGAAAATGTATACTTATTGGTCCAGAGCACCTTTTGACTGAATGCAGAAGAAGCTACGGAACCGGCACCAGAGGATTCATAACGGTTCTTCCAGTTACAGGCGCCGGCAAAATCATCCCAGATATTCACCGTTGCCCCAAAATACAGGTCAGGCAAAATCTGGATCGCAATTGCCGGTGAGATAGCACCCAGATACCCCTGCTGACTGAAAGCGATACTGTCATCCAGGAAGTCGCCCCCCTTCAGATCCCAGCGGTAATTGATATTTGCATATTTATTCATATCGTACAGACGCTGGTAGTTGACGGTGATGATAATATTGCGGTCAAGCAGCGTGAACGGATAGGCGACGCTGGCATAGTTCAGGTCGTGGAGATCGACCTCATGGACACCTTGAGCAAGTTCGGGATGGGTTGACGAGTGGTAGGCGTGGCTACGCCCCATATATGAGTATACCGCTGATATTTCCGGCTTTTCCAGATGGATCAGGCCTGCCGGATTCCACGAAGCCGCGGTAGCATCGTCCGCAACCGCAATGAAAGCGCCTCCCATTCCAGTTGCCCTGGCCCCCGAGCCGACCGGGTTCATGGAAGACGAGAACTCAAGCATTTGAGCATAAGCTGACATTGGCAGAATAAAAACCAGGCCGAGAAGAAATATCAGAAGCAGGCAGGCTGACTTCGAATTCACATCGCCAGCATTACCCTTATCCCGGTTTCCATCAAGAGCAGCAACAGCAGCGTAATGCATGCCTTACCCTCCTTAGGAGGCTAGTAATAATCCTAAAAACGGCATTTACTCACGCAACGGCGCAACGAACGCAACTAAATTCAAATACTTAAGAGGATTTGTAACCTCACCAATCTGGTGAATGATATTATCGTTTAACTGCCTGATTTTACGTTGCGTCGTCGCCTAGAGGCGCCTACTTTTGGTGCGTTCGTCGCGTGAAACTGCTTTTTATAGGTTTATTAATTCCAACCATGCCGCAAGAACTTTCATGTATTTTACCAGTAAATTTCAGAAAGGCATTCGCCACGGGTCGCCGAATTTTACAAAGGTCACTTTTCCCGGGAAAAGTGACCTTTGTTCTTTGATGTTCCTGGTTGGCAACCGCAAGCGAATCAGATAATCACCGTCTGCTTCCTATTGGCCGGGGATTGTGTACTTGATTTCCAGATAGGAACCAAGCCTTGAATATCCGGGATCGGCATTATAATAGGTATAATAATCCTCATTTGCCGCCAGTATCGCAAATTTTGTCACGCCAACCCGGTTGATGTAATTCGGATCAATTACAAAGGATGTCAGCCCGAAGGCCTGCCCCACGTACACCCGGCTGGAGCTCAGATAACTCCCGATATTGTTGTAATCCGGGGCATTCAGATCCCATGTGGACCCATGGACATTGATATCAATATCATCCTCCATGTAATCTCCGTTCTGATAATCCAGATACAATCTGGCAGATGTAATCGTAGCACCTGCTCCAAGAGCCGCGGTGTCGAACGATATGAAGGATCTATCCACATCCCAACCATCAAAAGGACCGGCCCAGATAATTGCATCACCGGTATTCGGGTCGCTGTAGTCGACGAAGACTCCGCCGCTTTCAGTCATGCCAACGTGATGGGCTATGGCAAGGTTGACCGTGACGACTGTTACGGCGACAGGAGTGAAGCTGTACTCACTGCTCCAGGAGGTTCCGGATATATTTTTGGCCCCGACCTGGTAGTAAACGGTCGTTCCGTTCACAAGACCGCTGATGACTCGTGGTGAGGTGGCAGGGTCGATGGTGGTGGTGTAGCTTCCTGAAACCGTACCGTACCGGATCAGTGAAGACGTCGAACCTGTCCCCGCTGTCCAGGTGATGGTTGCCTGGGTGTTGCCGGCGGTTGAACTGATTGCGGTCGGAGCTGACGGAAGCCCGACCGGTGTTACGCTGTACTGTACGCTCCAGGTGGTACCGGCGGCGTTTTTGGCCCCGACCTGGTAGTACACGGTCGTGCCGTTCACAAGACCGCTGATGACCCGGGGTGAGGTGGCAGGGTCGATGGTGGTGGTGTAGTTTCCTGAAACCGTACCGTAGCGGATTAACGACGAGTCGGAACCTGTCCCCGCTGTCCACGAAACCGTCGCCTGCGTGCTGCCGGGAACCGCTGATATAGCCGTAGGTGCTGACGGTTGCGTCGGCACGACGCAGGTTCCCATCGTAAACGTCTTGTCACCGGAACCGGTTTCTACTCCAAAGGCATTCTGGGAACGCACCCTGTAATGATAAGTCGTACCGTTGGTAAGGTTCGGCAACGTCAGGCTGTGGCTGGTGACCAGCACATCATTACCCTCGGTAGAGCCGTAACCAGTTGTCAGACCATAATCGACATAGGATGTTGCATTGATATTGGTGGTCCAGCTTAGAACCGCCCCGTTACTGCCGCAGTAGACTGAATAGTTCTGCTGCGAATGCATCTGGACTTCAGAAGCTGATAATGACTTGTCATAAATAGCGACGTCATCGACCTGTCCGACGAAATAGCCGTAATCACCCTTGCCTATCCACTGCGGAGCATAGACATGCTGCCTTGGCGACTGCAATCCGGTGCGGACCAGCGTGCCGTTCACGTAAATACTGGGGCGCCTGTCCCTGTACACTACCGCCACATGGGTCCACTGGGCAGAGCTGATGGCGCCACTGTAGACCGCCAGCGGAGGCATGTAGTTGTTGCCATGCTCGTAAACCGAAATGCCGTTTGTCCCGACAGAAATCCCCGCGCCACTGTCGTAGTCGCCCCTGTTATCCGGCTTGAATACGTAGTTTTGGTAGTAAACGCCGTTGACACCGCCGTTTGATTCGGGATCTATCTGGTGGGTCGTGGTCGGCTTAACCCAGGCTTCCATGGTGAAATTGTCCATGGGCGGCAAACCGGACACATAATTGATCGCAACGTAAGAGTTGTTGAAGGAGCCGGCCCGGCCGCTTATCCCTCCGGCCACCGTATTGGCACCGTTATATGATGTACCGTGATTGTTAGCTCCGGAGCTGTCCACAACCTGGTTGGGCGTACCGTTCCAGGTAGCCTCGTCCAGATGCAACAGGACTCTCAGTCCTCCCGTACTTACAGAGGGGCCGGACGTTATTGCCGGAGTGCTGTCAATCCAGGGGGTGATATTGTTCCACCCCTGGTTGGTGCCGTCCGATCCGCCGTTTGCAGTGGCACTGTCATGACAGGTGACACTGTAATCGCCAGGACCGCCATCATATCCGCCGCCGGCAAAACTTCCCGGAATACGGCCGCTGCCGGAACCGCCATCCCCCGACCCTGAGCCCGAGACCACCGGAGACATGTTATAACCCATCATCCCTTTGTGTTTGCTGTCCAGGCAGTTGGTCACCATCAGCCGTGGCAGTGTCGCCCCGGTATGGGCCGAATGGCATTTGGAGCACGAATAATTATGCTCCACCTTGCCATTGGATGTTTTCCATCCTTTGACCGATTCATGAATCCTGTTCTTGCTTTTCCAGGGGTTCGGATTTGCCGGGCCGGCCGCAGCTGTGAGAGTGTCCTTCGGATGACAGCCAAGGCAGAGTCCTGACGACTGATCAACAGATTGGGTCATGCCGGTTACAGCCCCCCAGATCCCCGAACCGAAGGTGTTCTGGTCTATGTGGTACTGCACCCCTCCACCGGTATAATTGGTCTGCCATTCATTCCTTGATGGCGGAGCATCTTCCTTGTAGGGAGAGGTAACCCAGGTTCCCTTCAGCAGAGGCACGGCATACTGCTGGTTGGCTCCGAGCGTAGGGCTGACGCCATGCGGGTCGTGACAGGGGGTACAGAGCCCGTCGATGCTCGCCATCGGATTGCTGGACATGGCCAGGGAAGCTCCGAAATGACCGCCCTTGGTTGGATTTATGCTTTTGAAGGGGAATCGCTGTTCTTCGCCGCTCAAACCGGAACTCATGAAAGGCGTATCCCAGTAACCCAGAATAGACTGGGTTGCCCCGAAGGTTGAGCCGTATCCCCATGGCGTTGTCGCGGCGGTCTGGTTCTGATGGCAGTCAAGGCAGAGGCTGGCGCCCGGATTGCGCCTGTCCTTGTTCGCCACGTCACCGGCGGCAGCAGGCTGGTAACCGACACCATACCCGCCCCGGCCGGCCACGGTGGTCTTGAGTATTCCGCCATTGGGAGTCGCGCTTGCATAACGGGTGGTCACGCCGGTCACCGTCGAACCATGAGAATTGTGACAATCGTAACAGAGAACGGTGGCTGTACCGGCGGTATCAGGAATGACTCCGTCTACTCCTGTCGCAGCACTCCAGCCCCGCTTGTTGGCCGCTGCGTTGCCATGGGCCGAGTAGGCCTTGTCAATATTTTTCTTGGCCGCATTTGCTACAGTGGCGTATTTCCCCCAGGTCGTTTTGCCGCTCTGCGCATAACGGGCCGCGACACTGGTACCGTCCCAGGCATACTGGCGTGGTGTTTTACCGTCACCAAACGGCTGGGTCGTGTTGTTCTGGTCGCTGTGGCAACCAAGGCAGTGGCTGTTTATCTTCTGGATCTCGCTTCTACTGCCGTTGGCGGTGTACTGCACCGCAGTGGCTGCGTTCAGCGTGTTATAGGTGGCAGGCCTCGCACCGGCGCCATAGACGACAAGGTCAACCGGGGCACCGCTTGCTGCCGAGCCGCTGTGATAGGCCGGGTTTATACTGCCGTTGCTGTTAGCCTCCCAGTGGCACTGGTAACATTTGTCATCAGTCACAATGCCCTGGATGTGGTGCGAATTGGCGCCGAATTGGGAGGTGATGGCGGCTCTGGGGCCCTGGGCAATCGAATGGCAGACGAGGCAGGTAACGGTCCCTCCCCAGTTGGCCGAC
The DNA here is from genome assembly GCA_032469775.1 of Geobacteraceae bacterium. Lineage (GTDB taxonomy): Bacteria > Desulfobacterota > Desulfuromonadia > Geobacterales > Pseudopelobacteraceae > JACRCG01. Next base: position 23,477 of record JAWDJY010000050.1, on the reverse strand, counting down.
AAGGCGCCGTGACAGCTGATGTTGCTGCAGGTTCCGCCGCTCGTTGCATAGGTGTAGCTGAATGACACACCCGTGCCGGCCTGCAGGTTGTAAGCACCGTTCATGTGAAGAGCTGTATTGGTGATGGTAGTGCCGTCTGAAGTTGTGCCTGCATGGCACTTGTTACAGGCGACACGGTGGCTGGGACTTGAGTGGCTGTTGGTTTTCGGTGAACCGTTCGGATAGTTCGGCGGGTTTCCGTGGCAACCGTCGCAGGTAGTGGCAACGTCAAGCGTGCCGTTCATGTGCAGAGACGGGTCGGTGGTGTTGTGGCAGAGACTGCAGTTTACGTTGGCCGGATGCCCGGGAACAGCGGGCTGGGAAGTAGCGGATGGCGGAAAACCGTGGCAGGTATCGCACGAGGCGGAGAATGCGCCCTTCGAGTTGCCATGGGTATGGCACGACTTGCAATCTGCCGGCTGGACGCTGGCATGTATTTCGGTTGTTGGCGCCGCGTGGCATCCTTCGCAGACACCGGTTCCATCGGGATTTTTGTAATTGTCACCGTAGGTCGGGTTACGGAAGAAGATCCGGCTCGGCTGCCCGGCTTTGGTTACGTTTCTCCTGATCAGCTTGATGTTGACTCCGTTAGCGCCGGCCGGATCGTTCGGATCATAGTCAACGTGGGCGGCATGACAGTCCAGGCACTGGATATCCTGTCCCCTGGCGTTATGATTCATCTTGCCGGCATGGCAGTTGGTGCAGATATTAATGCTGTCGGGCTGCCCTGACGCGACCGCGGCTCCGCGCGGGTTGGTACGCAGCAGGTTGCCGTCGCCGAGGTTGCCGTTGCTGTCGGGAACGGGTGGATTGGCGCTTTGCGAATAGGCGGTATGCACCCCATGGCATGTGCTGCAGAGGAGCAGTCCGCCGGTTGCAGTCAGCCTGGCACCCAGGTCGGAACCGGGGTTATTCTGATTGGCATTAAGCGGAGGATTGTTGTAGTCGCCCGGGCTGGCCACTACCGCTTCCGGATAGCGGACATTAACCGGATGACTTCCAGGATAACTGCCGGGCTCAACCCTGTGGCTTTTCACGTCACGGGACCTGTGGCAATCCAGGCAGAGCTGATCCTTTTCATTGGCAATCCGCGAGTATTTTATTGTCTCGAGATTGTTGTTGTCATGCGGGTTGTGGCAGTTTACGCAGGCGAGCTGATTGCCGGTATAGTCAGTGACCAGCTGGGCCATTGCCCCGACAGCCGGCGATTGTGCGCCGGCACCGGGATTAGCAATATTCCCGGTCCACCTGTGCGAAGTCTTGGCCTGGTCGGTATCGGCAAGCCGGTGACTGGCCGGCCCGTTCGTACCGTGACAGGACAGACAGTTGCTGTTGAACGTTGAACTGTTCGAGGGTAGAGACGAGTTGTGACAATCGGGACAGGAAACGTTATTGGAGGTGTTATGCGAGATCCCCGCTACACAGATGTCAAATGGCATGACCAGGACAAGCAAGGATAGGCCGAGTGCTACAGATAGCAGTCTTTTCATGGTTGGGCTCCTTGATTCATATCCGTACGACCAGACAGAAAATATTTATTCAAATCAATTACCATGGCACTGTCAGTGACATCCGAAACATCTGGATGTGAATTTGGCAACCACGTCAAGAGTGCCGTTCGCGTGCTGACTTGGAGCCGTTATGTAATTGGACAGAATCGTCTTTCCATCAGGAGCCACGTTGGATTTTGCATCGGGATGACATGTTTCGCAGTTGTTTGTCCCAACCATGAAGTTCCCATGAGAACCGCTGTGCCATACATTAAGAGAATAGGGCGGGATGGCATGGCAGCTTATGCAATTGGTTGCAGCGTTATCCTGCCAGAAGGCAGTTGCGCTGTTCATGCCGCCATAGTTGACCGAAACCGGCACTGCTTCTTCGATACCCCAGTCCCATATGTAGTAGGTGTAAGTACCGGCTGGTATGTTGTGGCAGGCTATGTTCGAACAACTGGCGGCAGCGTTCGTCTTTGGAGAACTCCAGTTGCCGGATGGTGTGAAGGCGGGAGCAGGAGCACCCGCCAGGAAAGCGCCCTTGGAACTGTCCTTGAAGAACGCTCCTGATACTGTGAATGTGTTGGCCAGGTCGTGGCACGCCTTGCAATCATTCATGAATGCCTGGTGCCTGGTATGCATGATGTCGGGGCAGAGGTCGTTATTTTTTGAGTCAAGACAATAATTATTCCCGACGGCAATGGTACTGAGCATTGCAAGGATAAGCAACGCAATGACAAATGCGACGGTAAGCAGCCTTCTCATTTTGCGCCTCCTTGATCATCGGATTGATGCGTATACTTGCCGGATCCGTTTCCATTGGATTGAGCCTTGGGAACCCTGGGCTTTTTATATTTCTTAAGGACATAGGTGTCGATTGATGCGTCATGAGGTACCCATTCTTCGCCATTGTAGATATATTCGCGATTATCAGTGGTGTTGAAATAGACCTGCAGCACTTTGGGGTTGTTTGGTTCGTGCGGCAGCTTCTTTATATCTTTAGCTGACGCTGACGGCACTGTGAGTAACGTCGCGAAACCAAACAAACAAAGGATCGCCAGCACAAAAAGCCCGGCCAGTACGCTTCGCTTGGCCCGGATCTGCGGTTGTGATTTTTGCTGATGTTTGTGCAATGTCTGTGATTTCATAGCCTGTGGCCTCCTCATCAGTTGATCTGCAAAACGATAAGAACCTGAAACCTGATAGATCGGGATGCGCTTGTATCGGGAACACTCCGGGAGGAGCAATGATTAAACTCGGGGATATTCGGGCGAATGGCACTTGCAGGGGGTAATTCCATACTGTCCTCCGTCAAATGGATCTCCGGTAGCCCAGCTGTCCGGTTTTGAAAACTTGGGACCTGTGGCTTTGTGTACCCATCTCTCGGTGGGTTTACCTTTGACGGAAGATTTTCATCGTCTCCCTCCCCTGAAACCGGACCGGACTCCAGGGGAGGGATTTCACCAGATCAGGGGCGGTTCATCCCTCCTGATCAAAATATCTTGTCAATGTGGCAGGCGAGGCATAACGCATTGTTTGCATTGCTGATCCTCAAAAATGGTGAATTTTCCGGATCATGAACGGTATGGCATGTGGCGCATTCCATCGAATTGTAATAAGGGGCCGTCTGCGTTGACGTGAAGAACACGTTGAAACCTGCGCCCAGCAGAGTGGTCACATCTCTTGCCGGCCGCAATTTCCCGGGACTCTGCGATTGTGCCAGCAGATAATCAAAACCGACCGGGTGGTTCACCGGTGTCCTGCCGTCCCAGACAACGCCGGACTTTGTCCAGGTGCCGTTTGTGTCAACCATGGTCATGGGGTTGCCGACTTTGTTGATTACCCGCGAACCGATTTCATCCACGGTTCCGTCGTGGCAGCTCAGACACAGGATTGAAATGCTGCTGGTGTCGATCCGGGACGCTTTTGCAGCAGCGGTCAGGGTACTGCCGGAGGTGTACAACAGATAGGTCGCGGGGTCGGTCGTCGGCGGGGTACGATTCCAGAGCGGCACCCCCATGGGGTTATGCGGAGAATGGCAGAATATGCATATCTGGGTCTGGGTTGTGGAGTGAACTCCGGTCCCGCTTGTGGAAAGATTGTGCTTTGAGAAGCTTATGGAAGTTGCATAGCATACTCCCGCACCGAGTGATAACAGTACTGCGACTGTAAGTAGTTTTTTCATGACAATTCCTTTCTCATGTTTTGTATTCCTGTAATCATACGCATGACTGCGCTTTATTTAATTCGGTGGGAATCGACCCGGAGTCGTTCTGCCATTTTTTCTGATCGCTGTGCATTGGAGCATCAATGACAGCTGAAACAGGATGACTTGAAAATGGCCTGCACTTCGACTTTTCCATTACCGTGTAATGCCGGGTTGACTATTGTCGTGCCCTGGCCGCCGGTCCCGCTTTCACCCGGATGACAGAACTGGCATTGATTTGATGCCGCCGTAATGGTGCCGGCATGATAGCCGCTGTGCCAGACATTGGAACCGTCCGAACCGTTGCGTGGCGGGTTGCCGTGACAGGCGCCGCAACCGGCCCCGATTGTGTACCAGGAAGGTGTAACAGCGGCCAATGTTCCGCCGTAGTTGACCGTATTCAAGGCAGGCTCTCCATCGCCGTCAATGAAGTAGTAACTGAATGTCCCGGCAGGAATGCTGTGGCAGGCGATGTTGGCACATGTTTTTGCAGTTGCGTTAAAGGACGGCCTGGGCGGATTGGGATTGGCTGGAGTCTGCTTGATTGCCGCGAGGCCATTCGGATCGAAACGGTCTTTGCCGTGCATCATGTGACATGTCTTACAGTCGTAGGAGGCATGTTTTCTGTGCGCCCCCCCAGGATTGCAGTCATAGGATGAGCAACTTTCACCGGTCTCCCTGGTAAGAGCTTTTTGTACTGTCTTGATCGAATCATCGGTTCCGTAGAACGCATCGACGGACTTATCGTGAGGAGCCCATCGGGAACCGTCAAAGATATACTCACGATTATTGCCAGTGTTGACCCAGATCATACCGAACACCGCATTGGCAGGAGCTTTTGCCTGCTTTACCTTGCCATGCAGAGGAATGTTTTTTTCCTGACTGGTTTTGCTTGCCGCAGCATCCTGAGAGGAAGAGGTCTGCCCGCTGCAGCCGGCGATAACCAAAAGAGCAACCACCCCGACCATTACCGGTACTTTGCTTAGTGCAGAAGAAATGTGCCAACTGTTCATGTGTGTATTCTCCTTTATCTTGTATTTCCGGCAATCCGGAGGATCATTATCTGGATATGTATTGGTATGCCTGCCTTTCAAATATCTGTTAAATAATAATTTTTTGTAAATAAAAAATTCTAATGCATTGATTGCGCCATTAAATAAAAACAATGATATTAACTCACTGCATTAGACTTAAAATCGGTTAACGTTATTTGACTTACCTGTCGCGTCAAATGGCCGGATAGCCAACCCGGCCATACACCACAACTTCACAGAAGCTTATCTGTCAGTGACAACCGAAGCATGAACTCTTGAAAACAGCCTGAACATCCACTGTCCCGTTTGCATGCAGCGTGATGTTGGTAATCGTGTCGCCAATACCGTTACCAGGGCTGCTTGCATCGGCATGGCACAGCTGGCATTGGTTGTACGCACCGGTCGGACCCTGCCCGCCATGGTATCCGCTGTGCCACGAATTGGAACCTGTCGAGCCGTTTGTTGGTGGGTCGTCATGGCAGGCGCTGCACCCGATTGCACCGGTTGCGTACCAGGAGGGAGTGACCCTGGGGGCTCCTCCGCCGTAAGACACGGTATAGAGCACCGGCTCACCGTCTCCTCCGGGAAAGTAGTAACTGAAGGTTCCCGGGGGAACGGTATGACATGCGACGTTGGAGCAGCTCTTGGTAGCTGCGTCAAAGACCGGGGCCGGATAGCCGGCTTTGTAAGCCGGACCGTTCCGGTCGAAAGCCAGGCGGCCACCGACCTTATGACAGACCCGGCAGTCGAAGCTGCCGTGCTTGCCATGCGCGCCGGTCGGCGTGCAGTAGGGGTCGCCATCAACACAGACATCGCTTTCAACAAGCGCTGACGATTTAGTGCTGTTTTTTGCCCGCAGATGCTTCTGCTTATAGAAATCGTCCGCGGTACGGTCGTGGGGTATCCACTCCGAACCATCGAAGATATATTCTCGGTTCTCGGACGTATTGACCCAGATCATGCCGAACAGCGCCTTCGGGGGCGCCAAGGCGGACACGAGCCTGCCGCTGCGGGGAAGTGAACCTACCTCCGCTCCCTTGGCCAAAGTAGTACCGCCGGTTGCGGAGCCTTGCGACGATGCCGACTGTTCACCACAGGAAGAAATGAAGATCAGCGACATCGCTCCAAGCATGGCGAGCACGGCACGAATAGTGAGATAAAGGCGACTTTTGCACATAAGCTTATTTCCTCCTCTTTGTAATTTCACGCCGACCCGGCGTTACGCCCGCAAGCATATGAACAGTGGTGCCGGGGTTGTTCATGAACGCCTTTTTGCATAGGTTTCTTTACCGCCCTCTCCTTCCAGCACCAGGAAGCCGTTTATGACGGATCCCTTCAGACTTTTTCTCTGCCCCTGGAAGTTGACGTCAAGGTCATACGAGTGCTTTGCCGTTTCTTTCCAGGCGAACACCAGAGGCTGCTGATTCTTGCCCTGGATGACACCGGAGTTGTCGGACATGAACTGGACCAGTTCCGGGACGGTGGTGTTTTCCCAGGTACCGACCAGTTCGGGCTTCTGGCTGCAGCCCAATGCAAGCGCAACGGTTATCAGCACTGACTTTGCCTGCAGAAAATTACGCAACGTGAGTTTTTCCAGTACACTTGACAAAATTTCCATAACATTTCCTTTCAGGGCGAATTGGTTGCAATACTTTCAGGACAGTTAACGTCAGTCCTTTTCGTGACATTTACTGCACATGGAGCGTTGATAGACTGCAAACGATCCGGGTTTGCGATCATAATAGGCTTTTGCGGTTTCCACCGAATGCCGGCCCTGTGCCGCAGCGGATGAGGCCGGCGACTTGCTGTCGGTACCGACAAATGTCCCCTCATTGACAATGACTCCATTCCGCAGATTCCAGCGGGTCATGTGATCCCAACCGGAAGCGTGTGCCCTGTGACAGCTAAGACACATTACGTTGGCGCCATTCTGTGGGCCGTTTCTGACAGAAGCGTTACTGTTTGCTGTTGCCTTCAGAACCGAATAGTCATCGGTACCCATTTCATAAGGCACCAGCGAATTGTAGGAACTGCTCTTTGAACCGGTTCTGTTGCCGGAGGTAACGTATTGGTTATAGATGCGTATGACTTCCGTAGTCAGCTTTCCGGTGCTGCCCATGGGATGGGCATTTTTGTGCGTGGTGACATGACAGTTCCGGCACCACTCGGTCATCCCCTTGCCATAGGCAACCCTGGTATCGGCACTTGTCTCTGCACGGTTATATACCGGGGGCGAAACCGCCGCCGGCGGATCAGCCTTGAAAGCAAAATCTCCTGTCAGCGAAGCAGGCTGATATCCCACTCCGGCCAGCAGGCGATAGGTGCCCACCGTGCCGGCAGAGTCCGGATCAGCGCTGTCGCTGTAGGAGCCGGAAGACCTGACCGGCATGCCGTTCAAGACGATAGCCCCACCGGCAGACCGGCGATAATTGCCGTGAGGATCATGGCAGCTGATACAGGACAACCTGTCCGACGGATAAGTGCCACCCGGCGCAACGGCATTGACCATATCAGTGCTGAAACCATAGTCCTGCGCCACGACATTGTGGCCATGGCTGTCGCCGGGACTGAACGAGTCATTCGCCGCTCCACCCTTGGACGACCACTTGTATGTCTTGAGCAGCCAGCCGAAATCGCCACCAGGAGTTAACTGCGACGGTGTCTGCGCTACAGCGGAAAGCGACTCGCGACTGGAAGCGATCAGAAAGCCTGAAGGCTGCTTCTGCCCTGCCGGTGCCGAGTGGCAGATCAGGCAGGTGGAACTGGGGTCACTGCCGTTAAGCATGCTTTGCCGTGGCAGGCCTGCGGGGGTAGCGCCTCCCTTCGCAGCGGAGGATGTGTTCCTGAGTGCTGACGCAGGACGGCCGGCATGGCACCCCTCGCAATTCCCGGCACCGCCGTTGTGAAAACCACCGGGATATGATGTCTGCGCACCGAAGCCTGACGCTATCGCAGGCATCGCTGACGCGGCCAGCATAAACAAGACATAATATGTCGTAATTACTTTAGCCATAAAATGCTCTGCCGTTGTTTCATATCACTGTCGATTCCTGAGTCTCATTGAAGCTTGAATAGCTGGATACGGCTGTTATCGCGATCGGCTATCACAAAAATGTCATTACCGCTCAGACAGCCCTGCGATGGATAGAAAATCTGCCCCGGCTTCCAGCCGAAATTAAGGTATCGCCCCAGGAAGGCCCCGTCCTGGCCAAGCAAGACCACTCCGTTGTCATTCTGATCAACCAGGTATACCCGCCCCCTGCTGTCAGTTTCGATGGAAACTGCATAGAAGAGATAATTCCTGAGATCCTTGGCCATGACCTTGAAAGCGTTCTCGTTTGAAGCGGCCCGGAAAACCTGGTCCTTCTGGCTGTCCAGAATGAGAATCGTTCCCTGCCGGTCAACGGCGACATCAGAGATGTAACCGGAATCCGCCGGAAACGGCAGCTGGCGGACAAAGACGCCATTCGGATCCAGTACCAGCAGCCTTTCACCCATAATATCGACCAGGTAGATGTTGCCCCCGACATCCACTGTCAGGCTGCGGGTTACGATCGTGGCGGGCGCCGGAACGTTCTGTGGTTCCAGGTAGGAGGCAAAAGAGTTGTCGGCTGCAACACGGACAATCCTGCGACTCCTGCCATCCAGTACCAGCGCTTCTCCCTTGGGAGTCAGCTTTGCACGGAGCGGATAGGTTAACTGGGACAGCCTGATCTCGGTCCCCTCCTTGAGATCATCGTTTACCAGGCTGTAACGGACCAGCCTGCCATTGCCGGTGTCGGAAACCAGCACTGCCGTTGGACCGCAGGCGACCCCTTCAGGACTCTTGAGAGGCACATTTCTGGAGTCCTGACCGGCCACCCCCAGTGGTTTGAACTTGACCGCAGAGGCGGCATGGGCGTTATGAACGCTGACAGTCGCCAGCAGAAATACAAGTATGCGTATGGCACTGATCATGGTCATCACCTCGTGAGCTTCTCGTGGCACTGGATACATACCTCGGTGGTTGTTTTGTAGAAGAACAGTTTCTTGTTTTCAGTTCCGTGGGAACGGTGACAGGAAACGCATCCCAGGGACAGGTTCCTGTTGCGCGGATCAACTGATTTTTCACCGATCGGATGGGTAGAGTGGCGTCCCCAGTCATGACAGCTGACACACAGGTCAAATTTGTAATCTTTTTTGGTCAGGAACAGGAAATTCGAGGAGTGCGGATCATGGCACTCGGCGCAGCGCCCTTCGACAACCGGCTCATGTTTGGAAATGTTTTTCTGCTGGCGTTTCATCGTATCGTCATGACACTTGTAGCAGAGTTGCGCCATCGGTTCGCGCAACAGCCCCTTGACTTCGGAGGCATGCGGGTTATGACAGGCAAGACACCCCTTCCGGCTCAACAGTGGCCAATGCATCCGGTTCTTGTCAAAGGTCCTGTTGACCATGTCGTTGTGGCAACCGCGACAGAGCCCGATCCCATCGGTCTTTACCTTGAGCGGCGTGGTGGACGAGGCATCCATGTGGCACTGGTTGCACATGCGCTTGGCGACCGGAGAGTGCACGTTTTTGTGAAGCAGCCCCGGACTGTCCGACCCATGCGGATTGTGGCAACCGGTACAGAGAGCCTGGCTGACCGGATAATTCATATGTTTTTTTATGAACAGCGGCTTGTCGCTCTTATGGCAGCCCAGGCAGAGCTGGTTGATTTCGCTCTTCAGCAGGTACGGCCCCTTATCCGACGCATGGGCCTGGTGGCAGGAGAGGCAGCTGCTTTCCACCGGCGCGTGCCGATACTTGACTTTGGCGAGCGCCTCGCCCAGCGGCTTGTGGCAGCTGAAACAGAGCGCCTTGCCATCCTTGAGCAGACTGTTCCTGTTGTCGGAGGAATGGGGATCATGGCATTTCATGCAGCTGCCATCGGCCACAACCTTGTGGACACTGCGCGGCCTGGCTGAAATCATGGCCGGATGGCAGAGCGAACAGACCGTTTTTGTGCCGGCTTCAAGCAGCTTGCCATGGGAGGAGGTATGCGGGTTATGGCATCCGGAGCACTCTTTCTTTTTCAGCGGCGTATGGATCACCTTCCGGGCCATCTTCTCCTTGAAACTGTTATGACAGTTAAAGCACAGGTTGCCACGGGCTCCGGGCTTGAGTTTCAACTGCTGATCGGTGCCGGCCGCCAGACACTGCCCCCAGACGGCCAGCACAATCACGGCCAGTAATGACGTAACGCTCCGTATTTTCATGTGTGTATCTCCTTATCAGGGTTTAGGAACGGTATGGCACTCTTCGCAGGCACGTGACGCAAAAGGTGCATGAATCGAGTTCTTGAAAAACTTCGGATCCTTGGAGGCATGGGGATCGTGGCACCCCATGCAGTTCATCACTGAGGCCTCTATGCCGATGTGCGCCTTGGCAAAGGGCGGTTTGGCATAATCGTGGCACTGTTCGCAGCTTGCAACCACCTTCGTGGCAAGCAGGTCCGTGGAAGCCGCATAGTGGGGCTTGTGGCAGTTGAGGCAGTCCTTTTGCGCCGGATCATGCGGTTTCTGTTTATCCATTTTTTCCTTGATGTCCTTGTGACAGGAATAACAGAGCCCCGGCCCCTGGGTTACGAGCAGGGTCTTGAGCTTGGCCTTGTGGGGGTTATGGCACATGGAACAATTCCCCTCGCTGAACGGGTTGTGCCTGGAAGCCGCCTCCTTGAGCCCCTTGTAGGGTTCGTGGCAACCGGCGCAGACCTGCAGCTGTGGCTTAACCAGCATACCGGCGGAATTGCTGCCGTGGGAATCGTGGCAGGACATGCATTCACCGGCCTTGAAGGGTTCATGGTTGGACCCGCTGTTTTCAACCTTCATCATCTCCGCGTGGCAGCCGCTGCAGAGCTTCGAACCGGCGGCTTTGAGCAGCTTCACCTCGGCGCCGGCGTGCCCCTTATGGCATGACAGACACTCTCCGCCGACCACCGGCTTGTGGGAATAGGTCTTTTTGAACTTGGTTTCCGAATCCGAGTGGCAGGAGTAGCAGAGCCTGTCGATGCGGGCCACCGCCATGGCGGTGAAGTTGGAGCCGTGCGGATTGTGGCAGGACTGGCACTCACCGGCCTTGAAAGGATCATGGACAGTCTTGCTCTTCAGGCTGTCTCTGGTTTTGGCGTGACAATCATTGCACAGATCGGCGCCTTTCCTGTTTACCAGCCCCTTGAAAGCGGCTGCGTGCGGCTTGTGGCAGGAGAGGCAGCCCTTGGCGTCACCCACCGGAGCATGCCTGTAGGCGACCTTGTCCGCCATCCCCTTGTGGCAGCCGGTGCAGAGGGAGTTGCCGCTGAGGATTGTCAGCCTGGCGTGCTCGGAAGCATGCGGATTATGGCAGTTGAGGCAATTGCCGCTCTTGAAGGGCGCGTGCTGGACTGTTCCTCCTGCCGTCAGTGACTGGATCTTATGGCACTGCAGGCAGAGCTCGGAACCCTTCTGGTTGACGGCAAACGGATTGGCGGAGCCTGCCGCGACATGGCAGCCATCGCAGCCTCTCGTGGCAACCGGGCTGTGGACGCTTTCCTTGAGCAGTTTCGGCTGGTTCGATGTATGCGGGTTGTGGCAGGCGGAGCAGGTCTTGCCTTCCACCGGATAGCCGCCGTGGGCCTTTTTGAACGCAGCACCCGACTTGTCATGACACCCCAGGCAGAGTGCCGGTTCACCCTTGACAAGCAGATAACGCTCATCCGAACTGTGGGCGGTATGGCAGGCCTTGCAACCTTCTTTCCGCAATACCGCATGAACGACCTTCTTCTCGAAGGTATCCTTCTTGTGGCAGCTGTAACAGACGTCGTTACCAGTCGCCATCAGCATCGATGGCGACTGCGAGCCATGGGGATTGTGGCATTGCGAACATTTGCCCGACTTTAACGGCGCATGGACATTTTTCCGGTTCAGCCCGGCCTTGTCCGGAGTATGGCATTCCAGGCAGATCTTGTTGCCGTCCTTCTTGAGCAGCAACTTGGCCACCCGGCCATGCCGGAGATGGCAGTTCTCACATTTCTTCTCCTTGACGATTGTATGCAGGTACTTCTGTGAAAAATACCTGGCTTCAAATTTCGTGTGGCAGTCCAGGCACTCCTTGCTGGCCATTTTTTTTGCGGCATGGCTGTCGGAAGCGACCCATGGAAGCATACCGCCGGAGACCAGCAGCATGATCAGCACAAAAGTCCCGATTTTCATTTTATTGAATGTCTTCATGGCTTCTCCTGTTGAGCGAAGTCGGCATATACCAGGACTTCCGAGGCATCCCTCAGCTTTTTGGCCCACAATTCGATATTTTTATTCAGTTTTTCGTATGAGACAGCTTCCCTCAACGCACCTTCGATGGTTTCGTACGGCAGGGTTGCGGGGGGCTGATAATCGACCACCACCAACGCATATCCGGTGGGTCCGTCGACAAATACCCGGCAATCGCCTTTTGTACTGCCCGAAAGGGCCTGCTGCATCTTGGGCGGCAGCTCTTCCTTAGCTACCGGGTTGCCTTCAAAAAAAGCCTGGTAGCGCTTGTTGATACTTTCCTGGCCGTCCGCATTGGATTTGTACCATTTCAGATCTGTGCCGGTTTTCAGCTTGTTTGCCGCCTCCTCGGCCTTTTCCGGGCTCGAAAAAGCGATCGCATCCAGAGTATAGGTAGCGGGAGAGAAGTAATCCTTGGCATGATCGGCGTAATAGGCCTTTGTCTCCTCCCGCGAGATGGTTATTTCGGGGATCACTATCTTCTGCATGAACTGGCCGAACAGGAGCGTATCCTCCTGATTCTTCACCTTTTCGCGAAACTCGTCCGTCTGGTCGACTTTCTGTACCCGCGCCTCCTTGTCAAAGACCAGCGTACTGAGCACCTCCTCAAGGATGACTTTCTTCTCGCTGTTTACCTTGCGGCTGTCGATGGCCCGCTGGATGCCATGATAGAACTTGGCTGCCACCGCATCCGAGAAATCGGCGACCGTAAGCGGTTTTTCTCCCTTGATCTCGGCGATGACCCGCTTGTCTTTCAACATGGTTTCGAACTTGATTTTTTTGTTATGATAGTCCAGCTGGCCAAACAGCTTCTTCACCTTCACATATTTCCTGGTCAGTTTCTCGTTGTACTTCTTCAGCGCCTCGACCCGCAATTTCGACCCCAGCTCCTGGCGCACCTGTTCGATCACCTGTGGGTCATCCTTGCTCCTGAGTTCCTCGACACGAAACAGTACGTACCCGTTTTCAATTGTCACCGGCTTTCCGGTCTCACCCACTTTCAACTTTTCCAGCGCGACCATCATGGTCGGATCGATGGCGTCCCTGGCGATGAAATCCTCAACCTTCCCGCCTGTCCTGCCGCGTCCGTCACGAATGAATTTTTCATAGACCTCGTCAAAAGACTTCCCGCCCCTGACCTCCGATTCAAAATCTCTTACATCGGAAAGCTTGCCGATTATCACTGATTTCAGACGCCATTCCCTGGTCCGTTCGCGTGCAACCTTTTCAACCTCCTTGTTATCAGCAGCTATATTCTTGACGTAATCGTTCAGGAGAGTGTCCCGCATCAGTTTCCGCCTGAATTCATCCATGGAGGTACTGATCAGCTCATCCTTGTCCAGTCCGATGTTGCGGGCCTCCTGGATCATCAGCCGGGAGTTGATCAGCCGTTTGAGCACTTCCGGGAAATTCTTCCTGGGAGCGGCTTTTCCTTCGCCCTTGCCGGTATGGATCGTACCAAGGGCCTTCTTGAGCTCTTCAAACGTAATCACCTCGTCGTTGATTGTTGCCAGGGGGGTTGAAGAGAACTTCGGCGACAGAAGCGGCGCGTTCAGCTTGATGACGACCCTGTCGGGCTTGGGAAGCGCCGCTTCGTTCCCCGGCGGCACAACCGCATCCGGCGATTGGACAGACGGCACATCGGCCATGGCCAGTGAGGCTGAAAAAGAAAGGGAAAGAATGGACAGGAGTACAAGTGACGTTGGTTTCATAAATCCTCGCTTATGCATTGGGATATGTTCTGTCTATCTTTTCTCGGATGCATTCTCGTTCAGACGGTACACCAATGATTGACTCATCCTGTCGGTCAGGGCACTGGCGGTGCTGATCTGGCCGACATCAAAGAAAAACACCCCGTCATTGCCCTGATTGCGGCTGTGGGAGTTCCAGAGTATTTTTCTGGTATCACGCTCGAACATTTGTAAGGAAAAATCGACCTTGGGGTTCTGGCCGGCCGTATTGGACTCAAGGTAGTCGAACAACTTGCCGTTGATGACAAGTTCGACACCCAGGCTGTTTGATATGACGTCAATGTTTGAGTTTGATATTCCGCTGGTCATGATGATGCGGGACACAAGAATTTTGTCACGGATCACTCCAAGTTCAACCACCTTGAATCTCCCGTCAAGAACCAGCTGCTTGGCCAGATGCAGCACAAGCACTTCAGCGCCGTATTTGCGTGTACTCAGATCCAGAAATGGTATCAGTGCTATCGAACGCAGCTGGTCATCCAGAACATCGTGCGAGCTGTACCAGGTTCTTGGTTGATAACGGTAGGAAACCAGCTCGCCGACCTGGGAAAACCACGGCCTGCCGTTTACCGGCTCGGCAGCAGACTGGCGTGGTTCATCCTTCATCTTGTCCATCAGGTCCGAAATTGTGAACGGCTTGTTTTCACGGATCTCACGTGCGGAAGCTTTATGCTCGCGTTCAGGCGGATTCATGATGAACTTGCGCATCGAAGCTTCCAGATATTCGAAACCCAGACCTCTCAGGCGTACCGGATCATCGATGATACCGAGCCCAAGCAGGCCGGGAGCCTCATCTCCGGTCCTGGCATAACTGTCCATCCAGCGTATTTCGGGCAAATCGACGGTACTGACCAGGCGCGCCATCATGGCAATGCGCGGAGGAAACTGTTCGTTATAAAGCTCCAGGTTGGTAATCAGCACGGCGTCTGCTCCGGTTTCATCACGCAGAGCGGCTGAAGTCGCTTCGTCGATGCCTCCCACGTAACGCACCCAGTGGCGTTCAAAAAAACCATCCAGTGCTGCTTGATCAACGATGCGCGCTCCGGCACGTTGCAGGGTGGCGGCCAGCTCCTCCTGCAGCTCCCTGAGCGGCGCCGGCGCACCGCTAAGGTTTTCGATCGGATACACTGCTATCTTCGGCCCCCAGCTGGGAACCGAGGAACTGAAGAGCGGATAGCCGACTGATTGACTGGCACAGCCGGACAGCACGCAGCAGCATATTCCGGCCAGCGCCAGCATCAGCCTCTTCAGTGGATATTTATTCGAACAGCTTGTTAATGAGATCATTGACCGCTTTCTCCGTCACATCGTTGATCGGTTTTCCGCCGCCCCCGAAAAGCTTTTCCATGATGCCGATACCACCCTGCGAGGTACTCGCCGACCAGACCACACGCCCGGTCTGCCCCTCGATCAGCTGCATGCTCAGGGCGATTACATCGGCAGCGGCATTCCCGGCACGCACATCGCCATACTCGCGAACAACACCCGTAATGATCGCGTCCGCCTTGAGCGCCTTGGACAGCTTGACAACATCTTCGATTGAGGGCGCAGTGGCGTTACTCAAACCTATGTTGCTGATGGCCCTGGCAATTTCGCCGGTTGGCAGCGAATAGATGGCGCCTGTCGACATCAGCGCGTTGGAATACACGTCCCGCACCCGCTCCCCGGCCAACTGGTCCCGTGAAAGGTTGGTGAACGGCATCACCGCAACCGTCCTGATCGCGCCGAAATCCATGCTGGGGTCGCGGAACAGGTCACCCTGCGATGCGCAGCCGCCGCACGCCATTAGCACCAATCCAAGCAGGGCCGCACATACCAGTCCGAACAGTCCGGATTGCTTTTTCTTGTGTCTTTGTTCCATGCTGGTTCCCCCTGCCATGAAAATATTATCCTGTTAAAAACTGGCCCTGAATGAACCGGACAGGCTCCGGACATCGCTTTTCTGAGTGACCCCGTCGGAGCTGGCCATAAGAAATGAGAGATCCAGAAACATACCGGGCCTGATGATCAGATGTGCCGAATTGGTAAAGGTCCTGTCTTTGGTGCTGTCAGCCTGGATCGCCTCGCGATAGGAAATGTTCAGCTGCAGGGCGCCGTCCCTGAACGGAGACCATGACCCGCCCACACTCTGGGCGGTCTGGGTTTTCTGATGAGACTGGACAACGATATTGAACGCACCGAACAGATAGACCGTCTGCAGCGGAGTATATGAAACCGTGACATCGACCGAGCGGTTGTAGCTGACTTTGCTGTCGGGGCGGGTATCTCCGCCCGAAGCCCAGCTTTCCTGGTCGGAAGCGCCAATGTTGATGCTCATGGATCTGTGCGGCAGCAGATTGACTCCCAGGCTGCTGTTCAGGCTCTGCTGCTCCTTGCCGCTGTTGTCGCTGGTCAGGGCGCCGCCTACATTGAGGCTCAGGTTGATGCCACGGTACAGCTCTGCGGAACTGGAGAGATTCAGCGACTGCGATGTCTTGCTGGTGGTATCGGACTTGTCCTGACGGGCGCTGTAGTTAACGGTTCCGCTCAGGGTGGGCAGCGGGGTGGCGGCCAGGGACAGGCTCAGGGAGTTGGAGGAATTGCTGGTGTTGTCGGTGGGATTGATGTCGTCCTGGCGTGATATGCGCCCGCTGCTGCTCAGGGTCGGGCTGAAGATATGGTAGAGGCTCAGGCCGTTGGTCAGCGCATAGCGGTAGGCGAACCTGCTGGAATCCGACTTGGTATGATTAAGATCGAAACCGCTGTCGAAGGTCACCGTCGGCACATCCCACAGGCGCGCCCTGATATTGAGATTGTAGGACCCGGCTATCTGTGACGAAGTCCTGCTGCTACCGGGCTTGATTACTATATTCTGATCCTGCAGGTAGGTTTCCAGCTTCGTAACCAGCAACTTCTCCAGACCGTTTGGCAGCTGTATATTGTTGGCAACAACAGGTACGATCTCGATCCTGATATAGTTATAGACGGTCTTGGCACTGTTCTGCAGCGCCAGCTCGAAAGCCGGGCCGGTGGTGGTCGCGCCGGTGGACGGATTTACAATTTCGACCTGTTTGAAAATAATCGAAGTGGTACCCGCCCACTGCAACCAATCGGAACCGTTCAGGCTGGTATAGACCTTGATATTGGCGGCAAAGGCGTTGCCGATCTGATCATAGTCCGCCGCAACCAGGTCGCGGGGGATGGTCGGGGTTACCAGCAGCCTGATGATATTCACGGCCTGGTTAAAACCGATCTTCACTCCCAGGCTGACGTGATTGGAAACGGACGTCACCTGGGCATTGCTGATCTCGATATTATTGGGTAACGCCTGTAGCGGATTGGCAGTGAAATTGGGAGCGGGAGTGATCGGATCATTGAATCTTGGAGTGGCATAGTAATAGGAATCGATACTGACCGGGTTCAGCAGTAACTGGTTGCTGCTGCCGTTATTGGTGGCCACGGTCTTCTGCGTTGCGATGTTATAGCTGCAGCTGACAGCAAGCCGGTCCCTGAAGAGAAAGTCATTATAGTCTACACGTGCGCTCTGGGTGAGCGATTCGGTCTCGAAACCGCTCAGGCGGTTAGTAGTCGTGGAGTGGTTGCCGGAGTAACTCAGATCCAGGTTTTTCACCGGTTTGTAGCGGCTGCTGAAGGTCAGTGAGGTGGTGTTGGTGTCCCTTGAAAGGCGTTGCTCGTCGTAATTGTCAAAGGATGAATAAATCAGGTTAAGATTGGGAAAATCTTCCGGCATCCAGTTCAGGCGGCCTGAATACGAGTCCGCGTAAGTGGTCGGACTGGAAACCCCGCCGGACCTGGAATCCTCGATGCGCCGGCTGAAACCGGCCCCGCCGCTGAAAAAGCCGTTGGAATAGCCCAGGTCCACATGCGGCGAGATTCGCGAACTTGTTGCGTGTGATTTAAGACCGTCTGTATCGGAATCGTTATTGCTCATCTGTACATTCGCTCCCATGGACATGCGGATCGTCGGGGTGAAACTTTTGTCCAGTTCCAGGTTGTAGCGCTGTGAAAGGTTGCTTGACTTTGATGATGTCGTGCTGCCGCTCACATCGCTGGAATTCGATCTGGATGTGCTGTAACCGTATTCCAGGTAACCGTTGATACCGTCAGCCGATGCCAGGTACGGCAATGCCAGCTGCATTAAAAGCAGGATGGCGGTTTCTGCCCTGTGGATCAGCTTTTTTCTCATCAGCTTCTCGTTTCCGGATCGATTAACGTTCGCCGAAAATGGCTGTACAGTAAGGATCGGCGCCGGTATCCACCAGACCGCGCTGTTTTTTGCTGATCAGGTTGATCAGGCGGATCAACCGGTCGCGGGGATGCACTATCACCAGGTTGTTCTCCTCCCCGTCAATTGTCAGATATCCGACCACTCCGTCAGCTTTCAGAAAATTACCGGGCATCAGGGAAAACGGGTCGTAGATATCGATTATCCCGCCGAACCTGGTGGCAACGTAGAGCAGGTCCGTGGCCGGATTTACTTTCATGGCACTGACTCCGCTGCCGGCGTTGATCCTCCTGGTTATCGTCAGTGTATCAAGCGATATTTCCAGGATATTGGGGGTCATGGCGTGCGCCACGTACAACCGGTCCCCTTTGCGGTTGAACTGCCCGTAAACCGGCGCCGACTCGGTTGCGATGGTTCCCGCCACCTGCCGCAACGCCAGGTCGATCACGGTAATCGTGTTGGAATACCTGTTGAAGACAAATGCCTTGCGACCACTACGGTCCATGATGATAAACCCGGGTCCGATGCCGGTCGGCAGATGGGCTACTTCAGTCAGGGCCTGGACATCCACGATGCTGGCGGTATTGGATCCGGAATTGGCGGTTATCGCCGTTCTCCCGTCGGCGGAAAGTGCCACGAAACCCGGTTCGTCGCCCGGATTCAGCCGGATGTGATCGACAAAATCATTTTCCTTGACGTCGAACACTGCCAGACTGTCCTGGCCGGACAGGGCCACGTAGGCCCGCAGCCTGAGCTGGTCGAGGGCAATGCCTGCCGGGCCCCGGCCGGTTTCGACCACGCCTCCGACACGGGCCGAGCGTCGATCAAACACCATGATGCTGTTATCGCCGCGGTTGGTAACATAGCCGGTCAACTCGGGCAGCGGGCGGGGAGGAATTTCGGCGATGAAGGCGGGAGTGAAGGAGACCCCCTTCAATGACTCGCGATAATCGAGGTTCAGAGTTACCACCGCGGCCCTGCCCTCCCTGACGACCACCGGGATCCTCACCTCGTGAGGCCTGTCCGGCACCAAGAGGCTTCCGCTGCCCGACTGTCCCAGCAGTGTGGCGTTTTTTACCGTTAACGCCAGCCCGACATAACGTCCCGCCGGAACGATACCCTGGGCAAAAAGCCGCTGACGGCGCATTTCCGCGGGGGCAAACTCCAGGAACCCCTGTTTGAGTGGAACCGTCAGGCCGTCATCGCGTATCGCGGCAACGCCATCAATGGCAAATCGCAGATTCTCGGCATCCTGGGAAAGCGGCTCGCAGTACAGGTACAGCTCTCCCTGGGACGGGGCCAGCAGCGGCTTGGCCGTCTGTCGCGTCTGGGCACACCCGGAACTGAATACTGTCATAACGGTTGCAATCAGCAGGAATCTGGTCAGCACGTCAATTCTCCCTCTTTCATAGGTCTGGCTCATGCGCTGTGCGGCTATCTGGTCCCGTTCTGGTGGCACTTGTAACAGAACTGGTACTGGTTGTAGCCGAAGGTCGAAGGCGGAATATTGTAATATGCCGCCTGGGCCTCAAGTTCACTTCTGCCCTGACCATAGGGCTGTATGTCACCGGCCTGAGAATACTTGCCGGCATAGACGATATAGGGCGACCGGTTGTTCCAGCGCATGGAACCGTCCCAGCCGCTGGCGTGGGCCCGGTGACAGGAGAGGCACATCACCTGGGGCGTGCCGTCGGTCAGCGACGGCCCCCTGGTGGGGGTCGTAGCGGCAATCGGCTTCAGTACCATGCTGTAATCGCTCGAACCGATTTCAAAAGGAACCAGCGATAGATAGGCATTGCTCTCGACACCGGACAGGTCGCCATCCCTGATATACTGGTCGTACCACCCGGCAATACTCTTCCCCATGGCGCCGCCGATGCCACCGGAGGGATGCTTGAGCGAAGCGGGCACGGTATCCGTATGAATGTCGCTGTGACAGTTGCGGCACCACTCCGACATCCCTGTCCCGTAGGCGACCCTGGTCTGCGAAACACTTTCGGAGCGGTTGTATATGTCGGGCGCAACCGCTGCCGGAGGATTGCTGGAAAACACGTTCGACATCCCCTGCGATTTCTGGTAGTAGCCGATGCCAGCCAGCAGGCGGTATACTCCGACGGCATTCTGGGCATCCGGTTCCGCGCTCCGGACCAGTGATCCCGACCCCTTGATCGGCGCGGTGACTGTGCTGATGCTGCCGTCAGAGAGTCGGCGGTACTTTCCATGGGGATCGTGGCAGCTGGTGCAGGACATGGCGGAAGAAGGATAATCTCCACCTGGAGCCTTGGGCTTGTCGTAATCCATGTCATAGCCGTAATCCATGGCAACGATATTATGGCCATGACTGTTGGCCGGGCTGCGCTGGATCGTGGTCGATCCCAGGCTGTTGAACCAGGTGTAGGACTTTTTCAGCCAGCCGAAATCACCGCCGGGAGTCATCTGGCGGGGTGGTGTACCGGCCGGCATATCAACCGGTGCGGTACTGACGTGATAACCGGTCGGACCGGTGTCACCGGAAACCTGGTGGCAGTTCAGGCAGACCGAACTCGCATCGCTCCCTTTGAGCAGGTAGTTGCCGGAGAGTCCGGCCGGGCTGCCGGGCTGACCTTCAACTGAGTTATGGATGGTGTGGCATCCCTCGCACTCCCCCACGCCGCCGCGATGAAAGGCGTCAACCGGAATGCAGAGCACCGCAGCCACCAGTGCGGCAAAGCTGGCCTGCAATACCAAAATGTATGCTTTGCTTTTCTGGCGGCTATGCATGGGTCGGCTCTTTCCGGAATTTGAACCAAAAGGCCTGAAGCGGGGCGGCTGTCTGAAAATGGCCGGGGACTGATCCCCGGCCAGAATAGACTACGATACAGAAGATACCATGTTCAGATCAGTCTTTGGCGTGGCACTTGTTGCAGTTGTTACGTGCCATGGGGCCAAACGCGGTTGCAGGACGGCCGTTGTAGGCATCGGTCTGCTGCTGCACAGTGTAGCCGGTGTTGATCTTGCCTTCGGTGGTGGAGGAATCGTACATGGCAACACCGGCGGCATCTGCAACCGTCATGAACTCGTTGAACAGGTTGTAGCGTGCCATGCTCTCGAAACCGGAGGCATGGGCACGATGGCAGGAGAGGCAGTTGACGTTATTGCTGGTGGTGGCTGCGACGGGAGCGGCCACGAAGGCTTTCATTGCAGCGTAGTCATTGGTGCCGAGCTCGTATGGTGCTATGGCGCTGTAGCCGACGGTTCCGGTCATGACGCCGGAAGTCACGTAGGCATTGTAGTTGGCGGCGATCGGTGCGGTCAGCTTGGCGCCGTTGCCGGCCGGGTGTACCAGCCCTTTTGTGCCTGAAGCGTAGGTGTCAAGGTGCATCGCAGTATGGCAGTTGGCACAGTACTCGGACATGCCCTGGCCGTAGGCAACCAGGTCTTTCTGTCCGGCGGCGGTGTTAACAGTGGTCGAGACACCGTTGTAACTGGACTTGGCAACTGCGTCAGGAGCAGGATTGGGGAATGCGAATGAACCTGACAGTGATTTTGGCTGATAGCCGACGCCGGCCAGGATACGGTACACGCCAACAGCGGAAACGCCTGCGGTCGGGCTGTTGCTGCTGGTGTAGGAACCTGAATTGAATATCGGCAGGCCGGTACGGGCCTGGCTGCCGTCAGCAAAGCGGCGATAGGTACCGTGCGGGTCGTGGCACGAAGAGCAGGCCAGATCTTTGGCCGGATAGGTGCCACCGGGTGCGGTGGTCAGGACCTTGTCAGCAGTGTAGCCGAAGTCGGCTGCGACGATGTTGTGACCTTTGCGGTCGCCATCGACGGTAACGGGATTACCACGGACGCTGAACGTCATGGTTTTCTTCAGCCAGGCGAAGTCGCCGCCTGGGGTGCCTTCGACTGCACGACTGCTGTCATTCGGTGTAACACCGAGGGTGGCGATGTGGTAGCTGCTGCCGGTGGTGTCGGCCGCCGCGTGGCAGTTGAGGCAGGATCCGGATGCATCCTGAGCTTTCAACAGGTAGGGGCCGGACTGATACTGGGCCATGCCGGTGACGTTGGCGGCGCCTTCATACGAGTTGTGCATCGAGTGACAACCTTCACAATCGGCGACACCACCGGAGTGGAACGCGAATGCTGCCGGTGCACTGATAAGGAGCGCTGCTGCTGCAAGTACTGTTGCCTTGGTTACTGTTCCCATTTGTATCCTCCATTTTTGTGGACTCCGGTAACCCAGCCATCCGGTTCAGTGAACTTGGGATCTGTGGTTTTGTGTCCCCATCTTTCAATGGGTTTACTTTTTACAGAGGATTGGGGTTGACAGATAACATCTCTTCGGGCCGATTACTGGACTTACATGTTGCATTGCATGATCACGCGTTGATTAAGCCAACTACATTTTACATACCAAAATCACAGTAAAATTTAATTTGAATAAATCAAAATACTTGCATCTTATTCAGTCAAAAAATCATATTTGTCGTATCACGTGACAACTCCGGACAGACGGTTATATGACTGCACGCTAATTAATACGTATGAATTTTAATTTAAGCCGACGGGTGACAGACACGCTTTTCCGGTCTAAACCGCATCCGAATTAATTCTGCCGGCACTTCAAATTTGCCGGAGACATCGCAGGCAGGACCCGATAACATTAAAACGGAACCTATTGCATTATCGTGCAAAGTTATTCGATCCCCGACCTACAAGGTCGAGAATGCTTTATCAAGGTGTGATACAAATAATTAAAACAGAGTAATTCGAACGGGTTACAACCTGCCTGACACGCCACTATGGCCCGGCTTAGCGATATCGCGTAGCGCGTACGTGATATCGCGTTTTTTTCAACAAATCATTCACTGACAGGAGTCTTTTTTGACTGGGGGGATAATCAGGATTTTGAGGGGGTAAAAAGCCTGTATTAACTTATTGATTAGAAAGTTGGTAAACCACAACCCCCCGCTTGCGGAGATTGCTGACGTAAACCCGGTTGGCCGCGTCAACCACGATGTCGTCGGGAGCAATCAGGTCGCCCTGGCTGAATCCGCGCCTGGCGAACTCTGCAAGAAAAGAGAATTTGCGGTCAAAAACCATCACCACGCAACGCAGCTTGTCCGTGACCAGGTAGTTGCCGTCCCGGTCAACAGCGACACCCGTCGGCACGCCAAAGAGCCCCGGACGACTGCCTCGACGGCCGAAAATTCTGGAGGTCTTGCCATCATTGCTCAGGGTAAACAGCTTGCCCATGACCGGCACCGTGAAAACGAAACCGCCGTCACGATCCAGCGAGAAACCTCCCAACCCGCTGTCCATGCGCTCCTGCCCGGTAAAACCGATCGCGGCCGCCAGATCAACGGCACGGACAAATGCGCCTGACTCGTCCGTCACGACCATTCTCATGCCGCCCATACTGACCAGGTAGAACTGCCCGTCACGACAGTAGATGCGATTGGGAGAGAAGTCACCGTACTCC
>JAWDJY010000049.1:0-36322 GCA_032469775.1 Geobacteraceae bacterium | reverse complement strand
GCGCGGTCTCGGTCACGGTCAGCTCAACGTTCAACGGAAGATCCACGTTGACCATGCGTCCCTCGAACAGCCCCAGCACAACCTCTGTTCCATCCAGCAGAAACATCGACAGCGGTTCGAAATTGTCAGCCTCCATCTCGAACTGCTCATAGTTTTCCAAATCCATGAAAACGCCGCGACCGCCATCGGCATAAAGGAACTGCCCCTTGTGGCGTTCGAAGTCGGCCTCGTCCACCTTGTCGCCGGAGCGGAAGGTCTTGTCGAACACCTGACCGGTAATCAGGTTGCGATAGCGTGTCTTGACCATGGTGTTGGCGCCGCGAGCCGTGGGAGACTGGGTCGTGACATCGGTAATGATGCAGGGGGCGCCGTCGAGCTGTATCACGAGTCCCTTTTTGAAGTCGGACGTACTGAACATAGGTAACTATTTCTCCTTGAAGATTTTTATTGTTTCTTGCGGTATTCCGCGGTAGGCCAGAAGGGGATGCCGCCACGCGGTGTGAACTCGCCGCGAACTGTCAGCCAGGCCGGGTCCAGCAGCTCCACCAGATCGTTGCAGATGCGGTTGACACCGGCTTCATGAAACTCTCCGTGCATCCTGAAAGAACCCAGGTAGAGCTTGAGACTCTTGCTTTCGACGCAGAGCGCAGCCGGCTGGTAATCGATGACGATTTTCCCGAAATCCGGCTGTCCGGTCATCGGGCAGAGGCAGGTAAACTCGGGACATTCGATATGCAGCGTCCCGACCGCCCCGACCCGGTTCATTTCAGGCTGGGCAAAGGGGCTGGGAAACGACTCCAGAAGCGTGGCATCCGGCTTGTCATAGCAATAGGAGGTGGCACCGGCGCCGAGAGATTTGAGCTGTTCATGCAGTTCCATCAGTCACATCCCGAACACGTAAGTTTAAAAGTTTTACAGCATAGCAACGAAGCAGCCGGCAATCAAATTATTTTTGTCTGCCGTTTAAATTTCGTTCAGCCGGGCGGGACCGATGGTCACGAGCCGTTCACCGGCGGACACGACGGTTTCCGACGGCACATTGAGGCTGACTCCATCAGCGCTTCCCAGCCCCAGCGCCAGGTGCCCCATCGAGCGGCAGCGTCCGGAAATTTCACCGAATGTCCCGCCCCTGGCAACCTCGATAAAGTAGATCTGCTGCCCGCCCCTGGAGCTGAACAGGTCGGCAATCACCGCCTGGACCCCGGGATTCAGCAGCTCCTGGCTGATAAAGAGCGAATCGAAGCGCGAGGTGCATACCACCCGGTCACAGCCGGCCTTGCGCAATAGCTCTTCCGATGCCGGATCGACACACTCGACCACCGTTTCGACACTGCGGCAGCGCGCCTCGATTGCCAGAGTGATGGCCACATTCAGGTTGTCGGAGGCCGGATCGCCCGGGGTACGGCAGAGCACCACCGCATGCGAGGCTCTGTCCAGCGACGCCCGGCTCAGGGTTTCATCGCGGGCCGGATTGCCCCGCACAAAATGTATGCCGCGCTTCTGCAGTTCCACAGGCAACTCCTCCAGAAACTCGTCGATCAGCGCCACCTGGCTGCTCCTGGAAAAACCGGGGTCGAGGTACAGCTCTTCCAGCACCCGCTCGACCTTGGCCAGCCCCGGAAAATTGAAGATTACAAGATGTCTGCTCAGGTTGAATTGTGACATTCCTTTTGCCTCGCGGGTCTTTGATGTAACCAGGGCTGCGGCAATCAACGAGAGGGCATAGCCCAACAGTCCGATGCCGAACAGCATTACCGGCCATCCTACCAGAAAGCGCCCCCCGACCGTCTTTGGGAAAAAATCGCCGTAACCGACCGTGGTCATGGTAACGACCGTGTACCAGAGGCCATCCAGCCAGACCAGATCGGGATTGCCTGGCAGTTCGAAATAGAGGAAACCGGTTGTGCCGTACAGCAGCACGGCAGCCAGCAGAACGAAGATGCGCATGGCTGCAGGAGGGTTGCGCAGCACCTGTTTCATGAAGATGTTTATTATCAGGCTGATCATTGCGTCTGTCTCTGCCACTCGCCGATCAGCGCCAGGGCGCGATCGGAAGCCTCGGCGCTGGCCCAAAGGCCACGCCGCCCGGCCCGGGCCAGCTCCTGCTCCTGAAGATACAGCTGCATGGCGGGAAAGGGGTAGACCGTGTAGACCATCACCAGCCCCTGGCTGACCAGATGCAGCGCCACATCCTTGTCACCAGAGTAAAGGGTCGCCAGGTAACGGCCGTACTTGTCCTTGGGAGAGCTGCCGAGCAGCACGCGGGCAGACCGGCCGGACATGATCCGCTGCAGCGATTCGCGGGCCGCCTGTGCAAACGGAGTCACCACGTCTTTTTCTATCTTGCCGTCAAACGATTTGATACCGATCAGCCTGACAGTAACCGGCTCCTGCCCTTCCCGGGCAGCCATGACCGTGTCGCCGTCAACAACCTTTATCAGCTGCACCAGGTCGCCGTTTTCTATTTTCCCTCCGGCACTCTGCGTGCTGCGACGCTGCTTCTCCGCGTTGACACCATAAAAGACCGAGGCCGACAAAAGCAGAACGATCAACCCCCAAAACAGTGCGGCGGTCCTATCCATTTACAGCGACCGATTCAGGCAGAAATATTTCCGACACCGGCAGCACGCTGCCCGCCTCGGGCATCAGGTAGGCACGCCAGTCGGGAGGAGACAGGTCAGCCGCCAACGCCATCGCCTCATCAAGCGTGGCAGCCGGCAGCATGCCCATTTCCGTCACCTGCTGACAGGGAAACTGGGAGACAAGGATGATGCGGAAGCGCTGGGCCTTCTGCAGCATCGAGTAGGCGGTCTGACCGTTGATTTCATACTGCTCGCGCAACGCCGCTTCGAAGACATCCAGCTGTTTGTGGCGGAACCAGTTGAAAAAGGTGCCGTTGCCGAATCCGTCGCGGCACTCCGCCAGCAGGATCAGGACCCCGCCGTCGCAGACTGCCTGTGAGGCGTACTCCATCGACTTGTGCGCCTGAATCAGATTGATGTCCTTGGGGAAGCCTCCGCAGGATGCGATCACCAGATCGGCCTTTTCCCGCAGCGGATATGCAAAGTATTCGGAATAAAAACGGCAGCCGGCTTCGTGTGCCTCGCGCCACTCACCGGCAAAGGCGGCCATGATCCGTTTATCGGGTGTAAGCACGGTATTCAGGATAAAATCTGGTGCAGCCATTGCACAGGCCTCAAGCATGGCCTGATGCACCGGATTACCATCCAGATTGCCGGTAGTTGCCCGGGGATTCTTGCCGTTCCCCGCGCCGGGGTTCAGCACGGCAAAGTGGCTGGCCATGCAGGCCTGGCGGCTGGCGATACCGGGCAGGACACTCTTGCGACCGCCGCCGAAACCGGCAAAGTAGTGAAATCCGATCGTGCCGGTCAATATCAGGTGATCGGCCTCGACCGCCTTGCGGTTGATGCTGACCCTGATACCGTTCGAAGTGGTTCCTAGCAGGACCAGATGGCCTGCACCGTCGCATTCGTGATCAGTCACGCGAATCCGGCCATAAAGCGGTCCGACTATCTTCTGGTGTTCGTGATCGGTCTGTTTGCGGTGAATGCCGAGGGCGATCAGGATTTCTATATCGTGGTCGGCAACCCCCTGACGGTTCAAACGCTCCACCAGCAAGGGAAGATAGATCTCGCTGCCGCTGTAACGGGTGATGTCCGAGGTTACGATGACGACCTTCTCGCCAGGCCTGAATCCGGAGATCGTCGCCTGACAGGAATCAAGAGCGGCATTGACAATGTTTTCGGCGGGTTCGACGGGTTGGGATAACAGGGGAACTATGACTCCCGCCAGACGGTCCGGCGGGAGTTCGAGATTAAACGATGATGAACCGTATTTCAGTTCCATCAGCGGCGGCCTTTCAAATCCAGGCGTCTCCGCCGTCATACTCATAATCGCCACCCTTGGTTTTGGGTGTTACCTTGAACTTGGCTTCGCGGGCAAGCCGTTTCACACGCTCGGCAGCAGTTTCACCCAGTCCGGAAAGCTTTTCGCGAACCTCGCAACCGGGTGCCGGAGCCAGCAGTAGAGCGGCGGCAGCACCGATCACGGCGCCGGAAACAAAGGCAATCACAGCAGCTGCGGCATTATCGTTGTTGGTTGACATGACAGACTCCTTTTATCGTGATACCAAAATTTAATGTAAACAGGCCCTATTTCTAGCACAGCACACAGGTGGAATCAAAACAAAATTCACGTACAGCAAACCGGGCCGACGACACTCCGCAATCAGCACAACCCGTGCTTGCCCAGAAGCTCGTTAAAGCTCTGCTGCATCAGAGGTTTGGTGAGATAATCGTCGCAATCGCCATGCATCAGCGCATCGAACATATCGTCGGGAGAGCTGCTTCCCGTAACCATGAATACGGTTGCCCGTGCTCCACTATGGGCAGACTCCATCGCCCTGATCTCCTTCAGCGTTTCATGTCCATCCTTGCCCGGCATGAAGATATCCATGCAGATCAGGTCATAATATGTTTTGCTTTCAAGGGCGCTTTCCACCAGCTTCAGCGCATCCTCTCCGCTTTCGGCAAACGAAACCGTGGCGCGGCCTTCGAGAAAAATGGCCAGCAACTCACGATTCATTTCCACATCGTCAACTATCAAGGCTTTCATGCCCCATCCTCCTGCAAGCCAGATCGGTTTTTCTGCTGTTCCAGCAGGTGCTGCTGGATAAAGGTTTCCTCTATCATACCGGCCTTGAAAGAGAGCGGAGTCATTCCCAGGAAGCGCAACCCCCCTTCAATCGTGTTCTCGATGATGCTGACCGGTCCCTTGCGCTCTTCGGTGATATTTTCGCTGATCATGCCAAGGGTGATATTGACGCCTTCGTAAAGCATCTTCTTTACGTTCAGCTTCGGATTGCTCTGCTCGTGAGTCCTCGAGCGGACCTCGTGGGTCCGTTCGGTAATATTGGCTCGTTTGGCGGTGAACTCCTTCATATCCAAGGTTCCCTTCGGCGCGGCGCTGAATTCCGCAACCAGGGCTTTCAGCTCGTTGAACAGGCTGTTCAGCTCTTCCAGGTCACCGTAATGAACTCCGGCAACCACACGGGTACGCAACGATGTCACGCATCCCAGATTGGCACACTCGATACCGGCCAGCGCAAAGCTGTCACCTCCGCTCAGCCCCCCCTTGTTGACGTATATCGCCCCCAGGCACTTGATATGGGAATTGCGGATTTCTACCTCGACCTTTATATCTCCGGCGCATTCGATTAATGCTTCATAGATGAAGTTGGCGTGAACAGAGCCACCGCAGCGGACCGATCCGGTGCCCTGGCCGCTCATGCCGCAGAAGGTGATGTCGCCATCCGACTCGATCGTGCAGACCCCGATATTACCCTGCACCTTGATGCCCTTGGTGGCCTTGACAAAGAAGCCGTCCAGCACGTCGCCCTTGATCTCCACATACCCCTTGAAGGAGATATTGCCGATCTTGAAATCCACATCACCGTCAATCTCGTAGACATCTTCGACCGAAATCGCGTTCCCCCGGCAACAGACCCGCCCGGGAAGAACGGAAACAACATCCCTGCCATCATCAAGGCGGACGTTCGGTCCCAGCTCGAGCTTGACCGGGATTCCAGGTTGGGGCGGAATAGTTTTCCCGGTAACAGTTTTGCCGGGCGTCCCGGGACCGGGAGGTCTGAGCGTCGCCACCAGCACCCCGGCATCGACATTCAGAAACGACTGTACATGTCTGAAATCAACGGTTCCATCGGCTTTGCAATCAGATCCGCTCTTCTCCAGGTCATCGGTCAGACTCATCACAATCTGGCCGTCATCGCCCGGAACCATCGGGATACCCCGCGCCAGCAAGAGACCGTTCACGGATTTGCCACTGGCCGCGCAATTGAGAAGCGAGGCGGCCGACTCGGGAATAATCCCCTCCCTGATCTTGAACTGCGCCAGATGGGTCTGCAGTTCGGCACCGGTGAGAGGTGTTCCGCCGGTGGTGGCCGGTTCATAGAAACAGTGGCACTCCACTTCGTCGGGACTGATCTCGAACACAAGGGTATAGCCATAGCGCTTAACTTCCTGGCGACTGACCGATTCAGCTCCCTTTATGAATTGATTCTCTGCCATGAGTGACCCTGCTGGTTACCATGTTTGTCAGACCGCCAAGAAAAACCATCAATGCCAGAAACAAATATCAGATCAGCATTATTTCAAACCGTCGAACAGGCCCGGCATCACTGTTGCCTGCGCATGCCCAGCTTGCCCAGGATTGCCAGCAACTTGTCCGGCTGCACCGGCTTGACCAGGTGTGCGGCCGACCTGGCAGAAACATAGGCCTGGATCACATCGTTCGGAGTATTCAGTGATGACAGGACGACTATGCTGACCCCATTATTGATCGAAACGCCCCATTCCTTTTCTATCATGCGGATTTCCCGTGCGGCGGTATGACCATCCATCTCCGGCATGACAATATCCAGAATCACCAGATCAAAGGGTTTGCCATCCTCAAATGCCTCGCGGAACATCTCAACCGCCTGCAGGCCGTTTTCCGCCATCCTGCACTCTGCGACCCCTTCCAGATACCCTGCTATAAGCTCACGCCCGAGTTCATCGTCATCCACCAGCAGACATCGCACCATAAACCCAACCTCCATTGGACTCGATCAACTTTCGGCAATAAAACCCAAGGCGCCGACAACATCGATAAAAGCGTCATATTCCTGCTGCAGCAGGGCAATTCTCTGGGGTGCTTCGGCCAGATCGCCCTCCTTGGCCGCTTTTTCGATTATAGCAGCCAGCTGATGTATCCGCTGAGCAGCAATATTCCCGGCCGACCCCTTGATCGCGTGAGCATGGCGACGAACCGCGTCCGTGTCTTTAGCCTCCAGCGATGTAACCAGCCCCTCAAATTGCGGCAAAACCCCCTTGCAGAACAAACCCACAAATCGGGGGACCATCTCCAGGCGTCCGCCAAGCCGTTCCAGAAGCTCGTTTTTGGCAAACACCTCGACTGTATCGTCAAGTTCATCCGGAGCCGTTTTCGCCTTCGATGCTGCTGGAGGAACATCAGCAACTGCCTGAACGGATGCCGGCCGATGTTCACAGAATCTGTTCAGCAATTGCAGCAGCTGGGCCGGTTTGACCGGCTTGCTCAGATAATCATCCATGCCGGCATCCAGGCAGATCTGGCGATCCTCGTTACCTGCAAACGCGGTCATGGCCACTATCGGCACCCTGACACCCCGACCGCTGGCACGCTCGTACTCCCTGATCGCCCTGGCCGACTGCAATCCGTCCATTTCCGGCATCTGGACATCCATCAGCACGATATCAAAACGTTTGGACCTGTACTCATCATACGCCTTTCGCCCATCCTCGGCAAATGTGATCCGGTGATGACAAGGCTCCAGGATTGCCTGCACCAGCGCCCGGTTTATTTCCACGTCATCGGCAAGCAGGATATCCAGCGGATCCTGCCCTGGCTGGCAGGATTCAGAGGGGATTTCCTTGTCAGTTTTCAGCAGCGCTTCGTTGCCGACCTGGAAACGGGCCGTAAAATGAAAACAGCTCCCCTCCCCCAGCCGGCTCTCAACCCAGATATCCCCATCCATCAACACTACCAGTTTCCTGCAGATCGCAAGACCGAGCCCGGTTCCGCCGAATTTCCGCGTGGTGGACGTGTCGGCCTGCTCGAACTGATTGAAAATCCGCTCACAGGCCTCCTCGGCAATCCCTATCCCGGTATCGGTGACACGCACATGCAACGTGACATCATCCGACTCCCGCGAATCCAGATCGACCTCGACCATAATCCGTCCCTGATGACAGAACTTGACCGCATTTCCCACCAGGTTGGTCAGTACCTGCCGCAGACGGCCATGATCCCCCACCAGGCAGGCCGGCACGGCAGGGTCTATCCGGGAGCTGAGTTCAAGCCCCTTTTCCTCGCACCTTACCATCAGTCCACCCAGGCAGCGTTCCACCACGTCCCTCAGGCTGAAGGGAACTTTTTCCAGCGTGAATTTACCGGCTTCGATCTTGGAGAAATCGAGTATGTCGTTAATAATCAACATCAGGCTGTCAGCGGAATCCTTGATGGCCCTCAGGTATTTTTTCTCCTTCTGCGGTGTGAGCCCCCCCTGCAGCATCAGCTCGGTCATCCCCATTACCCCGTTCATGGGAGTGCGGATCTCATGACTCATATTAGCCAGAAAGTCACTTTTGGCAAGATTGGCCGCCTCAGCCTGCCGGCGGGCCTCTTCCAGGTCGCGGGTCCTCAGCTGCACCCGTTCCTCCAGGTGCTGGGTATGGTCATGCAGCATCCCGTAAAGAATTGTACTCTCCAGGGCATAGGCACAGGTATACAGCACGATCGAAAGAGCATTCAGGGAAGCGCCGTCCAATGCGGCCGAACTCCCCGGCAGGGTACCGACGAACATCCCCCGGACACAGGACTGGGTGGCCACGACCTGCAGCAGCAGCGTTTCACCGCTATCCATCGGGACCAGAACCGCCTGGTTGCGGTTAAGCGCCCAGGCAAAAGTGCCGTCCATCATGCGGGCTTCGACATGACTCTGCAGATTGTCGCGCGAAGCGGGAGGGTCAGCGACCAGCAGTTCAAAACTGCCGTCAAACTGGCTGTCGAGAAAGCCTATCGAATGGAAGGGAAAAAGGCGGCGCAACTGGTTAACCGTGGCCTTGAAGATCCCCGCCCCGTCCTTTGCGCGGCTGAGATCGCCCTGAAACTCGCTGCTGGAGGCCAGCATTTCCAGAATAGACATGAAACGCTGGTTGGTTTCCTCAAGATAGCTGACCCGTTCCTGAAGAAACTCCAATGAATCGGATGAATTCCGGTCAACCATCGGCCCCTCCTGACAGAATCGAAAAGGTTTCGTTGATCTGGGACTCGGACTGTTTCAAAACAGTGCCCAGCATCTGTGGCGACAGCCCGAGCCGGTCCCATGCCGGCTCATCCAGCGGCGGAACCCCGGCCTCGGCTCCGTGCCCCAGTTCCATCGACTGGCAGATGATATCGGCAAGGTGGATCAGGGCCGTTTCAAGACGAAACTGTTCTGCGGAGCCGGGATTATGGTGACAGGCCACCGGCTCGCCGATACTGGCGGGAATCTTCCATTTCTTGAGCAGCGCCCCGCCAAGCTCGGCGTGGTCAAACCCGAGCCGCTCCCGCTCCAGGCTCAGGTATAGCATACCGGTGTCCCGCTGGGCCTCCAGGAGTTCACGGCTCAATTCCGGCCGGGCGGTGGCCAGAACGACCTGCCCCACATCGTGAAGCATGCCGGCCACGAAGAGCCGTTCCACATTGGACTCGCGCCGGTAGACCGCCAGACTGCGGGCAATGATGCCGCAGGCGATGCAGTGTCTCCAGAAAGAGGTCATGTTCAGCAGATCTTCCGGAATCCCCTTGAATACCCCCATCACCGAAGCAGCCAGCGCCAGGTCCCTCAGCTGCTGGGTTCCGATGATGGTTACCGCCTTGGTGATCGACTCTACCTTGGCATAACAGCCGAACATCGGGCTGTTGGCCAGTCTCAGCAGTCTTGCCGTCAAACCCTGGTCCTCGGTGATGATCTTGGAGATATCATCAATGGAACTGCGGGGGTGGTTGATTGTCTCGTTTAGTCGTTCGTAAAACAGCGGGAGAGAATAGACGGTGCTGGTTTCCTCCACCAGTCGGTCGAGCGTCGTGGGCGGGTAATCAGACATGGCCATGCTGGACCTTCCTTAGTGCCGCAATCCGCATCAGCTCGACAATGGCTGGATGGCTCCGGTTCGTATGCCTGAAAAGAGGGGCCAGCTCCTGTTCCGCCGCAGCCAGTTCCAGCGGATCCACGTCTGAAGGTATCTGGTCGGCCGGGTCATCGCTCCCCTGACCTTCGATATCCGCCTCAAGAACACCCCAGGTTCGAAAAATGACCAGGTGTTTCTGGGTCAACTCGGCCCCGGCTCCCAGCAACATGCGGCCAGAACGGTCATGGACGTCACTGGCCAGCACCATTCCGGTTTCAATATTTTCTATGGCTACCTTTCCCACATATCCCCCGACAGGCCTGGCATCGCCCGGATTGAAGCCAGAAACGTTCCCGCTGCAAACTGTCTCATCTATACATCAGTTGCCAGAACTCCGGCAATCATTCCTCGTCCGCAATAAAGCTCCGGCCACAAAGACGACCCAACTCATCTTTCTGGGATCCGCTCAGTTCTAAAAACCTGACCCCCATCCCCGGCAGGGTGCGGGGTTCACCCCAGCACCTGACCGAACGGACCTCTATCGGAATGGGCGAAGCATCTTCAAGGGCCGCAATGACAAGCCAACCTCGCTCTCCGATATTCCACGGCTCAAAACTGACCAGAAAACACCCTTCAAGCGATATGCTGGTCGTTACGGATTTAGTGCCAGGAACATTTTCAGCCGGCCTGAGCAGATGCAGCGTTGCCGGATAATTCAGATGTAAGCGTTCACAGGTCCTGATTTTGCGCTCAACAAACGGATTGCAATATTTGCTGACAAAATCCGACGGTAATATTTTTCCGGAATACGTGGTTCCGAATGGAAGAGTACGGATTTCACCGGTGGTTTCATTGCATTTGAGGCGCAACGCCGGGAAAAGTCCTACCAGGACCGTCAGCAGGTGTTTCTCCTCCTCGCTGCAGCGCATATAGGTGGGCATATCGACCAGGATTCCGCTCAGCGGGCAATAGACCTCCCGGTCAAAGAACTCCATCAGCGCCTGGACACAAACCAGCGATACATCGGCGGAATCCAGTTCAGACTGATACAGGCGGCGGCTTTCCCCTGCGCGACAGATCAGCAGGACATTGGTCACCGGACTCCGGTTTTCACCCATATAGTTCTCCAAAGCATTGCATATCAACCCTATACCACAGGGTACGCCATTTTCAAAAGATTGTTGTTAACGAAAATGCTATCCGCTTTCCGGTAAGAGACAACCGGGTTCAACAGAGTACGCGCGCCAGGTGCCTTCTGACCATATCTTCGAAATCCGCATCACGGCTCCCGGTATAGACCAGCGACGAGCCGATCTCAGCCGCCAGGATCGCGCAGAGATACTTGCGGGGCAGCTTCCTGACCCGTTGCCGGTAGGCCGGCGTCTCCTGCAGCAGTCGCGGCAGATGACAGATCACCGCCTGCCGGAAAGGGAGTTGCAGACAGAGCTCGGGGCGTGCGGAGAAAAATTCGAACAGGCGGGAATAGAGACTGTTGATGTTCTGGCTTATGGTTTCGGAGATATCGGTACAGAGCAAGGTTCCACCAGATTCCTTTCTCCGGCGCAGGATCAGCCGGGCCTCGTCCGCCGCCCGTTTTTCCAGTACAGCCAGCACATCGGATATGTAACGCTCCTTCTGCTCCAGGAATTCCCGCTCCGACAGCAGCAGATTGGCAATGATTTCATAAGAAGACGAGATCACGCCGCATTTGTTGGCCGAAGCGTCCCGCATGATGACGGCGCCGCTCTTCTGCAGATGCAGCCTGGCTTCCGGAGTGATGAACGAGTTGGCCCCCTCCACGATGACCGGCGAAGTCGGCTTTCCCTCACCATCCAGGAACATGCCCCAGTTCTGGCCGTCAATAGTCTCTGGCCGCCCGCCGGCCGGGATGAACAGGTCGGCTTTTACAGTGAATATCAGGCTGCTGTAAAGACGGTTGAAATCATCGATTTCCAGCCACTCCTCCAGCAGGCCGGAGGCGGAACGGCTCACCTGGCGGTGCGATTCCTTGAGACCTTCCAGTCGCCGTCCGCTGCGATAGATCATCAAGCCCCCCTCGCCCAGGAACTCCGGATTGAAGGCGTCGAGATCCCGTGACAGCACGATGCGCCCCAGTTCTTCGCGATTGATACCGTTCGGATCATACAGCGCCGCGGTTCCATCCAGGATCAGCCGCACCTGCATTGCCGGGCAGCGCTCCAGCATGATGCGCAACGAATTTCCGGCCACATCGCCGTTGGGGCCGCCGGTCATCTTCAGCGAGAACGGTTCGCTGCGTATGTCGATTCCGGCCTCTTCCGCCATCGTGATCTCGGCGAACTTGACCACCCCGGTGGAGGTAACGCCGTACTCCTTGTGATTTATACCGAAACGCTTGCTGGACATGATACCTACGCCCAGGATATAGCCCCTCTTCCTGGAGAGAGCTGCAATCGCTTCGATCATGCCGTCATGCATGTTCTCGTCCGGTCCGATTTCGATCGGCTCGTCATCGCCGTAATAGTCCACGATGCGCCGATCCAGAGCCCGGCCGTTTTTGGTGACGAAAATATCCAGGAAAGCGTTGGCAATGCCGTACTGCAGCTTGTAGAGCCGGAAGTTTTCCGCATCCCCCCCGCCGGCCGGGTCCAGATCGGAGGCATCCAGCACCAGCGCCATCTTGGAGCCCCCCTCGTAAATATCCTTGTTCTTCAGATGCTGGGTATTGGCCAGCACGTACACCTCGCGGAAGATCGTATTGGCCGAGGTGATGTAATCGTCCGAACTGCGGGCGATAACTGTCCGCCACCCACCCCGGGCGATATCGGAAAAACCGATGTGGTAACCGGCCCCGAAACGGCTGAAAAAGAAAGTTATCCGGAAGGGGAGCGTCTCGGGGATATCGGCGGTGAACTCCTTGCCCAGCTGCCGCAGGTAGGCCGGATCGAGCCGGAAAGCCAGCGCCTGTTTTTCCACCACGAAGAAGTTGGACTTGAGGGTGTTGGTCACAAACAACAGGCAGCAGCGGTACACCGCCCGACGGATGTCATCCAGCCAGCGGTGGCCGGTATTATACATCTCCACCGCCTCCTCCGTCTCCTCCAGGGCCATACAGTAGAAGCGCTCCCGCTCCGGTTGATCCGGATCGAAGCGCAAACGGAACAACCGGATCAGCAGTTGCGCCATCTCCGGATGATCATAGAAGGCGCTCTGGACCGCATCCAGGCCGAACCGCTCCGGCTGGGCATGGGCCAGACTGGTGTGGCAGAACGAAATAAAAGCGTTGACCAGCGAAGCATCCTCTCCGGTCAGCAGCCCCTCCACGACATAATCCCGGTAAACGGGCGAAGAGGTGGAAATTATCTGAGTCGTGCAGAGCTCCCGCTTGAGCCGAGCGGCCAGTTCGCTGTCAGGCTGGATTTCCTCCTCCATCCGGCTGCTGACATAGAACGCCCCCAGGAAATAGGGGTGGATGCCGTTGGAGATCGTCTGGCAATAGGCCCTGCGGATGCCGATTTCGAGGCGATTGAAAACCTCCAGCAGCTGCAGCAGGAAATCCTCCTGGGGCGGATTGCCGACGGCGAACAGCACCCTGGTTTCGCTGCGACCTTCACGCACGACCTTGGCGATATCCAGGAACAGCCCTCCCGATGCGTTACCCTTGTCAAACAGCCAGACCAGGTAGGCGGTTCGGGACGCCGGTGACATGCGGATGTAATTTTCATTGTTCAGCCAGAGTATTTTCAGCAGCCGGTCAAGCCTGCTCAAGTCGAAGTCAGGAAATGAACAGCGCAGCTCTGTCCGCACCTTGCGACGCAGTGACGCCGGTATCGCCACATCCTTCGCAAGGTCGATCTCGTGGTTCCTGCGGCGGTCGAATTCGAAGCGCTGTACCTCCAGCTCCTGATCGATGCCGGGCATGTCGGCATTCGAGTGGGAAAACATCGCGTAGGAGATCTCACGGTCACCGATCCGCCGCAAGGTATCGTATAGTGAGCCTGGACGGTTGACGCAGGCAATCACCAGCAGTTTCTCCTTGTCGGTAAGAATCAGGTGCCGGTTGCATATCAGGCGCCCCATCCCACTGGCCAGGGCAACCAGTGCATCCCTTTCGTCATCCATTGCCAGGAAGAAATAGGGGCTCATATGTTGCTGAAGCCAGGCGGCGTTCCGCTCCGCGGTTTTTTTTGCCGCGCCGGCGCCGCGGCGGACGATTGAGGGCAGGTTCATTGGCGTTACTCCCCGTGCATGGTTTTATCCCGTGATTATAACAACAAACTCCGGCAGCGGGAAAGTTTTACTGTCGTTAAAAATCAGGCAAAGCTTTTCTTGACCGTATACGGCTGAATTGCTATAGTCGCGGCGCTTTAATCCCATTCCAATCAAAAGCGGGAAAACCTGTGCCAGAGAGGCTTTGCAGCATACAGTACAAGGATCGGGGCCTGGTAGCCCTGACGATCCATTGGCGGGAAACCGCTTCCACGGCCGAGTTTCTGGAGACGTTGGGGAAACGGATAGCCACCATCAGCGACAGCAGCGAAATCAGGGGCGTTGTGGTTACCGGACTGTCGCGGGTTCGCCAGCAGTCCCGCGGGACGGATGAAGCGACCCTTTACGACTTTTCCGCACTGTCCGGTTTCGGGCAGCAGGTCATGTTCAATCTGGAGAAAACAGGCAAGCCCAGCATAGCCGCCATCGAGGGCGAATGCACCGGCCTGGGGCTGGAGATCGCCCTGGCCTGCGACTTCATGGTAGCAGCCGGCTCCGCCCGCTTCGGGTTTCCCGCCATTGCCGAAGGGCTGATCCCCTTCTGCGGAGGTACGCAGCGTCTTACGCGGCTGGTCGGCAAATCCAAGGCCAAGGAGCTGATCTACAGCGGCGACCTGATCGACTCCGCTGAAGCACTGCGCATCAAACTGGTCAACCGGCTCTATCCGGAGACGGAACTGCTGCCGAAGACAATGGAACTGATGGCGCATATCTGCACGCGCAGCCCCAACGCAATACGCATCGGCGGAGAAGTCGTCAACGCCGGCTATGACATCGACCTGCAGACCGCCTGCATGCTGGAGCGGAACGCATTCGCGCTCTGCTTCTCCAGCTTTGACCGGCACGAGGGGATGCAGGCCTTCCTGGACAAGCGCCAGCCGCAGTTCAAGGGGGAATGAATGGCGCTTGAACGCGGCTGCACACAGGTCTATACCGGCAACGGCAAAGGCAAGACCACCGCATCACTTGGTCTGGCCCTGCGCGCCGTGGGGCGGGGCCTCAAGGTCTGCGTATTCCAGTTCATCAAGGGGGGCGGCCCTTACGGAGAGCATCTGATTGCCGACAAACTGGCACCGCTTTACACGATCATCCAGACCGGGCGACCGGGGTGGGTCAACACCGGCGACATCACAGAAGACCGCCGCCTGGCGCAGGAAGCATATGCGCAGGCCAGGGAACTGCTGAGTTCAGGAGAGTATGACCTTTTCATCTGCGACGAGATCAACGGCGCAGCAGGATTCGGGTTGATCGACGTAGATCAGATCCTGGAACTGATAGCTCTCCGGCCGGAACGGACCGAGCTGGTTCTGACCGGGCGCAATGCCGACCAGCGGGTGGTCGAGGCGGCCGACCTGGTGACCGAAATGCGCGAGATCAAGCATTACTACAAGGCTGGAGTACCGGCCAGAACCGGCATAGAGATGTAACCCGTAATATCACCCGAACCGGACTAACATCATTCGATTTTCAAATAACGAAGGAGGAATTGAAAATGGCTGAAAGAACTTTACGAGTACTGGTTGGAAAGCCTGGCCTGGACGGCCATGACCGCGGCGCCAAGATCATCGCCCGCGCCTTTCGCGACGCCGGCTTCGAAGTGATCTACACCGGTCTGCACCAGACCCCGGAGCAGATCGTCTCGGCAGCGATCCAGGAGGACGTGGACTGCGTCGGGCTCTCGATCCTGTCCGGCGCCCACAACACGCTGCTCCCCAGGGTCACGCAGCTCTTCAGGGAAAAGGGAGCCGCAGACATCAAGGTCTTCGGCGGCGGCGTAATCCCGGAAGACGACATCCCTTCGCTGAAGGAAGCCGGCATCAGCGAGGTGTTCACCCCCGGAACCTCGACCGAGGACATTGTCAGCTGGGTCAAGAGCAATGTCAGGCCAAGGGCATAAGCAGAGACCGGGGAACAGGGCGACTGAATAGCGTTATCTTCTGCCTTCCGTTCCAGGTTCCAAGATCATGCCATACAAAAAACTCCGCATAGAGGTCGCGAACCGGGTCGGGTATATCCTGCTCGATGCCGGTTCGCGCTTCAACAAGCTCTCCATCACCACCATCCGCGAGCTGAAGCGCGCCCTGGCCCAGGTCGAGGCCGACCGGGAGGTGGGTGCCGTCGTAATATCCGGCTATCCGGGGGAATCATTCGCGGTGGGGGCCGACATCGGCCAGATGCTCCACTTCGACCCGGCAGACGCCTTCCATTTCGCCGAACTGGGGCAATCGCTGTTCGACCAGATCGAGTCCTGCAACAAGCCGGTCATCGGCGCGTTGAACGGAATCACCATGGGCGGCGGTTGCGATCTGGCCATGGCCTGTGACATACGCATTGCTGTGGACACCCTGCAGATCGCACACCCGGGAGCCAGACTGGGAATCATCACCGGTTTCTGCGGCACCAGGAAACTGCCACGAATCGTCGGCAAGAATTTCGCCCGCGAAATGTTCATGACCTCAGACCCGTATAATGCTGCAGAAGCACTGCAGATGGGGCTTGTTGACCGGGTCCACGAAAAAGCGGTCTTCTGGCCGATGGTGACCGGCTTTGCGGAACGAATCGCCAGCCACCCGTTGAAAGCGCTCTCGGCCTCCAAGCGCCTGCTGAATGCTGCCGAAAACTGCGACCTGCGCAGCGGCTGCCTGCTGGAGCGGGAAACATCGACACACATCAACTCCGTCAACACCGCTTTTCCTTAGCAGGCATGGCTACCAGCCGATAGCGCCACCAAGCCATCCTCATTATCGCCCCCCCTCTGACCAACCGATCTTGTTCTCATAAAAACCGTATGTTATTAAGCATATAAGCCTCCAGACAAGCTATGAATCCGATTAAAAGCAGATCCCTTACTGGCATTAACAACACTATTACCTTTTAATTATAGTTGCACATTTATTTATTTCGTGTTACACAGCGGACACCATTTTAAATTTGAAGCACTTTGTTGACACTGAATAATATTCTAATAATATTGACTCTGTATAATAACATATCCGTTGCCGCACAAGATGAGGGGAGGGGTACCTGTGAAATCAAGGAATATATTGATTGCCTTCGCAACGATGTTAACAATGCTGTCTACAGGGACAAGTTTTGCCGCCTACCCGTTGGTCTGCGACGACGCCGAAACCATGGGAAAAGGGAACGCGCAGGTCGAGTTCAACGCTCAAATCAGCCATGACAGGGAAACCACCGACGGCTCAACCACAACAACCGATGGGATACAACTTGCCACTGCCATAACTGCGGGAGTAACCGACAAGCTTGACCTGATATTCGGCATCACCCGCCCCTGGGGCAGTGGTGATAGTGATGGCGCTTCATTCAACGATGCCGGCTCCACGGATTTTGCCCTCTACCTGAAATGGCAGCTTTACAAGCATGAGGGATTCAGCGTTGCCGTCAGGCCTCAATTGGGCTACTCCTATTCAGTTGGCACGGATAATGATTACACGATGTCATACGGCGCCACCCTGGTGTTCTCCAAAGAGCTGGGGCCGTTGGCATTTCACCTGAATGCCGGTTACATATTCAATGACCACAACCTGGCAGAGGTCCGCGATGCCTGTAGAGACAGCATCTGGAACTTCTCGCTGGCAACCACATACCAGATAACAGAGGATCTGAAGCTGGGCACCGATTTCGGAGTCGCAACCTACGAAGACAAATCATCCAGCGAAATGCCGGCATTCGGACTCGGCGGACTGATTTACACGGTCAACAGGAACCTTGATCTGAGCGCCGGCCTGAAGCTCGGCCTGACCAAGCCGGAAGACGACCTGACCGGATGTTTTGGCGTAACACTCAAATTCTGACGTTGGATACAAACAGGAGAATTATACATGCATATGGCTGACGCCCTGCTTTCACCGGCAGTGGGCTGCACAATGTGGGCTGCATCGGCCGGCACGATCGCCTACTGTTCCAGAAAAGTGCGCAAGGAGATGGATGAAAAGAAAGTGCCGCTGATGGGGGTGCTGGGAGCATTCATCTTCGCGGCGCAGATGATCAACTTTACCATTCCGGCCACCGGTTCCAGCGGGCACCTGGGCGGCGGGCTGCTGCTGGCGATACTGCTGGGGCCCTACGCGGCCTTCCTGAGCATAGCCTCGGTCCTGCTGATCCAGGCGATGTTTTTTGCCGATGGCGGGCTGCTGGCCCTTGGATGCAACATCTTCAACCTGGGAGTATTCCCGGCTTTTATCGCCTACCCACTGATCTACAAACCAATCATCGGCAACCGCCCTACCCGGGGCAAGATTGTAGCAGCATCAATAGTTGCCGCAGTGCTCGGGCTGCAGATGGGCGCGTTCGGCGTGGTTCTGGAAACCGTGGCATCGGGGATCTCCTCGCTTCCCTTCACCACGTTCGTAACGCTGATGCAGCCGATCCACCTGGGAATCGGCATTGTCGAAGGCCTGGTGACGGCTGCTGTTGTTTCGTTCGTTTTCAAGGCGCGGCCTGAGATTCTGCAATGTGCGCTGCCGGCGCAAGCGTCTGAGGAATATTCGATACGTAACGTCACGATAGTGTTCCTGGCCGCCTCCCTGCTGACCGGAGGAGTGATCTCCTGGTTTGCCTCGGAACATCCCGACGGATTGGAATGGTCGATTCAAAAGGTGACCGGCAGGGAAGAGGTTGAAGGCGTAAAAGGCCAGCTGCACGACCTGCTGGCCTCCCTGCAGCAAAAAGCCGCCTTTTTGCCCGACTATTCCTTTAAAAAGCAGGAAACGCCCAGAGAGGCAACGTCACATCCGGCATCCGCGACAATGAAAGAAACTGCCGACCAGACCTCCGGCAAACAGGAGAAGGATGAAGGCAACCGGCTGGGAACCACTGTTTCCGGCATCCTGGGCGGGATGTTGACCCTGACGCTGGCCGGCGTGATCGGATTTGTCCTGAAAAAACGTACCGGGGCTGCCTGAAAAGACACGGTTGTAATAAGAGTGAGGATATGCTTTAAAGGGGAGAAACCTGATGTTTTCTCCCCTTTTTCCGGTTTCAAATCAAAGATGCAGTCAAGGCGGCGAGGATTGAGGCGACGAAGGCATACAAAACCAGTATGTTGAGGAGCCGAAGACGAGCCAACGAAGAGGGCGCTTTGATTTGGAATTGGAATTATCCGTTAAAGGACGCTCCATGGCTTCGATAAACAAGGCAGTGCTGGACCTGAAGCGCCTTGACCTGCTGGCTAACAATGATTCGGTCATTCATCGCCTCGATGCACGGGCAAAGGTGCTGGTGACCTGCGTCTTCATTCTCTGTATCGTATCCTACGACCGCTACGAACTGGCAGCGCTGTTTCCGTTTTTCATCTTCCCTGCCGTACTGATCGCCCTGGGAGACATCCCCCCCCTGTTCATAGCCAGGAAGATCGCCCTGCTTTGTCCTTTTGTCCTGGTGGTCGGCATCTTCAATCCGGTCTTTGACCGGGAAGTGCTTGTCAATCTCGGTCCGCTGGGCATCTCCGGCGGATGGATTTCCTTTGCCTCCATCGTGGTCCGCTCCATCCTCACTGTCGGAGCCGCATTCATACTGGTGGGGGTGACCGGCTTCACCGCTGTCTGCCAGGCCCTGGAACGGCTGGGCATGCCCCAGGTTTTTGCCGTTCAGCTGCTCTTCCTCTACCGTTACATCTTCGTGCTGAGCGAAGAGGGGGGACGGGCCTCACGGGCACGGGAGCTGCGGTCCTGCGGCAGGAAAGGCCTGGGCATACGCAGTTTCAGCTCCATGATCGGACATCTGCTGCTGCGCACCTGGCAGCGCGCCGAGCGCATCCACATGGCCATGCTGGCCCGCGGTTTCACCGGCA
Organism: Geobacteraceae bacterium; assembly: GCA_032469775.1. Classification (GTDB taxonomy): domain Bacteria; phylum Desulfobacterota; class Desulfuromonadia; order Geobacterales; family Pseudopelobacteraceae; genus JACRCG01. The sequence goes on along the minus strand of JAWDJY010000049.1, from coordinate 16,531 downwards.
AATTTCACGCCTACCGGCAATCGTCCTTCGGGAAAGCCGAATTGCTGTTTGTTCTGGGCTGGTCGGCGCTGTTCGTCCTCCTGCGAACCAATAACCTGTCACGGCAGCTGGGAACACTAATCACGGGGTTGTTCAAATGAGCCATCACATCGTTGAAGTAAAAAACCTGCGCCACGTCTATTCCGACGGCACTGCCGCCCTGAAAGACGTCTCCTTCATAATCACCCACGGCGAATCGGTCGGCATCATCGGTGCCAACGGCGCCGGCAAATCCACACTGCTGCAGCATCTCAACGGCAGCCTTGAACCGACCGGCGGCTCGATCCACATCGGACACACACCGCTTTCAAAAGGGACGCTGCCCGACATCCGGCGCACAGTCGGCATGGTATTCCAGGACCCGGACGATCAGCTCTTCATGCCGACGGTTTTTGACGATGTGGCCTTTGGACCGCTGAACCTGGGATATACGACCGCGGACGTGGAACAGAGGGTAACAGAGGTACTGGAGCTGGTCGGGGCCGGCCACCTGCGCAACAAACCCCCCTACCACCTTTCGGGAGGCGAAAAAAAACGCGTGGCCATAGCAACGGTGCTATCCATGTCCCCGGACATCCTGGTAATGGACGAACCGACCAACGGGCTTGACCCTTTTGCCCGGCGACAGCTGATAGCTCTGATGAAGGATTTCGAGCACACCCGGATCTTTACCAGCCATGACCTGGACATGGTGATGGAACTCTGTGACCGGGTGATCGTACTGCATGAGGGAGAAGTCCGGGCGGACGGCCCGGCAATGGAGATTTTCAGCAACGACAGGCTGCTGGCCGGGTGCCGGCTGGAGAAGCCGCTCTCGATGCAGGGCTGCCCGGTCTGCGGAGGCGGCCAGCCCACTGTATCCAGACCACGCGCCCCCCATCATCACCACCATCACCATCACGACTGATCGAGCTGCCAGCCGGCCTGGAACGCAAGTCCCTTTACTCTCACGGAAACGGCGGCAGCACGATACCTTCCAACGGCTGGCCATAGCCATCCGTCAAGGTGCCCATGAACGCCACTATTGCCGCCACCTCTTTTTTGGTCAGCTTCAGGTTGCCCATCTCCTTGCGATTGACATTCTGCGGGACCTCCGGCTCGGGCCATCTGCCGCGCACACCGGCCGTGTTGTAAAACTCCACGATCTCGGTCAGGGTGGCAAAGTAGCCGTTGTGGCCGTACGGCGCAGTCAGACTGACGTTGCGCAGGGTAGGCACCTTGAACTTGCCCTTCTGCAGTCCCTTGGGATCAATGGCGGCGATGTCGGGGCGTCCTCCCAGCCCCAGGTCGACCGGAGCATTGGCCAGCGCCGGGTTGTTACTGCGCGGGATGCCAAGGTTGTCGTAGGTAAAGTCGGTGAACAGCGGCGGAATCATGCCGCCGCCGGGAGATTTGCCCGCTTCGGATATGTGGCATTTGCTGCAGAGCCCTTTGCCGTTGAACAGCTTCAGCCCCAGGTTCTCCTGGGGAGTAAACCTGGCCTTGCCGGCCAGCACATGGTCGAACTTGGAGCTGAACTGGTTGACTTCGCGGGACTTTTCATAGGCAGCGATCGCATCCGCGGTCAGATCGTACAGAGCATTGGCGATGATCGGGTCCTTCAGGTTGGCCTGGGCGAGATCCACCCCGTACACCTTCCGAAACAGTTCGAGATACCGCCCGGACTGCGGGTTCAACGGATTCCGGCACGAATCCACCACCGAACTGCCGTCGGGCATGGTCATCTCAACCGGGTTCAGGAACGGACCCTTGGCCTGCCCCTTCAAGTTGACCTCGCGGCCGTCCCAGAACTGCCCCCCCAGGAACAGCCCCTCATCGCTGTCCCAGCGAAAATGCGGGCTGAAAGCGGCATAGGCCACGGTGGGAGAGTTGCGGGTACCGAATAATCCGCTGACCGAGCCTTTTGAAACCACCTCCGTTTGCGGCATGGCGGCATTGGCCGGATCCGCGAAACCGGGGGGCTGATGGCAGGTGGCGCAGGACTGGTTCTTCTCCCTGGACAACTGCGTGTCAAAGTAGAGCAGCTTCCCCAGCTCCTCCTTCGGCGGCAGCGAAGCCGACAGCACTGATTGGGCTGTAACCAGCAATATTAATACGCACATCATCCAGGTTCTAGACATGGCACCGACCTCCATAAGATTACATATAGTTAATTTTATACAAAATTTACCTGATTGATTTATTTTTGCAAGACTATTTTTCCAGGCACGACCTTCTTCCGGAACGCGCCTGCCGGAGCTTGACAAATACCACGCCACTCTGTAAAAGTAGCGTAATGAATTCTTAACGGATGGAAGCGTGGAAGAGGGGTGCAAAGCCCCCGCTGCCCCGCAGCCGTAAAGGGAACGAAAGCCCGATCGCCAACCGGCGATAACGCCACTGGGAACACCTGGGAAGGCGGGCAAGTAGGTCGCCCTGAGTCGGAATACCGCTCCATCCGCTCGCTTCGGGGGAAGCATCTCTTTGTTTGCACATCTCATCCAATCTCCAGCCGCAGACGCATCTCCCGACCAACGGTTTATTCACCGGTAACCCCTACCCGACTCCAGATCAAGGATGATCTCTAGGCGGCGAGGAATGAGGCAGCGAGGCGTACAGATACGTACGTTGAGCTGCCGAAGACGAGCCAACGAAGAGAGGGCCTTGATATGGAATCGGTTTAAACACCGTTTACGGGAGGTATCATCATGCACATCATGGAAGGCTTCCTGCCGATACAGCATGCCATTGGCTGGAGCGTCGCATCATCGCCGTTCGTTGCCTACGGGCTCCATTCAATCAACAAGAGGTTCAGGGAACAGCCGGAGCAGCGCATGCTGCTGGGAGTCGCCGCCGCCTTTACCTTTGTGCTTTCGGCCCTGAAGATGCCTTCGGTCACCGGCAGCTGCTCGCATCCGACCGGGACCGGACTGGGAGCGATACTGTTCGGACCGGCGGCCATGGCTCCGATCGGCGCGGTGGTACTGATGTTCCAGGCGATCCTGCTGGCGCACGGCGGCCTGACGACACTGGGGGCCAACATCTTTTCCATGGCGATCGTGGGGCCGTTTGCCGCCGCCGCCATCTACCGCATGGCCAGGACAGCCAGGCTCCCCTTCGGTTTTTCGATCTTCCTGGCCGCATCCCTGGCGGACCTGCTGACCTACATCACCACCTCGGCCCAACTGGCGCTGGCGTTTCCAGATCCAAGTGGCGGATTTGCAGCCTCCTTCGCCAAGTTTGCCGGGGTATTCGCCTTTACCCAGATACCTTTGGCGATCAGCGAAGGACTGCTGACGGTGGTGGTGATGAACTCCCTGGTGCGCTTCAACGCCAGGGAACTCCAGCAGATGAAGGTTATGACGGCACAGGAGCTGAAGGCATGAAAAGATATCAGAATCTGCTGCTTCTGATAGCAGTGGCCGCCCTGATGGCACTGCCGCTCTGGATCGTAAAGAAGCCGGCTCCCGGACCGGACGGCAGCCAGCCCGGGATTTTCGCCGGCACCGACGACAAGGCCAGGGACATGGTGGGAAACATCGCCCCCGGCTACAAGCCCTGGGCGAAACCTTTGATGGAACCGCCCAGCGGGGAGATCGGCTCCCTGCTCTTTGCCCTGCAGGCAGCCCTGGGGGCCGGCTTCATCGGCTATTACCTGGGTGTTTCCACCACCCGCGCCAAGATGCGCCGCGAACTCGACAAGGAAGCCCGGTGCTGACAGAACAGTCGGCATATACAAACCGCTGGCGGAGGGTCTCCCCGGTCGCCAAAGGTTTCTTCTCCCTGTGCGGCACCATCGCCGCATTTGCAGCGGGAACGCCCCGGACAGCACTGTTGATCGCGCTGATACTGGTCGCTGCCGCGATCTGCGGTGCCGGCATCCCGCTGCTGCGCTACCTGCGGGTGGCGGCGCCGGCGTTGCTCTTTCTGGCGGCCAGCTGCCTGTCGCTGGTCTTTTCGCTCGATTTCGCCGGAACCGCGGCAGCGCCGTCAATACACCCGGCGACAGCCGAATTTCCCCGCATTGCCCAGGTCTGCAGCCGCTCGCTGGCCTGCCTGGCGGCACTGCTTTTCCTGTCCCTGACCACTCCGCTACCGGACATCATTACCCTGCTGAGACGCTGCAAACTGCCGGACACCCTGCTCGACCTGATGGTCCTCTGCTACCGCACCCTCTTTGTGCTCTCCGAAGCGGTGCATGAAACCATCACCGCCCAGTCCGCGCGGCTGGGATATGCCAGCTTCAGGCTTTCCCTGCGCTCGCTGGGAAGCCTGCTGGCAAACCTGACCGTACAGGTCTGGCAGCGTTCGCAGGCGCTGCACCTGGCTGCCCTGGCCCGCAACAACGACGGCGCACTCCGCTTCCTGGAGAGCAGCCATGCCAACGCAGCCGGGAACATTTCCATCGCCGCCGGCGCGGGAGCCCTGATGATCGCTCTGGCCGTGACACTGCCATGAGCGATGCCATCCTGAAACTGGAGGACGTCTGCTATCGCTATGCCGACGGGACCCGCGCCCTCGACGACTGTTCCCTGGCGATCCGGCGCGGCGCACGCACCGCCGTGCTGGGAGCCAATGGAGCCGGTAAGACCACCATGTTCCTGCACCTGAACGGCATCCTGCGCCCCACCTCGGGACGGGTGCTTTGCGAGGGGACGCCGCTGGATTACAGTCGCAACGGAATGCGCCGGCTGCGTTCACGGATCGGCATGGTGTTCCAGAACCCGGACAGCCAGCTCTTTTCGGCCAGCGTGCGGGAGGATGTTTCCTTCGGCCCGATGAACATGGGACTGGCAGAACCGGCCGTAAGACAGAGGGTGGAAGAGGCGCTTTCCGCGGTCGGAATGGCTGATTCCGCCGACAAGCCGGTACATAACCTGAGTTACGGACAGAAAAAGCGGGTCTGCATCGCCGGAGTCCTGGCCATGCAACCGGAGATCGTCGTGCTGGACGAACCGATGGCCGGACTCGATGCCGCCATGCAGGAGGAGCTGACCACGATCCTGGAAAAGCTGCACTCAGGCGGCATGACGATCGTGGTTGCAACCCACGACCTGGATTTTGCCTACGGCTGGGCCGACGAGTCCGTAGTGATGGAAGCCGGACGGTTGCTGGCTCACGGCCCCCCGGCAGAGATTCTCCGGCGTGGGGATGTCCAGTCCACACTGGGGGCCGCACCGCTGGTGGAGGAGATAACCCGCTCACTCTCCTTGATCGGCATCGATCTTCGTGGTAAGGGATATCTGCCACGCAGCAGGAAAGAACTGCTCAAAGCAATCAGCGAATATGCAGGACAGGAGGGAAGAGCATGATCATCGTAACCGGAGGCGCGGGACTGATAGGCAGCGCCGTGATTCAACACCTGAACCGGATCGGCAGGGAAGACATCCTGGTGGTGGATCATCTCGGCCTGACCGACAAATGGCGCAATCTCTCGGCATTGCGCTTCATGGACTACATGGAGAAGGACGCCTTCGAACAGCTGCTGGACGGCGGTTCCACGGCCAGCCGTCTGCCGGGCCGCAAACTGGAGGCGGTCATCCACCTGGGAGCCTGTTCCGCCACGACCGAACCGGACGCCACCTACCTGATCAGGAACAACTTCGAATATTCCCGCAAGCTGGCCCTGACCGCGCTGGCCGCCGATGCCCGCTTCATCTACGCCTCCAGCGCCGCCACCTATGGCGACGGCGAAAACGGCTTTGCCGATGACGAGCGGCAACTGCCAAGCCTGAGGCCGATGAACATGTACGGTTACTCCAAGCAGCTTTTCGACCTGTGGGCTCTGCGCCAGGGGCTTCTGGACAGGCTGGTGGGGATCAAATACTTCAACGTCTACGGCCCCAACGAACAGCACAAGGGGGAGATGCGTTCGCTGGTGCTGAAGGCCTACGAGCAGATCGGCGCCACCGGCACCCTGCGGCTGTTCAAGTCCCATCGCCCGGAGTACGGCGACGGCGAACAGCTGCGCGACTTCGTCTATGTCAAGGACGCGGCCGCGATGACGCTGCACTTCCTGCTGCACAGCCGTGCCGGCGGCATCTTCAACATCGGCGGCGGCACCACCGTCAGCTGGAACCGGCTGGCAGGGGCCGTTTTCAGCGCCATGGAGCGCCCAGTCAGCATAGAATACATCGACATGCCGGAATCGATCCGCAACACCTACCAGTACCGCACCTGCGCCGACATCTCCAAAATCCGGGCAACCGGCTATTCGGCCGAGATCGGCTCGGTGGAGGAATCGGTGCATGACTACATCAGGAACTACCTGGTCCCGGGCAAGAGGCTGGGGGATTGAGAAGGCATTGAATTCACAGGCAAAGCAGAGCAAGGGTAAGCTGCTGTTGCAATGCGACTACCCGGTATAAAGGGCGAAGCGATGGGACAATACGGGGAAAACATTGTAACCGGCAGCTGTTCCGGTGAAGTCGCCAACAAATCCGGATTAAAAGAAGCAATCAACCCTGAATAAGACACTAAAGCGCCGTTTCCAGGTTTTTAACCACGGAAGCGGCGTTTTTGCTTTTGAATTTTGTCAACAAGGCAATATGAGGAATCATGAGAGGCGTTTCGTATCCTGTTGCCAGAAGATTACAGGGATGAGGGTAAAGAGGTTTTTGTCCAGAGTCAGAATTCTGGTTATGGATAAATGTTCCATTCGGGAAGATCACCTGTTCACGCGCGCACGCGCGTGAACAGGTCAATAAGATGTTGGAGAATCAATAATGGTGAAATTCATATATTTTCTCACTCTGCTTGCGCTACTGATACCTAGTGCAGCTATAAGTACTGACTATTCTGTCCAGTTGCAGAACAAAAGACTGGTCATGAAAGGTGCCAATAGCGCAGGTATTGAATTTAAAAGCAAAAATAATCTTGTCAGTTACGCTGAACTTACCGGAGATATACCTGTTGTTGAGGCTCTTGTAAAATGGGTTAGAAATGATCTTTTTTTGGCAGTAGAAAAAGGAAGAGTTTCTGAAAACTGCCCTCCGCGAACATGGCTTTATGAAATCATTAGTTCTTCTGACAAGACTATCAAGCTAAAAGAGTACTGGACAGGCTGGCCAGAATCGAAAGACGAAATAATTGAGTACAATATCAACGGAAGCGCGATTGCAAACCCAACCTTCGAATACAGGTTTCAAGATTTTCCCACTAAAGAAAAATATAAAAGCACACCAGCAAAACCAATAATCAAAACTCAAAGTGATCGCCTATTTCGAACACGACTTCGCGAAGCTGCTGCTGAACAACCTGATTTTGCAGGGCATTTTAAAGTGGCAACTTGGGGGTGTGGCTCTGATGGCTGTACTTCATTTAGGATTATCGATTCGAACACTGGAGAGGTACTACCAGTTGGAGGAACGGTTTCACGTAGTTGCAGGCAGAATTACGATGAAGATATTCTTGTATATCAGCCGAATAGCAGACTGTTCATAATAAACGGTAACTTAGACGATGAACGACTGGGTGTCTTTTATTACGAGTTTAAGAACAAGAAGCTGATATTGCTAAAAGAGACGCAGCATCCGAGAAAGAATGTGAACTGCTCCCAACCAGAAAGTTAGACCCGCCAAAAGCAAAGACGGCGGGTCAACTTCATGCCCGTTGGGCACATGAGAAGACAAAAATGACACTTCAAGATGAACAAAAACCTATCGACATCGCAATCGCAGATGCAATGGTTGCAAGTACACCTGAAAATTGGAACTCGATAATTCTAATTTTGGAGAGACAAAGCGACTCCATAAACATTGGTGAGTTCACTCATGAAATAGTTAGCCCAGAAGGACACACACCTGTTGTGCCTGAAGCTTCTCTGTATGATGCAACATACAGACTTGACGTACTTCTACAGCGACACGGCGGAATATTCAAAAAGGCAACTTACAGGGTGGACTTGTATGCCGATGAATGGAAATACCAAGCAGACTTCGAGTACATGCTGAAAGACAAAATCGAGCAATAACACGCGCTCGGACCGTGACCGGGCGATAAAGCCACACAACAGGCAGGTCAAGCGCAGCCCCGATGCACTTGAAGATTAGAATTTAAATATTTCTTGCACTATTCTCCCGAAAGCCGTAAATTATGCGCATACAAAATGCGTATAAGGAGTGCATTATGCAGCTTAATTTTTTCAACCCTAACGCACAAAAAAAACCAACTAATTTAAGTATTAACAGTGACCTGCTCCAGCAAGCCAAAGAATATCATGTTAATTTGTCACAGACTTTAGAGCTGCGCCTCGCGGAGATATTACGGGACCAGAAACGGCGAGAATGGCAAGAGGAAAATCAAGAGGCTATTGAAGAATATAATAGACGCATTGAAGCTCGGGGAGTTTTCAGTGACGGTTTGAGACAATTCTGATGGCCCAGTTCGATGTTTATATAAACCCCAATCCTGCAACAAAACGAACAATTCCCTATTTGCTGGACATACAGTCAGACCTCTTGAACAACCTGACAACACGCGTAGTTATTCCTCTCTATACCATTTCTGCCATGGGCAAAGCCGCAAAATATCTGAACCTCCAGTTTTCCGTAAAACGGACCGCTGTCATAATGTCAACGGCTGAATTGGCTGGAGTTGCGGTAAATAGCCTTGGGGATAAAGTATGTTCCCTCAAGGAACATCGTAACGAAATCATAGCTGCCATTGATTTCCTCGTCACCGGCTTTTGATACATCCACCAACTATCAGCACGACCGGGCCCAAATGACCGCCCGGCCGGCCTCACCGTTAAAGTGCTGGCTTGTCGCTGCTTGTTATTTTGCTAATTGTTTCAATAGAAAAATATCAAGCAGCATTATATACGCCCCCTTCCGTTACCTCATTATTCCAACTTGACAAGAACCGGCTTGCAAGTAATGATTGCTGCAATCAAATTAATGGGTGGTAATTATAATGCCGATTGTAGAATGGAATGACAGCTTCCTGGTTGGTGTGGATCCCTTTGACGAGCACCATAAGCACCTGGTGGACCTTCTGAATCGCTCCTATAACGAATTAGAGCATGATGCCCATCTGGAAAGCTGCGGAGATCTTCTTGATGAATTGTCTGATTATGTCAGCTATCATTTTGTGCGTGAAGAACTCTGGATGATGGAATCTTCTTATCCCCGGTATGAGCAGCATATTGCCGAACACAACAGCTACATACAGCACCTGCAGGAGTTCCAGCAGGACTATAAACAGGGCAAGGCTGAAACCTCTCTGGAAATATTCACGTTTTTGAGGCGTTGGCTAATTGAACACATCCTTAAATCAGATGCAGACTATGGCCGTTTTATCTCCTCTCAGAACAATAATCCTGGACCAGCCTGATAACTTCATACGAGGATAAAGTGCATACGATTTTAAAGGGAAACGGCTGAACGTTGTTTGCTGGTTGACCAGGATGCCAATGATGGGACCACTCCTTGACAGATGACAATTAGTAAAGAGCAAAGGGCTATTAACCAGCCGGCTCCCCGGCCTCTTCTCGCCGCCGGTTGAATTCCCGCCGATATCGTGCTATAGAAGCCCCTCGTCGCACCAATCCTTCAACCACACAGGTAATCCCACCATGACCCTCGCAGAACAGGTAGTACAAGGCGACATCCGCGCCGCGGCGCGGCTGATGCGCGACATCGACGACAACCGCCCCAATGCGGTCCAGGAGCTGAAACGACTCTATCCCCACACCGGCAGGGCCTACATCATCGGCATAACCGGCCCCCCTGGCGCCGGAAAATCAACCCTGGTCGATCAGCTGACCGCCTCGTTCCGCAAGCGGGGCAGGAAAGTCGGCGTGGTCGCCATCGACCCCACCAGCCCCTTCACCGGCGGCGCGATCCTGGGCGACCGTATCCGCATGAACCGCCACTCCTGCGACGAGGGGGTCTTCATCCGCAGCCTGGCCACCCGTGGCGCGCTGGGCGGACTCTCGCGCTCGACCACCGATGTCGGCATGGTCATGGACGCGATGGGAATGGATATCGTCATCATCGAAACCGTCGGCGTCGGCCAGGACGAGGTTGACATCGTCAAGGCCGCCCACACCACCTGCGTCGTGATGGTGCCGGGACTGGGGGACGACATCCAGGCCATCAAGGCCGGCATCCTGGAGATCGGCGACGTTTTCGTGGTCAACAAGGCCGACCGCGACGGAGCCGACCGGACAGCCCGCGAGCTGTCAACGATGCTGGAGATGCGCAACGCGCCGCAGGGGAGCTGGAATCCGCAGGTGATGAAGACCGAGGCCCAGCGCGGTACCGGTATCGAGGAGCTGACCGGCGAGATCCTCGCCCACCGCGATTTCCTCTTCAGCAGCGGTACAATCGACAGTTTCCTGCGCGAACGCAACCAGCGCCATTTCATGGACATCCTGCGTGACGGGCTCATCCGCAGTGCGCTCGAATTCATGGCCGCAGACAACGGCATGGCCAGGATCGTCGAAGGCATGGGCAACAACAGTATCGACCCCTATTCCGCCGCTGAAGACGTGCTCTCGAAGATGCTGAAAGAGAGCATTCGCGGCTCAGACCACTGACTGCAGTTTATTCGATTGAATTAATCCGTTTTTGCTCTATACTTTAGACACCTCAACCGACTATTTTACTGGAGAGAAGAGATGACCCTGACCGGAATTGCACTGATCATAATAACCATTGCGATCTGTATTTTGGTAATGACGCTGATCCCGACCATACTGACCGTCAAACGCACTTTCGAGTCGGTGGGGGCACTGAGCGAAATGGTGCAGAAGGAACTGAAGCCGACCATCCAGGAGCTGACCGGAGTGCTGGCCGAGCTTAAAACGGTCGGCGGCGGCGTGGTTGAGCACACCGACGATGTCAAGCGTTTCATGTCGGCGCTGGGCGAGACCGGTGACAACCTGCACACGATCAACCGGTCCGTGGGCGTGGTGACGAATGTCCTCAGCACCACCTCGGTCTGGGCGACCGGAGCCAAGGTGGCCGGAAAATATGTACTTGAGCGTTATCTAAAAAAAAAGGGAGGTAATTAACCATGTCTGATGAACAGGGAGTATCCGCTGGAACCGTATTGGTATCGTTTGTGGCCGGGGCGGCGATCGGCGCCGGGCTGGCGCTCTTGTATGCGCCCAAGAGTGGTCGGGAAATGCGTGAAAACATTGCCGACCTGACCGAGGACGCGGTGGACAAGATCAAGGAATACGCCAAGGAAGCCCAGGAGAAGATCAAGACCGCCATCGAGGATGGCAAGGAAACCATCGTGGAGAAGAAATCGATCCTGGCATCGGCTATCGAAGCCGGCCGTGAGGCGATGCAGAAAGAGCGCGGATCGGTCCAGTAGCGTCCGATTCAGCTTCTGAAAAGCCCACTTCCGGTGGGCTTTTTTTTTGCACCCCCGATCCGCGGAAAAACCATGAACCAGCCCCCATGCAACGAACATCCCGAGCCGACAGCGAACTGGAGCGTCTACATCATCCTCTGTTCGGACGGATCATTGTACACCGGCATCAGCACCGGGCCGGAGCGACGCTTCCGGCAGCATGCCGGCGGCCTGGGAGCCAGATACTTCAGGGCGCGCAAACCGCTGCGGATCGTCTTCCTGGAGCCGGGCCACACCCGTGGCAGCGCCAGCAGGCGGGAACTTCAGATCAAGGGCATGACAAAACCGGCCAAACACGACCTGATAGTTTCCGAAGCCAACCGCATCGGCGACGCGCAGGTCTTGGCGTGCGAACAGCCTTGATTGTGGTATAAACAAGCACATGCCTATCCATTATCACCTGCAAAAGTTCACCGGTACGGCCAGGATGCTGTTGGTCAAGTTCTTCGAAGACCGCTGCCCCACCTATGCCTCGGCACTCTCCTTTTCCAGCCTGCTCTCGGCGGTGCCTTTTCTGGCGATTGTATTTACGATCCTCAAACTGCTGAACCTCCATTCCAGCCTGACCCCGGTCATCCTCTCCAATGTTGCCGCCGGTTCCCACGAGCTGGTCAACAAAATCATGGGCTACATCCACAGTACCAGCGTCGGATCACTGGGGGCAGTCGGTGTGGTGGCGCTGATGCTGTCGGTGATGGCCACGCTCGACACCACCGAGGACGCCTTCAACCAGATCTGCGAACTCGATCGCGGAAAGGCCTACCACCACAAACTTCGCGATTACCTGATCGTGATCTTCGGCATCCCGTTATTGATCGCGCTCTCCATCAGCATCACCACCAGCCTGCAGCACCAGGATCTGCTGCGCTGGTTATTCAGGCTGCCCGGTTTCGGACGCTACAAGCTGGCCCTGTTCCGCCTGACCCCCTACCTGAGCACCTGGATCGCACTGCTCTGCCTCTACAAGTTCATCCCCAACACGCGCATCAGCCTGAAAAACGCGCTGATCGGCAGCCTGGCCGCCGGAACCATCCTGCAGCTGGCGCAATCGGTCTACATCCGTCTCCAGCTGGGCGTTTCCAGCTATAACGCCATCTACGGAACCCTGGCTCTGCTGCCGGTTTTCATGATCTGGATTTATACAAGCTGGGTTATCGTACTGGCCGGAATGGAATTTATCTGGCATATGCAAAAAGAAACTAATCTCGCGACACCGCAGACAGACACCATCCACAGCGACCAGCCGCCTCAAGCGCCCGTCTGACGCGGGTTTCAGTGGCGTTGACTTTCGGGGCGGCTTCCTTTATACTCCCACGACCTATGATAAAATCCCCTCTAATCAGATATGCGGCGGTGGCACTGGCACTGCTGTTCTGCGCACAGCCTGTTTTGGCCACCGAGCCGATCCAGCCGCTGCTGGCGGAACTGACCCGCCCGAACGCCCCCATGCTCCAGACCAACGGACCACCGGCGCTGGTTCCGGCGGACGAAATCGCCGCCGGGGAGGACCTGCCGGCCGCCCCGGTTGCCGACCTGTTCTCGCTTGAAGAAATCAATAAAAACAATAGCGATCAGGACGAACTGGCGCTGCCCGATGTGGATCTGCCGATTTCGGATATCCCGCTGACCCTGAACAGCAAGGTCGAATACTTCATCTATTATTTCCAGACCAAGGGCAAACAGTCCTTCGCGCACTGGCTTTCACGTTCATCACGTTACATTCCGATGATGAAGGAAATCCTGAAACGGGAGGGGATGCCGGAGGACCTGGTCTACGTGGCCATGATCGAGAGCGGATTCCATCTGCACGCCCGTTCCTGGGCCAATGCTGTCGGCCCGTGGCAATTCATTTCCGATACCGGCCGCCGCTATTCGCTGCGGATCGACCAGTGGATCGACGAGCGCAAGGATCCGGTCAAGGCGACCACCGCCGCCGCGCTGTACATGAAAGAGCTGTACGGCATGTTCAAGGGGGACTGGTATCTGGCGGCCGCCGGTTACAACGCCGGCGAGAACAAGATCCTGCGTGCCATCAGCATGTACAACACCAGCGACTTCTGGGAGATATCCGAAGGATCGTACCTTAAACGCGAGACCAAGGAATACGTCCCCAAGCTGTTGGCGGCGGCGATCATCGCCAAGGATCCGGGTCGCTACGGTTTTTCCGATGTGGCCTACCTGCCGGCGATCGAATTCGACACCGTCACGATCCCTTCGCGCACGAACCTGGAGCTGGCGGCAAAGCTGAGCGGCACCACCTACGAAACCATCAAGGAACTGAATCCGGACCTGCGGCACTGGTGCACCCCTCCCAATTATCCGGATTACCAGCTCAAGATTCCCAAGGGGACCAAGCAGCAGTTCGAGCTTGAATACGCCAAGATTCCGGAAGACCAGCGTTACACCGAAAAGATCCTCTATACCCGTTACAAGGCCGGCAAACGGGACTCGCTGAAGAGCCTCGCCCGGCGCTTCGGCACGACACCGGTTGCACTGGCGGAATTGAACGGGCTGAACGTCAAGAACCGGCTGTCCGGCAAGACTCTGATAGTGCCGGTAAAACAGACCGTAGATTTCAGCCGCGAGGGACGCACGGCGCGCACAACCGTAAACAAAGGCAATTTTTCCAAATACTACACCGTCAAGAAGGGCGATACACTCGGCATGCTGTCCAAGCGCTTCAACGTATCCACCAAACTTCTGACCGCATGGAACAACCTTAAGTCAACGGTGGCGCTCAAACCCGGACGCCGCATCATAATCGCCAAGTTTACCGAAAAGAACGGAGAGATGGTTCCGGCCGCTCCCAAAAGCTGACTCCCGCTTACCCCAATAGCAGAAACAACGAAAGGAATTCCCGATGTATAACATTCTCATCTCCGCGGGCGCCTCTACTGCGGTGCTACTGATACTGATGCTTGTCCTCAAGCTCTCCTGGTGGATTGCGCTGTTGATCGCTCTGATCGTCTTCGCCCTGGTCTTCGCGCTGTTTTCGCGCATAACCATGAAGAAGGTGATGGCCTCGATCGAGACCGCCGGCAAAGACCTCCAGGCCCAGCCGCCACGATTCGAAAAGGCGATCCGCGAACTGAAGGACGCCCTGCAGTACAGTAAATGGCAGCTGTATGTTGATGGCCAGATCAACTCACAGATCGGCATGATCTACTACATGAAACGCGACTTCGCCAACGCCTTCCCCTATCTTGAAAAATCCTTCTTCAAAAACTGGGCCGCCATGGCGATGCTGGCCGTTTCCTACATGAAGCGCCAGAAGAAGGACAAGATGATCAGCACCTTTGACAAGGCCGTGCAGTGGAACGGCAAGGAGTCGATGCTCTGGAGCCTGTACGCCTACTGCATGAATGAAAGCGGCGACAACGCCAAAGCCAAGGAGATTCTGGCCAAGGGATTGAAGAAAATTCCCGGCGATGAAAAACTGAAGGATAATCTGGAGTCACTGGAAAAGGGCAAGAAAATGAACATGCGCGCCTACGGCGACCTGTGGTTCCAGTTCCACCTGGAGAGCCTGGGGGCACTGCAGAAGCACCAGATGGCCTCCATGGGGGGCCGCATGCAGCGCCGCATGGTGGTCAGAAAATAGGTTTTTCGTACAATCGGAGCACCGAACAACAGAGCCGTCGCAAGACGGCTTTTTTGTTTCTAAAAATTTGAATGGAGCAAACTTTTACGAAGAGAGCATTGTATTCAATATCGGTCTTCAAACAGAATACCTTGGCCAGAGGAATCATCAGTTCAAGCATTCATGTGCCTGTTTTGTTAACAATGCAATTCCGTAGGAGTTACGACGTGTTAAATAATATACGGTACTGGCGTACAAATAATATATCGTGAGAGACTAAGTGTCCAAAAAGACAGAAGCACAGGCAAAACCACCGGTGTTCTCCCACGACGTTCAATTGATATTTTGCTCAACCTGTACACCAGTTCCTGTCAGATTCGAGACTCGACTCTGGTCATGGACCTGTTCAAAGCCACCAGCGCGCGGTAACAACCACTCGGCGTGGAGTCGAAGACAATCACGCGACAACCGCACCGGCGCTGCAATTCATCCAGCGTCACGTCGTCCAGGAAGACACCCTCTCCTTCTTTCAGCATCACATCAGGCACCAGCAGCGCTGCGCCTGTTTCGTGCCCGGCCAGCGCGGCGATAATATCGTTGCCGGCCACCAGGCCGCTGACGGTAACCGACGCGCCGAACAGCCTGTTTTCCACAGCCAGCGGCACCAGCTCAAGACCGGTCTTTTGCGACAGCCTCCCCAGGAATTCACCGACAAATCCGGCGGCCGAGACACCGGTTACGATCGTCGCCCGGAAAGAAGCCACAGGCCGGGCACGGCGCAGCAGCTGTCCGGCCTCCCGGGCAAAGAGCGGAGCCATGCCGACCCCGTTCTCAATCTGCGGGAAGTCGCCATACGCCCTGATCGGCGGGAACGGCAGCCCGGCCTTGAGATAGAACTCGTCCGCCAGAAAGAGAAAAGGTTCTCCCAGCCGCCGGCGCAGTTTCCTGGCCAGCGGCTCCCATACCGCTATGAATTCCCGGGCGTAATCACCGCTAACCGGTGTCAGCCGTGGCAGGTTGGCACGATGATCGGTCAGCCCCAGCGGAACTATCGCCAGCGACCGCACCGCCGGAAACAGGCCGGCCAGTTCGTTCACGGTGCGTTCCAGTTCGACGCCATCGTTAAGCCCCGGGCAGAGCACGACCTGTGTATGCATTGCGATACCGGCTGTAGCCAGCTGCTGCAGCTGATCCATGACCGGAGGTATTCCGGCCTTGCCCAGCAGCTGTTCGCGCAGGACCGGATTGGTGGCATGCACCGAGATATAAAGCGGGGAAAGGCGCTGTTCGATGATCCGGGACAGAGCGGAGGGCTTCAGATTGGCCAGGGTGACATAGTTGCCGTTCAGGAACGAGAGGCGGTAATCTTCGTCCTTGACGTAAAGCGGCTTGCGCAGCCCTTTGGGGAGTTGGTGCACAAAACAGAAGACGCAGTTGTTGGCGCAGCGGGCCGGGGACGGAGCGGGAAAAGTCAGTCCCAGCGGTTCGCCGGCTTCACGCTCCAGTTCCAGTTCCCACAGATCGCCATCAGGTTTTTCGACCTCCAGCAGCAGTTCGTCATCGCAGGAG
>JAWDJY010000048.1:0-36635 GCA_032469775.1 Geobacteraceae bacterium | reverse complement strand
AATGATCGAAAAAATCATCGAATATAGCGCCCGCAACCGGGTCATCGTGCTGATGGTCTTCGCGCTGATCATCGCCTGGGGCGTATGGTCTGTCTATCGCACCCCGGTGGACGCGATCCCGGACCTGTCCGACAACCAGGTGATCGTCTTCACCGACTATCCCGGCCGTTCGCCACAGGTAGTGGAAGACCAGGTTACCTATCCTCTGGCCACCAACCTGCAGGGGCTGCCGCAGGTGCGTGCCGTAAGGGCGTCATCTGCTTTCGGATTCTCGATGATCTATGTGATCTTCGAGGACAAGGCAGATATCTACTGGGCTCGTACCCGGGTGCTGGAACGGTTGAACTATGCCGCTTCGCTGCTTCCTCCCGGTGTTGTGCCAACCCTGGGGCCGGACGGCACCGGTGTAGGGCATGTGTTCTGGTACACGATCGAAGGCAAGGGTTATGACCTGGAACAGCTGCGCACCCTGCAGGATTGGTTTGTCCGCTACCAGCTGAATACCGTGGCCGGTGTGGCCGAGGTGGCCTCGATCGGCGGACTGGTGCGAGAGTATCAGATCGACCTGGATCCGGTCAGGCTTCAGGCTTACAATATCACTTCCGGCAAGGTGATGGAGGCGGTCAAGGGATCCAACAAGGACGTTGGCGGCAAGTTGATCGAACAGGCCGATGCTGAATACCTGATCCGTGGTCGCGGTTATGTGAAATCCCTGGCAGACCTGGAAAACATTGTGGTCGGCGCAGACATGCGCGGCACTCCGATCTACGTCAAGAACCTGGGCACGGTCCAGATGGGGGGCGCCATCCGGCGCGGCCTGCTGGATATGAACGGCGAGGGTGAGGCGGTGGGCGGCATCGTGGTTATGCGCTACGGTGAGAATGCCAAGGACGTAATCGACCGGGTCAAGGTCAAGATCAAGGAACTTGAGAAAGGCTTGCCGCCCGGCGTCAGGATCATGGTTTCCTACGACCGCTCCGACCTGATCAGCCGTGCGGTGAAAACCCTGAAGACCTCGCTGCTGGAGGAGTCGGTGGTGGTCTCGCTGGTGATCCTGGCTTTCCTGCTCCATTTCCAGAGCGCCCTGGTGATCGTGCTGACTTTGCCTATCTCGGTGCTGATCGCGTTTATCACCATGAAACTCATGGGAGTTACCTCCAACATCATGTCCCTGGGGGGGATTGCCATTGCGATCGGGGTGCTGGTTGATGCCGGCGTGATCATGGTGGAGAACTGCTACCGCCATCTGTCGGAGATGCCGCAGGAGGAGAGGGCCGGGAAGCGCCTGGAAGTCGTGATTGCTTCGGCCAAACAGGTGGGCCGGGCGATCTTCTTTTCGCTGGCGATCATAGTGCTGTCGTTTGTGCCGGTCTTCATGCTGGAAGGGCAGGAGGGCAAGTTGTTTCACCCGCTGGCCTTCACCAAGACCTTTTCGATGATGGGCTCGGCGCTGATCGCAATCACGCTGGTGCCGGTGCTGATGTACTGGCTGATGCGCGGCAAGATGCCGCCGGAGAGCGCCAATCCCGTCTCCACGTTCTTTATCCGGCTCTACTCGCCGGTGATCCGCTGGGTGCTGGTCTGGAAAAAAACCACCATCATGCTGAACATAGTGGCGCTGTTGGTCGCTGTGCCGATGTTCATGAAACTGGGGAGCGAGTTCATGCCTCCGCTGGATGAAGGATCGCTGTTGTACATGCCGGTCACGCTCCCCAACGTTTCGATCACCGAGGCCAAACGCATCATCCAGGTCCAGGACACGATCATCAAGAGTGTGCCGGAGGTGGAGCATGTTCTGGGTAAGGTCGGTCGGGCCGAGACATCTACAGACCCGGCGCCGGTCTCGATGTTCGAGAGCATCATCATCCTGAAGCCGAAGGAGCAGTGGCGTCCTGGAATCAAAAAAGCCGACATAGTGGCCGAACTGGACGGCAGGTTACAGCAGATCGGTGTGCGCAACGGCTGGACCCAGCCGATCATCAACCGCATCAACATGCTCTCCACCGGAGTGCGTACCGACCTGGGGGTTAAAATCTTCGGCAGTGACCTGAACGTGCTGAAGGATCTGGCGATCCAGGCAGAGGCGATCCTGCGGCCGATCAAGGGCGCGGCCGATGTGGTGGCCGAACGGGTCACCGGAGGCAACTATATAGATATAGATATAGACCGTGAGGCGGCCGCCCGCTACGGTGTCAGCGTCGGTGACATTCAGGATGTAATCGGCACAGCCCTGGGGGGCGAGATGCTCTCCACCACCGTGGAAGGCAGAAACCGCTTCCCGATCCGCATCCGCTACCTGCGCGACTATCGCGACAACATTCCGGCTATCCGCCGCATCCTGGTAAGCGGCATGGGTGGCGCTCAAGTACCGCTATCGCTGGTCACCAAGCTGAAGGTGTCCACCGGAGCACCTGAGATCAACAGCGAGGGGGGCTTGCTGCGCTCGATCGTTTTTCTCAACGTGCGCGGCAGGGATATGGGCGGATTCGTGAACGAGGCCAAACAGGTGCTGGAGAAACAGCTCAAACTGCCTCCCGGATACTATGTGGCCTGGTCAGGGCAGTGGGAAAACCAGGTGCGCGCCAAGGCACGCTTGCAGGTGCTAATCCCGTTGGGGATGGTGATCATATTCATCCTGCTCTACTTCACCTTCCACTCAGCCCTGGAGGCCAGCATGGTGATGCTCTCAGTGCCTTTTGCGCTGGTAGGAGGGGTCTATCTGGTGTCGGCCCTGGGATACAATCTGTCAGTGGCAGTCTGGGTCGGTTTCATTGCCCTGTACGGGATCGCAGTGGAAACCGGAGTGGTGATGGTGATTTATCTGCATGAGGCTCTGGATAAAAAACTGAAGGACGGTCCCTGCACGGAGCAGGATATTTACGACGCAACTTTTGAGGGGGCGGTGCTGCGCCTGCGGCCCAAGTTGATGACTGTGGCTGTGGCTCTATTGGGGCTTGTGCCGATCATGTGGTCCAGTGGTACCGGCGCCGACGTAATGAAACCGATAGCGGCGCCGATGATCGGCGGAATGATCTCATCTGCGGTGCATGTACTTATAATGACACCGGTGATTTTCGTGCTGATGAAGAAACGTGAGCTGCGCAAGGGAACTTTGAAGTACAGCGGGATGAAGCATTAAAGTATTAATACCGCCAGCGAGTGGGAAGCCTAATCAAATTACAGGGGAGAAATGCAATGAGAAAACAGATGATAATTCTGGCGGCAGTTGCCATGGCCTTTTCGGCTCCGATGGTGACTTTTGGTGCAATGGAGCATGGTGATCACTCCACCCATGCGGGAGGTCCGGCACATGAGGAAGTAGTGGATGGAGTAAAGATATCTTTTACCGTACAGACGATGAAGGATGCGATGAAGGAAATGGGAATGGAAATGCCCAAGGGGGTCAAAGAAACGCACCATATTTCAGTAAGCATCAAGGATGTCAAAAGCGGCAAGCAATTGACGGAGGGTGAGGTCAAGGTTAAAATTCAAGGCCCTGACAAAAAAGACCAGACCAGGGACTTGATGGGTATGCATGGGCACTTTGGCGGCGATTTCGAGATGGCGGCAAAGGGGAAATACGGTGTGATGAGCAAGTTCAAGCTTAAAGACGGGAAGATTCGGCAGTCCAAATTCTGGTACACGGTCAAGTAGTGGATGTTCGTAAAAAGAAAAAAATAAAGATGCATTTTTTTTGTTGACACTGAAGCTGAGTTAAGAGTATAAGACTGATTCCCATCGTGGAGCAGTAAACATCGCGCAACAGACATGAATGGAGATGCCGGTCTGATTCCGGCCCTACACCTATTCCATTCCCCTCGCAGTTGATTTTAAATCGTGCGCGATGCTGAATAAAGCAGAACTTCTAAACACAAACAAACATTTGTAAAAAGATTTATCTTAAATTATTTCGACGCGCTGCCAACTTATTTATATATGGTTGGATAAAAAGGTTGACAGGGCGTCGATTTATTTGCTAGCTTCGGAATTCGCTTCTTTGGAGAGGCGTTTTTGATAACTATTTTGTCGGGAGAATTTGACGACTATGCCAACTATTAACCAGTTGATTCGTGCGGGTAGAGAAAGCAAGAACGATAAATCGACGGCGCCTGCGCTGAAGTGTTGCCCGCAAAAACGCGGTGTTTGCACAAGGGTTTATACGACTACACCTAAGAAGCCTAACTCTGCTCTGCGCAAGGTTGCCAGGGTAAGGCTCACAAACGGTATAGAGGTTACATCCTATATCCCGGGTGTTGGTCATAATCTTCAGGAGCACTCGGTTGTGTTGATTCGTGGTGGCAGGGTTAAAGACCTTCCTGGTGTGCGTTATCACATCGTTCGCGGCACGCTTGACTCGGTCGGCGTTAAAGGCCGTTTGAAAAGTCGTTCCAAGTATGGCGCGAAGCGTCCGAAATAATATTCACCTGATTCGTTGAGGGGAAAGATATGCCAAGAAGAAGAGAAGTGCCCAAGAGAATAATTCTGTCCGATCCGAAATTCAACGACAAGGTTGTTGCCAAACTCATCAATACGTTGATGCTGGATGGCAAAAAAAGTGTTGCTGAGTCGATTCTGTACGGCGCACTCGAGTTGGTCGCACAGCGCTCCAATGACGAGGCGGTAAAGGTTCTTAAGAAGAGTCTTGATAATATTAAACCGATGCTTGAAGTCAAGTCACGTCGCGTTGGTGGTTCCACTTATCAGGTTCCTATCGAAGTTCGCCCGGAGCGTCGCATGTCGCTTGCAATGCGTTGGTTGATCAAGTATTCAACCGCTCGCAGTGAAAAGACGATGACAGACAAGCTTGCCGGCGAGATCATGGATGCCTTCAATAACCGTGGTTCGGCTGTCAAGAAGCGTGAAGATGTGCATAAAATGGCTGAAGCCAACCGTGCTTTTGCCCATTATCGCTGGTAGTAGTTTAAAAGTTTCTGGAGGATTCGGTGCCCCGTTTATCACCACTTGAAAAATATAGAAATATCGGCATCATGGCTCATATCGATGCCGGTAAGACAACGACTACAGAGCGTATCCTTTACTATACGGGTGTTTCTCACAAGATCGGCGAAGTTCATGAAGGCACTGCCACCATGGACTGGATGGAGCAGGAGCAGGAGCGCGGTATCACCATTACCTCGGCTGCAACAACCTGCAGCTGGAGAGATTATAACATCAATATTATTGATACACCCGGCCACGTTGACTTCACAATCGAAGTCGAGCGCTCACTGAGGGTTCTGGATGGTGCAGTAGCAGTGTTCTGTTCGGTTGGTGGGGTTGAGCCGCAGTCTGAGACCGTCTGGCGTCAGGCTGATAAATACGGTGTTCCTCGTCTTGCTTTTATCAACAAGATGGACCGTGTCGGAGCTGATTTCTTCCGTGGCGTACAGATGATCAAGGATCGTCTCAAGGCAAATCCGCTCCCGATTCAGATACCGGTTGGTAAGGAAGAAAGTTTCAAGGGTGTTGTTGACCTTGTTCGGATGAAGGCGATCATATGGAATGATGAGTCGCTCGGTGCCGAATACAGTGAAATAGAAATACCGGCTGAGCTTGTTGATGAAGCCAATGAGTACCGCGAAAAGATGATTGAAGAAATCTCCAGCCATGATGATGCGCTCATGGAAAAGTATCTTGGCGGAGAAGTTCTGACAGAAGCAGAAATTATGTCCGCAATTCGGACCGGCACGATTGCCATCAAGTTCTGCCCGGTTATCTGCGGGTCTTCATTCAAAAACAAGGGCGTTCAGAACCTGCTCGATGCTGTTGTTGATTATATGCCGTCTCCACTCGATATTCCTGCAATAAAGGGTATTGATGTTGACAGCGGAGAAGAGATCGAACGTCAGGCGTCTGACTCCGAGCCTTTCTCTGCCCTCGGTTTCAAGATTATGACCGACCCCTTTGTTGGTCAGCTGACGTTCTTCCGCGTCTATTCAGGAGTTGTTGCGGCTGGTTCATATGTCTACAACTCCACCAAAGGCAAGAAAGAGCGTATTGGCCGTATTCTCAAAATGCACGCCAACAAGCGAGAAGAGATCAAAGAAGTCTATGCCGGCGATATTGCTGCTGCTGTCGGTTTGAAATATACGACGACCGGCGATACGCTCTGTGATGAAGATAAGCAGGTCATTCTTGAGTCAATCGAGTTTCCTGAGCCGGTTATTTCTATTGCGATCGAGCCAAAGACAAAAGCTGAACAGGAAAAACTCGGTTTCGGCCTTCAAAAGCTGGCCAGTGAAGACCCTTCATTCCGTGTAAAGACTGATGAAGAAACCGGTCAGACGATTATCTCCGGCATGGGTGAGCTTCACCTGGAGATCATTGTAGATCGACTCAAGCGTGAATTCAAAGTAGAAGCAAATGTCGGCAAGCCGCAGGTTGCCTACCGTGAAACTATTACCAAGAAGGTAAAAGTGGAAGGCAAGTTTGTTCGTCAGTCCGGCGGTCGTGGTCAGTATGGTCATGTATGGCTTGAGATTGAGCCGCAGGAAGCTGGCAAGGGTTTTGAGTTTGTTGATGCAATCAAGGGTGGCGTTGTCCCCCGCGAATATATCCCGGCTGTTGGCAAGGGTGCATTGGAAGCCACAGATAACGGGATCATGGCTGGATTCCCGGTTGTAGATGTCAAGGTTACTTTGATTGACGGTTCATACCATGAGGTTGACTCCTCTGAGATGGCGTTCAAGATTGCCGGATCCATGGGCTTTAAAGAGGGTTGTGCAAAAGCGGGCCCGATTATTCTTGAACCGATAATGTCCGTTGAAGTTGTTGTCCCGGAAGAATATATGGGTGACGTTATCGGTGATCTCAACTCCAAGCGTGGTCGTATCATGGGTATGGACTCACGTGCAGGTGCACAGGTAATCTCAGCAATGGTTCCGCTGGCATCGATGTTCGGTTATTCGACAGATTTACGTTCCGCAACACAGGGACGTGCAACATACGCAATGACATTTGATCATTATGAACCGGTACCCAAGTCGGTATCGGAAGAGATAGTTGCAAAAGTTAAAGGTTGATTTAAACAAATTTATCCATCAGGAGGGCCTTTATCATGGCAAAGGCAAAATTCGAGCGTAACAAGACACACGTAAACATCGGGACTATCGGTCACGTTGACCACGGCAAGACTACTCTTACCGCTGCGATCACCAAGGTTCTGGCCGGCAAGGGTCAGGCCGAGTACAAGGCGTTCGACCAGATTGACAATGCCCCTGAAGAGCGTGAGCGCGGTATTACGATCGCTACGGCCCACGTTGAATACGAGACCGACAAGCGCCACTATGCACATGTTGACTGCCCCGGCCACGCCGACTACGTCAAGAACATGATCACCGGCGCCGCGCAGATGGACGGCGCGATCCTGGTTGTATCGGCAGCTGACGGCCCCATGCCCCAGACACGTGAGCACATCCTGCTCGCACGTCAGGTTGGCGTACCTTACATGGTCGTATTCCTCAACAAGGCCGACATGGTAGATGACGAAGAGCTGCTCGAACTGGTTGAGCTTGAAGTTCGCGAACTTCTCTCCAGCTACGACTTCCCGGGCGACGATATTCCAATCATCAAGGGTTCTGCCTTGAAAGCTCTTGAAGGCGAGAAGAGCGAACTGGGCGAAGAGTCCGTAAACAGGCTGATGGACGCAGTTGACTCCTACATCCCTGATCCGGAGCGCGCCATTGACCGTCCGTTCCTGATGCCGGTAGAAGACGTATTCTCGATTTCCGGTCGTGGTACGGTTGCCACCGGACGTGTTGAGCGCGGAATCGTCAAGGTTGGCGAGGAAGTAGAAATCGTCGGCATCAAGACAACCGCCAAGACGACTGTAACCGGTGTCGAAATGTTCCGTAAACTTCTCGACGAAGGTCGCGCCGGCGACAACATCGGTGCCCTGCTGCGCGGTGTCAAGCGTGAAGACATCGAGCGCGGTCAGGTTCTTGCCAAGCCGGGTTCAATCACCCCGCACACCAAGTTCAAAGCGGAAGCCTATGTACTCACCAAGGAAGAAGGTGGTCGTCATACACCGTTCTTCAACGGCTACCGCCCACAGTTCTACTTCCGTACAACGGACGTTACCGGCATTGCCGAACTTCCTGCCGGAGTTGAAATGGTTATGCCTGGCGACAACGTTGCCATGACCATCAACCTGATCACCCCGATCGCCATGGATGAAGGCCTCCGCTTCGCTATCCGCGAAGGTGGCCGTACCGTCGGCGCAGGCGTTGTAAGCTCCATTATCGAATAAATCTGAAACGTTACGAGGATATCAATGCAGAGCCAGAAAATCAGAATTCGCCTCAAGGCATATGACCATAAGCTACTGGATGTTTCAGTAAGTGAGATCGTCGAAACTGCAAAAAGAACTGGTGCTCGAGTTGCAGGGCCGATTCCACTGCCAACAGTTATAAACAAATACTGTGTTCTCCGTGGTCCGCATGTTGATAAGAAGTCTCGTGATCAATTTGAGATCAGAACGCACAAGCGCCTGATCGACATACTTGATCCGACACAACAAACTGTTGATGCCTTGATGAAACTGGATCTTTCTGCTGGTGTTGACGTCGAAATCAAACTGTAATTGTTACTACGACTGAATAGGATTAGCTATGATGAAAGGTATCATCGGAAAAAAGCTGGGCATGACTCAGATATTTTTGGAAGACGGGACACTTGTGCCGGTAACAGTTGTTCAGGCTGGTCCTTGCTACGTAGTCCAGAAAAAAACGGTAGAGACAGATGGTTACTCGGCAGTTCAGGTAGGTTTTGATTCTGTTGCAGCTTCCGGCGCCAACAAGCCGGATCTTGGCCACTGCACAAAATCGGGACAGGGCGTTTTCAGATACCTGAGAGAATTCAAGCTGGCATCATCTGCAGAAATGAGCATCGGAGATTCTATTACGGTTGATCAGTTTGCTCCTGACGATCTTATTGATGTCACCGGTACCAGTATCGGTAAAGGTTTTCAGGGTGTAATCAAGCGCTGGAACTTTAAAGGCGGCCGGGCTTCCCATGGTTCACGTTTCCATCGTGCACCCGGTTCAATCGGAGCTTCTGCCACTCCTTCGCATGTTTTTAAAAACAAGAAAATGCCCGGCCAAATGGGTAATTGCAAGGTGACGGTTCAGCGGCTTAAAATTGTCCGTGTAGTTTCATCAGATAACCTGCTTCTTATCAAAGGGGCGGTACCTGGTCACAAGAACTCAATCGTACTGATAAAACAGAGTGTAAAAGCTTAGTAATTTCTTGGGAGTTTGTGTATGCCTTCAATAGATGTCTACAATATGAACAGGCAAAAAACGGGTGAGGTTGAGCTGTCGGATGACGTGTTCAACGTTGAGGTAAGGGAAAGCCTTATCCATCAAGCACTTCGTATTCAGCTTGCCAACAGGAGAGCTGGAACGGTCGCAGTAAAGAATCGTTCAGCAGTATCCGGCGGCGGCAAGAAACCTTTCAAACAGAAAGGTACCGGTAATGCTCGTCAGGGTTGTAGCAGAGCACCGCAGTATCCTGGTGGTGGAGTCGCTTTCGGTCCTCAGCCAAAGATATACAACCTGAGCATGAACAAAAAAGCCAGGGCCGCTGCACTTTGCTCCGTTTTGACTTATAAATTAAAGAATAACGGTATTACTGTTATTGATAAAATCGAATTTGACAAGATATCCACTCAGGATTTTGTAGGGTTCATGAAGCGCTTTGACCTTGAGCGTTCATTGATTGTTACTGATGATTTTAATAACAATCTTTATCTGTCAGCCCGCAATGTCCCTCATGTCAAAATGCTGAAGCACGATGCCCTGAATGTTCATGACATGCTCAAATACCGTCATATCATTTTTACACAGGGTTCAGTGCAGTCGGCAGAAGGAGCATTGCAGAAATGAACATCTACTCCGTAATTAAAAAGCCGCATGTTACTGAAAAAACTTCGCTGGGAGCTGATTCATCTAACACAGTTGCCATCGTTGTTGACAAAGATGCAAATAAAATCGAAATCAAGCAGGCTGTTGAATCCCTGTTTAAAGTTAAAGTTGCCGATGTTCGTACGGTAACCGTGGCTGGCAAGGTTAAGCGCTCTGGCAAAACTTTTGGCAAACGGTCCAACTGGAAAAAAGCATATGTAACACTCCAGGAAGGACAAACAATAGATTTCTTTGAAGTCTAACTAACACGTTTGGGGTTCGCAATGGCAATCAAAAGTTACAATCCGACTTCAGCAGGACGTAGGCATCAAACATGTTCTGCGTTTGACGAAATTACTAAATCTACACCAGAAAAGTCCTTGCTAGTTGTTCTTAAAAAAAGCGGCGGCAGAAACTCTAATGGACGTATTACCTCCAGGCATCAAGGTGGCGGTCACAAGCAGAAGTATCGTATTATCGATTTTCGACGTGATAAAAGAAGCATTCCTGCTACTGTTGCCAGCATTGAATACGATCCGAACCGCAGCGCAAGAATAGCTCTTCTGAATTACGCAGATGGTGAAAAGAGATATATCCTGGCGCCTCTTGATCTTAAAGTCGGCGACATGGTAATCAGTGGACCTGAAGCAGATATTAAGCCAGGGAACTCGCTTCCACTGCGTGCGATACCGCTGGGCACAATTATACACAATATTGAGCTCAAAATCGGAAAAGGCGCGCAGCTGGCTAGAAGTGCCGGTACATTTGCTCAGCTTATGTCAAAAGAAGGCAAGTATTCTCAGGTCAAACTCCCTTCGGGCGAGGTTCGTTTAATCCTGCAGGACTGCTATGCAACAATCGGTCAAGTCGGCAATACCGACCATGAAAACGTAAATATTGGTAAGGCCGGTCGTTCTCGTTGGCTTGGCAGACGTCCAAAAGTACGTGGTGTTGCAATGAACCCGGTTGACCATCCGCATGGTGGCGGCGAGGGGCGTACTTCAGGTGGACGTCATCCAGTAACTCCCTGGGGTATCCCAACCAAGGGTTATAAAACACGTACTAACAAGACTTCTGACCGTTTCATTGTTAAGAAGCGCAGTAAATAATCCGTTGAGAGGCTGATACTATGGCACGTTCGATAAAAAAAGGTCCTTTTATTGATGAACACTTGTTGAAAAAGGTTCTGGCTGAAGGTCCCAATTCCAAAAAAATTATTAAGACTTGGTCACGACGCTCAACAATCAGCCCTGATTTCATAGGTTGTAGTTTTGCGGTACATAACGGTCGTAAGTTCATTCCGGTATTTGTGACCGAGAATATGGTTGGACATAAAATGGGTGAATTCTCGCCAACTAGAACATTTCACGGCCATGCCGCTGATAAGAAGAGTAAAGTCAAGAAGTAGTAAGGGAGTTTGATATGGAATCCAGTGCAAAATTATCATCTATACGGCTTTCACCGCGCAAAACTCGTCTTGTAGTCGATCTTGTAAGAGGGAAAGCGATACAGGATGCACTCAATACTTTGCGATTCATGCCACAGCCATCAGCTAAATTAGTATCAAAACTGCTGAAATCAGCAGTTGCAAATGCTGAGCAAAAAGGTGTATCAGATGTAGATCGCCTTTTTGTAAAGACCATATTTGTTGATGGTGGCGCAGTTCTGAAGCGCTTCGTTCCCCGTGCGATGGGACGTGCTAGCAAGATAAGAAAGCCGACAAGTCATATAGCAGTCACTTTGTCGGACTCTAAATAGTTTTTATTACCTGGAGGTGTAGTTTGGGACAAAAAATAAATCCGATAGGCTTCCGACTTGGTGTAACTAAGACTTGGGACTCGAAATGGTACGCTGAGGCTGACTACGCTAAGTTGTTGCATGAAGACCTGGCCATCCGGAAATTCTTGAAAAAACGTCTATACAGTTCCGGTGTGTCAAAAATTGAGATCGAGCGTGCTGCTAACAAATGCAAGATCAACATCTTTACGGCTCGCCCGGGTCTTATAATCGGTAAGAAGGGTTCTGAAGTTGAAACGATCAAGAAAGATCTTGCTCTGATAACTTCTAAGGAAGTATTTATTACTATCAACGAAGTTCGCAAGCCTGAACTTGACGCTCAATTGGTGGCTGAAAACGTGGCACTGCAGCTGGAACGTCGTATCGCATTCCGCAGAGCCATGAAAAAAAGCGTTACTTCGACATTGAAGTTTGGCGCCAAGGGCATCAGAATCACTTGCTCAGGAAGACTTGGCGGTGCTGAAATGTCCCGTACAGAATGGTACCGTGAGGGCAGGGTTCCTCTCCATACTCTCAGGGCTGACATAGATTACGGTTTTGCCGAAGCAAAAACAACATACGGACTTATTGGCGTAAAAGTACTGATATTCAAAGGTGAAATTCTGCCTGGTAAGTGATCTTTTTATTTTGCACAACAGGAGCACGCATCAATGTTAATGCCGAAACGGGTAAAACATAGAAAACAGATGAAGGGGCGTATGACTGGTAAGCCCTGCCGTGGAATCGATCTTTCTTTTGGCGAATTTGGACTTCAGGCCACAGAGTGTGGTTGGCTTGATTCCCGTCAAATTGAAGCAGCGCGTATCGCAATGACACGTTATATCAAGAGGGGCGGCAAGATCTGGATTCGTGTTTTTCCGGACAAGCCTCTGACTGCAAAACCTGCAGAGACCAGGATGGGTAAGGGTAAAGGTTCGCCTGACTCTTGGGTCTGTGTTGTAAAGCCAGGTGTAATACTATATGAGATGGAAGGTGTGACCGAAGAGATCGCACGCGAAGCTCTGAGGCTTGCTGCACATAAACTGCCCCTTTCAACAAAGTTTATCTCACGGGGAGAGCTTCATGAAGACTAATGACCTCAGGAAAATGACCTCTGAAGAACTGATCAAAAAGCAGACTGAGAGTACTCAGGAGCTTTTCAATCTCAAATTTCAGCTGCACACCGGCAGACTTGAGAATACATCCAAGCTTAAATCTGTCCGGAAGGACATTGCCAGAATTAGTACAATACTCGCTGAGATCAAGGCATAGGGAGCATCGAAATGATTGAACGTGGTCATAGAAAAACACAGGTAGGTGTTGTTGTTAGCGACAAGATGGAGAAAACCGTTGTAGTAAAGGTTGATCGTCTTGTTAAACACAGCATTTACAACAAATATATCAAGCGTAGTGTTAAGTACAAAGTTCATGATGAACAGAACAGTACGAAAGTCGGTGACCGCGTACAAATTATCGAGTGTCGCCCTTTAAGTAAAGATAAACGCTGGAGCCTCAAGCAGATAATTGAAAGTATCTCTTAGTATAGGGAGTATCGTGTAATGATTCAAATGCAGACAATACTGGATGTAGCCGACAATTCAGGAGCAAAAAAACTTTTTTGCATAAAAGTCCTGGGCGGTTCCAAGAGAAAATATGCAGGCGTTGGCGATATTATTGTTGCTTCGGTACGTGAAGCGCTCCCCAATTCCAAAGTTAAAAAAGGCGATGTTGTTAAAGCTGTAATAGTTAGAACTGCAAAGTCTCTAGGTCGTCCTGACGGATCGTATATCCGCTTTGATGATAACTCTGGTGTTGTGATTAATAATGCCAAGGAACCGGTAGGTTCACGTATCTTCGGTCCGGTAGCCAGGGAATTGCGGGCTAAGAAGTTTATGAAGATTATCTCTCTTGCACCGGAAGTACTATAAAAATATCGGAGAAATTAAGATGCAAGCCATTAAATCCCATGTTAACAAGGGCGATACAGTTATGGTTATTGCCGGTAAGGAAAAAAGTAAAACCGGTAAAGTTTTACAACTTCTTCCTAAAAAGCAAGGCGTAATCGTTGAAGGTCTCAATATAGTAAAGCGTCACGTTAAAGCACGTGGCAATGAGGCCGGCGGGATAAAGGAGAAAGAAGCCAGGATACACATCTCCAATGTCATGCCATATTGTTCAAAGTGTGCTAAGCCTGTCAGAACAAGCAAGAAAATTCTGGAAAACGGCGAAAAGCAGCGTGTTTGTATCAAGTGTGGCAATTCGCTTTAGAATTTCTTTGGAGGAAACATCATAATGACGCGTTTAAAAGAAATATATATCAAAGAAGTTGTACCTAAACTTCTTAACGATTTTACGTATAAGTCCTCCATGCAGGTACCGCGCATTGAGAAAATCGTTGTTAATATGGGGTTGGGCGAGGCAATTCAGAATATAAAGATTCTTGATTCTGCTACTGCTGAGCTGAATGCAATAACAGGACAAAAATCTGTTATAACAAAGGCAAAGAAGTCAATTGCTACATTCAAACTTCGTGAAGGTATGCCTATCGGTTGCATGGTAACACTGCGTCGTGAACGTATGTACGAGTTTCTCGATCGACTCATGAATGTATCGCTTGCCAGGGTTCGGGATTTCAAGGGTGTCTCTGGAAAAGCTTTTGATGGTAAAGGCAACTATACTCTTGGTGTGAAGGAACAACTTATATTCCCTGAGATTAATTACGACGCTGTCGATAAAATCAAAGGCATGAATATAACGATAGTGACAAGCGCCAAGACTGACGAGGAAGGTAAAGCTCTTCTCAAGTACCTGGGCATGCCGTTCAGGAACTAAGAAATCTGGAGGATTCTGTGGCAAAAGTTTCAATGATAATCAAGTCCCAGCGCAAACCTAAATTCAAGGTTCGCCAACACAATCGTTGCCCGGTCTGCGGGAGACCTAAAGCTTTCTACCGGAAATTCGAAATGTGCAGAATTTGTCTGCGCAAGTACGCCTCCTCTGGCCAGATTCCCGGCGTGATTAAATCCAGCTGGTAACTTCAAGCCCATATAGAAAGAGACAGGAGCATACTCACGATGTCCATGACAGATCCAATTGCTGACATGCTTACCAGAATCAGAAACGCGAACATGGTAAAGCATCAGAAAGTCGACATTCCTTCTTCAAACATGAAAGTCAGTATTGCCAGTGTTTTGAAACAGGAAGGATTCATTAAAAACTATAAGGTGATCTCTGATAACCTTCAAGGTGTTCTCAGGGTATACCTGAAATATATTGATGAAAAAGATTGTGTGATAAACGAGATCAAGCGAATCAGCAAGCCTGGCGGACGGGTGTACGTAAAGTCGGAAGATATTCCTATGGTAAAAAGCGGTCTTGGTATCGCAATTCTGTCCACCTCCAAGGGTATCATAACTGATAGTACTGCACGTAAGGCCGGAGTAGGCGGCGAACTCATCTGCTCAGTCTGGTAAACATTGCGACAAGGAGTACATTAGATGTCAAGAATAGGTAAACTACCAATAGAGATACCAAAAGGTGTCAAGATCGGTTTCAGTGACTCTTTGTTGTCTGTTCAGGGGCCGAACGGATCCCTGGCACGCAAGATAATGTCAAATGTTGTACTCGATATTAATGAATCAACAATACTGGTCACCAGAGTTGATGAGACTAATCAATCCAGGGCAGCACATGGTTTGACTCGTACACTGATAAACAACATGGTCGTCGGTGTAACTAAAGGTTTTCAGACCGACCTGGAAATCAACGGTGTAGGTTACAGGGCTGAAGTAAAAGGTCAAGAGCTTGTATTAAGTCTTGGCTACTCACACCCGGTCAACTTTCAGATTCCTGATGGAATCTCGATTAATGTTGAAAAAATGACCAAGCTCTCTGTCAAGGGATACGATAAGGAATTAGTCGGCCAGACTGCTGCCAAGATCAGATCGTTCCGTAGTCCTGAGCCTTACAAAGGCAAGGGCATCAAGTATGCTGACGAGACTATATTGAGAAAAGCTGGTAAAACCGGCAAGAAATAGTCTTTATAAGGAGATATGTGTGGCTAAAACAGCTATTAAAACAATTACACGTATGAAGCGTAAAGTACGGGTCCGTAAAAAAGTACTCGGCACAGTTGAGCGTCCACGTCTCAACGTATTCAAAAGTGCGCGACATATATATGCACAGATAATTGATGATACAAAGGGAGTTACTCTCGTTGCTGCATCGACCCTGTCTGGGGCAGCCGCAGATATAACTAATGGCGGAAATGTCGCCGCTGCAACTTTTGTAGGAAAAGAAGTTGCCCGTCTGGCACTGGAAAAAGGTGTTTCATCAGTCGTTTTTGACCGCAATGGTTTTCTCTATCACGGTAGAATCAAAGCGCTTGCTGAAGCAGCCCGCGAAGCCGGGTTGTGCTTCTAAGCGTACGAGGAGGTTTTCTTTGAGTAGGATCAATCCAGCAGAACTTAACCTGAATGATCGTGTCGTTCACATAAGCCGCGTAGCCAAGGTTGTCAAGGGTGGCCGTAGATTCAGTTTTTCCGCTCTTATTGTAGTCGGTGACGGCTGTGGCCATGTCGGTTATGGTCTTGGCAAGGCAAACGAAGTTCCTGAGGCTATCAGGAAGGGCGTTGAGCAAGCCAAGAAAAACCTGATAAAGGTTCCAGTCAATCAAAATCAGACAATCCCTTTCGAAATCGAAGGCAAGTTTGGTGCTGGTAAACTTCTCATGAAACCGGCTTCCGCAGGTACCGGTGTTATTGCCGGTGGTGCAGCCAGAGCTATTTTCGAGGCCGCCGGAATTAATAACATTCTTTCCAAATGCCTTGGATCAAACAATCCACATAACGTTATCAAGGCAGCTTTCAATGGTCTCATGAGATTGAAAACTCCTGAAGAGATCGCTGCTCGCAGGGGCATCGCTGAATAAATAACTACGTAAGGAATTATCATGAGCGCTATGCTTAAGATTACACTCGTAAAAAGTACGATATGTACACCTAAAAAACACAGAGATGTTGTTGCCGGGTTAGGGCTATCCAAGCTTAACCAGTCTGTACAACGTACTGACAGTCCTGAAATTCGCGGCATGATCAACAAAGTTGCTCATCTGCTTTCTGTAGAATAATTAAAGGGGTAGATAAGTATGGAATTGAATAATCTTAAACCATCACTCGGTTCTACAAAGAACAGAAAACGTATCGGCCGTGGTACAGGTTCTGGGCATGGCAAAACAGCAACTAAAGGTCATAAAGGTCAGAAAGCCCGTTCCGGCGGAAGCATAAAGGCCGGTTTCGAGGGTGGTCAGATGCCTCTGCAGCGTCGTCTCCCGAAACGCGGATTTACGCCGCTCGACCGGATTGAGTACTCTTTGGTTAATCTTAATCAGTTGGAAGTGTTTGAAGCCGGTTCTGTTGTTGACGCGGTAGCTCTGGCAGCCAAGGGGTTAATCAAATCATCCCGTTGCGCAGTTAAAATACTTGCGAATGGCGACCTGACTAAAAATCTGAAGATAACTGCAAACAAGTTCAGCCAGACTGCTAAAGATAAAATCGTAGCGGTTGGCGGATCTGTTGAGGAGATCGTCTAGTGCTTGAAGCCTTCCAGAATATATTCAAAATTCCTGAGCTTAAAAAAAGAGTTTTGTTTTCACTAGGAATGCTTGCCGTATATCGCATTGGATGTCATATCCCCACTCCTGGAATTGACAGGATAGCGCTATCACACTTTTTTAAACAATCACAGGGGACCTTGCTTGGTCTCTTTGACATGTTTTCCGGTGGAGCTCTGGAGCGGCTGACGGTTTTTGCCCTTGGCATAATGCCATACATTTCGTCTTCTATTATTTTCCAGCTCTTGACTGTTGTTGTACCCGCCATTGAAAAACTATCAAAAGAAGGCGAGTCAGGACGCAAGAAAATAATTCAATACACCCGTTATGGAACAGTTGTGTTAAGCGTGGTCCAGGGTATGGGTGTGGCTGTCGGACTGGAAAGCATGCGGGGTCCCGCGGGAGAACTGGTTGTTCCTAGCCCTGGTTGGGGCTTTCGCATTTTGACAGTAATAACACTTACCGCAGGGACAGCGTTCGTCATGTGGCTTGGTGAACAGATGTCTGAAAAGGGAATCGGCAACGGTATCTCCCTGATTATCTTTGCCGGGATTGTTGTTAACATTCCCAAAGCACTCATGAACACTGTCAAATTGATAAATGCCGGCCAACTGTCCCTGTTTGTAATCATTTTCGTACTGGCCCTCATGTTTGCAGTAATTGCAGCAATTGTCTTTGTAGAGCGCGGTCAGAGGCGGTTGCCGATTCATTATGCCAAAAGGGTTGTAGGCCTTAAAACATTTAATGCTCAGACATCGCACCTGCCTTTGAAAATCAACATGGCCGGTGTTATACCGCCGATCTTTGCTTCGTCGATTATTATGTTCCCGGCTACAATTGCCAACTTCATAAATATACCTTGGGTACAGAATGCCGCCAAAAGTCTTTCACCAGGTAACTGGGTTTACAATGTCTTTTTTGTTGCATTCATAGTCTTCTTCTGCTACTTCTACACAGCTGTGACTTTTAATCCACACGACGTTGCAGAGAACATAAAAAAACAGGGTGGCTACATACCGGGAATCCGTCCTGGCAAAGAAACCTCCGAATTTATGGACAGTGTTTTGTCCCGGCTGACTTTTGCCGGAGCAATATATATTTCTATTGTTTGTGTTCTGCCGACAATTCTGATCGGTAAATTCAATCTGCCATTTTATTTTGGCGGAACGGCTTTGTTGATTGCTGTTGGTGTCGGTATGGATACAGTCGCTCAGATCGAGTCGCACCTGATAACTCGCAACTATGAGGGTTTTCTGAAGGGCGTTAGAATCAGAGGAAGGAAGTAGGCCGTGAACCTGATTCTTTTCGGACCGCCTGGCGCAGGTAAGGGAACCCAGGCCAAGTTTATAGTCGAGCGCTTTGGAATACCGCAGATATCCACCGGGGATATGTTGCGCGCTGCGGTCAAGGCCGGTTCTGAACTCGGTTTGAAGGCAAAGTCAGTCATGGATTCCGGTGGGCTTGTGTCTGACGATCTTGTTCTGGCGCTTGTAAAGGAACGCCTGTCATCGACCGACTGCCAGTCAGGTTTTATACTGGACGGTTTTCCGCGGACATTGGCTCAGGCTGACGGACTTTTGCAGGTACTTGATGCAATTGGTAAATCAATTGACCATGTGATCTCGCTGGATGTTGATAACGGTGAGATTGTCAAACGTCTTTCAGGTAGAAGAACCTGTTCAGCCTGTGGAAAAGGTTATCATGTAATCTATGACGCACCCCGTGTTGCCGATGTCTGTGATGCTTGTGCTGCTCCCCTGATTCAACGTGAAGACGACTCTGAGCAGACTGTGAAGAACAGGCTGGACGTTTATGAACAGCAGACAGCGCCACTTAAGAGCTACTTTGATTCAAGATCGCTTTTAAGGCATGTGAACGGCTGCGGTTCGATAAACGATATACAGAAACAGATATGTACATATTTGGACGGTGTTGGTGATCGTTCTTAAATCTCCTCAAGAGATTGACAGGATGAGAACGGCTTGCAGAATAGCTTATGAAGTTCTTCTGCACATAAGCGAGCTGGTTCAGCCGGGCGTTACAACATACGATCTGGAACAGATTGCAACTGCGGAGGCTGGCAAGCGCAAGGCAAAATGTGCTTTCAAGGGATATCACAACTATCCCAGCTCCTTGTGCTGTTCTCCAAACAATCAGGTCGTGCATGGGTTGCCAACAAAGACTCCGCTTAAGTCCGGCGATATATTGAGTCTCGATTTCGGTGCCTTCATTGACGACTACTATGGTGATGCAGCGCTGACGGTGGCTGTCGGAAAAATATCTGTTGCTGCACAAGATCTGATAACGGCCACGGAAAGATCTCTGTATGCCGGTATTGAAAAAGCTGTGCCTGGCAACAGGCTGGGTGATGTGTCCCACGCAGTTCAGAGCTACGTTGAACGGCTCGGATTTTCAGTAGTACGTGATTTTGTTGGCCACGGTATCGGACGGAATCTTCATGAAGATCCGCAGGTACCTAATTTTGGTCTGCCAGGTAAGGGTCTGAAGCTTAAGGCCGGAATGGTTCTGGCAATCGAACCGATGATAAACGAGAAGTCTCATGACGTGATCGTTCTGGATGATCAATGGACGGTAATTACGTCCGATGGTGGACTTTCAGCGCATTTCGAACATACAGTGGCAATAACAGATAAAGGACCAGAAATATTGACACGCATCTGATAGTTGTGTGTGAAGGGGAGATACATGAAAGTACGTGCATCAGTTAAGAAAATCTGCGACAAATGTAAGATTATTAAACGCAAGGGTGTAGTTCGTGTTATCTGCGACATCCCTAAACATTCACAGCGGCAGGGATGAGTAATTAAAGGAGGAATTTCCATTGGCACGTATTGCAGGTATTGACTTACCAAAAAACAAGCGAATCGTAATTGCACTGACTTATATTTATGGTATCGGCAATTCAGCTGCAGAGAATATTCTCTCGGTTACTAAAATTGACCCGAACACCCGTACAGATAAATTGTCAGAGTCCGAAGTAGCTCGACTTCGTGAAGAAATTGATCGCAGCTGTAAGGTGGAAGGTGACCTCCGGCGTGAAATCTCCATGAATATCAAGCGTCTTATGGACTTGGGCTGTTATCGTGGACTTCGTCACAGGAAAGGGCTCCCGGTCAATGGTCAGCGTACAAAGACCAATGCACGTACCAGAAAAGGTCCTGCCCGTACTGTTGCCGGTAAAAAGAAATAATATAAATTAGCTCTGGAGAATACGAATGGCAAGCCCATCCAAGAAGGTAGTGCGCAAGAAAAAGGAACGTAAAAATATATCCAATGGTGTTGCTCACATACAGGCGACATTCAACAACACCATTATCACAATTACCGATCCGGTCGGCAACGTGATCTCATGGTCTACTGCCGGTGCCAAAGGCTTTAAAGGTTCACGCAAAAGCACTCCTTTTGCTGCCCAGATAGCCGCTGAAGACTGTGTCAAAAAAGCACAGGAACACGGATTGCGCAGTGTAGAGGTTTATGTTAAAGGCCCGGGGTCGGGACGTGAGTCTGCATTGCGTGCACTTCAGGCTGCCGGCCTGGTCATAAGTTTCATCAAGGACGTTACGCCGATTCCTCACAACGGCTGTCGCCCGCCGAAGCGTAGAAGAGTTTGATACAGGTTTAACACTTTTAAGGAGGTTTTCATTGGCTCGTTATACAGGACCTTCATGCCGCTTGTGCAGAAGAGAAAACACGGAATTATTTCTAAAAGGCGATCGCTGCTATACTGACAAGTGTGCAATCAAGCGTCGTAATTACCCTCCCGGTCAGCATGGGCAAGGTCGTACCAAAGTATCTGCTTACGGAGTACAGCTTCGTGAAAAGCAGAAAGTACGCCGCATATATGGAATCCTTGAAAAACAGTTCCGCGGATATTTCCATCTGGCAGATCGTATGAAGGGTGTGACCGGTGAAAACCTGTTGTCGCTGCTTGAGCGCCGCCTTGACAACGTAGCATACAGACTGGGCTTTGCTACATCGCGTACCGAATCCCGCCAACTTGTGCGTCACGGTCATTTTACTATCAACGGCAGGAAAGTTAATATTCCCTCCATACAGCTTAAG
The DNA here is from genome assembly GCA_032469775.1 of Geobacteraceae bacterium. Taxonomy (GTDB): domain Bacteria; phylum Desulfobacterota; class Desulfuromonadia; order Geobacterales; family Pseudopelobacteraceae; genus JACRCG01. Next base: position 15,263 of record JAWDJY010000048.1, on the reverse strand, counting down.
GCCGGAGATGTCATCGAATTAAGAGAAAAAAGCAGAAAGATCGTCGCCGTAAACGATGCTCTGGAAGCGGTTGTCCGTCGTGGAATTCCGCAGTGGCTTGAGCTTGATCGTGATGCTTTCAAGGGCACCTTGAAGGGGCTCCCCGTTCGCGAGGACATCACTACACCGATCCAGGAACAACTGATCGTAGAGCTCTATTCCAAGTAATCTCCGGATACTGCTGATTCTTGTTGTAAACGACAACCGGGCTATTATTTCTGGAGGAGGTAGTAATGTATAAAAACTGGCGTGATCTTATTAAACCTAAACAGCTTCAGGTTGAAAAAGACACTCTTACAGATACTTATGGTAAGTTTTACGCAGAACCGTTTGAGAGGGGTTTTGGTACCACTCTGGGCAATTCACTGAGAAGAATATTGCTTTCTTCGCTTCAAGGTGCAGCCATTACTTCGGTTCGTATAAAAGGCGTCTTGCACGAGTTTTCTGCAATACAGGGTGTTACTGAAGATGTTACCGATATAATCCTGAATCTCAAAGGTGTCCGGCTGAAGCTGCACTCTTCTGAGCAGGCCAATATACATATAAAGCATAAGGGAGTCGGTGTTGTTACTGCCGGTTCCATAATTGTCGGCCATAACATAGAGGTCATGAATCCGGATCACTATATCGCTACTTGTGGCAAGGACGCCAACTTTGAAGTAGAGATGACCGTCAAGATGGGCAAGGGATATGTTTCAGCAGACCGTAACAGGGATGAGAACGCACCCGTTGGCACAATCCCTATCGATGCCATTTACACCCCGATCAAGAAAGTTAACTTCTCGGTATCAAATGCACGTGTCGGTCAGATGACTGACTACGACAAACTCAACCTTGAAGTCTGGACTGACGGCAGTGTCAAGCCTGAAGATGCTGTTGCATATTCGGCCAAGATAATGAAGGAGCAACTCACGATCTTCATCAACTTCGACGAAGAGGCGGAGCCGTTCCAGGACGAAGAGTCTCAGGAAGACAAAGACAAGGTAAACGAGAATCTTTACAGGACTGTTGAAGAGCTTGAGCTTTCCGTCCGTTCTGCAAACTGTCTGAAAAACGCTGGTATCAAGCTGATTGGTGAGCTCGTTACCAAATCTGAATCAGAAATGCTCAAAACCCAGAACTTTGGACGCAAGTCCTTGAATGAAATCAAGGATATCCTTACAGACATGGGGCTTACTTTCGGCATGAAAATCGACGGTTTTCCTGATCCGGAACTAATGAGCCGTCTGCGTGGCGAGCAAAAAGAAGAAGAATAGATTGGATATCAGCAGCAGCATTAGAAAGGAATCAATTTATGCGTCACAGTAAAACAGGCAGAAGGCTGGGCAGGAAAACAAGTCATCGTGAAGCGATGTTTAGAAATATGGTAACTTCGTTACTGAACCACGAAAAAATCACTACAACTGATGCCAAAGCAAAAGAGATCAGGATTGTTGCCGAGCGCATGATCACACTCGGAAAACGCGGCGATCTGCACTCAATGCGACTGGCAGCTTCCGTTATTCGTGAAAAAGCTGTTGTCAGCAAGCTTTTCTCCACCATAGCTCCGCGTTACAAGGACCGCCCCGGTGGTTACACACGTATCGTCAAGCTTGGCATCCGTCAGGGTGATGCTGCACCGACCTCTCTGATCGAACTGGTGGAAGCGGAAATGAAGCCCTCCAAGGTTAAACAGCCTGCAGCCAAGGTCAAGCCGGTTGCTGTGGCAGCCGCTCCCGCAGCAGTCGTCGAGGCTCCCGTTGCAGAGGCGGTTGAAGCTGTAGAAGCAGTAGAAGCAGTAGAAGCAGCCGAGACTAAAGCAGAGTAGCAGCAAGCTGATCTATATTCATCATGGCACGAAGTCATACTTCGTGCCTTTTTTTTTACACGGATTGAGCGTTGCTGGCACAAGACGTTTCATATCAGTAGTTTTCAGCCGTATTTAAGGATGGATATTGCTGCTCGCGAAAAGGAATGAATCTGATGCCTTACATCACGATAAGTGTCGAACGTTGCAAGGGTTGCGGACTCTGCACCATCGCCTGTCCCAAAAAGCTGGTTACAATGAGCGACGAGCTTAATAATCTCGGATTTTCGGTTGCTGTTTTTAACGAGAACGGGAAATGCACCGGCTGTGCATTGTGCGCCGAGATGTGCCCGGATGTTGCCATCTCGGTTTATAAGGAGTGAGTTCGATGAGTTCACCAAGATCTGAGAAAAAATTCGTCAAGGGGAACGAAGCGGTAGCTATGGCGGCCCTGGAAGCTGGTTGCCGTTATTACTTCGGTTATCCGATAACTCCCCAGAGCGATATACCGGAATACCTTTCCCGTGAACTGCCGCGTCTCGGCGGTGAATTCATCCAGGCCGAAAGTGAAATCGGTGCCATTAACATGCTGCTCGGCGCATCTGCAACAGGCGTACGCGCCATGACATCGTCATCCGGTCCCGGAATATCGCTCAAACAGGAAGGCATCTCCTATATGGCCGGCTCGGAGCTGCCGGGTGTTATCGTCGATATCATGCGGGCCGGTCCCGGCCTGGGCGGGATAGATGCATCGCAGGCCGACTATTTCCAGGCTACCCGAGGCGGAGGGCATGGCGGTTACAGAATCATCGTCCTCGCTCCCTCTTCGGTTCAGGAGATGTACGATCTTACCATGCTTGCATTCGATCTGGCCGATATCTACCGCATGCCCGCCATGGTGCTTGCCGATTCCGTTATCGGCCAGATGAAGGAATCCTTTACCTGCAATCCCAGGCCAGAGACGGCATTGCCAGACAAACCCTGGGCGGTGCGGGGGCGTGCCGGAGACGAGGCGCAAAACATAGTCAAGTCGCTTTATCTCGGAGATGGCGAGATGGAGGCCTTCCACTGGAAAATGCACGCTCGCTACCAGGAGCTGGCCGACAACGAATGCCGCTGGGAAGAGACCGACACGGATGACGCTGAACTGGTTGTTACGGCATTCGGCTCGACTGCACGCATAGCCAGGACAGCCGTTGCCATGGCTCGCAGCGAAGGGATCAAGGCCGGCCTGTTGCGGCCTGTGACCCTGTTCCCGTTTCCGAAGAAGGCTTACGCTGCTCTTTCCGAACGCTGCAAGTGTTTCCTGGATGTCGAGCTTTCCACCGGCCAGATGATTGATGACGTCCGTCTTTCAGTGACACGGGATACGGAAGTCCACTTCTATGGACGCCCGCCCGGAGCCGGCTCTCTGCCGACTCCCGAAGAGCTGCTGCTGCAGATAAAAAAACATTACCGGACTTGTGCCTGATACTATGGGGATCAATGCTATGAAGAATGTGTTTGCCCGCCCCGAAAGCCTGAAAGATGTTCAGACCCACTTCTGTCCCGGCTGCCATCACGGTTCTGTACACCGCCTGGTGGCCGAGGCGCTGGATGAGCATGACGTTCGCAGCCGGACCATCGGCGTTGCATCGGTCGGCTGTTCGGTCTTTCTCTACAGCTACTTCGATGTCGATGTGATCGAGTCCCCGCACGGTCGGGCTCCTGCTGTGGCCACTGGCGCCAAACGTGCCCGTCCCGACCGGATCGTCTTTACCTATCAGGGGGACGGCGATCTGGCCGCGATCGGCACATCGGAGATCATTCACGCCGCCAACAGGGGCGAGGACATAACCGTTATCTTTGTCAACAACACCACCTACGGCATGACCGGCGGCCAGATGGCTCCCACGACCCTGCCGGGACAGAAGACCTCCACGTCACCCTACGGCCGCGATACCGGCAAGGACGGCGCGCCATTCAGGATGGCGGAACTCCTCTCCCAGCTGGATGGTGTCGCCTATTCGGCCCGGGTGGCGGTAAACAGCCCCAGGAATGTCCTCCAGGCCAAGAAAATAATCAGCACCGCATTCCGCTATCAGGTCGAGAAAAAAGGGTTCTCGTTCATCGAAGCGCTGGCCTCCTGTCCGACCAACTGGGGCATGAAGCCGCTGGAAGCCAACCAGAGGGTCGCAGATGAGATGATCCCCTACTTCCCCCTGGGTGTTTACCGCAATACCGCAAATCTGTAACCTGGAGAAACCATGCGTCATGATGTCTTTATAGCCGGTTATGGCGGACAGGGTGTCCTGCTGGCCGGAAACCTGCTCTCTTACGCCGCCATTGTCGAAGGCAACAATGTTTCTTTCTTTCCCGCCTACGGTGTTGAAAAACGGGGCGGATCGGCCATGTGTACGGTCGTCTTCGCCGAGGGCGACACCGGCTCTCCGATTGTCGGCAACCCTTCGGTTACGGTGTGCCTGAACCAGCTCTCATTTGACAAGTATGCCCAAAAGGTCAAGCCTGGCGGCGTCTGCATAGTCAACTCGAGCCTTGTCAATGTTTCCGGCTTTGCCGCCGATGGCGTCGAGTTGGTACAGGTGCCGATGAACCAGCTGGCGCTGGATCTGGGAGACGTGCGCATGGTCAACATGGTGGCCTGCGGCGCCTATGCGGCAAAATCCGGCGCACTCAAGCTGGAATCGCTGGGCGAGGCGCTCAGGAATGCGCTTCCGGAACGTAACCACGCCCTGATCCCTGCCAACATCAAAGCCCTGAAAGCCGGAGCGGCGGCCGTATAAAGTCAAAGAAACGCTTGACGGGGCCGGCCCGATTTGTTACAAGAAGAGTCCCGATATTGGGGTATCGCCAAATGGTAAGGCAACGGACTCTGACTCCGTCACTCTTGGTTCGAATCCAGGTACCCCAGCCAAACAATAACAGGCACTTACAGATAATCTGTAGGTGCCTTTTTTCTTTTAGAGCGCAAAATCCGGAAAAGTCCATATTGCCGGATGATCCGATTATTTGCGCATCTACTGCTCTCGACATTTACGGATAAGGTGATATGCTCCAGTTGGTGCTGGTTGGGATGGATTAATATGAACAGCCCGCGGCGTCTGCGCGGTTTACAATAGTCATGACTGGCAAGCAACGCCCTGCGTGCCGATTCCGGATAGATATGAAAAAACTGGAACAAATACGACCTGTTCCGTTGCTGTTGATAGCGTCGGTTGCATCGGCTGTCCCGTTTCTGCTGGTGGAGTTCTTCAAATCAGAACTCTACCTGGTGATGGATACGGTCTCCTACCTCGTCTTTCATAACGTGACCGAATTCTTCAGCGTGATGGTTTCCTTTTCGATCTTCGGTCTGGGATGGTACTCGTACGACCAGAACAGAGACCGGCATTCCCTGTTTTTGAGCGTCTCATTTCTGGCCATAGGGTTGATGGATTTCATGCATGCCCTTGGCTATAACGGGATGCCGGCGTTGATAACTCCGAACGATCCCAACAAGTCGACCCAGTTCTGGGTCGCCGTCCGCCTTTTCAGCTCGCTGTCGTTTTTGGCCAGCGCATTCATATACCCGGACAGCAACCGCCGCTGGCTGTCAAAAATCCCGCTGATGACCGCCGCACTGGCCCTGTCATGCCTTGTCTTTGCCGCTGTGATCTTCTATCCGGAACAGGTCCCGGCGGCCTTTGTCCCTGGTATCGGCCTGACACCCTTCAAGAAGATCTCGGAGTACGTCATCATCGCGCTGCTGATTCTCACCTGCGTCACATACCTGCGGCGGCTTTCCCGCACCGGTGAGCGGCTGATCAATTACTACCTGGCGGCCTTCGTGCTCTGCATCTTCAGCGAATTCGTCTTCACTTTCTACAGGAGCGTATTCGACACCTACAACGCCCTTGGCCACATCTACAAGGTCATCGCCTTCATGCTGATCTACAAGGGGATCTTCGTGGTATCGGTCAGGAAGCCCTACCAGGACCTGAGCCAGAATCGCAACATGCTCTCCCACATCATCAACTCGATACCCCAGTCCCTGTTCTGGAAGGACCGCAACAGCAACTACCTGGGATGCAATAGGGTGTTTGCGAAACAGGCCGGTATAGGGAGTCCGGAGGAGATTGTCGGCAAGTCCGATTTCGATCTCCCCTGGGGCACGGAACTGTCGAACGGATATCGGGCCGACGACCGCATTGTAATGGAAAATGCCGAACCCAGGTACCATATCATCGAGAGCCTGCGCAAGGCGGACAACAAGGTGATCTGGATCGATACCACCAAGGTGCCGCTCAGCGACAGTTCCGGCAGGGTCAACGGGGTGCTGGGGGTCTATGAGGACATCACCTGGCGCAAGCAGGCCGAGGAGCAGTTGAGGGAAACCCTGATCTTCAACCAGCAGATCATCGACAGCGCCCAGGAAGGGATTGTCGTCTACGACCCGGAACTCCGCATCCGGGTCTGGAATCCCTTTATGGAACGGATTACCGGAGTGTCATCAGCCGAGGTGCTCGGCAGGACTCCGGCGGAGCTCTTTCCGTTCATGCAGGAAAACGGAATGGTGGAGAGGCTCGCCAGAATACTCCGGGGCGAAGCCGTATCAGCGCTGGAGTTCCCCTTCAGGATTGACAGTACCGGGAAATCGGGATGGACCTCCGACAGCTCCGCGCCGCTTCTGAACGCAAAAGGGGAGATCATCGGCGTCATCGGAACGGTGCGGGATGTCACGGAAAAGCGGAAGACCGAGATGCAGCTGCTGCAGGCCCAGAAGATGGAGTCGGTCGGCCGGCTTGCCGGCGGCGTGGCCCACGACTTCAACAATATGCTGACCATCATCAACTGCCATGCCGCCCTTGCCATGATGGATCTGGATCCGGCCGACCCCCTGCATGAACACCTGGATGAAATCCTGAGCGCTGCCAATCGTTCCGCGGACATCACCAGGCAACTGCTGGCGTTTTCACGGCAACAGGTTACCGAGCCCAGGGTGATCAACCTCAACGAAGCCGTCAGCGGAATGCTCAAGATGTTGCGGAGGCTGATCGGCGAGGATATCGAGCTGATCTGGAACCCCGGCAGTGAGCTGATGAAGGTAAAGATCGACCCGTCACAGCTGGATCAGGTCATGGCCAACCTCTGTGTCAATGCCAGGGATGCCATCTCCGGCGTGGGGCGGATAGCCATCCAGACCGAGAACTTCACCCTGGACGAGATCATGTGCGACGAACAGTCCGAAATCCAGCCCGGAGAATATGTGATGCTGGCGGTAAGCGACAACGGCAGCGGCATAGCCAGGGATGTGATCAAGCACATCTTCGAACCGTTTTACACGACCAAGGATGTCGGCAAGGGAACCGGACTCGGCCTGGCCACGGTTTTCGGGATCGTCAAGCAGAATGGCGGGCATATCAAGGTCTACAGCGATCCGGGGCAGGGGACGACCTTCAGGATCTACCTCCCGGGCGTCACCGGCGCTGCAGACAGCATTGTAAGGGAGAAGAGGGTCGTGGTGGGCGGCAACGAAACCATCCTGCTGGTGGAGGACGAACTGGCGATCATGCGCCTCGGTAAAACCATGCTTTCAAAACTGGGCTACAGCGTATTGGCCGCAAGTTCCCCCGAAGAGGCCCGGCGGCTTGCCGCTGAAAACGAAGGGCGGATCAACCTGCTGATAACTGACATCATCATGCCCGAAATGAACGGTCGCGACCTGTCGGAGCTGCTGCAGCAAACCAATCCGGGCATGAAGTGCCTGTTCATGTCCGGCTACACCGCCGACATCATGTCCGGGCGGGGCAACATGGACCGGTACGTGCACTTTCTGCAGAAGCCGTTCAGCATGGATACACTGTCGGCAAAGGTCAGGCGGACCCTGGAGGCCGGCTGACCTTTGCCGCTGGGCGCTATTTCTGCTGGCTGCCGGCCTCTTCCTGCAATAAGACCTGGTAACCTTCCAGCTTGTACCTGACGACATAATCCAGCCCGCATTTACCGCAGCGGAAAGCCTGGTTGAGCCCGTCCGCTCCCTTTTCGACCCAGCCCGCCAGGATGTCGCGGGAACCGCACCTGGTCCTGGGGCAGCGCTCGCCCCCCTTTTTCACGAACAACTCGTCGGTCAGGAACTCAGGCTTTTCCACGCCCCCCATCATCGACTGCCGGAAAATCCTGTGCGTGGCCGCCACCGCCTCGATGCAGGCGCTGGCTTCCGAAGCGCTTCCCTCTTCCAGCAGGGTCTCGGGAGCGGTCTGGTCGCGGTAGACCAGGCTGCAGGAATAACCCTTGCCGCCGCGATCCACCTTGATGCCGAAGGTAGTCTCCTTCAATACGCCGAGATTGAGTTCCGTGACCCGCGCCTTGAGCTGCTTTTCTGTAACTTTCATCTATCCGTTCTCCATTGTAGGTTTGGTTGAGCTGCTTCTGAAGCAGACCCGTTATAATGAATAAAGATGGCGGCCGCAAGCCGTAACTGCCTCTCATCCCCGCATTTGTACCCGCCCGTGCTGAAAAGCGGAGCCTCAAGCCGCCGGTATCGTCTCCAAAACGCAGCTGTGGAAAAAATAAATGTCAAAAATTGGATATTTATAATGATTGTGGTATGTTTATAACTGTCGGTAATTACAGCTGAATAGAGATGTCGATCGTCAGGGACGGAGGTTATAAAAATGACCATCAAGAGAAAGATCCAGCTGATACTTCTGGGAGGGTGGATATTCATTACACTGACCGGAATCATAGGGCTTTACGGGATGCATAATAGCAACAACGAGATACAGAGGATCTACAAGGAGAACCTGACGACGATCGAGAAGATGGGAAAAGTCACCGAGCTGATGCGCAACAACAGGATCCAGCTCCTGCTGGCCCTGCAGCACGACCCGGCGAACCCGGAAATAGTGAAACAGCACGATCATGAACTTACCGTGCATACCGACCTGGTTGTAAAAAACATCGAAGAGATAGCCGGTATCTGGAAGGAAATCTCGTCGTTCGATCTGGACCCGGAAGAACGAAAGCTCGCTGACGACTTTGCCGTCAAGCTGGATGCGTTTGTAAAAGAAGGGCTCATGACGGTGCGTAATGCCATTCTGGCCGGCAGGTTTTCGGAGGCTACGGCCCTGACCCTGGCAAAGATCAATCCGCTCTTCAAGCCGGCGGACGAAGCGGCAAAGGCAATCTACCAGTACGAGAACAGGGATGCGCGCGACATATACAACGCAGCCATGCACAATTACCAGACCGACATGTGGCTGGTCATTGCCCTGATAGCCGCGGCTATTGTCGGCTCCGGCATCGTCGGGCTGCTGGTCATCCGTTCAGTGGCCGGAGGTGCCAGGGTATTGATCGACGCCAGCGGGGCGCTGGCGCAGGGCGACCTCAGCCGGCGGACCGGCCTCTCCGGCAGGGACGAACTGGGCAGCATTGCGGCCTCCTTTGACACCATGGCGGAATCACTGTCAGGGCTGGTCGGGGTCGTCGTCGGCACCGTCGCCGAGGTGACGGCTTCCTCGGCGCGGGTGCAAAACAACTCGCAACAGATGGTGTGCGGCGCGGAGAACGTCGCCTCGCAGGCGGGCAATGTGGCTACCGCCGGAGAGGAGATGGCGGCAACATCTTCGGATATCGCCCGCAATTGCCAGATGGCCGCGGACTGCGCCCGGCTGGTATCCGACGAGGCCGGCAACGGAGCCAAAGTGATACAGGAGAGCATCCGGGTGATGGACCGGATCGCCGAACGTGTCAGCGCCACCGCAGGCACTGTGGAAGCCCTCGGGCAGCGCTCGGACCAGATCGGCGAGATCATCGGCACCATCGAAGACATTGCCGACCAGACCAACCTGCTCGCCCTCAACGCCGCAATCGAGGCGGCCAGGGCCGGAGAACAGGGGCGGGGCTTCGCCGTGGTCGCCGACGAAGTGCGGGCACTGGCGGAGCGAACCACCAGGGCCACCCGCGAAATCGGCGAAATGATCAAGACGATCCAGTCCGAAACCAGGGGGGCCGTGTCTGCCATGGAGGAAGGGGTCAGGGAGGTGGAACGCGGCACCCGCGAGGCCGGCCGGTCGGGCGAGGCCATGGGGCTGATCCTGGACCAGATCAACAACCTCTCGATGCAGGTCAACCAGATCGCCACTGCTGCCGAAGAGCAGACGGCGACTACCAGCGAAATAAGCGGCAGCATCCACCAGATCACGGACATATCCAACCAGACTTCAGGCAGCGCGCGTGAATCCTCGGCGGAAGCGAACAAGCTGAACCAGCTGGCCGAATCGCTCTCCTCGACCCTGGCGAAATTGACCATCGACGAAAGCGCGGCGCTCTCCTTCAAGAAAGCGATCAGCGCGCACATGATCTTCACCGGCAAAATCAGGGCGCACCTGGACGGGAACCAGCGCCTCGACCCCAACGCCTTGACAACACACCTGACCTGCGTGTTCGGCAGGTGGTACCAGGACAAGGGACAGCAGATGTGCGGAAACATGGCCAGCTTCCGGGAAATCGAAGCGCCCCACGCCAGGGTCCATGACCTCGGCAAACAGGCCGTGGTCGCCTTCAATGCCGGCAACAGGAGTGAGGCCGAACAGAAATGCCAGGAGATGTTTGAATACTCCAGGCGCCTGATCGAGATACTCGAACAGCTGGAGAAACAGTGCCGCTGAGCGACCCTCGCCGGCGCCGGAGAGCGGTCCGCCGGGACTTTATGGCTACATTGCAGCCAGAACCGCGGCTGCTCTTCACGGCTGCGGACATTCAAAAACTGTAAAAAAACCTTCAGTGTGTAAAGAACCTTTGCACTTTTTGTAATCCCCCGCTGTTGTTACGATTGCGGGCTTTCTGGCTGCAATCTGTAAAAAAACCTGCACCTGCCCGAATCCGGCCCGGCTGCCCGCGCTGCCTCAGCTCTCCCGCCTCGAAGTTGTAACATCTCGTAAACACGCCTGTTTCAGTCGCATGCCCGCGAGTGTGGCTCTTGGCACCATAAGTGTATACGTTTACCGGTTTTAGTATGCGGGAGCGTGTATCGGGCGGATGGCAGCAGCGCTGGCATGTGCGCTTTCCCTGCGCAGTCAAAGACCCTGCTTTTTTGAATGCAATTTGTATTATCGGGGGGGACGTGGGCGACCGGCTGTTTCTGGAGCGGATTATCTGGTTTGAGCACAAAGAACCTGGCGAGCGTTCTCCCAGCCTGATCGTGTTGAGGGAATACTCCGAGACCGCCCCGACGCCTGTTCAGCGTTCCATCGATCACTACCGTGAACACCCGCTTTCCCCCTCAAATTCGATGCGGTGCATACCGTGATGGTTGTTGGCTAAAATTACAATTGACACAAAAACACCAATTGGTATATTTATTGTGACACCAATTGGTGTTTTTGTGTGAGGGTGCCATGACACCGATTGGAACCAGGCTGGATAGTCTGGTTATCAGGGATATCAAGGAAGCCTATCTGGCCGGCAAGATGCGGAAGACGCTGGATTGCCTGGGCGACATGGATAAAGCTGAATTATATGAAGCCGACGTTGAGAAGGTTATCATGGATGCCGATGCCATAGAGAAGGCGATGCCGGCAACCAGCGAAAGGGCGAGCCACCCGGACAACACCCATTATGTCATCCATGGCACCAGCACCAAAGGGGTCGCGGTCTACTGCAAGGTTTGCAGCAATTACCATCCGCGGACCGGCTCCTTCGTCGAATGGAAGCTTACCTCATTCACGCGCAAACAGGGGATTGGACAATGATTTGCACCAACTGTTTTAACGCCGATTACCAGACTGCAACTACCGAACTCACGGTGACGGTCAATGGTGAGCCGCATCTGTTGCGCGATCTCGCCTGCGAAACCTGTCCGGAATGCGGGGAGGTGACCTTCACCCACGAGCAGAGTCTTGAGATCGACAAGCAGCGCGTAGCCCTGGAATTCGGGCTTAAGCCTCTGCTGACGCCGGAACAGCTGAAAACCGTGCGCCGGGTATTGAACATGAAGTTGGAGGAAATCTGCGACCTCCTCCAGATCGGCCGCAACACCTACGGCCGCTGGGAACGTGGCGAGGTGGCAATTACTCCGTCAATGAACCTGCTGGTGCACAACTTCATCGAGAAGTTTCCCGACGCCAGGGTTAACCTGATTCCTTCGGAACGAATCGCCGCCATCAGCAAAGCCAACAGCACCCTGCTGGAACAATATCTCTCCTTTGGGGAGTATATTCGCGAGGTGATCAGCGCGACCAGGCTCCAGCCCGATCTGGTCTGTATTTCGCTGGAGATTGAACCGGACACCCTGACCCGGATCGAAAACAACGATTTTGCCCCGGAGCAGATTTCTCCCGATGTTACCGCCCGGATCGTCCAATTCTTCGGCTTGACGCTGGATAACCTCAAGCGACTGCTCAATGCCACCCTGACGGTTGTCAACATGAAGAACTCGGCAAATGTCGTCCATGCCCGTTCCACCAGCTACGATGCCAAGGGGGCGGCTGCCCAGTCACGTACTGTCAACCTGATGCTGGAAAAGCTGGCGCAGAAAAGAGGCGAGGCGGCGCCGCAGGAAACGGTGAGTGACGACTACCTTGCCAGGGTGCGGGCAGCTCTTGATTCCATGGCGAAAGCGGGAGGATAGAAGGCTTTGCAACTCGGATGGATGGGATGCACACGAAGGAAAGTTCGGGGGACATTTTATTTAGTTCAAGCGAGATATGTATGGAGTTCCCATGTGGTTGGGGTGGGCGGGCGTTGAATAAACCGGTCCGAAATTATGGGGAAATACGGGCAGTGTCCCGCGTTTACCTCGCGTTTACCCCGCGTTTACCCGCATTTTCCGACTTATGTTGCGGTGTGGCGTGAGGATAAAGGACAGATCAGATTTGTGGATGTGATATATGCAGGCACTCACGAAAAAGCGCCCTACTGAAAATCAGATTGAAGTTCGCTTCCGTGGAACTCCGGCGAATGTCATCAAGTTGCGGCGAATGGCGCAAGCCTTGAAGGTGCAGGATGTTACCGAGTGGGAGTTGGAAGAAAAAGAGTCCTACACTCTTGAAGAGCTGTCGCCGGAGATCGTCTGGAACAGTGGCGGCGTAGCTATCCGGGGTGCTCGTGGCAAGGAGGGGCTGACCCAAAAGCAGCTTGCCGAGCTGACAGGGATTGCCCAGCATCATCTTAGCGAGATGGAAAACGGCAAGCGGCCCATCGGCAAAGAGACGGCCAGGAAGCTGGCGGCTGCGCTGAATATCGATTATCGGGTGTTTCTGTGAAGTGTTCTTTGCGTGTGGAACAGCTTCCCGCTTTTCTGTAACTGAATAAATGGTGGAGGTTGGAATTCTATGGCGGCAAAGATCAAGGTGCTGGAACGGGATGTATCGATCTACGCTTATAACGAGGCCGACTATATCTGCATTACGGACATAGCCAAGTACAAGAGTTCAGATAAAACCGATGATCTGATCAGAAACTGGCTACGGAATCGCAATACCATTGAATTTCTCGGTATCTGGGAACAACTCAACAATCCTGGTTTTAATCCCGTGGAATTCGACGGGATTAAAATGCAGGCAGGTCTCAATAGTTTCACGCTTACCCCAAAGCAGTGGATCGAAAAGACCTGTGCCGTTGGCATAGTATCAAAGGCTGGTCGTTACGGAGGCACATATGCTCATAAGGATATCGCCTTTGAATTCGCCTCTTGGATATCGGTTGAGTTCAAGCTTTATCTCATCAAAGAGTTCCAGAGGCTTAAAGAAGAAGAGTACAAGCAGCTTGGCTGGGATATCAGACGCAATCTGGCAAAAATCAACTATCGTGTCCATACCGATGCTATCAAGGGAAACCTCATTCCGCCGGAGCTGACTAAGCAACAAACCACGCTGGTTTATGCCTCCGAGGCTGATGTACTGAACATGGCGCTGTTCGGCCAGAGTGCAAAGACATGGCGTGACGCCAACCCGGACAAAAAAGGCAATATCCGGGACTATGCAAATGTTTCCCAGCTTGTCTGTCTTTCAAATCTGGAGAATCTGAACGCCCTGTTTATATCAGAAGGTATGTTGCAGCCGGAGCGGTTGCTGAAACTGAACAGGATCGCCATTCAGCAGATGAAGTTGCTGACGGATGATGCAACAATTCACAAATTGGAAACATCAAAGGGGAATTAAGTATGATGTCCCCGGAATTCTTTGCTGTCCCCGGAATTCAGTGCAAGGTACGTATTTGCGAATATTTTGCTGCAGAATGATTCGATATGAGGAGGGTAAGTGGGGTATGTGGTCAGATAAAGAATCTATCAGCGATTATTTGAACTTTGGTGAGGTTTCACAGTTAACAGTAAGTATTTTGACATCGCCAGGCATGTTGCCCGTCTCTTTGGGGGTTTTTGGTAACTGGGGCGCAGGTAAATCATCCTTGCTGAAGTTGATTGAAAATGACCTTGCAGCAAGTGACGACGGCCGCCTTGTCCTCAACTTTGACGCTTGGTTGTACCAAGGATATGACGATGCCCGTGCATCATTGCTAGAGGTTATCGTTCGGGAACTTGATAAGGCGGCACAAGGAAATGAAGGCTTATTAGTAAAGACGAAGAGTTTATTGGCCCGAGTGGATGGGTTTCGCGCCCTCGGCCTGCTTGCAGAGGGGGCTGCCCTGTCTTTCGGTATCCCAACAGGTGGATTACTAGCCCGGCTTGGAGGTGTATTTTCAAATCTTCAAGACGGTATTCAAGACAAGGATGAGTTTAAGGAGGCTGTTGATGCTGGCAAGGCAGCGAAAGACGCCACCTCGGGCTTATTGAAGAAAGCCATTGCAACCTCACCACCCCAGCAAATCCATGCTTTCAGAAAAGAGTACGGTGAAATATTGGGCGAACTTGGCAAGCCTTTAATTGTGATCATCGACAACCTTGATAGGTGTCTTCCGGCCAACGCGATACAAACGCTAGAAGCTATTCGCCTTTTCTTATTCTTGCCCAACACCGCTTTCGTTATCGCTGCCGATGAAGAAATGATACGTTCAGCAGTTGCTGAACATTTTAAAGGCGCATCTGGGCGTCATCAGATCGACTATTTGGACAAGTTGATCCAGGTTCCAATTAGAGTTCCCAAGGCTGGTGTTCGAGAGATTCGCTCATATCTATTTATGCTCTTTGCCATTGACTACGGCATATCTGGTGACCAATTGGAGAGTTTGCGTAGTGGGCTGGAGACCTCACTTCAGCAATCGTGGCATCATGATCCTATCCCCAAGAGCGAGGCTCTGGCCTTAATGGATAAGGTCGAGGATGTCGAACTGGCTAGAGTTTTCGACTTGGCGGACCGGATAGCACCCATTCTTGCTCAATCTCCAATTATTCACGGCAATCCCAGGATCGTTAAACGGCTATTGAACGTTATAAAAATGCGGTCGCAGATTGCTCGAAGGCGCAGTATACCCCTTGATGAAAATATCATCGCTAAGCTCG
>JAWDJY010000047.1:0-37072 GCA_032469775.1 Geobacteraceae bacterium | reverse complement strand
CAGGAGGTGTAATAGCTGTAATCGATGATATCCCGCAGCGCATGGCCGTTGACCGCCAGCAAGCGGTCGCCGGAACGCAGATCAAGCTCCTCGGCAATTGAGCCGGGGGCCACGGACTCTACCAGCAGGCCTTTCATCAGGCTCCCCGGAAGAATTCTGAATCGCGGTAGTAGGCCGCCAGGTATCGCAGGAATACCTGCATCACGGCGGTTACCGGCACGGCCAGAAGCATGCCCATGATTCCGAACAGCTGGCCTCCGATCAGTAGCGCGACAATTGCCACCAGCGGGTGCAAACCAACCGTATCACCGACCACCTTGGGGGTTATCACCATCCCTTCCAGCGCCTGTACCAGGCCGAACCATCCCAGGCAGAGCAGCGGATGCAGAATGTCGTTGAACTTGAGCAGCGCCATCACAACCGAGAGACAGATGCCGATGATGGTGCCGACGTAGGGGATGATGAATGTGACTCCGGCCAGAGTACCGATCGCTATGGCCAGGTCGATGCCGATGAAATAAAGGCCGATGCTGTAAAGCAGCGCCAGGATGGCGCAAACCGAAAGCTGCCCGCGCACGAAACCGGACAGAACGGTGTCCACCTCGGCCAGCTTTTCGGCGTAGCAGCCGCGAAAGCGTTCCGGTATGAAAGATTCTATGAATTGCTTGAGTCGTGGCAGGTCAAAAAGCAGGTAAAACAGGTAAACCGGGATGATCAGGTAGCCCAGGACGGCGAGTAGCACGGAAATGGTCGAATTCAGCGCCCTCTGCAGGAAAGCAAGCAGGGGTTTCAGCAGGTCGGGCGCGGCGCTGCGCACCTGCTGCAACAGCTCACTCATCCGTAGCGCCAGTTTGTCGGGAGTCTCGATATTCAGAGAAGCCTTGACCGCCGGCGGAGTGATTTCATAGAGATGGTTGGCATAGGCCGGCAGGTTGAGCTGCATCTTGGAAAACTCACCACTGATCGATGCGACCATGAAAACCGTGAATCCGGCGCAGAGTACCAGTGCGAAGGCAAAGACGATCATAATCCCGTAGAGCCGCCTGACCCCTTTCAGCTCCAGAAAAGCCACCGCCGGGTTCAGGATGTAAGCCAGCGCAAATGCGATGAACAGCTGCAGGAACACCGCCGAGGAAAAATATAGTGCGACCGCTGTCAGAAGCAGCAGCAAAAGCGCGACGGTCAGGAGGATTCTGGAACTTTTTTGCATGGGGTCGTCTACCACCGGAAAGCCCCCGCGACTGAAAGCCGGGGGGCTGCTTGAGGAGGCTACTGGTGCAGCCGGAAGGAGCCATCCGCCGAGGTTATGGTGGAGATGGCGTGTTTGTAGATCAGGATATCGCCGCTGGAATCCAGCAATACCGAGAAATTGTCGAAAGACTTTATGAACCCTTCCAGCTTGTCACCCGACATCATGATAATCGCAACGCGTACCCGCTCCTTGCGGGCCTGGTTGAGATACTGATCCTGGATATTGAAAGGTGCTTTAGCCATCTTTTTACGCCTCCCGTCTTTCATAAAATTCAATTACATGCTGGAAAATAGTATCAAACTTTTCCGGATATTCAAACCATAATATATTTGGGTCCGCCTTGAACCATGTCAACTGGCGTTTGGCATAATGACGGGTATCACGTTTGATCAGGCGGACAGCCTCTTCCAGGGGGATTTCGCCCAGGAGATGAGCAATGGATTCCTTGTATCCGATTGAGCGCATCGCCTTCAGTTCACGTCCGAAACCGGCCGACAGCAGGGCGCGCACCTCGTCAATAAGTCCGGCGTCAAGCATGTTCCCGACGCGCTGCTCTATGCGCCGGTACAACTCGGCGCGCTCGACCGAGATACCGATCTGAAGGCTGTGATAGCGGTGCGCTGAAAAGGCATGTTCCCGTTGCTGGCGGGAGAGCGGAATACCGGTCAGTCGATGCACCTCCAGCGCCCGGAGGATCCTGACCAGGTTGTTAGGATGCAGTCCGGCGGCCAGTTCCGGGTCCACCAGCCGCAGCTTTTCCAGCATGGCCGCGTTGCCGGACCGGTCAGCCTCATCCTGCAATGCGGCGCGCAATTCTGCGGAACCTGCCGGAGAATCCACCAGCCCCTTCAGCAGGGCGCGAATATAGAGGCCGGTACCGCCGACCACGATGACACGCTTGCCGCGCGAGTCGATCTCCCGGATCGCGGCATCGGCCGCCAAGGCGAAATCAGCTGCCGAAAAGCTGCCGTCCGGCTCGACCACATCGACCAGATGGTGGGGAACCTCTGCCAATTGTTCGCGGGAAGGCTTGGCAGTGCCTATATCCAGTCCGCGGTAGACCTGCATCGAGTCGGCATTGACAATCTCTGCATCCAGCTCACGGGCCAGCTTCAATGCCAGTTCGCTCTTGCCGGAGGCGGTAGGACCGCAGATGATCAGGAGTTTTGGAATAGTTGTATTCTCGCCAGCCATATGTTCCCGATAGAACCGTATTCAATGCATCGACCTGATTTAATGCCGGATTTATATCAGGATGGCTTCCGACGAGGCAAGATAAAACGGTGGTGGAAAATATTGCCTGATTCAGCCGCTCCGTGGTACTAATAGCGCTGATCCCGACCTTTCCGCTGATATACAGTCGAAAGGCGCGCCCGGTTCATTAACGACAGAAAAATGCAGCTGGCGACATACAAACCAGTCCAAGGAGTTAGCTTATGTCTTTCCGTACCATCGAGTGGCGCGACGATGCAGTGGTCATGATCGACCAGACCCGCCTGCCCGACGAAGAGATCTACAACACCTATACCGATTTCAAATCCGTAGCCGATGCGATACGGGGCATGATCATCCGCGGAGCGCCAGCCATCGGCGTGGCCGCCGCCATGGGTGTTGCGCTGGGGGCGCGGGATATCATCGCCGACACCCATGACTCCTTCTTTCGCCAGCTGGAAAACGTCTGCGAAGTGCTGGCCCGCACACGTCCCACCGCGGTCAACCTTTTCTGGGGCATCGAGCGCATGAAACGTGTCGCTGAGCAAAACCGCGACAAGAGCCTCGACAGGATCCGTGAAGCTCTCAAAAAGGAAGCTATCCGGATCGAGCAGGAAGACCTGACCATCTGCAGGAATATCGGCAAGTGGGGAGCAACTTTGATCCCCGAGGGAGCCACGGTTCTGACCCACTGCAATGCCGGCGGGCTGGCCACGGCCGGCTACGGCACGGCCCTGGGAGTGATCCGGGCCGCACATGAGGCCGGCAAGAAAATCCAGGTCTTTGCCGACGAGACCCGCCCCTGGCTGCAGGGAGCCCGCCTTACCGCCTGGGAGCTGCTCAAGGACGGCATTCCGACCACGCTGATTTCGGATAACATGGCCGGTTTTTTCATGAGCAGGGGAGAGATCACCTGCTGTGTGGTCGGCGCCGACCGGATCGCCGCCAACGGCGATACCGCCAACAAGATCGGCACCTATTCCGTGGCTGTGCTTGCCAGGGAGAACAACATCCCCTTCTATGTAGCAGCGCCGGTATCGACACTGGACCTGACGCTGGCCGACGGCAGCATGATACCGATCGAGGAACGTTCCGGCAGTGAGGTGACGCACATTAAGGGCATCCGGATCGCACCTGAAGGGGTCAACGTCCGCAATCCGGCCTTTGACGTCACTCCGGCCCGCTTCATCACGGCCATCATCACTGAAAACGGCATAGCCAGAGACGATTATCGCGCCGGGCTGCGCAAGGTTGCGGGTAAATAACATGCATGTTGAACGCTTTTCCAATGACTTTCACCGCATCATCGCCATCGCAGACCCGGCTGAGAGGGCCAAGGAGCTGGCCGTTTTCCTGGAATCGCGCGGCTATCAGTACGGCGCCCGTTCCGCGGACAATATCCTGCTTATCCAGCCGCTGTTCAGTGTGGAGGGGTTGCACCGCATAATCTTAAACTCATTGTTGACCCCCACTCCGGATATGGCGTTGAACGCATTCGAACGCCTGGCCGGTGTAATTCCGCCGGCCGACCTGACAGAGCTGGCCGGGCGCAAAAGACGCCTGGCCCAGTTTGTCACGGTCTGCGGCTCGTCACCGTTCCTGGTAAACCTGATCTACAAGACTCCTGACTCGCTCCGGAAACTGTTCCTTGAAAACGGCATTGATGTCTCGCGCAATGCCGACGACATGCTGGCCGCGGTCCGTTCCCGAATCGACGATTCAGCCGATTTCGGTGAGCTGCAAAAACAGTTGCGACTCTTCAAGCGAGCCGAGATTCTGCGAATCGCCGCCCGTGACCTGAACGGCCTGGCAGCGCTGGAAGAGGTCACCGATGAACTTTCCAGCCTGGCATCCGCCTCACTGCAGATGGCCTGTGAAGTCTGCAGGCGCTGCCTGGCCAGGGAGTACGGCCGGCCGATGATGGAGACTCAGAACGGCCTGCGTGAAGCTGAAATGACCGTAATCGGAATGGGCAAGCTGGGCGGAAGGGAACTTAATTTCTCCTCCGACATAGACATCATCTATTTTTATGAGTCCGACAAGGGAGAAACTTCGGGGGTCGAAAACGGTTCCGGTCACAGAAAAGGCGTCGTATCGCTGCACACCTATTTCAACAAACTGGGAGAGATGGTCAGCAAGGCGCTGTCACAGGTGACCGAGGACGGTTTTGTCTTCAGGGTGGATGTCGGCCTGCGCCCGGAAGGCAAATCGGGCGACATGGCGGTATCGCTCCGTTCGGCCGAAATCTATTACGAATCCTGGGGACAATCCTGGGAACGCACCGCGATGCTCAAGGCGCGACCGGTGGCCGGCTCGCTGGAACTGGGCGAGCTGCTGCTGAAGATGCTGCAGCCCTTCGTATATCGCAAGTACCTCGATTACAACCTGATCGAGGACATGAAGCATATGAAACAGAAGATCGACGCCTCACTGGCCCGTTCAAGGGAAGGCGAGAGCAACCTGAAGCTGGGACGGGGCGGTATCCGCGAGATCGAATTCTTCATCCAGGCCCTGCAGCTGGTCTACGCCGGAAAGAACCCGCGGCTGCGTGAACGCAACTCGCTCAAGGCGCTGGACACCCTCCTGGCGGCCCGCCTGATAAACGAGGATGACCACCTCAAACTGCGTGAAGCCTACCGTTTTCTGCGATCCACAGAACATCGCATCCAGGTCGTGCAGGAACGCCAGACCCACAGCCTGCCCGGCAAACCGGACGAGATCATGGCACTGGCGCGGCGCTGCGGTTTTCTCCGATCCAACGGCCTGGAGCGTTTCCAGGAAGTGCTCGAGGAACACCGTAGGAACGTCTCCGTTATATACGGTACCCTGTTCCATTCCAGAGATGAAAAACTGCAGCAGGACCTGAACCAGGAGACGCTGCTCTTTCTCGATCACCGGGCCGACTCAGACCTGGTCAAGGACATGCTGGCCGAACGACGCTTCGAAGATGTGGATCGGGCATATGAAAACCTCTCTTCGCTGCGCATGGGTCCGGTAAAGGGCAACCTGACCGAGCGGAGCCGCCGGTTGCTGGAAAAGATCACTCCGCTTCTGCTGCAGAAGGTGTTCGACTCGCACGCTCCCGACATGGCGCTGAGCAACCTGGAGCGTTTCCTGGCGGCAATAGCCAGCCGCCCTTCATATTACGCGCTTCTGGCCGAAAATCGCGAGACGCGCAAACTGCTGGTATCGCTGTTCGGCATGTCCGAGTTTCTCTCCAAGATACTGATCAGCCACCCGGAACTGCTGGACAGCATGGTGGCCAGCGGGTCGACTTCAACAGCCAAGACCAGGGCGACCATGGACGCGGAACTTGATATATTGCTCGAACAGAGCGACTATTTCGAAGACCGTCTGGATGTCCTGCGGCGCTTCCGCAATGAAGAATTCCTGCGCATCGGCCTGAATGACATCCATGGAAAACTGCTGCAGGGAGAAGTGACCTCCCAGCTCAGCCTGCTGGGTGAAACCTGTCTGGCGGCTGCGTACCGCATGGCGATGGACGAACTGAAACGTTTCGGAAAACCGCTCTACCGGTATGAAGGCCAATCAGTAGAGGCAAATCTGGCGATCATCGGTATGGGCAAACTGGGCGGAGGCGACCTGAACTACCACTCCGACCTGGATATCATATTTGTCTACGACCACCAGGGTTACACCGATGGCGAAAAGCAGATTTCCAACCACGAATATTTTGCAAAACTGGCCCAGAAGATCATCTCGGTACTGACGATGCAGACCCGTGAGGGCTATGTCTACAAGATCGACACCCGCCTGAGACCGTCAGGCAATGCCGGACCGCTGGTGACATCTCTGGATTCATTTCTGGAATACCATCGCAAGGACGCCCAGATATGGGAGCGCCAGGCACTCACCAAGGCGCGGGTGGTGCTGGGTGATCAACTTCTGGCCGGACAGCTGCACGACGTCATCCGCCACACAGTCTACGGGACATCTATCGGCGATGAAGGGCGGGCGGAAATCCATCGACTGCGGATGCGGATGGAAAATGAGCTGGCCAGGGAAAAGGACGGCAGCTACAACATCAAGACCGGCCGCGGCGGGATGGTGGACGTGGAATTTGCCGTCCAGTATCTGCAACTGCGCCATGGCTGCCAATACCCGGAACTGCGCACCACCAACACGGTCCTGGCCCTCAAGGAGATCAGCTCCCTGGAACTGCTGCCCAAAGGGGACGACGAGACCCTGCTAAGCGGCTACAAGTTTCTGCGCAAACTTGAGAACCGCCTGCGAATCATCCACGACTATTCGGTCAACGACCTGACCGGGCCCAAAAACTACATGAACAAACTCGCCCGCCGCCTGGGGTACGACCCCAAACTGAAAAACCCGGGAGCGGCTCTGATCAGCGACTACGAGGAGACCACCGGCAAAATAAGGGATGTATACCACCGGATTTTCGGTGTATCCACCGATTAAAGGAGGGGTTGGTGATGAATATTCGCAAAAGGTTTCTGGATTACGAGTACGAAGAGGTGCTGGACGGGCGGGTCAGAGAGCTGATCCGGGTCGGATGCGCCATCGCGGTCGGATGTCCTACCTGATTCAAGAAACACTTCGCGGTCGCGAAGTCTGAAGGAGCCAGCGAGGCCGAACTGCGTGAGGCAATTGCCTATGGCATGATCGCCCCCGGCGGGCGGGCCAAGAATTTCGGCCTGGAAATGCTGAAAGAGGTCGATGCGGAAGAGTGATCTCCGTTCAACCCTGAACCGGTTCTTCCAGCAGAAGCACCTGACTCAGGGCCGCGTCTATCTTTGAAACATCCACTATCGTATTGAAGCAGGGGCCAAACGGCCGCTCGTTGAGGATGCCGATCACCGGCAGCGGATAACAGTCCTTGATTCCGGAGGTCAGATCCCGCTCACAGGCCACTGCCAAAACCAGCTTCGGGCGTTTTTCAACTATCACCTTGCGGGCCAGGGTGCCGCCGGTTGCGACCGAAATGTCAATTCTGTACTTGCGACTTATTTCCACCAGTCCCTTGATGTCGCAGCGGCCACAGAGCACGCATTTGTTGATGTCACCGGTAACCTTGATCTCACAGTCGAAGAGCTGGATACAATGGGGGAGCAGAACCAGCACCCGGTCCGGACGGACTTTCTGTCTCTGTGAAACCACCAGGCTGTTGTTCATGGCAATAAAGGACTGGCGAATACGGTCCTTGTCAAGCCCCATCAATCGACCGACGAACTCGATCACCGGCAACAGGAACTTGATCACTACCAGGCGCATGAAGCGGGTGAAAAAAATATCCTTGCCAAGAGCGGTAGTCAGCACCAGCAGGCCAGTTCCAAGAATGGCCATCCCCGAAAGCGACATCATGATTATGCCGACGATGTTTGGCAGGTCGGGGTGAATGTTCGCCAACCCACGGTTGGGAATCCACCAGAGCAGGAAGATAAACGCAACGACTATCAGGCAGGTAATGCCCATCAGGCTTATGAACAGGCGTTTGCGGGGTTGCGGGGCCTTGGTTTCGGCGCTCGTCATGGGGTACTGTCTCCGTCGGCTTTGCTGCCCAGCAAGGATCCTTCTGAAATCGGAAAACCGGACAGAAAACTGCCGACATCGAGGCGTTTTTTTCCTGCCAGCTGCAATTCACGGATGAACAGACTGCCGGACAGACAGGCCACTTCAAGCTCCCCTTTTGATGATTTAAGAACGGTTCCGGGGATACCTCTGCCGTCGCCGATACGAGTGCGGAAAATTTTAAGGACCTGATCGCCCAGGATGGTATAGGCACCCGGCCAGACCGACATGCCGCGAATCTGATCATGTATGGCCCTGGCATCCCTGCGCCAGTCGATCAGCCCGTCCTCTTTCCTGAGCATGGCGGCATAGCAGCTGTCCTGGTCGCACTGAGGTTCCGGAGTGATGTCACCGGCCTTTAGCCTCTCCAGGGTTTCGGCCAGTAGATCCGCCCCCAGTACTGCCATGCGGTCGTGCAGCGCGACGATGTCTTCATTCTCATCAATGGGAGTCTTCTTCTGCAGCAGCATTGGACCGGTATCGAGCCCCGGGTCCATCAGCATCGTGGTGGCCCCGGTTTCGCTTTCTCCGTTGATGATGCACCAGTTGAGAGGGGCTGCGCCGCGATAGCGCGGCAGAAGCGACGCATGGACGTTGATGCAACCGTACGGCGGAATATCCAGCAACGATTTGGGCAGGATCTGGCCGAATGCGACCACGACGATGACATCTGGTTCAAGCTCCCTGACAAGCTCGACAAAAGCCGGATCACGCACCTTGAGCGGCTGGTACACAGGGATACCATGCCTGATCGCCAGCTCCTTTACCGGAGGCGGCATCAACTTCTGCCCGCGCCCCTTGGGACGATCCGGTTGCGTCACCACGGCCACCAGGTTTTCATGCCGGTCAACAAGTATTTGAAGGGTGGGGCAGGCGAAGTCCGGGGTTCCCATAAAAATCATGCGCCAACCGGTCATCTGGCCTCCTCGGCGGCCTTACGGGCTTTACGCTGAAAAAGTTCCCGTTTGAGCGGCGAGAGGTGATCGACGAACAGGATGCCGTCCAGATGATCGATCTCATGCTGAAACGCAATCGCCAGCAGACCTTCCGCACGCCAGGTGCATTCGACACCTTCCAGGTTCAGCGCTTTGACCACCACGCTGGCGTGTCGCCGGACATTGGCGGCATACTTGGGCACGGACAGACAGCCCTCCTCTTCGTAGGCCTCGCCTTCGGAGTGGATAATGACCGGGTTGATGGCGACAATCAGGCCGGGCGGTTCATCACTGGCTGAAATATCGATCACGATCACGCGCTGGTGCACGCCGATCTGCGGCGCCGCCAGCCCTACGCCGGGGGCGTCGTACATCGTTTCAACCATGTCCTGGGCCAATGTGCGCACGGCATCATTAATAATGGCAACCGGAGCTGATTTTTTCTTGAGTTCTGGATTGGGGTAGGTGAGGATGGTCCGGATCATATACATCCTTAATTGTTGTAATTAAATTGAAATGATACTATTTCAGAGCAATAAAATCAATTTTCATCTTTGCATTACCGGCGAGGGGCGGACATGACGGATCCGGTCAACAGAATCAGCGGGGCAAAGGAGACTTCTCCTGGAGGCACCTACAGCGGGGGCAGTTTTACGGAAGATCATAAAAAGAGAAAATCCCCCGCGCCTGAAAAAGATCTGGTGGAAATATCACAGGCAGCCAGGGATCGTTCCAGCGGCAAAAAGCGTAAGAGCATTCTTGAATACCTGAAAGAACTGCTGGGATGATCCTGCATTGGAGGGTTATCCTGCTCAGCCGAAAAAACTCTTGTCCTTCTCATAGGCAGTATTGAAACTTTCCAGCAAGGTCTCCATCTTCTGCTGATCAATCGCAAGCAACTGCGCAGGAACAGTCTCAAGCAGTTCAAGATTTTCATCCGGTTCACGCATACCGACACCGGCCTTGTGACAAAACATGTTGGCAAGTCCGACCACACAGGCCAGACGAACCTGGTAGGCATCTTCATCCTCGGCGAAATCAAATGTATGATGTTTCAGGACCGCGTGCATCAGGATTTCGGGAAAATTCCATTTTTTGATAACCAGGGCGCCAACCTCGGAATGCGTGTATGAATAGACCTGACGCTCGGCTTCCGAGAAAGAGACCTGGTCGTTGTAGCATTTCTGCATGGCAGCCTGAAACTGCTGGCTGTCCATGTTGTTCATGATTATTTTGCCGATATCGTGGAACAGGCCTCCGAGAAACGCCTCCTCTTCATTCGCGGCACGGGTTTCCCTGGCGATTATACGGGCGGCCAGACCCGCTCCGAACGAGTGTTCCCAGAGCATCTTCTCCGTAAGGCCGTATGGCTTGTAGACCTGTTTCACCGAAGCGGCCACAACCAGACTTTTCAGTGTGCTGAATCCGAGGACCACGATGGCATGGGACAACGTCTGGATCTGACGCTGACAACCGTAGAAGGACGAGTTCGATATTTTGAGCACGCGTGCCGCAACAGCCGGGTCTGACGCGACCACCTTGGCCAACTCCTCGGCGGTGGCTTTCTCACTCTCTATAAGCTGCATGACCTTGGTGGCAACTACCGGAATAGTCGGCAGGTCACTGGCGGTCATGATCATTATCTCAAGCTCTCTGTTCATACAATCCCCTGCCATGATTCGTTTCAGCATCCAATTGTCATCGGCATGCATAGGTTGACATTATCGCATACTACGGCAAATAATCAAGCATTTAGCCTATATCATTGAAATTCTGGCAACTACTGTGTATAATCCGCCACCACTACTCTTTTAAACCAAGGACATATTAAATATGAGGATTCTGAGAATATATCTAGTGCTGACGTGCGCTGTCCTGCTTTTGACCGGATTCAGCTGGAGCCTGGGGAATGACCCGTGTAAAGAAGCTCTGGAAATGACCGGTTCCCTGGAAGGAGTGCAGGATGAGGCGCAGATGCGCCAGACCGAAGCAAAAATCATATCCCTCTGCCCCGACGGAGCTGCAGCCCATTACGTGAATGCCCTGCAACTGGAGCGGGTCGGCAACATCGACGGAGCAATCGCCGAATATCGCAAAGCACTGCGTCAGGATGCTTCCTTTGCCCGCGCCAGCGGGAACCTGGGGCTTCTGTATGCACAGAAGGGGATGGATGACGAGGCTTCGGTCGAATTGTCGCGGGGCCTTTCAACACATCAGAATCCTCTCTATCACAAGGCGATCGCCCGTATTTTTGCTATGCGCAAGGTCTATCCGCTGGCTATTTACCATTACAATGAAGCCGCCAGGGAACGGACCAGCGATGCTGCAATTTTCACCGGACTGGCTGAGGTGTACAGCGCGATGGGACAACCGGACAAGGCACTGGAGGAGTATAAGAGGGCAGTTACAGCCGACCCCAACCATGAAAAAGCATATATCGGCAGCGCGGCCATCCATATCCAGCAGGACAATCTTGACCAGGCAATTGAACAACTTAAAAAAGCCGAAATGACAAACCCGCAAAACCGTGAAGTCCACCTGATGCTGGCAAATATCTACGAAAAAAAGGGCGATCAAAAGCTGTCCGACTACCATTCCCTTCTGGGGGGGAAAGCCAAGGCCTTGCCTGCGGTTGCTGCCAAACAACCGGCTTCGTCCACCGGCAACAGCGGAACCGACAAGGAAATAGAGGAACTCAAGGCTGCCGTGAAAGAGCATCCCGGCGATGTTATTGCCCATGAAAAGCTCGGAAACATCTACCGTGCCGCAGGAAAGGATGCCGAGGCATTCGAATCCTACCGTGAAGCGGCACATCTCAAAAGCACCAATAGTGACGTCTATCTGAATCTCGGCATCCTTTACGAGAAAAAGAACCAGCTTGATGAAGCGGTAGTTGCCTACAAGCGTGCCATCAGCGCAAACCCCAACAATGCGGAAGCACATCTGAGACTCGGAGACATACGTTTTTCCAGAGGGGTTTTCCCGGAAGCGGTGGAACAATATTCGGAATTTCTCAGGCTCAAGCCGGACAGCCCCGATATCCATCTTAAACTGGCCCGCATCTTTGCAAAAAACAAGGAAACCAGCCTGGCAATTGCATCGTACAATTCCGTGCTGACCTACAGCCCGAACGATGCTGATGCAAACCGTGAAATTGCGGCCATGTACAGGGCCAAAGGCGACAATGAAAAGGCGATCATCCATTACAGGAAGGTTCTGGCCCTGCATAAGGATGACTCTGAGGCACGCACGGCGCTGGTGTCTATCTATGTGAAGAACAAGCAGTATGATGAGATTACTGAGCTTCTGAAAGAAGCGGTCGAGCTTAACCCGGATGACCCGAATAACCACTACAAACTCGGCCTGATCTATGACTTCAAGAAAGATTACGAAAATGCTGAGGCCAGCTACAAGAAAGCAATTGAAATCAAGGCTGACCATGCCCGCTCGCTGAATGCGCTCGGACGTCTGTACATGAAGGCCGGCAAGTTGAGCGAAGCCAGGGAAACACTTGAAGCGGCAAGAAAAGCCGATCCGACGATGGAAGAGACCTCTGTGCTGCTTAACAACATTCGCGACGAGTTCAATCCTGAACCGCGCAAGATCAGTAAAGGAAAGAAGATCAAGGGCAAAAAATCAAAAAAGAGCAGCAAGAAGTCAAAAAGCAAAAAAACAACCCAAAAAGCAACCAAGGGCAAAAAAGCTGTAAAGAAGTAGCGGCGGTCAACCGGCCTCTGCACTGATATCGATATAAAATAAACCAGGACATCAAGAAATCCCGGAATTCCGCGACTGGATACACTATGGCTTATCAGAGCGGTACTGACGTTTATTTCCCCTACGACATCCAGATATCTTCCCATCATTGGCATTCCCTTGACCTGGGCATGATTTCGCACCGCATCCAATCTCACGGAATGCCTCGAATACTTTTTTTCCGCCAGTTGGCTCTCAAGCTCAACAGCGTCCGTCCCGATGGGGCCGATGCCGTGCATGCCGGGGAGCTGAATCTGTATGCAACGTTCCTGCATGCTTGCCGGCATATAATAGACACCGTGGTCTCCCGCCAGGGTTTATCACTCGCCCTGAGGGAGAGGGGCATTGATCCGGACGGCATGGAAACAAGGGAAACCGCCCGGAGTTTTGTCAGACATTTTCCACCTGACGCTGTTTTGAAAGGCGTTACCAACGAACAGGAGTGGCTTGAAAATCCGGATCTGAAACACATGCGTACCGACCTGCTGCTCAGGGAGATGCTTCTGCTCAGGCTGGCGGCCGACAATCCGGCCGTCGATAGTTTCCGGGAACTGGTTGACGACAGCGCACTGATTAAATCAACCCAGTACACAAGAATTGTAAAAACGCTGAAATCTTCATTGATGGACGGACCGGTTATTGAAGGGCGAAAATACACACTGATCGAAGCGCTTTTGGCGGCCATCAGCGCCTCGCCAGGATCACTGGCTGGACAGGTCGGATATATTCGCAGCCACTGGCAATCGATACTCCCGCCCGAGATCCTCAGTGAAGCCGAGATCGCGCTTGACATACTGAATGAAGAGCAGCGCGAACGCGGATTCGGCGGGGGCGAGCCCGGTCCGGCTCCGGTGCTGGAGTTTGGCCGCAAGGCCGGCTCTGCAAATGCAAGCCCCGGTCACATGGGAGGCGGGTCGGTTTTTGCCGGATATGATTATCCCGAATACGAACAGTTCTCTCCGGATGCCGACTGGATGTCCAACGTCGTCCTGATGGCCAAGATGGTTTACGTATGGCTCGACCAACTGAGCCGCATGCATGGCTACCCGATAACCCGCCTGGACCAGGTGCCGGATGCCGAGCTTGACCGTCTGGCGGCATGGGGCTTCACCGGGCTCTGGCTGATCGGACTGTGGGAACGCTCTCCTGCATCACAACGAATCAAACAGATCTGTGGCAACCCGGACGCCATAGCATCAGCCTATTCTCTTTATGACTACGAGGTGGCCGCCGACCTCGGAGGGTGGGAAGCCTTGGCCAGCCTGCGGGCAAGAGCCCTGAAACGTGGCATACGCCTGGCCAGCGACATGGTTCCCAACCATACCGGCATCTACTCCCGCTGGGTTATCCAGCACCCGGACTGGTTCGTTCAGACCGATTACCCCCCCTTTCCCACTTACCGTTTCAACGGTGAGGATCTCTCCCATGACGCCAACGTCTGCATCCAGATCGAGGATGGCTACTGGAACAAGAGCGATGCGGCCGTCGTGTTCAGGCACTACGATCGCCGCACCGACCGCACCCGCTTTATCTATCACGGCAATGATGGCACCAGCATTCCCTGGAATGATACCGCCCAGCTGAACTACCTGATCCCGGAAGTGCGCGAATCTGTCATACAGACCATTCTGCATGTGGCCCGCAATTTCCCTATTATCCGTTTCGACGCGGCCATGACGCTGGCCAAGAAGCATTACCAGCGCCTCTGGTTTCCTCTGCGCGGTCTGGGCGGAGGAGTACCTTCCCGCGTCGAGCACGGTATGAGCAAGGAAGAATTCGACGCCGTTTTTCCGGTGGAGTTCTGGCGCGAGGTGGTTGACCGGGTTGCGGCCGAGGCTCCCGGCACGCTGTTGCTGGCCGAGGCCTTCTGGATGATGGAAGGTTATTTTGTCAGGACGCTGGGAATGCACCGGGTGTACAACAGCGCTTTCATGAACATGCTCAAGACCGAGGAAAACGCCAAATATCGCCAGACTATCAAGAACGTGCTGGAGTTCAACCACGAGATTCTCAAACGATTCGTAAACTTCATGAACAATCCGGACGAAAAGACCGCCGTGGCCCAGTTCGGTTCCCAGGGCAAATACTTCGGCGCATGCGTGCTGCTTGCAACCATGCCCGGATTGCCGATGATCGGTCACGGGCAGATCGAAGGGTTCCACGAGAAATACGGCATGGAGTACAAACGGGCCTACTGGGACGAGCAGGTTGACGAAGGACTGGTTCGCGGCCACGAAATGTGGATATTCCCGCTTTTGCGTAGGCGCTGGCTGTTTTCCGGCTCCGAGAATTTCGTCCTCTATGATTTTCATACCCTTAATTCCGTTGACGAAAATGTTTTCGCCTACTCAAACCGGGCACACGACCAGAAAGTCTTGGTCTTGTTCAACAACAGGCATGCCACGACCTCCGGCTGGATCAGGGAGTCGGTCCTCTATGACAGCGCCAGGGGCGGTGAAGATCAGAAACTGGTAAAAACCACGCTGAGCGATGCACTACAGATCGGCTTCGAGGAGAACACTTACATCATTTTCAGGGACCTGACTCAAGGGCATGAATACCTCCGCTCGGCCAGTGAGCTGAATCAGAAGGGTCTGTATGTTGAACTTGGCGAATACCAGTTTCACGTGTTCATGGATTTCAGACTGATAAAAGATGATGCGAACGGTTCTTGGGGCACACTCTATAAGCACCTGAACGGAGTCGGGGTCGAATCGCTGGAAGACGAGCGCAAACAGCTTGAATATGCCAGGCTTAACTGCCTGTTCCGCAACCTGCTGAGACTTATTCCTTTATCCGGGGCACGTAAACCGGACGCCCCCGGCCAGGACGATCTGCCGCAGGCGATTGATGAGTTCCTTGCAGCCCTGGCAGATGAGTTTGCCAAGGACGGGACCGGAGCGTTACGTCAAAAAAGTACGGCTGCAAATCCAGGGCGGGGCAAGGCTGAAGATGGCAGGAAACTGGCCGCCAGCTTTGACAGCCTGCAGAAATTTCTGACCCAGAAGCCGAAAACGCCGGATGCGCTAATGTTCCAGACCAGGGTTGCAAGTCGCTTCACAGACCAGGCCACAACCAGGCTGGTCCTGGCCTGGCTGGTGCTGCGCAATTCCTGCGTGGATCCGGTCAGATACGGCCTGGACTGGGTACTGAAACAGCTGCTGGCCAGGGATCATGACCGGGATCTCCACTACCGCAGCACCCTGCTGCTGGTTGCGCTTCAGGAATTGTGGCAATCACACAGGAATATGACGGCCAAGCAATTCGACACAGAACATGTTGCCAGCATGTTCGTGCTTCCTGCCTGCCGTTCTTATATGCTGATTCATGAAAGCGAAGGAACGGAATGGTTCAACCAGGAAAGATTCGATGAATTATGCGAATGGAGCGCACTGCTCATAACGCTTGAGGGGATAAAGTCAGTCAAATCCTCCATCGCAATCTGTTCCAGAATGGCATCTGCCGAACGCGCTATCAGCCTGGCAACCGGCCTGGCAAAGCGTGTTGGATACAAGAGTGCGCTGTTTGTAAAAACGATACATGGCGTAAGAGTCAAATCCTCCTCAGCCAAGAAGAAAAACGTATGATGCGCTGTTTTTTACTGACTGCGGCAACCATGGTCTGCCTTGCACAACCGGCGTATGCCTCCGGGTCGCTTCGTATGGATACGCAGCCGTCATCCGAAGTATCTCCGGTGTCACCGGCCCAGTCTCCACAACAGAACTCCAAAGAGTCACAGACCGAGTTTGTATGGGAACTGGACCCGTACTACAGCGAAGTGTCACTTCATTTTCCTCTGACGGACGAACCGATTCCTGAAATGTCCGGGACCAACGAATACGAGGTGTATAAAAAACTGCTGATGGATTCGCTGGTACCACGCTTCATGCTGATCGAAGCGGCAGTATTCCCCATGCCTCTGGTGGGAGTAGCCATCAAGGAGTATCAGCGGGATTTTTATCGCGGATTCAACATCGGCAGCGGCAACCTCAATCTGCTAGAAACCGTGACAGCAGGCTTCCAGGAGCCCTATGCCATCTCGGTCTTTGTCGGAGACATGGTCAGTTTTGTCAAACCGGGAGAAGAGAAGGTATGCTCCAACAAGGGTTATATGGGCTATATGCTCAGCTACTCCAACCAGCATATCAAGCGTAATACCCTGATACCGGACCATAATTTTGAGGCTGAATGGAAGATGAAGGGAGAGCGGGTATTTCACGAAGACAAGCTCTCATGGAGTTTTCGTATCGGGTCCAAGATCCATGAAAATCCAAATATTTCAAACACCCTCTACCTTGGATTTCGTCGCAGCAACCTGGACTTCACGGCTGATTTTCTGAGTTTTATGAATAACGGATCGATAGATTTTCGCTGGGATTTCTCGGCAAAAGACGGTCGTCTGTTGCGCCAGGAATATGTCGTCGGCAAGAAGTTTCCGATCAAAGCCTGGCATCTGGCTTTACGGATGGACGTCGGACTTATCTGGGAAGATCCGGCAAAATACAGGGGACCGTTGCGGGACAATGATTTTCAGACTCTAACTGCGGTGTTGCGCCCCAATATCGAATTTTGATTCCGGTCTCAAATCAGATTTCGGGCGAATACCTCTTCTTTGGCAGCGCCAACAGAAAAGCCGACCATAAGGTCGGCTTTTCTGTTGGAGGAACTTATTTGATGGTAGCCTAGGCGAAAGGGTTTCTCAGGACAATGCTCTGGTCACGCCTGGGGCCGACCGACACCATCACGATCTGGCATCCGGCCAACTCTTCCAGCCGGCGTACATAGGACTGGGCCTTGACCGGGAGTTCTTCAAAAGTGCGTGCCCCGGTAATATCCTGGTTCCATCCCGGAAGCTCTTCATAGACCGGCTGGCATTTTTCGAATATCTCCAGACTCGAAGGGAGTGTTTCCAGTGCTTTACCGTTATAGGTATAGCCGGTGCAAACCTTGATCGTATCGAACCCGGACAGGACATCAAGTTTTGTCAGTGCAATTCCGGTCAAGCCGTTCACACGCACGGAATAACGGATAACCATCGCGTCAAACCAGCCGCAGCGACGCGGACGACCGGTGGTGGCGCCGAATTCGCCACCGATCTGCCGCAGCTTTTCGCCGGTCTCTTCGAGCAGTTCGGTTGGGAACGGCCCGCTGCCCACACGGGTAACATAGGCTTTTGATATGCCAATGATCTCATGTATTTGCCTTGGGCTGACACCGGACCCGGTGCAAGCGCCCCCTGAACAGGTGGAGGATGAAGTGACGAACGGGTAGGTGCCGTGATCGACATCCAGCAGAGTCCCCTGGGCCCCCTCGAACAGGGCTTTTTTCCCGGATTCGAGATCATTGTTCAGAATCAGTGAGGTATCGGCAACATATCTCCGCAACACGTCGGCGTAACCCTGGTATTCGGCATAGATCTCTTCGTAGCTGCAGGGAGTTTCGCCCAGAAACTGTTCCAGGATGAAGTTCTTTTCAACAAGGAACTCCTTGAGTTTGCGGGAGAAGGTGTCTGGATCAATCAGATCCATCAGCCGGATGCCGCGACGACCGATCTTGTCCTCGTAGCAAGGCCCTATTCCGCGCCCGGTAGTGCCGATTTTCTTGTCTCCGCTTTTCGCTTCGCGTGCAATGTCGATGCGTTTGTGATAGGGCATGATGATATGAAGAGATTCCGACAGCAACAGGCAGGAATCATCCTTGATCCGTCCCGACTCCTTCAGCTTGGTGATCTCCCTGATGAAAACTTCCGGGTCAAGAACAACACCATTGCCGATGATGCAGCGCTTGCCTTCGTGCAGTATCCCGGAGGGAATCAGATGCAGGACGACCTTTTCATTTCCGACCACAAGTGTATGCCCGGCATTGTTGCCACCCTGGTAGCGCACGATGTCATCAGCATACTCAGTGTAGATATCAACGACCTTGCCTTTACCTTCGTCACCCCATTGGGCGCCTACTACAACTACGTTTGCCATGATTACCTGTCTCCCTGGCTTTCTTCGATGAATTTCATGAGTTCCGGACAGGCGAGCATTGCCCTGTCAACCGGCACAGCAACGCCGTCTCTGATTCGTACGGCCTGATAACACTGACTGTCATTGCCTATAACAAGCATGTAACGAATGTTCATGCGTCGGGCATATTCCAGAGATTGCTCATACTCGCGGCAGATAATATCCCTGGCGGTACTGTAACCCCGCGACCGCAAGAGCCTGGCAATTTCAAGCGCCAATATGCGGTCTTCCCTGGCATTGAACAACAGAAAATCGCGCGTGGCGCTGGCCTCCAGCTCCGGACGGCGTTCCAGCGCCGAGAGAAGATTGAGGACATTAAAAGTGAAGCCGGTGGCCGGGGCCTCAAAACCGTAACGGGCAGTCAGGGTGTCGTATCGACCGCCACTGCAGACTGGTTCGCCAAGGCCTGACACAAAACCTTCGAATGTGATTCCGGTATGGTAGCCAAGCCCCCTCGTTTCACCGAGATCGATGGTCAAATAGCTGCTGACTCCATGAATATCGAGTATATCCAGAACCTGACGCATATTTTCCAATGCTGCCAACGAGCGGGCGTTTGAGGTAAACCTCTGCGCATCGGCAAGCACTTCACATCCTCCGAACAGTCGTGGCAAGACACTTATTTCACGGGCGGTTTCAGTTGTAACACTGTTGGACTTGAGCAGAGATGCCACAGCGGAAGTGTCTTTTCTTGAGACCGCCTCACGGAGTTCCTGAAGCGCAACCCCTTCGAGACCGGAGGACTGCATCACGCCCTGGCAGAACTCGACCTGTCCCAGATCGATTTTGAAATTCTCCAGACCGAGCCCCTGCATAGCCTCGATAGCCATTACGACCATCTCGGCGTCCGCTTCGGGAGAACTGAGCCCGATCAGTTCAACACCGGACTGAAACATCTCGCGGCTTCTGCCGGTCTGCATCTCGGTCTGCCGGAGTACGCGCCCGCTATAGCTGATACGATGCGGCAGGGGCCAGGTGGCAAGACGGGTGGCGACGATTCTGGCGATCTGAGGAGTAATGTCCGGCGGAAAGGCCAACAATCTGCCGGTCTGCCGGTCATCAAATCGATAGGCCTTGCCTCTGAGTTCCTCACCCATACCGATAGTAAGAACGTCTTCATATTCCAGATTGGGAGTAATTACCCTGCGGAATCCCCACAGTTCAAAGACACGCAGCAACCGGCTTTCGATATAACCGATTTTGGCTGCGGTATCAGGCAGCAGGTCGCTGACTCCGCGAGGCAGGGATATGTCTTGGGCAGGAACTGTCACTCGACCTTCTTGATAGACAGCGAAGAGGCGCCTCGTGCCGAAAAACCCGGTCTCTGTACGGTTTGCAGTATCAGCAACTCGTTGCGGGCTTCATCCATGAAATAATCGGGCATATAATTCTGGGTTTCTCGCGTACGCCACTTCTCCTCAAGACTGGAGCCGTTCCAGACCATGCAGTAAACCGCCCCCTTCTTATATGAGCGGGCATTGCCGAGTACCCAGAAGCCGTCGTTCTTCCCGACCAGAACTTCACCCTTCGATGTAACCTGGACGCGCTGGTTCATGAAAATCCAGCGGTAGGGATCGCCGGTAACGCGAACGTTATCCGGGTCTTCCTTCTGGAAATACAGCTCCGAACCGCCGAACTTGTCGTTGCTGCGCCAGAGTTCATTCTGCTCGCGGTCATAAACAACCAGATAGTTGTCAGGGTTCAGCGCGGTAGTGAAGACAGTGCCGGCTGAATCCTTGAACTGGTTGAAAGTGTAAATATTGGCAAAGCGTGGCATCTTGATCGGATTTTTCAGCGCTACGGAACTGCCGGAACGGGTTGCCTCATATACATCGCCATAAAAATCACTATCGCGACCCATGCTCTGGGCATAAAGTTTCTGTTCCGCACCGGCAAGGTTCATAACCCTGAAGAAGTAGGGAATGCTATCGGCCACCCTGACCAGCTTTTCTCCCTGCAGCTGCCAGACCTGCGACGAGACTTCATTGCTCCGGATAACGCTGACATAAAGTTCAACGCTGTTACCCGAAACCAGCACATCCAGGGACACGATCTTTTCATTCAATTTAAGTTCAGCTTCAGCCACCAGCTTCATGTCGCCGGACTGTCGATAGTAGGTGATGCGACGATCTTCAGCCAGGAATATCTGGCGGCCGCCGTCAGGCAGGGACAGGCCCTGGGCCATAAGATTGGATGCGCCAGCAAGTCGCTTGCTCATCCAGCCACCGGAGCTGTTCTGCTCATAGTCGCGTGGCTTTATGAATTCCGATGTTGTTGCCGTTCGCACATTTTCAGCCCTGATAATGTCTTTTTTCTGGGATAACACGGCTGAAGGAGCTTGAGTGGCGGCAACGGTTGCAGGCGTATCGGACCCGGAGATCAAAGTACGGGTTAGCTCGGCGGAAAGTTTGTCGGCAAGCTTGCCAATGGCCGGAATCAACTCATCCTGGCTCTCGCCCTGGACAAAGGCACGGGTCACGGATTTGCCAGCCGCGGTCTTGGCAAGGGCATCCACGCTGAACACCTTGCCTATGGCCACGTAAGTTCCGGTTATCAACAAATCCGCCTCGGCCGCGCTGGCAACCGAGAGAATCTTGTCGCTGTTAAGCCGGGAGGCAAGAAGCATCTGAAGAGTCGCCTTCATCTCGTCCCTGTTGCTGGCCCCAACCGCATTCATATCAGCCACAAAAACCTTCAGTTGTGCAGCAAATGCCGGCATTGAAAATAATGATGCCAGCAGAACCATGCAGATGACGAAATGTTTTTTCATGATACCTCCAGTACAGATTGCGAAGCCGGCGGATTATCGCAAAATATACCACCCATGTCAAAAAAAAAGGAAGTTATGACGGATTGTTTCAGACGGCGGCGCAGAATCCGGCACATATGGCGCCCGTGAAAACCGGGTATCGATTAACAAAAACGGGGATGAGCCAGGACCACAAGAGGCATTAATTATCGAAGACTAAGATGCCCCGCTGGTTGCTGCGGGGCATCCCGAAAGTCATTAGCGGAATCCGCCGGAGAGAACTGGCAACATCACACCCTAGCGCGTACTGCCGGTTGCCGGAACGATTTCATCACTATTTGCAGGCGGCACTTCGACCGGCGCAGCAGTGGACTTTACCGGCTCAACCACTTTGGGTGCTGCCGTCGGCTGATTCGGAGCGGGCAGCGCCGCAGGCACCGGTTCCGGCCGCAATTCAGCCGGCTTGGAAGCCTTTGGCGGAGCCTGGCGAGGAGCTTCTGCAGCGGCCGGCGCATCTTTAGCGTCCTTGCCCAGATCGTATTTTATCAACGATACGATTTCATCAAACTGATCGGAGTAAATTTCAGGTTCCTGGGTTTCACGCAGCAACCAGTCTTTACGCTTCTGCTCCAGCGCCCTGCGAATGCCGTCGATTGTCTTGAACTTGATTTCGGTTTTCCTGGCAAGATTCGCATCGGACTCGCTGAAGTCAGGGTACTGGAGATTGATCAACGGCGAATAACCCAGCATGCGCTTGCGGAAGTTGGGATACTCCCACAGCACCGTACCTTCGGCATCCAGCACCTGGGCAGTCAGGGTCAGATAGTTATAATCCGCTTCAAGCGACGTAAGCAGATTGCTGGAATAGATTTTGTCTGACCGGGTCAATCCACTGACGGTAATCAGCATCACTGCGTCAAGATTGTTTTTCTGGATGAAGCTTTTGAGTTCGTCACTTCTCCAGAAGTATTTATTGTATTTTACGGTCGCATCGTCGCGCAGCTCGCGCCTGAACAGAAGTGATTCAAACAGACGGACCGGTTCGGCGTCAAGCAGTGCGACAGTATAAAAGTTTCCGGTTATCTTGAACTTGCGTACAAGCTGCGGCTCATATTTCCGGTTCAGATCGGCCACCAACTGGATCAACTGAGCCTTCTGAGGGTGCTTTATGTCGGATTCGGCATCGATAAAAATCGGAGCCACACCGAGAACCCTGACCTTACTGGCAAAATTTTCAACCGGTACATTATAATAATTTCTTGCGCATCCGGTCATGGTAACAGCAAGTAGTAACAGGCACAGCAACAACCTTTTCATGAAACCCCCTCTTCGAAGAGCTGAAATGACTCAAAATCGATGGAGTGGATATATAGCAGATGGAACGTTTATTTTCCAGTCAATTTGACACCATTTCCAATGCCTGCACCCCGGCTCGCGGCTTTCAAATTTGTTGACAAGAGAACGAGTAATTTCGTATTGTTTTCCAAATCAAACCTGCTTATCTAGAGTGGTGGAGGGAAAGGCCCTGCGAAGCCACAGCAACCGGCCGTAAAGGCGACAGGTGCTAAATCCTGCCGAAAGGCAAAGATGAGGGGTGTGCTGTGTATTAATACCGGCCCCTTCTCATGATTAATGTGAAGGGGCTTTTCATGTCCGTCGGCGTAGTAAAGGAACAATCAATCACCTTTGAATCCGGCATCCGCCTGGACAGCGGACGCATACTGGCGCCCATAACCCTGGTCTACGAAACCTACGGCACCCTTGACAGCCAGCGTTCAAACGCCATCCTGGTCGAACATGCCTGGACAGGAGATGCCCACCTGGCCGGCAAAAGGGACGACTCAGACAGTAAGCCCGGCTGGTGGGACGCAATTGTCGGCCCCGGACGCTTGCTGGACACGGACCGCTACTTTGTAATCTGCTCGAACGTGATCGGCTCCTGTTACGGCTCCACCGGCCCGACTTCGATCAACCCCAAAACCGGCAAACGCTACAACCTCTCCTTTCCGGTCATCACAGTACGCGACATGGTGCGCGCCCAGAAGCTGCTGATCGACAAGCTTGGAATCGACCGGCTATTGACGGTAATGGGCGGCAGCATGGGAGGCATGCAGGCCCTAGAGTGGGCGACCCAGTATCCGGACAACATCGCCTCCGCCATCGTCCTGGCTTCCACGCCGCGCCCCTCCCCGCAAGCCATCTCGCTGAACGCGGTAGCCCGCTGGGCGATATTCAACGACCCGACCTGGCGCAAGGGAGAATACAAGCACAACCCCAAGGACGGCCTGGCGCTGGCGCGCGGCATCGGCCACATAACCTTCTTGTCCGACGAATCGATGAACGCGAAGTTCGGACGCCGCTTTTCCGCCAAGGATGGCCAGTTTGATTTTTTCGGACAATTCGAGGTCGAGCGTTACCTGAACTACAACGGTTACAACTTTGTGGACCGGTTTGACGCCAACTCCTTTCTTTATCTGGCAAAATCGCTTGACCTCTATGACGTGGCATGGGGCTATGAATCGATGAGCGAAGCTTTCAGCCAGGTTAAAGCCCCGATCCAGTTTTACGCCTTCACCTCCGACTGGCTCTACCCGGCCTACCAGACCGAAGAAATGGCGAATTGCCTGAAGAAGCTGGGAAAACCGGCTGAATACTATTTGATAACATCAGCGTACGGCCACGACGCATTCCTGCTGGAACACGAAACCTTTGCACCGATGGTGCGCGGTTTCCTGGAAAAGATTGAACAGGGTAATTGATATCGCACCCCAATGGGCACTCCGCACCTCGTATTAAAAAAAATAACCACCCTCTAAAAAAACTGTTGACTTGTTTTTTATAGTTAGATATAAAGTCCTTCTCGTCACACACTCATGGGCCTGATTCCTTAAATGGAACGGTGTGACAAGATCAAACGTCCCCTTCGTCTAGCCCGGCCCAGGACACCGCCCTTTCACGGCGGCGACACCGGTTCAAATCCGGTAGGGGACGCCAAATATCCAAAAGGTCACTTTTCGCAAGAGAAGTGACCTTTTTTTGTTCGTACTCCTCCCTGGTAATCGCAATCATATCACATGGTTTCCTGTAATTCGGGGTCACCTCCCCGCATGCCAAAGTGGAGTTCGAACACACCGGATCAAGCAATCTGCGTTTTTCCAGTTTCTGCTTTTGAGCAACAAGCGCCTTGATCTGTGTTTCCCTCTGCTCCCTGCCCCCTGCCGTCGAACTGTTCATCACCGAGACTATCCAGTCAATCACATCGTTTTCAAGGTGGATGCGCCGCAGTGATTCCATAAACTGCCGGTCCACAATTTCCTCTCTGGTATACTTGCCGGGGCATTTACCTTTATTGCCGGTACAGTGGTAATAGACATATATTCCCTTCTTGAGTTCCACAACAATAGCGCATCCGCAGTACTCAAGTCGGGTGCCCGGACTGATACCTCCATCCATCGTTGCCGATGGAGCCCTTGCGGGAAAGATGAGGCGGTCCAGACTCTATTTCTGGAAATAGAGCCGGTGTCCGTTCCGTTGCGAAACGGGGCATGCGCCCCGAAGGCTATACGTCAATTGTCAGGCAGTGGGATGAATAGCAGGTTAGATGCCGTAAGGCATAACGGCACAGAGAATCAATAGATGACATGTCCATAACGACACGTATCAGAGCACTCGCGAAAACGGTGCTGGTGAATCAGAAAGATTGGTCGCCGACGGCGATACCCGGTGGGGTTGGATTAGATGGTTAAAGCGTAGCGAAATTGTGAGACTGCAGTCAAGTGTTCAAAACAATTTTAATCCTACTGGCTCAAGCTTCGGCCTATCTCTTTTGACATTTATCATGTGCTGACCTATATTGCTGGCAATTAATGCTTGTCTACACTGCTTGCGTTTGAAGGTAATTATTATGTAGTTTCAAATTCAGGACTGAATGAATCCGGTATGTTGGCCAGCATCGGCCAATACACCAATTTGGAATATTGATCAATAATATGTTTGAAACAATTTAGTAGTGTTATATCGATTGTGTTTTTATATCAATGTAGAAAAATAGATTTGGCGGGATGATGGCCGGGTCTGATCAATAAGGAGTTGGAAGACTAAAAAGAATATTATGAAGGTGAATGACAATGAAATACTTGCTACAACTTATTTTGATAATAATTTTTATTGCTGCGGAGAGACTTTTAAGCAAAGAAACAAAATATAACATTGATAATAACATGCCATATAATTCTGGAGTATTCGTTGTTAATGAACTAACTGGCAATAAAGCTGAGATGATGTATAAGGTGCGATTAATGGTGATAAGGGTAGTCGTAGTTGCGACTCTAATTTCAATAGTTCTAATTGATTTACATCGTTAGGGATAATCAAAGAAGGCAAGCTGTCAGTCTGGGAAAAATGCTGAAAATGAAGTTCCAACAAGGCGGCGGCACACGGTCTACGCTTCGCTCCGCCGGTGCGCCCCAACGACGTTGGAAACAAAAATCTAAGATCGGAGACACTGAATAGTGCTTTCCCAGTATTTCTCGGAGTCTCAAAATGGAAAATAAACCTCCAATTTATCACCCACCCTACGACAGTCCCCTTGAAGATGATTTCGCTTATCACCTCACGAAATACCTAGACCCGACAATCCATTTTGTCCCGCAATTTGAAGTGAAAACTATATGCGGAACGTTCAGAATTGATTTCGTTGTTCAATCACCCAAAGGGGCAATCGGTTTTGAATGTGATGGAAAAGAATTCCATGACTCCTCCAGAGACGAATGGCGGGATGCGATGATACTGGGGAGCAACGGTGTAAACGCCATTTACCGACTGCGAGGGGCTGACCTCTACTATCACATCGATGACGTCCTCTATGTTGTTTCTCGCTGGAACCCAGAGTTGTTCAGTCAGCGGGGGCTACTGAATCTCGAAGCTTTAGCATCAGATTCTGTCAGGTCAAAAAGTGAAGAATACACGAAATCTGTTGTTTTCATTCGATATCACGAAGACGAGAATCAGGTTCCCATAGATGTTGTGGTAAGAAGGCGCTTTTTACATTCCGACCCTAACAGACGCCAATTTATGCAAACAGCTTATAACTTTGCTTGTAGCGTCGGAGGGGGCAATCTGGATGACGTTATGAGCCAGTATAGAGCGCAAAAGAGTAACGATGAACTGGATTGGTAATTACACGAATTATAGGGGCAACAATAACATTCAACTGGGGTCTAGCATGGAAATTGTTGATACAATTGTAGATAAGATCAGTAAAAATAAGGTTCTTTTTATTACTTTATTGGCTTATGTAATGACTACGGTTCTTGCGTTATGGCTATTCTACCCAAATTGGACTGCCATACAGACTATCGTACTAATAATTACAGGCATAATAGTGCTTTGGTACACTTGCGAAACCATGCTGCTAAGGGAGGTATCAAATAGGCAATACCGATTACAGTTAAGGCCATTCATTATTGCAAAGTACAATTATATTAATGGTTGGGTAGATGTTACAAATATAGGTAATGGCGTTGCTTTAAATGTTAGAGTCGGTAATGGTAAAATTTCGCATAATAAGCATACATGTTTCTTGAATATAAAAGATAGTGTAGATGTCTTGATGCCTAATCAAAGTAAGTCATTAAACACTGAATTTTCTAGTGATGCAGGTAAAGATGTAACACCAAATGAATTATTTTCATCTTTAGATGCACTTGAAGTCCCATTTACGCTTTCGTATGATGACTGTGACTTGGGGCATTATACTGTAATTCAGGGTAAATCCAAAAATAATCACTACGGCTATAGGGAATTCACTGGTAGACACATCCTTAAGTAAGAGTGGGCAAATAGTGGTTTTACGGGAACCTTCGAGGGACAGACCTAAGACAAAACCAAATATAACCAACGGCTAAAAAGGCGATGTCCCAACCAGGCAGTTCGACGCCGGTCGGGCGGAAATGCTGCCCGAACGGGTCAACTGCGCGAACCGTTACCTGGAACACAGGAGACACCATGGATGAACTTGAACTGAAATACCATTCAAACGAACCAGCCTGGCGAAGGCTCGAAGATGAAGTGAAATTTACTTTGAGCGTTGCTTTACGAGATGCATCAATTAAGATCCATTCCCTTGTCTCACGTATTAAATCACTTGACTCAATTCGAGAGAAAGCGTCGCGCAAGAATTGTGAGAAACCTATTGATGTTTTAGAAGACCTCGTTGGAGTGCGCGCAGTGTGCCTGTTAAGATCTGATATAGCTCGAATAGGGAGTATTGTTCGAAGCTTGTTCGAGGTTGTCTCAGAGGACAATAAACTTGATGGAGCTGAGGTGGAAGTGTTCGGGTATCAGTCAGTGCACTTTATAGCTCAACTGCCTGTTTCTTGTTCCGGACCCCGCTACGACGGCTTGCACAACGTCAAGTTCGAATTGCAGTTACGTACTCTCGCGATGGACGCATGGGCGTCACTTTCACATTACCTTGATTATAAAAGTGAGTCCGATGTCCCGAAAGACCTTAGAAAAGATTTCTTTGCTCTTAGTGGGTTGTTTTACGTGGCT
This sequence comes from Geobacteraceae bacterium, assembly GCA_032469775.1. GTDB lineage: Bacteria > Desulfobacterota > Desulfuromonadia > Geobacterales > Pseudopelobacteraceae > JACRCG01. The sequence continues at coordinate 9,049 of JAWDJY010000047.1, read as the reverse complement.
GATACTCATTTTGAGCTATTCTATCGTGAAAGACAAAAATCCAAGCAATCAGCAAAGCAATCTGTTCACGAGATTCCAACAATTGGACAGGAACTTAATTTGGATACTCTTTCTGCATTCTTGCACAAGCGCTACCACGACAGGAAAAGATCAAGTTCAGCAGCCATATCCGAACTTGTTGAGGAGTTAGTGGCAGCCGATTATACGACTCTAGACAAACTCCACGAAGCTTTAGAGGCCTCAGTAGAGGCTTTTAAGCATTACGAAATAGAACATCCTCCTGGTACTAAGAATAAGAAATTTGCTGACGTCGGAGTAGTAAGGATTTCTATTGCTATCTTTGATCAAAATTACGCAGAAATGAAATATTCAAAAGACGATTTAACACAAAACTTTCGAAAGTTTCTCAAAAAAAAGCTAACCAAGCGCGGCAGACGGTCAGCGCGATAAGGCTGCGCTGCCGCTGCGCTCTCCCCCGTTGGCCCAGAAACATAACTCATATCCACAGCGATGATATTCGGAAGCTTAATGAAAAAGAAAAACATACAAAATAGACTGGTTGCGTTTATAGATATTTTAGGATTCTCTCAAAGGGTGAAGAATATATCAACAACGAAAGACTTAAAGGACTTATATAATGATGTAGATCACGTTCAGAGAGAATTTGAAGTAGTTGTTAAGGACAAATCAGAAAAAGAGTATAGAAAGATGGCCGGCAAAGATGTCCTTGCCTTTTCTGATTGTCTAGTAATAAGCCTAGGTGCCGAAACGAAGTGGACCGACTCTGAAGGTTCATTTGAAACATTTTTAGTTGAGTTTGAACAAATAGGTCTCGCGCAGATGCACTGCATTCAGAAAGGTATTTTCATAAGAGGAGGGATTGATATAGGTTGGTGGTATCACGACAGCCATAAGGTAATTAGCAGTGCTCTAGCAACGTCCTATGAACTTGAGGGGAAGGCTGATGTTCCGGTTATTGCACTGTGTAAAAAAATACATGATTATCTTAATGGACACCCAAATAAGGAAGCCTACAAGCACGACTTTGACCCACTAGAACTTCTTAGAAAGTACCACGACAAAAATATGGAATTCTGGTTCATCGACTATCTATCTATCTGCTTGAGGGCACAGGATTTTTATGAAGATAGAGAATTTGTCTTTGAAGTGCATAAAAAACAAATTGAAAAGGCATATAGCAAAGCTAATACAGCTAAAATAAAAAAGAAATACCGATGGCTATCAAAATATCATAACGAGATTCTTGCAGAACATGGGTCTGGATTCGCTAAACACAAAATAGTATTAAAAAATCAGGTACAAAAGGGATGAGAGATCAAATCTCAATTCCCCGGCCAAGAAACTGCCGGTCAGGTTCCTGGCGTTGATCGCAGTGCAAAGGATAAAGCATGATTAAAACCTTCAAGAAAATTTTCAGATATTTTTATAAGGCCGAAGTACCTGACCTCAAGCCTTTAACAGAGAGAGAATATCGAGAGAAATTTGACAAATCGATAACTAAAGAGGCCTACGAAAAAGCTTGGTCAGCAAAAAACTTTGAAATTGAAAATTATTGGAAGCGCGCAAATTATTTTTGGGCATTTCAAGTTGCTTCATTTGCAGGTTATTTCGCAGTATTCAATTCTGGTTTTTATCCGAAAAACACAGAGGTCTTATACTGCGTAGTGTGCATTGGTTTTATAACTTCAGTTGCATGGAACTTGATAAATAAGGGAAGTAAATCTTGGCAGAGAAACTGGGAAAATCATGTAGATATGCTTGAAGATGATGTCACTGGGCCATTGTATAAGATTGTATCTGTCAAAGACACCTATTCTGTTTCAAAAATAAATGAAATTGTAAGCCGATTCATATCGATTACTTGGGCCATACTTGCGATAAAATACTTTGCAGACAACATTTCTTTCAACCCAAAACAATTGCACGCCGTAAACTGGGCAGTATTGTTAAACACCGTAAACTGGACAGTATTGTTAAGTACTATAGCAGTTATTTACTTTACTGGAGCTATGTTTTTTGGTCATGGAAGAGGCAGATTTGGTAAAAGGGAAGTCACATTCTATACTCGAAAAAATTAATAGTGAGTTCATTCCTTTCAAAATATACTGCGCCCGGTTCTGTCTTATGACAAAAGACGAATACTTCAAAATTCTCCATGACACACTAGATTTCACAATTTTTATCGGGAAAAATATCTTTCCGAAGAGCCTGAGTGTTAACGACAACGGCAATTTATTAAAGATTCATTGCATTGCTTTGGTGATTCGAGCGTTAACAAAGGCACATGCTATTAATGTGCTATATAAAAATGACCTCAGCGAGGAAGCGAACATTGTCCTTCGAGTACTTCTGGAAATTCAATTCATAGTCTGCTCTATTGCAAAAGATCAGGGTCACTTCGAGCGGTATCTTTCGGACATCGGGCTTCAAAAATTCAAAGAACTTAGAAACCTCGATCATGCAGGTAAGTATCCCGACTGCATATTCAAAACTGATGAAGCTACCAAAGCAAAAATCTTAGAATTGGCACCCATATACAAGGGTAAGCAGCAACTGACCATTCGAGATCATGCTGAAAAAGCGGGGATGCTGGGTCTTTATTATTCTACCTACTCAACGTTGTGTGGGCATGTCCACTCGGGTCCTGCTGAGTTAGCCAATCATTTCAAGGTAAGCAGTAACAATCTAATAATTTCTCGGAACTATGGCGCCGACTACGACTTGGTTTGTTTTTCAGGTATCGAAGCCATGAAAAACATCCTTAACGCCATTTCGAAGGTGTTTAGCATTGAGCATGAGAAACTTCAGCAACTCAATGCGATATATAATGAGCTGAACGGCATGTTATATCAAAAGTACATTCTTCGCGAAAATGTCATTGAAGGATGACTTCTCGGACAAGTAAACGGTGCCAACCCGCGGCGGCACGCGGTCTTCGCTACGCTTCGCCGGTGCGCCTTGTGACGTTGACAGTCAAAATTAAAGGACGCCTAAAGGAGGTCACAAGATGAGTGCAATTATGTACCGTATATTTGATTATCAGCCGGACCCTAAGGTGCTTTCCGCAAAATTTCGACGCTGGCACGTCGAAGCACTACTGAATCAGTCCGCCGATTTAATCGAAAAGGGCTTAGCTGAGTTACGTGAATACTGCTCATTGAATAGTGCATGGAGACAGCTCTCAATTGAACTAGATGCACAAGAAAAGACGCTAGTCCTTGATAAGTCACGCTTAAGCTACTTTGATAGAGACGAGGAAATAGCAAGAATAAGAAAATCTTATCTTGATGATACACAAACGGAGCTAGGAGGCTCTGTATTTCATGCAGACAAACTTTATAACTTCCAAGTTGGTGAGGGTCAAGGGCTTGCAGGGTGGACGCGAGCAGGTCAAAACATGCAGGAAAAGCATATAGAAGCGCGTGCAAGGGCAATGGATCACCAACTGACAGATTGTCATATTAAATGGGGTACTGATGATTCTATGTACAATAAAAGCAAGCTCAATATACACGAGGTTGCCATAAAATTAAAAAGAGAGTTAACGGCGCCAGGGCAAGCACTGGCGCTAGAATGGCAACGTGACCTCGTTTATGAACGTCTAAAACAAATTCATGAAGATGCATATAATCGTTCGTGTGTAGCCATGAAAGGCCTTGAACAAATATACGGTTATGTTGCCCCACCACTTCCACCATCAAATAAGTCAATAGAAGCTGCAATCTCGGAACTTGCAAACTGGATTCGCACTTCAATCGAATGGCTCGTTGCATACGGCCAACTCGACCAAGCATTTACACGGGTTATTTCAATACGATCACTGTTAGATAAAGACGTTTGGGACCAACTATCTGAATCAGATGATCAATTTTCTGTATCACTGCAGATTCCTTCTAAGTTATTCACAAATCACGATAACGTGCGCCTGCGTGGAATAGCAGCAACTTTATTAGGCAAAGCTGGTGTAATACCATGGTCGCTACTAATACGGTTGCCACAAAAAGCGATATATCAGAGGTCAGGGGAACGCGTTAAATTTGATCAGTCTGATCTTCCGCATTGCCTTCTTGGAAGAGTGGAAAATCGTCAATCTTATCGACCGATAGAGGTCTGTGGTCTTATTGCGCTTGCCAATGCAAGCCCTATTGGTCAAACAACAGGTGAAGATACTAAAGGTGATGAAGGATTGTGGATTGTTAAAATTGACAGGCCTTCAGGCACATCTGAATCGTTTTCTAAAATTGATGACATTCTTCTTGAGATAAATGCTGTTGGCATACCATTTTAAGGGGGCCTAAAATGCGAGTGTCTTGCAGTAATGACGACCATATCCAAGGGTATTTGAACGAATCTTCTGACAATGTTACATTCATGCGCAACCTCCCCAGTCTTAGAGAAGGCGCTCCGATAAAATTGCAAGCAACTCACCCTGTAGAAGTCCAAACCGAAGGAGGAATAAAATCTGTTCATGCTGATGTCACTGTGTTTGTGCCACCTGGAGTGGATATAATTGCGAATATTCTCGAAGCGCAACAGATGTCAGCATCGGAGTTCTATGATGCCGTACGAAATAAAGGCAAATGGGACTATAAACAGCTCGGTAAAAACCTATCGATAGAACTATCGGAAAAATATCAGGATTTCGGTAATTTTAATTTTGGCATGGCTGCAAAGGCGTTCGGAATACCTGAAATAATTGCAAGAATGGGAGCTGGTGCAGCCCAAATCTTAGCTGGAACTTCAGAAGCAGACTCTATTTTGTGCCTCCTAAAATATCCTTATTGTGATGATGTACGCGATCAGGAAATGATAGGTGAAGGTTTCAAGGCATTTGACAACATCGAAAATTCAAGAGATGACAAAATGCCCCGAATTAAGGAGTCTGACTTTGACAAAGTATATCTTGATTATGACAATAAGACGCTACCATAAGAACGGTTCACCAACATTCCAAAATGGGAGTCAATTTATGACAAACAATTTACTGCGCGAAAAAAAAAATTATAAGTTAAATGGATGGGCTGAATCTGTCGGTGACTTTCCCAAGTTTGACCAAAATGGAGCATATATGGGATCGGATGTGAATTTTGTCCTAAGAGAATGGACCTCACGTGGCCAAGAAAAACCTGCTTTGCCTGAAAGGCTTCCAGTTCATTTATATGCAGAAAAACGCCCCCCGAAATTTGAAGGAGAGCAAGTTCAGATTGCTGGCTCGATGGGCGAAGACCAGTACTTTGAAGCTGAGAGTATTTACATCCCGACCATGAAATACAAAATTACACCAAAACTAACAAATTGGTTTGCAATAGCTGGCGTATCTTTGCTTATCATTGCTGTGGCTTGGTGGTTAAGTCGTAATTTTTAAAATACAAGTCCTTACCAGACAATTCAACTAGGCGGCTAGACCTGACCGGATAAAGCCCCTGCAGGTCAGCTCTCAACCGTTCTCTATATTTCACATTGCGAAAAAGTTCGAAGTGCGTCCGCCAGTGGACGCCAAATATCCAAAAGGTCACTTTTCGCAAGAGAAGTGACCTTTTTTTGTTCGTACTCCTCCTTGGTAATCGCAATCATATCAAATGGCTTCCTGTAGTTCGGGGTCACCTCCCCACATGCCAAAGTGGAGTTCGAACACACCGGATCAAGCAATCTGCGTTTTTCCTCTGGAATCCATTGAATAACAAGCAAGTTCAGTCGAATGGTTACATGAGAAAAAATATCCACAAAAATCACAATCAGTTAGATTGCCGGTCTTTATTTCACAGAAATTCTAATTAAATTAATTCTTGACAACTTTCCCTGCAATATACTTTAATCGCGCTAAATCAGATAAATAGCGCTATTTTACTCTGGCAATCCTATTTATCCCACCAACAGCTTATGATGCATTTTGGCATAACTCACTGTGTCGCGTGACGTCACCGAAAACAATTCTTTAATCGTTTCAACTCAGCCAGTTTATATCAGGTGGAATCAAGGGGGGAGATGTGGCTTATGCAAGCCTGTTGGCAGGTTTTATCCAACGTATCGTTTGTTTCTGTGTTCTGGTTTGTGGACTGTTTGCTGGATCAGCCTTTGCTGCCACGCAAACCGGGAGCTTGACTCCCGGGCAGTATGCCTATTACGACATTACCCTGCCTGCAACGCAGACCGGTCTGCGACTGGTTCTGTCAACCAGCGCTTCCAGCGACATTTCCCTCTATACCGGCACAAACCACACAACCGGCACCCAGGTTTCCGCCACCAGCGCCAACAAGACATTGCACACCCTGCTTGTCGAGCCCGGTTTACTAGCCAATGGAGCAAGTTACCATGTACGCATCAAGGCCAATGCAAACCTGACGTATAATTACACTCCGGACCCAAACTACCTGCGCAGCCTGGGATGGGATAATGGTTCAGCTCTTGACGGCACCACCGTAATGACTCAACCGGATACGGCCGGCGGCGAATATCTCTTCAAAATAACCGGCCAATCGCCGATTCACCCGGCCTGGCGAAATGTGCTCAAGGTCAACAGCGGCGAAGCAGATCTTTATCTCCAGCAGGGCTCGGCCCCGCTGACCGGAGGCAGTTACAGCTCGGCAAATGCCGGTTCCGATGCGATCTACATGAATGCCGACACCTCCATGGCAGGACAGGATTGGTACATCCGCGTCCACGCCACTCCCGGCGCCACCTGGCAGCTGACCAGCGGAGATCTGTTCGTTCAGAACCTCACCTGGGATTCCGGCAGCGCCCCCAACGGGACCAGCACACTCAGCCAGCCATCGACCAGCGCCGGCGAGTATTTTTTCCGTATCACCAGCCAGACTCCGGCAACCGGCGCCTGGCGCACCGTATTGAACGTCCTGGGAGGCGAGTCTGATTTCTATCTCCAGCAGGGTTCCATACCATTCGGCGACACCACCTATAAATCCACCTCTACCGGTTCGGGCGGACTGATCCTGGCTGCCAACCAGTACAGCGAAAACCAGACCTGGTACATCCGCGTACATGCAAGCAACACTTCCACCTGGAATATTTTCAGCGGCGAGGTTTATGCCCAGGACCTTGGCACGGTCACTGACACCAGCAGCATCCCGGCAGCCACCATCGGACCGGAGGGAACTTACTACTATAAAGCCAGCGTGGATGCCACCACCAGGGCCTGGCGCCTGTGGTTGAATGGCGGTGGCCAGACCATCTGGGTAAAGCAGGCCACCGCCCCGGTCAAAACAATTTTTACCGAACAGGCCGAGCAGTTCGAGGCTGGACAGATGCTGCTGGTCCCTCCTTATCTGACCAATGCGGTCTATTTCATCGGCGTAACCGGCACTCCCGGCAGCAGCATCACCCTGGATTCCCGCAAACAGCAGGTGACAGCCCTGAACTTCGCCGGCAACACCACCAATTCCATTACCGGCTACGGCTATACCACCTACCAGGTCAACGTGCCGATTAACCAGATCGCCTGGCAGATCAACCTGACTCCCGGATCTGCCGGACAAAACCCCGAACTGTACATCCGCAGTGGAGACGTACCCAACCGCTGGACCAACAGCGCCCTCTCCGAAGCCCCCTCCGGAGTTATCGACAGCATCACTCAGGTGCCGCCGACTCTCACCGACGGGACCTGGTATATTACGGTTTACGGAACCGGCAGTTACTCCTACACCCTGACCAACGGCATCCCGACCGTCACCGGCAAGCCGTATATCAACACCAGCGATCCCAATCCGGTGCCGGCCGGCTACGCCTACCCCTATAACACCACGCCGATAACCAATAACGATATCAACCGCTCCGGCTGGCGCTATTACCAGGTCAGTGACATCAATTCCCAGCTGGGCTTCCTTGGGTGGCAACTCGATCTGGATGCGGCACATCAAACCGGCAGGGAAATCGCCCTGCGGCGTAATGCTGTTCCTGCCCGCTGGAATTACCGCAGCGGCAACAGCCCCTACAATACCGCTGTCAGCGAATCATCGCATTTCGACTACACCAGCAACTACGGTTTTCTGCAGCGCCCCGGACACCAGGCCGATATCTGGTACATCGGCATCTACACTCCCAACCAGGCCATGGGGGCCTTTCAGCTGACTACCCGAGAAATACCCGCGCCAGTAAAAACGGTCAACAACAGCGTTGCTACGGTCAGCAGCCAGATATCCAATACCTGGCAGTGGTTCAAGTTTACTGTGCCGTCCAACAGCAATCCCAATGACGCAAAGTATGAGCCGAATTTCCTGGGCTGGGACCTGCGCCTGAAGGTAACCGGCGGCAACCCGCGCATGGTGGTGCGGCGCGACCAGTTGCCGGCGGATTTCAACACCAACATGAACACAACCAGCAACAGCTGGCCGACGGGAGGGGAGTGGGCAGTAAGCATCGGAGACCAGCAAAACCCTTATTATGCAGGTCCCACGGGCCGTTATACCGGCGACAGGGACTCCTACCTGATCGTCGGCATGGGCAGCCCGCTGGAAGCCGGCAGCTACTACGTCGGTGTCTCCGGAAACGGCGATGCCACGCCCCTCTCCTACACCCTGGAGAGTCGCGGCATCGGCATCGGCAATGATTCAACCGGCACCCCCTGGCCGATCCAGGTGCAAGACCTGGGCAGCTTTACCGGAGGCAGTGTCAATGGGACCAACCTGGCGCCGCGGCAAGTGGCCTACTACCGGGTTACGGTGCCGGCCGGATCAAAGAGCTGGTCGCTCAAACTGGAACCGACCCTGGGCGAGGCTCTGATGGCCATCCGCCAGGGAGCGCTCCCCAACATACTGGCCTACCGTAACCCTCCCTCTGACTCGACGTCTGATTTCTCCGGTGCTCAGCGCAAAAAAGACGGGCGGGAGTTTTTCTACAAATATGCGAATGACCCTCAAACCGCCATCACGGCCGGCACCTACTACATCGGCGTCATCAGCGAGGGACAGAATCCACCGGACAGCTACACCATCGGCACCGGCAATGTCAGCTACACCCTGACCAGCATCGGCCAGATGCCGGTGGCGGACAAGACTGCTACGCCGCTGGCAGTTGG
>JAWDJY010000046.1:0-39166 GCA_032469775.1 Geobacteraceae bacterium | reverse complement strand
GGTTCCGGTCCTCGGCATCTTCCGCGTCGATGGCGAGCCGATCAATCCTGACCAGATAGTTGAGAAGATCAAGGAGGTTAAATAACCATGGCTTTTGATTACGATAAGTATATCCGTCCGGGAAAACTGCCCCATATCTGGTGCCCAGGCTGCGGCCACGGCATCGTCATGAAAGGGCTGATCCGGGCAATGGACACGCTCAAGCTCCAGAAGGAAAATACCGCCATTGTTTCCGGTATCGGCTGCGCATCGCGTCTTCCCGGTTACATTGACTGCTGTACCCTGCATACCGCGCATGGCCGTGCTGCAGCTTTTGCCACCGGTGTCAAGCTGGCCAAGCCGGAAATGAACGTGATTCTGTGCGGCGGCGACGGCGACGGCACCGCAATCGGCGGCAACCATTTCATCCACGCCTGCCGTCGTAACATTGACATGACTTACATCATCATGAACAACTACATCTACGGCATGACCGGCGGTCAGTTCTCTCCTGCAACTCCGACCGGCCACAAAGCTTCGACAACTCCTTACGGTAACCCGGACCCTTGCTTTGATATTGCCAAACTGGCAATAGGCGCCGGCGCAACCTTTGTCGCACGTGGCACCGCTTTCCATGCCAACCAGATCGACAAGCTGATCGTTGAAGCGATCCAGCACAAGGGCTTCTCGGTTGTCGAGATTCTCGACGACTGCCCGACTACCTACGGACGTCGCAACAAGTACAAGTCGGTCATCGAAATGATGAACAGGCTTAAGGAAGTTGCCGTTCCGGTCAAGGCTGCCGAAAAGATGACTGCCGAGCAGCTGAAGGGCAAGGTTTTGACCGGTGTTCTTTATAAAGAAGAGAAACCGGAGTACACCGCAGAGTACGCCAAGGTTATCGAGCGTGCCAAGGGTTCCAAGTAATAATTACAGGAAAAGGAGCGATATATTCATGTCAAGATATGAACTCAGGTTTTCCGGTGCGGGTGGACAAGGTCTGATCACCGCCGGGATCATTATGGCAAAGGCCGCTTCAATCTACGAAGGGAAACAGGCCGTTCAGTCGCAGAGCTACGGTCCTGAAGCCCGTGGCGGCGCTTCAAAATCGGAAGTAATCATCTCCGATGGTCCGATCGACTATCCGAAAGTCACCCAGTGTGATGCTCTGCTGGCAATGACCCAGGAAGCAGCAAACAAGTATTCGCATGACCTCAAGGAAGGGGGCGTGCTGTTGATCGATTCCGACCTGGTAACCAATATTCCGGCCGGGAACTTCAAGACGGTAGCATTCCCGATCATCAACACCGCCAAAAACGATGTGGGTCGCGAAATCGTCGCCAATATCGTTGCACTCGGCGCGATGGTGGCACTGACCGGGCAGGTTTCCAGGGAAAATGCCGAGAAAGCAGTTCTTTCCAGCGTTCCAGAGGCTTTCCTTGAGCTCAACAAGACCGCATTCAGCATGGGATATGACAAGGCTCTGGCCGCCAGCGCCTAGTTGTCGCTAGTGCTATATGAGTAATAAAAAAGCCCGGCGCTGATTTGCACCGGGCTTTTTTATTACTGTATCCGGAAATTAAAGTTTGACAGTTTACTCAGTCGTTATGTCCGCGGTGTCTGCCGCGGTCCTGGCGGTCATCCCTGTCGCCCCCATGTTCCTTTTCATGTTTGCGTTCTTCCTTTTCGTACCTGCGCTCATTTTTCTCATATCTCCGTTCTTCCTTCTCATACCGTTTATGTTCCCTGCGTTCTTCCCTTTCATCCCTGCCAGGACGATAGTGGCGCCCGTTGTAGTGCTCGCGTTTCTGCTGGTACTCACGATACTCATGCTCACGCTGGTGCCTGATCCTGTCGATCTTGTGCTTGCGAAGCGACGGAGGCAGGTGCTCGTGTCTGACCGTAGCCCAGGGACCGTTGTAGTGACTGGAGCGATACCAGTTGTTACCCTGAAAGAGGTAGTAGCTGCCCGAAATGAAGATCATGTCATAGGGCATATCCACACCGATGTAGAATCCGAGTGCAGGGGGGGCGAGGAACAGCGGGGGAGCCTGGAAAACGACGCGGGGTAGTGCCGGGACCGGTATTGCTGGAGCCCCGATGCTGATGTTTACGTTTGTTTCAGAGAGAACAAGTGACGGAACTGCTAGAGAGGCAATAATGGCTGCGGCAATGACTTTATTCATATACACTCCTTTCACACAAGTCGATTTTATGCAACACCTGACTCAAAGCATAAAGGATGCCAGCAGGATCGGAATTTTGTCAGGCGACGTTGCCGGTCATGATAGAGGCTCCGTTTGGAAGTACCAGCGGATGCCTTGCAATATTGCGGATGCCCGCCCGCGCCATCATGTCTGTCAGTTCCCCTTGCGAATACGATTGACCTTGACTGGTGCCGACCAGCATGTTCAGCGAGAAGAGAGCCGGGAAGGGGGGGGAGGTGCGGTCGTCGTCGAGTATGAACTCCTGCACGATCACAAGTCCGCCCGGCAACAGGGCCCGCACAGCCTTTTCCAGGATGATGCCAGCTTCTTGCGGTCCTTCGCTGTGCAAAAGTTGTGATATCCAGGCTACATCGTAACCGTTGCCGATGTCATCGATGAGTATGTCGCCGGCTGAAAAACTGATCCGGTTGGTGAGGCCGAAACGGAGTATCGTAGCTTCTGCAAAGCGCCTGGTTGTCGGCAGGTCGTAGATCACTGCACGTAAATCTGGATTATGCTGGCAGAAATGTATTGCGTAGGTGCCAGGGCCACCCCCCAGGTCGAGCAGTTTGCGTCGCCCGCCAAGGTCTAACGCCGGCACTACCATTGGAGCGGCCAGGGAAGCCAGGTTGAACATACCCATCAGGAAATTTTCACGACTCGTTTCGTCGTCGGTTCGGGATGAGTTGCATCGTACCGGCTTGCCGCTTTGTACCGACTCGTCCAGTCTCGCCCAACTGGGCATCAGGTTGTGGTGATGCATGATGATATGTCCAAGGTAGCCTTCGGAATGTTTTGAGAGATGCTTTTTGGAGAAGGGGGTGACATCGTAGAGGTTGCCGTTCTTGACCAGCAGGCCGATTGCGGTAAGCGCATCCAGCAGCATGGTCATGCCGCGCAGGTCGGATGAGTTTAATTCGGAAATTTCGTCTGCTGAGGCAGGATTTTTCGACAGATTGGTGAAAAGGTCCAGTTTGACCGCTGCGTGCAAGGTACACGCAGCCCAGTATCCACCTGACAGTTGAAGCAGTTCCGATGGGTTCATGCCGGACCCTCCTGTTGAGTAAGCTATTATCGTTATCGCACCTAAGCCTTGAAACGTGCCATTTCGTTCTGCAACACATCAATCTGTCGGGCAAGTTTGACCAGAATCTCGTCCATGACCATGGTCGAAGTGACATGCACATCGGTCGACTCCTCGAAATCCTTGAGCGACTCACCGATACGCTGGGCACTGGCTGACTGGAGTATCGGTTCTTCGCAGATGTCAGCAACCATGGTGTTGATTCTCTCGCTGGCGTTGATGACTTCTGTGGCCGATCCCTGGTGGCTGCTGATCGAGTGCATTACTTCCCGGGTGAGGTTGCGCATGCGGTCAACCGCAGCGGTGATCAATTCGCTGCCGTGACTCTGTTCCTGTGTCGCCCTGGCGATGTGCTCCACCATTTCCGCAACCCGGCTCATCGCCTGCTGAACCGCCGCGCTGGCGTCAACCTGATTGAGGGCGGTCTTGTTGATTTCAACCATCTGATCGCTGGCAACCTGGATCCCGTTGACAATCTTGCGCAGCGCCTCTCCCGACTTTCTGGAAAGTGCCGCCCCCTCCGAGATCCTCTTTTCCGAGAGGGTAATTGCTTTTACGGCCCGCTCGGTTTCTTCCCTCACTCCCAGGATTATTTCAGATATCTCACGGGTGTGATTCCCGGTGCGCTTGGCCAGGTCCTTGATCTCGCCGGCAACAACAGAAAAGCTTTTGCCCCGGTTTCCTGCCTGAGCCGCGATAATTGATGCATTAAGGGCCAGCAGATTGGTCTGCTCTGCAACTTCATCAATCACTGAAAGTATCTTGCCGATGTTTGCCACTCTCTTGGAAAGGTTCTCTATGGCATCGAATGTGATCATGGAAGATGCTTTAATTTCGTTTATGCCTGCTATGGTTGCATCAACTGAGTTACAGCCGTCTTCGGCATCACTCCTGACCGTTTCCGCTATGCGGGAAGTGTCGGTAGCCTGCGAACCGATCTGCTTGATCGCCCTGTCCATTTCCAGTACCAGTGTGGCTGTTATCGAGGTGTCTGACATAAGTACTGAGGCGTTGTCCTCAATCTGGCAGATCGCGGTTGCCATTTCCAGGATCGAGGAGCTGACTTCCTCAACCGATAGAACCAGTGATTCCATGTGCTGTGTAGTCGATTCCAGGCTGTGGGTCATTTCGGTCATTGAATTGGCGTTGCTTGATGACAGCGAGGAAAGGATGGAAACGGAGGATGCTATGTCGTTGATGGACTGGTTGATCTCCCGGATTGACGTCGAAGTGCGCTTTAGAACCTCCGATTGTACTGCTGCTGAAGCGACTCCCTTCTCTGAAAGCTGGGCAATTGTCGCGGAGATGTTTCTGAGTTCCGAGAGTGAGGAGTGAACCTTGGCAATTGCTCCGCAGAGGCGGTCCATCATCGAGTTGAAATTCTCTGCCAACAGGGAGATCTCGGTCTCTCCGTCAAATGATACCCGCTCTTTCAGTTCGCCATCGGCAGCCTTGTTCATCGCCTTGGTGATATGCTTGATACGTTCGGCAAGTCTCCTGGCGACCAGTATCCTTATTACCGCGACAAGTGACAGGATGTTCAATGCATACAGCAAAGTCAGAGCTTTGCTGCCGGGGAAGGTGGATATTAGTGACAATATCAGGCCGGTCAGGGAAAGGATTATACCCAGGCCGAGGAACATTCTGATCAGGTTGGTTCCGGTACGCAGTTTTCTCACGTAACAATTCTCCCGTAAAGATATGTGAATTTGCACAATACTACAGATTCTTTGAACGGAAACAAGTAAAAAAACTGAAATAGAACGCGGTAATATATATACATATCCGTTTTTAGCTGATTGTAGTAACCAAAAGTGAAAAAGTCTGGTTATTCATATTGATATGGTATTAGAACAGAGCAACTTACTAATTCAAATTTCGCCAAGACTCTTTGTCACGACCTCATAGATATCCCTGGGCAGATCTCCGACATTCCGGATACGTAAAAGCTGGGCGTGCATCAGTGAACGTCGTCCCTCCTCGAAGCGTTGCCATCCGGTCAGTGGGGCCAACAGTCGGGCCGAAACCTGCGGATTGACCGGGATCAACCGTAACAGCTGATCCGTAAGAAAGCGGTAGCCGGAACCGTCGGAGGAGTGGAAGCGCGCCTGGTTTGCCTGGCTGAAACTGCCTACCAATGAGCGGAACCGGTTGGGGTTGGTTAACTCGAAGGCCGGATGGGAAAGCAGGGACACGACCTCGTCCAATGCAGAAGGCAACGTGGAGGTGGCCTGGATCGTGAACCATTTGTCAATGACCTGGCGATCGGCCTGCCATTGCTGGTAGAAATCGGCCAGCAGCGCATGTCTCTCCGGGCAGTCGCAGGAGGCCAGTGGTGCCAGTGCTCCAATCTGGTCGGTCATGTTGTCGGCGGCGTGATACTGTTTCAGACAGATTTCTATGATATCTCTCTCGCCGTTGCTTAGCAGATAGGACAGGCAGAGATTGGCCAGTCGTCTCCGGCCGGCACGGCCATCTCCGGGGGAATAGGGACGGTCGCATCCGCAGCATTCGCGCAGTGCAAGAAAACGGTCTTTGAAAAGAGCTGCCAGGCTTCGGATAACGAACTGGCGGGCAACGTGAATCGCGCCCGGATCTATGACCGGCATCAGTTCGGCTAAGTATCTTTCGGATGGGAGCAGCAAAGTTTCCGCCAGGAAGGCGTGGTCTTCATGCCCTCCGGAGAGGGTGACTCCGTAGGCCTCGGCGAAAGTCGGGTCCAGCGATAGCTCCTGTCCCTGCTGCTGTGCCGAGACCAGTTCCAGGATGATCCGTGCCGCCATGCGTTGTCCGGCTTCCCAGCGGCAGAAGGGGTCCGGTTCGTGGGCCATCAGAACCAGCAGCTGTTGATGGCTGTGAGGGTACTCCAGCCTGACCGGCGCCGAGAAGCCGCGCAGCAGCGCCGGTACAGGTTCTTCCTGCAGTCCGGTGAACCGGTAGCTCTCTTCATTTGAGCGAAGCTGCAGGACCTTTGTCAATGATCCGGTTCCGGATTCGCCATCCAGCAGCAGCGGCAGTTGTCTGCCGTCACCGGCCAGCAGGCCCAATGAGAAAGGAATGTGCAGCGGTAGTTTTTCAGGTTGACCCGGTGTAGGCGGGCAGGATTGGCGCAATGTCAGCGTATAAGTGCCTTCAGATGGGTTGTAGATTCCGCTGGCATTGATCTGGGGGGTACCTGCCTGGCTGTACCAGAGGCCGAACTGTTCCAGGTCGATGCCGCCGGCGTCGGCCATCGCCCGCATGAAGTCATCGACCTCCACCGCCTGCCCGTCATGCCTGGAAAAGTACAGGTCAGATCCCTTGCGGAACAGTTCCGGGCCCAGCAGCGTATGCAGCATGCGGACAATCTCGGCGCCTTTTTCGTAGACAGTCATCGTATAGAAGTTGTTGATTTCGATATAGGAGTCCGGGCGTACCGGATGGGCCATCGGACCGGCATCTTCGGCGAACTGGGCGGTGCGAAGGTTGCGCACATCGCTGATGCGCTTTACTCCGCGCGATTGCATGTCTGAGGAGAACTCCTGGTCGCGGAAGACGGTGAAGCCTTCTTTCAGTGAAAGCTGAAACCAGTCCCGGCAGGTGACCCGGTTGCCGCTCCAGTTGTGGAAGTATTCATGTGCTATTACCGCTTCGATGGCGTTGTAGTCCTCATCGGTGGCGGTTGCCGGGCTGGCCAGCACGTAGCGCGAATTGAAGATGTTCAGCCCCTTGTTCTCCATCGCTCCCATGTTGAAGTCGTCAACTGCAACAACCATGTAACGTTCCAGATCGTATTCCCTGCCGTAGGTCTGTTCGTCCCACTGCATCGCCTTTTTGAGGGAAAGCATCGCGTGGCCGCACTTGTCGCGGTTGTGCCGGTGCACGTAGATCATCAGTTCAACCCTGCGT
The DNA here is from genome assembly GCA_032469775.1 of Geobacteraceae bacterium. Classification (GTDB taxonomy): domain Bacteria; phylum Desulfobacterota; class Desulfuromonadia; order Geobacterales; family Pseudopelobacteraceae; genus JACRCG01. The sequence continues at coordinate 32,008 of JAWDJY010000046.1, read as the reverse complement.
CCCGAACAGGTTGTGAAGCTGTCTTTAGTCTCCACAAGATCCCCGGCCACCAGTGCAAACAGGTAACTCGGTTTCCTGAACGGATCGTGCCAGGTGGCAAAATGGCGTCCGTCCGGCAGTTGCCCCTGTTCAACCAGGTTGCCGTTGGAGAGCAGCAGCGGATAGTGTGTCTTGTCTGCGATGATAGTGGTAGTGAATACCGTCAGCACGTCGGGGCGGTCCGGGTAGTAGGTTATGGAGCGGAACCCCTCTGCTTCGCACTGGGTGCAGAACATGCCGCCGGAACGGTAGAGCCCTTCCAGGAAGGTGTTTTCCTGTGGTAACAGTTCGCTCCTGATCTCCAGAATGAAGGCCGGCGGCAGATCGCTGATTGTCAGCTGTTCCGGCGTAGTGCTGTAGCGCTCTGCTTCCAGTGGCCTGCCGTCAATACGGATCTCCAATAGCCGGAAACGGTGGCCGTTAAGCACCAGCGGAGGTGAACCGGTCCGGGCTGTCCGTAGAGACATCCGCGCTGTAACAACCGTGGTTTCCTCGCCGAGTTCAAAGACCAGTTCGGTGCTGTCTATCAGATAATCAAAAGGTGTGTAGTCCTTACGGTAAATGGTGCTGTGAGTGGCTTTGCTCATGTTGGTCCAATCTTCAGGTGGGGTGCAGGAATTCAACTGTACAAATGTAGCATGAATTCAGGTATCAATAAACCCTTTGGGCAATTGTGTAAAGCAGACCGATTCGGCTTTCGATACATATTGTTGGCAATCACGAGAATTTTTTCGCTTTTGAGGTATAGTTAAAATATTTTACTGATGCGACTGGAGCGGGTGTCGTGCTGTATGTGCTGTTATGTTACTCATGTGTGTTGATAGTGTACATAAAGTGGTGTGTATTTTGTGTCAAAATAATATACATGTGTTTCAACTTCAGTTAAGCGAATAGTCTATCTAGCTTAATTTTAAGCAAAGTAGGCCATGATGCGGGCTTTGTCGCAGATGTGGCACGTTACCTGCTGATGATATGTGCCGGCATTCTTTGCGAGCATTCCATCTCAGAATAAAGTTTACGAAGGTTACCTTATGAAAAACAACCGACCACCAGCAAAGCAGGGACTTTACGATCCGCAGTTCGAACATGACGCTTGCGGCGTCGGCTTTGTCGCCAATATGAAGGGCAAAAAGTCCCACGAAATCATCAGCCAGGCTCTGGAAATCCTGGTCAAGCTTGATCATCGCGGCGCCTGCGGCTGTGAGCCTAATACCGGCGATGGCGCAGGGATCCTGCTGCAGATGCCGGACGGCTTCCTCCGCTCAGTATGCGCACCGCTTGGAATTGAGCTTCCGGAACCTTTCCACTACGGCGTAGGTATGGTCTTTACCTCGCCGAAAGCCCCGGAGCGCAATGCTGCCCGCCACATCATGGAGAAGATCCTGGCTGAAGAAGGGGTTGAACTGCTGGGGTGGCGTAATGTGCCGACCGACAACAGCTCTCTCGGCAAAACCGCCTGGGAAGGCGAGCCGATGGTGCGGCAGATGTTCCTCAAGCGGCCGCTGGACTGCGTTGATGAGCAATCCTTCAACCGCAGGCTCTATATCATCAACCAGCGGGCCACCAACGAGATCCGTCGCGCAGAAGTAGACGGGCACTGGTATGTCAGCAGTATTTCGACCAGGACCATCATCTACAAGGGCATGCTGATGCCGGTACAGGTGGACCAGTACTACCCGGAACTGAAAGATCCGGCGATGGAGAGCGCCATCGCTCTGGTGCATTCGCGCTTTTCGACCAATACCTTCCCCAGCTGGGATCGGGCCCATCCCTATCATTTTCTGGCCCATAACGGCGAGATCAACACTCTGCGCGGCAATGTCAACTGGATGAACGCCCGACAGAACCTGTTCACCAGTGATCTGTTCGGTGATGATATCAAGAAGGTGCTGCCGGTTATCAATACTAACGGTTCCGATTCGGCCATGTTCGACAACTGCCTGGAACTGCTGGTCATGAGCGGGCGCTCCCTGCCGCATGCCGTCATGATGATGGTGCCGGAGCCGTGGGAAAACCACTCTGAAATGAGTGAGGAAAAACGCGCCTTCTACGAATACCACTCCTGTCTGATGGAACCCTGGGATGGTCCGGCTGCGGTCTGCTTCACCGACGGCCGCAGCATCGGCGCTGTGCTAGACCGTAACGGCCTGCGTCCGTCCCGTTATTACATCACCAACGACGATCTGGTCATCATGGCTTCCGAAGCCGGAGTGCTGCAGGTTGAGCCGGGCCGCGTCCTGAAAAAGGGTCGGCTCCAGCCGGGACAGATGTTCCTGGTGGATACGGAGCAGGGGCGCATAGTACCCGACGCTGAAATAAAGGCGGAACTGGCGGCGGCCAGGCCCTACGGCCAGTGGCTGAAAGACCACCACATCACGCTGGATGATCTGCCGTCTGCCGCCGACGTCACGCAGCCTGAAGAGGATAACCTGACCCGGCGCCAGCAGGCCTTCGGATATACCTACGAGGACCAGCGAGTGGTGCTTGGGCCGATGGCCAACGATGGCATCCAGCCGCTGGGATCAATGGGCACCGACACTCCGCTGGCTATCCTTTCCAGCCAGTCGCAGCTGCTCTACAACTACTTCAAACAGCTGTTTGCCCAGGTTACCAATCCGCCCATCGATCCGATTCGCGAGGAAATCGTCACTTCCACCATCACGCTGATCGGTTCCGAAGCCAACCTGTTGCAGCCGACAGCTGAAAGCGCACGGAAAATCAGGCTGGAACATCCGCTTCTCAGCAACCAGGAACTTGAAAAGCTGCGTCGGGTCGAGCATCACGGCTTCAAGTCTTCCACGCTGTCACTGCTTTTCCCCGCAATGCGCGGTGCCTCCGCCATGGAAAAGGGGCTGGAAGCTCTGTTTGCTGCCGCCGATGCGGCGATTGAAACAGGCAGCAACATCCTGATCCTGTCGGACCGCGGCGTCAACCGTGACAATGCCGCTATTCCGGCCCTGCTGGCCGTATCCGGTCTGCACCATCATCTGGTCAGCAGCGGCACCCGCACCAAGGTCTCGCTGATACTGGAATCGGGAGAGCCCCGTGAAGTTCACCACTTCGCCGTTCTGCTCGGCTACGGTGTTACTGCCATCAATCCCTATCTGGCCTTCGAGTCCCTGGACGACATGATTCAGCAGGGGCTGCTGCCAGGTCTGGACCACAAGAAAGCGGTCAAGAATTTCATCAAGGCTTCGATCAAGGGTGTCGTCAAAACCATGGCCAAGATGGGTATTTCCACCGTTCACAGCTACCGAGGCGCGCAGATATTTGAGGCTGTCGGATTGCACCAGTCGGTAATCGACCGCTACTTCACTTGGACACCCTCCCGCATCGGCGGCACAGATATCGACGGCATCGCCCGGGAGCTGATGGAGCGTCATGCCCAGGCCTACCCGACGCGTGTTGCCCCTGAAGCGGCGTTACCCGCTGGCGGCGTCTACCAGTGGCGCAAGGACGGCGAAGAGCACCAGTACAATCCGCTGACGATTACTTCACTGCAGAAAGCGACCCGTACCGGCGATTACAGCGAATTCAAGACTTTTTCCGCGCTGATAGATGAACAGAGCGAGCGTCACTATACCCTGCGCGGCATGCTTAAGTTCAAGGACAATATGCCTTCCGTACCGCTGGACGAGGTCGAACCGGTGGAGTCGATCATGAAGCGCTTCAAGACCGGCGCCATGTCTTACGGTTCTATCAGCCAGGAGGCCCACGAGGCGCTGGCGATAGCCATGAACCGCATCGGTGGTAGATCCAACACCGGTGAAGGGGGGGAGGATCCGGAACGCTTTACCTGGACCAACGAGCAGGGTGATTCCAAGAACAGCAATATCAAGCAGGTTGCTTCCGGCCGCTTCGGAGTTACCAGCGACTACCTGACCAATGCCGGCGAGCTGCAGATCAAGCTGGCCCAGGGCGCCAAGCCTGGCGAGGGAGGCGAACTGCCCGGTCACAAGGTCTATCCCTGGATTGCCAAGACCCGTCATACGACACCCGGAGTCGGTCTGGTGTCGCCACCGCCGCACCATGACATCTACTCTATCGAGGACCTGGCTGAACTGATCCACGATCTGAAAAACGCCAACCGCCGCGCCCGCGTCAGCGTCAAGCTGGTTTCCGAAGTCGGCGTCGGCACGATTGCCGCCGGCGTTGCCAAGGCGCACGCCGATGTGGTTCTGATCAGTGGCTACGATGGTGGCACAGGCGCTTCGCCGATCTCCAGCATCAAGCATGCCGGTCTCCCCTGGGAGCTGGGGCTGGCCGAGACGCACCAGACACTGTTGCTGAACAATCTGCGCAGCAGGATCATCATCGAGGCCGACGGCCAGCTCAAGACCGGCAGGGACGTGGCCATCGCCGCGCTGCTGGGTGCCGAGGAGTTCGGCTTTGCCACGGCACCGCTGGTGACACTGGGCTGTGTGATGATGCGTGTCTGCCAGAGCAACACCTGCCCGACCGGCGTTGCGACCCAGGATCCGCAACTGCGCAAAAACTTCAGCGGCAAGCCTGAATATGTGGTCAACTTCATGCGCTTTGTTGCAGAGGAGTTGCGAGAGATCATGGCCCGGCTCGGTTTCCGTACCCTGAACGAAATGGTTGGTCGCTGCGACGTGCTGGAAGCCAATAAGGCAATCGACCACTGGAAAACCCAGGGGCTTGATTTCTCCAACATCCTCCACCAGCCGAAAGTCGGTCTGGATGTGGGGCGTTACTGCACCGAAGAGCAGGATCACGGCTTGGAAAAATCGATCGACATGACCAGGCTGCTCGACATCTGCCAGCCGGCCATCGAGCGTGGTGAAAGCGTTTGCGCCGAACTGCCGATCACCAATGTGGATCGAGTCGTGGGAACGATCATCGGCAACGAAATCACCCGCAACCATGGCGCCTCCGGCCTGCCGGAGGACACCGTCAGCCTGACCTTCAACGGTTCCGCGGGGCAGAGCTTCGGAGCCTTCATCCCACGCGGAGTCACCCTGAAACTTTCCGGCGATGCCAACGATTATCTTGGCAAGGGTTTGAGCGGCGGCAAGATCGTGGTCTACCCGCCGGAGGGGTCAACCTTCAAAGCGGAAGAGAACATCATTGCCGGCAACGTGGCCTTTTATGGCGCTACCAGCGGTACCGCCTATATCCGCGGCATGGCCGGCGAGCGTTTCTGTGTGCGCAACTCCGGCGTCAATGCAGTGGTCGAAGGGGTCGGGGATCATGGCTGTGAATACATGACCGGCGGCACGATCGTGGTGCTGGGCCAGACCGGGCGCAATTTCGCGGCCGGCATGAGCGGCGGCATCGCTTATGTGCTCGACGAGCAGGAAGATTTTGCCGGCCGCTGCAATACCGAGCTGGTCGGGCTGGAAGAACTGGATGATGCCGACCGTGCCACTGTCAGGTCAATGATCGAAGCGCATGCCGAAAGTACCGGCAGCACCAGGGCCACCATCATCCTGATCAACTGGGAGCGTTATCAGTCGCGCTTCGTCAAGGTCATGCCGACGGATTACAAGCGCGTTTTGCAGGCCCTGGAAAAAGCCAAGGCTTCCGGCCTCAGCGGTGACGATGCGCTGGCTGCAGCGTTCGAGGAAAACTCCCACGCCGGGCATTAGGAACCGTAGGGATGGTTTATGCTGTAATTATTAATTTACCATTGCCAGCAGGGCGTAAGTTGTACGTACCTGAACATGCTCATAATATTTAGACATCAAACATAGGGAAACGATCATGGGAAAACCAACTGGATTCATGGAATATACTCGCGAAGTGCCGGCTGACCGGGCGCCGTTGGAGCGAATCAAAGACTGGAACGAGTTCCACCTGCATATGCCCGACGAGGATTTACGAACCCAGGGAGCCCGCTGCATGGATTGCGGTGTCCCTTTCTGCCACAGCGGCGTGCTGATCAGCGGCATGGCCAGCGGTTGTCCGATCAATAACCTGATACCGGAGTGGAATGACCTGGTCTATCGAAATCTCTGGAGCAAGGCGCTGGACCGGTTGCTGAAGACCAACAACTTCCCCGAATTCACCGGAAGGGTCTGTCCGGCCCCCTGCGAAGGATCCTGCACGCTTGCCAGTATCGACCCGGCCGTTACTATCAAGAACATCGAAGTCAGCATCGTCGAGCGCGGTTTTGAACAGGGTTGGATCGTACCTGATCCGCCGGCCGTACGCACTGGCAAGAAAGTCGCGGTTGTCGGTTCCGGTCCCGCCGGCCTCTCCGCCGCGGCCCAACTCAACAAAGCCGGCCACAGCGTTACGGTTTTCGAACGTGCCGACCTGCCGGGGGGACTGCTGATGTACGGCATCCCCAACATGAAGCTGGACAAGCGCGAGGTCGTGCTGCGAAGGATCAAGCTGATGGAGGCTGAGGGAATCACCTTTGTCTGCAACACCGAGGTTGGAAGCAAAGCATTACCGGTCAAGAAGTTGCGCAGCGGATACGATGCTGTAATCTTGACGACCGGCGCCACCCAGCCGCGCGACCTGCCGATCGAGGGCCGCACTTTGAAAGGAATCCACTTCGCTATGGATTTTCTTACCGCCAACACCAGGTCACTCTTGAACGGGAATGAAGATTTCATCTCCGCAAAGGGCAAGGACGTGATCATCATCGGTGGTGGCGACACCGGCACCGACTGCGTTGGCACTTCGCTCCGCCACGGCTGCAACAGCGTCAGCCAGCTGGAAATCATGCCGAGATTTCCTGACCAGCGCGCCGAGGACAACCCCTGGCCGGAGTGGCCCAAGGTGCACAAGGTGGATTACGGCCAGGAAGAGGCCGCTGCCAGATTCGGCGCCGACCCCAGGACTTTCCTGACAACCGCGACTAAATTCGAGGGGGATCAGGACGGCAATGTCAAATCGGTACATACCGTTGAGGTCGCCTGGCAGAAAAACGACAAGGGGCAGTTCGTGCCGCAGCCGGTTCCAGGCACGGAGCAGGTGCGTCCCGCAGGTCTGGTTCTGCTGGCAATGGGCTTTTTGGGTCCCGAACAGCCCCTGATTGATGCACTGGGACTTAAAAAAGACCTGCGCAGCAACATCAAGGCCGATTTTGAAAAGTACAGCACCAGCATCCCGGGCGTGTTCGCCGCCGGCGATTGCCGTCGCGGCCAGAGCCTGGTAGTGTGGGCCTTCAACGAGGGACGCGGTGCGGCTCGAGAGTGCGATCGCTACCTGATGGGAAGCAGCGAGCTGCCATAAATCTCTGGCGCTTGTTGATATCAGTCCAATGACAAAGCCCGGCTTATGGCCGGGCTTTGTCATGTCTGCAGTGACAGCGTTTCAGTTCTGCCGGATTTGTGTCCGCTGGTTGTTATGCAACGATGTTGCTGTTCTCCGGCTCACTGTCACTGTTATAGTAGTGCAGGGCAACCAGCAGCAGTGCCGCGATCAGGTAGGCCGCCGCAAAATCCTTTGCTGCGCCGAACCCGAACCTGTTCTGCACCCCCGCAGGAGTAAGTACATAGGCATGGATCACGCCGAAAAAGGAGAGCAGGGCTGCGGTAGCCGTCCATATCGCCGCCTTGAAGAACTGGCGCTCGACCACATGCACCATCATTGCGGAAAGAACCATACAGGAAATCATGAACCCCTGGCTCATGGAGATGATGCCGTACACGTAGAGGTCTCCGCCGAACTTCGGGGCAATGTCAAACAGGCCAGTGCCGGCCTTGCGCAGGGCGGTCTCTATCAGCAGCAGCGCCCAGGCCGCCAGTGCCGGCATCAGCCCCAACGCCACCGCGATACTATGCTTCCTGGGAACCTCCTGGAACGCCTGGGCCGTGATTATCATGCCGATCCAGAGCAGGATGCCGATCATCGCCTCCATCGGCACTACCTTGAGCACCAGTGTGACACCGCCGATCAGGCAGAGGATCGTGATCACCACGCCATTCAGTATCGAGTAGCCCCATCTTGCTCCCATCGCCTTCCACCCGGGATGGCCGATATAGATCGTTGTCGGGAAAGGGTTGCCCAGGCAGGCCGCCACTATCGAACCGATGCCGTTGACCAGAAGCGACGAACGGGTGTCATAGCTATCACCGGCCGCCTCGGCGCTTTCCAGGTTCTGGAGTGAGCCGATCACGTTGAACAGAGCCATCGGGAAGATTACCGAGAAGTATTTCCAGCCCTGGTTGTTTAGCATGAAAGCCAGCATGTCGCCAAAGGCGGCCTTGGGGAAGTGCAGGGCAAACCGGTACGGTTCCTCAAGCGGCTGGAAATACGGATGTCCACCCCAGCGCAGAAGCCAGCCGATGGCCACGCCCAGCGCCACCGCGATGAAGCCGCCCGGAAGCCCCAGCGGGAGCTTGACCCGGCCGCCATAGACAAAGATCACGAACAGAGCCGGCACAACCGCTATGGCCGGCATTGCGAATATCTGGAACACGAAGCCCATCGAGATGAAGGTGATGGCGATGCCGGCCAGGGACGACAGCAGCGCTGCCCTGGGGGTGTGCCGGCGGAGCCAGTCGCCGACAAACGCGCCGATGCACTCCAGGATGGCACTAGCCAGGCATGCGAACAGCCCGGCCTGCCAGGCCAGGTTCGGGTCCTTGGTTTCGAAATAGATCGGGGCAATGATCAGGAATACGAAGGCGATCAGGCTGACGGTGTTGATGCCGTAAGGCAGCGCGGTGATATCCATCCGCCCGCTGCTGATGGCCAGCTTTCTGGCCTGCCAGGCGTAGAACAGATTGCCGAACAGGATCGAAAGAGCCGCGCCGGGCAGAATCCTGCCATAAACAAGTTCAGGCGGCATGCCGCATACATTTCCACACAGCACCGCAATCAGCATCAACTGCAACAGGTTGTCTACGAAAAGCCCGAAAAAACCGTCAATATCTCCACGAACAAACCAGCCAGGTTTCATATGGTGCGTTTCCTTGTTTATTGTTTATATTTTGTCGTCATAGGATAACTGGTAAAGAATTCATCCAGTTCCCTGATCCATGCTGCCTTGATGCTTTCATCGACAAAACTGGCCTGAAAACTGTTGCGCGCCAGCTGATAGGCCTCATTTGCCCCGAGCTCCCTCAGAGCCTCGAAAGTAGCGGTGTAATTGCGGTTCAGGTATCCGCCGAAATAGGCCGGATCATCGGAATTGACGGTGGCGGCAATGCCGGCAGCAAGCAGCCTGCCGATGTTGTGATCGGAGAGATGAGGGAAAACACGGAGTTTCACGTTGGATAGTGGGCATACGGTCAGTGGTGTCTGTTGCCGCACCAGTCTTTCGACAAGCTGCGGATCATCCAGGCAGTGCACGCCATGGTCGATTCTTTCCGCTTTCAGCAGGTCAAGGGCATGGCTGATGTATTCGGCAGACCCTTCTTCTCCGGCATGGGCCACCAGCCGCAGTCCCAGCTCCCGGCAGCGGGCAAATACCCCGGCGAATTTCTCCGGTGGATTCCCGCGTTCGCTGCTGTCAAGGCCGATTCCGATGAATCTGTCGCGGAACGGCAGCGCCTCTTCCAACACTCCGAATGCATCCTCTTCACTCAGGTGACGCAGAAAACAGAGTATCAGTGAGGCGCTCACCCCCAGTTCTTCACGGCCGCGCCGGATTGCCCGATCCAGACCGTTGATCAGCGTTTCAAACGGTATGCCCCTGGCCGTATGAGTCTGAGGATCGAAAAAAATCTCCGCATGGACAACATTGTCGGCCTTGGCCCGCTCCAGGTAAGCCCAGGCCATATCGAAGAAATCCTCTTCACTTTGCAGCACGCTGGCTCCGGCATAGTAGATGTCCAGAAAACTCTGCAGATCCGTAAAATCATAGGCCGCACGCAATTCCTCAATGGATTGGTAGGGAAGATGAACCCGGTTCCTTCTTGCCAGCTTAAAGATCAGTTCCGGTTCCAGTGAGCCTTCGATGTGGATATGCAGTTCTGCTTTCGGCATCCGGCAGAGAAGGTCATGCAGCTCATCGTGTGGAATGCGGTCGAGATTCATGGTGTCGTTACCCCTGATGATGGGTTCAAGCCACAGCCTGTTGCTTTCTGCGGATCTTATAGTAGTACATCCGGGAATCCGCCTGTTTTAAAGCGCTGTGCAACTGCTCGCTGCTTTCGGCCGTGGCCGAACCCAGTGAGATACTCAAGGCATGGCCGCTCTGTTCGCGGTTGATTTCGGACTGGAATGCCAGTACACGTTTGATTGCCTCCTTGACCGAGGACTCGTCCGCATTTTGAAGAATAACAGCAAACTCGTCTCCGCCTATGCGGGCCACTACGTCTTCACCTCGGAAGGAATTCCTGAGCGCCAGTGCCGCCCGTTTGATGAGTTGGTCCCCCTCCGCATGGCCGAAGTTGTCGTTGACATTCTTGAGCCCGTCAACGTCGGCGACAACAATGCCGAGCGGGTACTGGCGACTGTTCGCCATCCTTACCATCTCCGTGTCGAAATAGGCGCGGTTGAAGAGTCCGGTCAACGTGTCGTGGGTACTCAGATAGTTCAGCTCCTCCTCCTGCCTTTTCTTCTCAGTTATGTTGCTGGCAACGCCAGACACCCTCAAAGGAGCGCCATGCTCATCCCTGGATACCACCTTTCCCCGGTAGCGAAACCAGTTGAAGCCATTCGCGGTGCAAGTCATGCGGAACTCGGTGTCGAAGGCGGAAGTGGTCGTGGACAGCTGGTCATAAACAACGTTGCGCACGCGCGGTTTATCATCGGCATGCACCAGATTCATCAGCTCGGAAATGGTCAATGCGACATCGTCTTGATCGCGGCCGATCATCTCGGCAAAACGGGGGCTCATGTTGACGATTCCGGTCTCTATATCCCAATCCCAATAGCCGTCGTTGCTTCCTTCAAGAACGAGCTTCAGACGCATCTCACTCTCCTGCAGTGCGATTTCGGCCAAGCGTCGTTTTTCCTCGCGATGATAATTCTTGATGGCAAAGCTTACATTATCGACCATTTCCTGGAACAGATCGATTATCTCCTGGTCGAAGAACCCTTTCTTGTCGGCATAAACCTTCAGTACGCCCACGCTCTCACCTTTGAACTTGATCGGGAACGCTGCCGAGGAGTTGATGCCGAATTCCGTGGCAGCGGCACGCCATAAACCGGTCGTTGGGTCGCCGTGGAAATCGTTGCAAATGTACGGCACACCTTCGCGTATAGCTATTCCGGTGGGGCCGCGTCCCTCTTCACGACCTATATCAGAGGATACGGAGAGCGAATCCAGGTAGCTTGCGGCCCTGCCGCAACTGGCAACCGGAGTGATACTGCCAGTTTCCCGGTCGATCGTGCCGATCACGGCCAGGGACAGCTTGCCGTGTTCTACCGCGATCTGGCAGATTTCCCGGAAGAGGAAATCCCTGTGGCCACTGTGCAGAATGGCCTTGTTAGTGCGACTCAGGGCATCGTAGAGGTTTTTCAGCTTGGTGATCTTCTCTTCCGCCTCCTTGCGTTCGGTCGCGTTACGAACGACTTCCACCGCGGCCACGATCGTGCCGTTCTTGTCACGGATCGGCGAAGCGCAGTTTTCAAAGACAAAGGTTTTTTCTCCGATGTTCACTATCCGTTCCACGGTGTGAACCTCGCCGTTGGAAAAGCAGGTTGCAACCGGACATTCGTTGCATATCGTGCCTGATTGATTATAGGCCTCGTGGCAGGTCTTGCCGACACACTCGCCGAAAATATTCTGCATGACCTGATTCTGGTAAATGATCCTGAAATCCCTGTCGTGAACAGTTATACCGTCGCCGACGGCGGCAATGATCGCATCGCTTACGGATGCGGGCGGGGTGTTGAGAACCGCTTCTTCAGTTGGCATTCGTGCCCTTTCGCCGATTGATTGTGGAAGAACCTGCAACTAGTGTTGCCGACTTGTCCTGGCCAAGTAGTTTAACCTTATGAAAGTAAATCAATTTCAGGCCGAAGGCAAGGGCGAGTTTGAGGGGAGGGGACTTGGATGGGATAATATTTTCACGTCGGGAATTTGCGGGCCAGGTCGTTGTCGATCACGTAGACGCAGACTTCCCTGGCGCTCTGTTTGGTGTAGTGGAATTTTACTCCGCAGAGGTTGTTGATCAGGAACGAAACATCATCGCGAATGCGCTTGTCGTAGGTCTTGAAGGCATCGGTGTCGTAATCCTTGATCGCCCGGCGGAAGTTGGGGTTGTCCAGGAACGGGTCGAGCACCTTTTCTTTCAGGTTGTGAACGTAGCGCTCGTGCAGTGTCCTGTACAGACCGGTGTCCCTGGGGTCCAATCCTTCGGCCAGGATCTCCTGGGTAAGGGTCTTGCCGGCATATTCCTTCTGGGTTTCCCGCCGGAACTGAATTCGTACGGAATCCTCGACGGCGGAGCCTATCAAGCGCTTCTCTATACCGCGTAAAAACTCTTCGCTGATCTCCAGTTTGTCACCGGTATAGCGACATGTCGCCACCGAACCCATCTCGAAGCTTACCGCAAACATATAGTTGAGCAGATCCCGGGCAATCTGCTCTTCATTGTAGTAATAGAGCGCTTCCTTGACCTCCTGCAGCACGGTGTAGTTGTAGTTCCGCAGCAGCGAGTTCAAGAAACCGTCCGGGAGCATCTCGTACAGGTCCCGGCGCCATTTGGTGAAGAAGGATGTCAGGGCGGACATGGAGATCAGTTCGTCCTTGCGGGCATAGGCCGAGTAGAACTCGTTGAATATCTTGATCGAATCGCGCCCTGAAAATCCTGTAACTCCCTCAACTTCCGATTCGTCGATGATTCTCCGACGGCGTTTGGCGGTCAGGCGTTTGCGGTCCTCATCCGAAATCCAGGTCGGGATGTAGCCGGTGTATATTTCCATCTTGAGGATCTGCAGATTTTCGTCGCAATACTGCCCGTATCTCATCGGATCGCCGATCCATTCCAGAAGTGCCTCGGACGTAGCTTTCATGCGGGTCGAGATGATGGTGCGGGCGAAATTGTGCAGCACGCGCGGTATGAAGCTTTCGTCAATATGCTTGCCGAATATGTTGCGGTAGATTTCCACCTCGGTGTTGAGGTCCATCACGTAGGGAATGTTGATGTACTCGATCCGGTCGCTGAAAGATTGGAATCCTTCAATGGTTTTTTCATCTTCCGGGTTCATCAGTGCGATGAAAAGCGACCTGACATTTTCCTCCACGTCTTCGACCTTGTGAATCCCTTCGCTGATGATGTTGTGAAGTTCAAGAAGCCGTTCAGCGTTGTGGGATTTAACATCCATCAGCGCATAGATGCCGTTGTTGGTCTTGGCGAAGTTGGAATAGAGGTATTTGACCGCGTCGCTGTCTCCCAGTAATGTGTCTATTTTTCGCTGTAATTGCTCATTAGTCTTGATGTTCTGCTTCATGGGTTTGTCGCCCGGATTGAAGACCGTGATCCCTTCTCCCAGGCGGCGGTTGAAGCGGTAGGGGCGCGCATGGATCATCTTGTAGATTTCCATTGAACTAGGCAGCCGCCGGACGAGCGCTTCGTAGATAGAGCTGCAGATGGTGCAGGGGCTTTCGCTGAAGACCCATTCGTACTCCTTGTTGGTGAACAGTTTCCACTTGAATTCGTCATTGGTGAACAGGTCGTCAAAGAACAGGCGCCGGTCGCGCTTGGGAATCAACAGCAGTGGATTGTCGTGGGAGGGGCAGGCAATCTCCACATAGTCGCCGCTGCGATGCAGGGAACTTTTCATGTCGGCCAGTTCAGCCTGACCCAGTTCGTATTCGTCCAACAGGTTTGAGAGGCGGTCTACAAAAGACGAGAGCTGGGTTTCATTGATCTGCGCCAGTATCCTCCGGTCAAGGCGCCAGACGATCTCGTAGCGTCTGCCGGCGTCGCTGTTGGCGTATTCTTCGTATTTCAGCAGCAGATTGTTGAGAAAGGTGCTCTTGCCGGATCCAGGGGGGCCTTCGAAGATGTAAATCTTGTTCTGTCTGGCGCTCCCTTTCATCGCATCCACATGGTTGATCAGGCGGTTGGCGAAGAGCCGGTCGGCAAAGAAGGGACGGTCGGTGTTCTTTACGAACAGATTGCGGCAGTCGTAGGAGACGTAGTTGATCGATTCCGGATCGTCGGGATATTCGTCGCGTCCTTCGCCGACGTAGGTTCTGATCATGTCGTGGAAGCTCTGGAACACGTTGCGAATGATCGCGGCAGGTTTCACCGCCAGTATCTTCAGAAAGTCGTCGAAGGGGATGGTCTGGTTGTGTTCCCGCTCGCTGATTTTCCGGTTGAGATGTTTTATTGCCCTATCCACGTTCGACATAATTCACCGTTAGAGTTCTTTCCTGGACAATACTCTGCCGTTCATTGAATATAACACCCGCTGCCAGGCTATCTCGCCTTCCTGCGGCTGGTCAGTTTTTGCAGCCGTAGCCGGTATGATCTGGGCTTCGCTGGTTTCCAGGTGTACCGGGCCGCCCCAGAGGTATTCGATCCCGACCATCGTGTTGGCGATATATTCCTGGACCAGCTGTTTCCCCTCGAATTTATGGGTCAGATAGAGACTTCCCTGGATTCCCTTGCTCTGGTCCACGCTGATGACCGGCGGATGATAGAGCGTATCCTGCACCATCTGCCGATAATCACTGGCCTTGCGGCTCTTTACGTAGTACTGCCATACCATGCGTTGCTGATCCAGGCGCTTGCCGGCGACGAACAGTTTGTGCCTGTCGACGAAATCCTGATCCAGATGGTTCTTAAGGAACAGGTAGTCACACAGGTTCTCACGCACCCTGAAGATGAATTCCTTCCCGGCCGAGGCCCCGCTGTCAAAGTGTTTACGGCTGTCAGAGTCGGTCATGCGCTGAAAATCGTATGAGATCCGACCCTTGTCGGCCTGTTCCTCGATATGTCCGAATAGTCGCATCCCCAGCGCATAGGGGTTCATCCCCACCCGAGGCATCGAGGTGACGCCGGCGTGTACCCTGGCGAAATCCACTTCATGTCCCCTGATGCGGTCATCCTGCAGGAAGAGCGCTTCGTGCCAGTAGCTTGCCCATCCTTCGTTCAGGATCTTGGTCCTGATCTGCGGCTGGAAGAATATGGACGTCTTGCGGATTATCTCCAGGACCGAGCGCATCCAGATGTTTTCGTCCCTGGCCAGAAAATCCGAGTTTTCCAGCAAATAGTGCAGCAGATCCCGCTTTTTTGCCGGGCGGATTTCATGGACCCTGGCGAAATGAGCTTCCAGCTCAGGGTAGCGAAGCTCCGCCTCGACGAAGAAGGATTTCTCACCCAGTTCCCCGTAGGTTCTCAGGCAGGCGTTGTAGCGGTTGACTTCTTTGATGTATTCGCTGACTGAGATTTTCTTTTCCGACTGCAGGAAATGGTCGAAATAGTAGTTGAGGCGGGAAGAACAGGCCGCTTCCGGCGGGGTGAACAGGTCCGACAGTTCTCCGTGGAAATCCACCAGGTTGTCGATGCTTCTGGCGAATTCGATCACATAATCGACCCAGCGTCCCTTTTCCGCCCTGAGCCGCGCGATTACACGCTTGTCAGACAAGGCCTGGCCGGTGAAGTCATAATCCCAGGTGTGGCGGAAGTAGAGGTTGTTCTGGAAAAAATCGATATGGGCCAGTACGTGGTAGAAGATCATCACGTTCAGCCAGTCCGGGTTGTTGTCGTTGTAAAAGGAAATCGGGGGGCGGGTGTTTATGACCGTCTCGTAGGGGTTGCCGGGATAGAGTTCGTACTTGCCCCGTTCGCGCAGCACCTCGACATCATGAACCCAGTAGTCGTAGAGCGTCGGTATCATCACCTTGGGGGACAGCTCCAGCAGGTCCCGGTTGGTGACCACGTATTCCAGGCTTTCATCGGTAAAGGAAAGACCGGCTGCCCGTGCGCGTTCCTTGCATCCTTCCATGATCCGCTTGGTATGTTGGTCGATAAGTTCCATGGAATACCCATCTCAGGGGCGCTGTTGCGGCGCCCGGCGCGGGGTGGTCCCGCCGCTAGGAAATCAGGTGTCTTATGCCTTCGATCAGCCTCTGTTCATCCGCATCTTTCTGGATCACGTCCATTCGCAGCAGCTCGGGTTTCTTTCTCAGCAGCCCGGAGCTGTTCAGATAGCGGGCTACCGTGGTGCTGGGGCCCTGGCCGTGTTCCGCTATGGTCACTCCGACACGACTGGCATAGGTCAGCATCTTTTCAAGTTCTGGTATGGCGGCCGAACCGGACTCGTCCCAGTCGTCACCGTCGGTGCCCTGAAAAACGTAGATATTGTAATCCTTGGCCAGGTTCTCACGCTCAACGATCTCGTTAACGAGTCGATAGGCGCTGGACACCTGGGTTCCGCCGGCAACCCTCGAATTGTAGTAGCTGTAGAAATCCGGCACTTCCTTGGCTTCGGTATCGTGCAGTATGAAGCGGGATTCGGCCTGCCCACCGTACTGGTAAAGCAGCCAGCTGTAGATCAGCACATGCTGGTTGACGACCAGATCCGTTACCTTGCCCGCCATCGAGCCGGAATAATCTCGCAGGAAGAAGAGCATCGCCTGCGGCTCGTAATCCTTTTCGCGCGACAGGATGCGGTAGACCTTGTCGCGCGGAGCTATCAGGAAACGGGCCGGGTCAATATCCGACACATCCGGCAGATTGCCTAGCGAGATGTTGGTTTCGACGATCTTGCGCAGAGTCGCCTTTTTGTCCAGGACCTGTCCGAAGCCGCGATTCTTGTCGGTCAGTTCATAGCTGAAACGTGTAAAGGAGCGTTTCTTGCCTTTGTCCCGCAGGTTAGGCAACTGGAACTTTTCCGAGAGAATCCTGCCCAGGTCATAGGCCGAGGATTCGGTCTCGTGACTTGCTCCGTTCCCTTCACCGGGGCCGCTGCCGGCTTGATCGCCTTCGTCGCGGACCGGCTGTTCGCCGATGACCTCGCCCTCCTGCTCATCGCCGGTTCCGCCTGATGTGCCACCTTCACCTGGCGGGCGAACGGTCGGGTCGTGATAGAACTTCTCCTCGACCGTGGTCGGGATCACTACGACCTTTCCCTTGCGCCCCCGTCCCGGTTTTACCAGTTTGCCGACCTCTATCTTGCGCGGGAAGCCGTCCTGTTCTCGGCGCCGGTCGCGCTCCAGAAGCTCGTCCAGCGATTTTGCCAGTGCGGCTCCGCTGAAATATGGCGCCACCGCCTGACGCAGCACCAGCAGATCTCCGCTGTCGTAGAATCCGCGGCCGAATCCGGCCAGTTCGGAGTCCGGTGGCAGGCCTGACACTGGTAATCCGTGTCCGTTCCCGGCACTGGCAATCTCTTCCCGCATCCGGGCCTCCCGTTCGGGATCAAGTCCGGACGCCTTCAACTCTTCCAGGTATGTGAGCAGATCTTTTCGCATAACGCCTTCAACAGCCCGTTGATATTAATTTTCATCCTCCTGGGTGCAGAAATACTCGATGGTCTTCTGGGCGCAGGTCCGGCAGTAGCCGAGCTTGTCAAGCATGGTCGTGATCATGCGATCGTAGAGTTTCTGGTTCTCCTCGTTGGTGCGGTTGGCCAGCGCACCGATCAGGCTGCCGGCGCCGGCGATGTCAGATTTCAACCGCACGTCGGTGACCGCTTTGACCAGTTCCAGATTGTCCATGAAATCGTAATTGGGATCCATCGATATCTTCTGGCCATAGATCTTGCGGATCGAGGTGCGGAACGAATCCCGCTGCTCCTCGGTCTTCAGGCCGATGCGCTCCTCGACGCTCTTGACATAGCGCTCGTCGATCTTCAGCGCCCGCAGTTCTCCAGTCTGGGGGTCCTTGTATTTCCACATCCGGTCCGGTCCCAGGTTCTCGGCGTCAATTCCGATGATCATGTTGACATAGTTCATCACGTCCTTGCGGATCGCGTGCGGTTCGTCCATGTAGGCGTTGAACATCTCGGTCATGATCCGTTCGCGGTAGAGCCCCTTGGCGATTTTCAAATCCTCAAGGTATTTGGCGCGATCGTTGGTCTCGACCACATAGTCGAGCACCACCCGTTCGAGGGTCTTGAACACGTCGTAGGCGAACATGCAGCGCCCCTCGTTGGTCTCCGAATTCTCGACCTGCAGCTGGATCGAACGTCCAAGGCTGCGGTGCCCCAATCCCTTCTGTCCGAATCGCTTGGTGATGTCAGGGTCTTGCCCGAGGGTGTCGATCACCTCCGCCAGCGCCTTGATACTCTTCTCGCCGGCCACTTCGCCGGCTGCCAGTTTCATGGTTTCGATCGGGGTCAATTTTTCGGAACGGGGGAAACGGGTCAGCACTACGCCGACCGAAGCGGCGTAATTCAGGTTCGGGTCCTGGTGCAGCGCCTCCTTGGTCAGGGTCGTCTTGGCGTCGCTGCCGATGGCGTAGGCGGTCAGGCCTTCCTGCAGCCGGTAGTTGGTGTTGTGGGATACATAGCAGATCCGGCAGCGGTCAACAATCGGCGCTTCCTCTTTTTCAGCCAGGAAACGGTTGAATTCGGAGTTGTTGCTGGTGGCAATGATCAGCGAGTCTATCGGCCATTTGTAGCCGTCGATCTCGATGGCCCGGTTCTGTATAACTCCCAGGTAGACCTGAACCAGATCCTTCTTGTTCTTGAAAATCTCGTCCGAGAAATGGATGCCGCCGCCGGCCACCCGTGCCAGCGCACCGCGTCGCAGGTCGAAACGGTAGGGGTTGTTGGTGTCGGCGATATGCAGCAGGCGCTGGATCGATTCTTCCCCCAGCAGGTCCACCGACGACGAGGTGATCTTGTCCTTGGCCGGATATTTGCCGGTGACGGTGCCCAGGCTCTCGGTCATCGGTACCGGCACGATCTGTACGAATTCAAGCATGCGGTTCAGGTCGCCATCGCAATAATCGCGGATATCGTTCCATATATATCCGCTGCAGGCGCCCATTGGACGGTAGTTTTCGTACAGCGTGTCTATTGCTGCATCGCCCAGGCCCCCCTGTTCCGCCAGAAAACGGCGGTTGTCGTCAATGGATTCGTGCAGGTTCATGGCCAGAATCATGGGGTCCTCAAAAGTCTGGGAATCGACGACATTGATCTTGCCGTAGTGCCCCAGCTGTTCCAGGCCGTTGAAGCGGAAGGTGTAGCGGCGGTTTTTTGGCTGAGACAGAAAGGCGCGGTACTGGGAACAGAGGAATTCGACGAAAAAAGTCTTGCCGTTGCCCGGTTCGCCTACCAAGACAAAGGCCATCTCCTTGCTGGAGCCCCCTTCGGCAGCGTCCTTGACATAGGATACAAAGCTGTTGATTTCATCGAACATGCCGATGGTATGTTTTCTGCCGCTGCGGAATACCTTGAAATCGTAGGTAGTCCTGCCGTTGACGACCACCTTTTCAAAACCTGATCCGAGAATCATCCTGGCCACGGACTGAAAGGCGTTCTCGAAGACCCTTTCACCTTCCTTTAGTGAAACAATATGCTGAATCAGCTTTTCATGAGCAGCCATGATACTCCTCCGTGTGATTGTCGATTGACTGAGAATCAAGATTCACAATTATTACTCACAAAAATATATTAGCAAGTATTTATATGGACACTTCTTAAAATTCTTATTACATGTGCGACAGTGATTCGACACCTCTTTTGCCTTGCCGTTGTTGCTTCATAAATGCTATTTTACGCCGTTTAGAAACATATTGGGAGGTGTTTTACGTGAGTATATTCCGCTATCTGACGGCCGGTGAGTCTCATGGGCCACAGCTGAGTGCAATTATCGAAGGGCTTCCGGCCGGTATCAGCCTGACGGCCGAAACTATCAATCTTGATCTGGCGCGGCGTCAACAGGGCTACGGCCGCGGTGGCCGCATGAAGATCGAGAAGGACACGGTCGAACTTCTTTCAGGGGTGCGATGGGGTGAAACACTGGGGTCGCCGCTGACACTGGTGGTGAAAAACCGGGACTGGGAAAACTGGCTGGAGAAGATGTCGCCACTGGCTGAACATCGTGACGATTCCGGCGCAGTGACACGGCCGCGCCCGGGCCATGCCGACCTGACCGGTGCAATGAAATATAATCATGGCGATGTCCGGAATGTGCTTGAACGCTCAAGCGCCCGTGAAACCGCAGTTCGTGTGGCTGTTGGCGGAGTGGCCAGGGCTCTGCTGGCTGAGTTTGGTATCCGTGTCGGTGGATATGTCACCGAGGTGGGCGGAGTAATCGCCGTAGCGCCGCAGGAATCTCTGGACCTTTTGTGGCAGCGTGCGTCTGCGTCGGAAATGTTCTGCTGCGATCCGCGGGCCGAGGTGGAGATGAAGCTGGCGATTGATGTCGCCAAGGCTGCCGGAGATACTCTGGGAGGCGTGGTCGAGGTGCAGGTGCAGGGTGTGCCGGCCGGGCTGGGGAGTTATGTGCATTGGGACCGCAAGCTTGACGCCAGACTGGCGATGGCGTTGATGAGTATCCAGGCCATCAAGGGGGTCGAGGTCGGTATCGGGTTTGAGGCTGCCCGCCGTCCCGGTTCCAGGGTGCATGACGAGATTTCCTATGACAACGGCTATTGTCGCGATACGAACAATGCCGGCGGGATCGAGGGAGGCATGTCCAATGGAGAGCCGATCGTACTGCGGGCCGCAATGAAGCCGATTCCGACACTGTACAAGCCGCTCCGGTCCGTGGATATGCGCACTCATCAGGCTTTTGAGGCAACAGTTGAGCGCTCCGACACCTGCGCTGTACCTGCCGCGCTGGTGGTGGCCGAAGCGGTGGTGGCAATCGAGATCGCCGATGCGCTGCTGGAAAAATTCGGCGGTGATTCGGTCGTCGAGATCAGGCGCAACCTGGAGGGGTATCTTGGGCAGATCCGCAATGCCTGACCGCCCGGTTATACTGACCGGTTTCATGGGGAGCGGCAAGAGCAGTGTCGGCAGGCAGCTGGCGGAGCGCTTGTCATGCCGTTACATCGACCTTGATGCGGAAATCGTCAATGAAGCCGGGCTTTCAATCAACGAGATATTTGCCCGCGATGGAGAGGCTGCTTTCCGTCTTTTGGAGAGCGCCCAACTGGAGAGAATCCTGTCAACGGCGGAAAGATGCGTCGTTGCCACCGGTGGTGGCGCGGTGATAGCCTCACGGAATCGCGAAATGATGCGCAAACTTGGGGTTACGGTAAACCTGATGGTAACTTTGGAACAGGTTCTAAAGCGTCTACAGGGATGCGACGACCGTCCTCTGCTGGCTGGAGAAAAGGCCGCGGAGCGAGCAGCAGCGCTGATGGAAGAGCGGGAACAATTTTATGCCGACGCAGATATTAGAATTGACACGAACGGAAAATCCGTGGAAGATGTCGCGGCAGTGATTATAAGCCGTTTGAAGGGGCTTTCCGAGTGAGCTTGCTGACCGTTAACCTGGCTGAGAACAGCTACGACATAATCATCGAGCATGGCTGCCTTGCCTCGCTTGGCGCACGATGCGCCGCGCTCGGTCTCTCCGGTGTAGCAGCGGTGATTACCAACCCTACCGTATCCGCGCTGTATGGGCGGACGGTACGGGAGTCCCTGGAATCTGCCGGATTCAAGGCTGTTCAGATAGAGATCGGTGACGGCGAGGAATACAAGAATTCAGCAACGCTTAACCAGGTGTATGATGCGCTCCTGTCAGCAGGTGTAGACCGGAGTTCATTCATAGTGGCTCTGGGCGGCGGTGTGGTTGGGGATCTCGCCGGATATGCCGCGGCCACCTGGTTGCGCGGCATACCGTTCGTGCAGGTGCCGACTACGTTGTTGTCGCAGGTGGACAGCAGTGTGGGCGGAAAAACCGGCATAGACCATCCTCTGGGCAAGAATCTGATCGGGGCCTTTTATCAGCCGCGACTGGTGTTGATCGACGTTGCGACACTTGATACGCTCGATGTCCGCCAGTTCCGGGCCGGACTGGCGGAGGTCGTCAAGTACGGTGTAATCATCGATCTGTCTTTTTTCGAATATCTGGAATCCAATATCGCTTCTATTCTGGCCATGAATCCGGATGCCCTGATCAATATTATCTGTCAATCATGTGCTCTAAAGGCCCAGGTTGTGGAGCTTGACGAGAAGGAATCAGGGCTGCGCGCCGTACTTAATTACGGACATACCCTGGGGCATGCCTTTGAGACTCTTGGCGGCTATTCCGGAATGGTACACGGGGAGGCGGTGGCGATCGGTATGGCACTTGCGGCGCGTGTGTCGGCCGCACTCGGGTTCTGCAGCCCGGAGGACGTTCTCAGGATTACCGCGCTGATTGAGCTTTGCGGACTTGCAACAGCTGTTCCCCAGTT
The DNA here is from genome assembly GCA_032469775.1 of Geobacteraceae bacterium. Classification (GTDB taxonomy): domain Bacteria; phylum Desulfobacterota; class Desulfuromonadia; order Geobacterales; family Pseudopelobacteraceae; genus JACRCG01. The sequence goes on along the minus strand of JAWDJY010000046.1, from coordinate 9,788 downwards.
TGACCGCTCGAAGCTTCTCAATTCTATAGCTGCTGACAAGAAGGCCAAAAGCGGCGCTATCACATTTATATGTAACAATGGCATAGGCATGTACGCCATGTCTAAGCATACCCCCGAAGAGTTGCTCAAGTTGAGCGGGCTGGAGGAGTGACCATGCAGCAGGATAATTCGTCGTTCTGGGCAGACATAAAATCCTATGAGGAACGTCTTGCCAAATCACCCGATTCGTTCTGTTTTGCGAAACTGTCCGAAGTCTATCTGAAGGTGGGGTTGGTTGAGGATGCTTTGCATACCGCGCGCCAGGGGGTTGCAAAACACCCCTCCTATCTGGCCGGTCAGCGTGCATTGGCCATGGCCAGCCATGCCAAGGGCCTGACCGGTGAGAGTCTGGCCGCCCTCAGGATTGTTACCGAGGCAATGCCGGAGGATCTGCCGTCACAGAAGCTGCTGGGTCGGCTATTGATTGCTTCCGGAGACCTGGATGCCGCCCGGAACGCCTTCAACACCGTCCTGGAGTTCACTCCTGATGACGTGGAAAGCCGTCTGGAGCTGGAATCACTCGAACAGCCTGCAGCTTACGCGTCTGCGCCTGCTTCCCAGGAAGTATGCGATGACGAAGAAATCATTGAAGAGCTGGAAATTCTGGAAGAACTTGAACTGTATGAAGAGGAGCCTGACGCTTCCGGGTCGGAATCCTCTGAAACCGGGCTTGAAACGGAAGCGCCGCCGGAACGGCATCATGATCCGCTATCAACCGGCACGCTTGCCGAACTGTACGTTTCACAGGGGTTTGTCGACAAGGCGCTTGAAATTTACCGGGCCATCCTTAAAGACAATCCTCTGAACAGCGTTGTCAGCGCCCGGGTTTCCGAACTCGAATCAATTCCGGTTCCTGCCGAGCCCTCTGTTTCCGGCTATGAATTCTGCGATGAAGCTGAAGAAGTTGCTGTATCTCTTCCGGAAACCGGCGCAGCGCTTCCGACGGATATGTTTCAGGATACGCCGGTGCTTTCACCCTTTTCAGCTGCTGAAGAGATAATCTCTCAAGAATCATTTAAAGAAGCGCCTGTCGCTTCTGTCAGCGCTGCCTTGCCGACTGAGGGAGCCGCGGATAATGCGCTCAGCACTCTCGAGGGATGGCTGGAAAATATCAGGAGGATCAGATCATGCCGCTGAAAAGTTCGCTGGATGCAATTTTAGACTCCGTGGACGGAGCCCTGTCAGTCGTGATAATGGCGTATGACGGTATTCCGATTGATGAAGTCTCAGTGGAACAGTCGGAGTTCGATATGCAGCTGCTTTCGGTAGAGTATGCATCGGTACTAAAGGAGATCAAGCGCGCCGTCGATGTCATCAAGGTTGGTGAACTCGAAGAGGTGGCCATATCCACGACACAGACCAGGGTTATTGTCAGGGTTCTTAATGAAGATCTGTTTGCTGCCTTGATCATGAAGCACGATGGAAACTTCGGCAAAGGGCGTTACATGCTGAAACTCAAATCTTACGATCTGTCCAGGGAGCTGTCATAATCATGAATTTACTGGTCCTGCACGGTCCCAACCTGAACATGCTTGGAAAACGCGAACCGCAGGTCTACGGTACCCGGACCCTGGATGATATCAACGGTTCGTTACAGGAACTCTCGAATGAACTGGGATGCAACCTCACGTTTTACCAATCGAATATCGAGGGGGAACTGGTGACTGCCATTCAAGGGGCGGTTTCGGGTTGTGACGGCATCCTTATTAATCCGGCTGCCTACACCCACACAAGCATAGCTATTCGCGATGCCCTGTCCGCTGTGGGACTTCCCTGCGTTGAAGTACACCTCTCCAACATCCATCGTCGTGAATCGTTTCGGCATTCAAGCATGATCGCTCCGGTTGCAATAGGTCAGATATGCGGTTTCGGCAGTGACAGCTATTTGCTTGGATTGCGGGCATTATTTAATCACATTAAAATATCTGGCTGAATGTATCAGTCGTGAAAACAGCTATTTTGCATTTCAGATAAAAACAGTTTGTAGTCAGGGTTTCATTTATGCTAAAAAGCAGGCGCTCAAGTCTGGATCCGTTCTTTGAAGAATATGCGCTTGACGCGGTGCTTATCACGGATATAAGGAATATCCGTTATTTGTGCGGTTTCAGCGGCAGCGAAGGCGCATTGCTGATTTCCCGGAGCGCGGTCTGGTTTCTGTGCGATTCCCGTTATACCGCTCAGGCACGGATCGAAGTGCTGGGAGCTGATATCAGGGAGTGTTCGCTCCGCCTTGAAACCCTCCATGCGCTGGCGGTTGATAACGGGTTCAGGCGGATCGGTTTCGAGGCGTCTCACACGTCTGTCACAGCCTTCCGCAAGCTTGCGGGTGTCTTCTCCGGCATCGAGCTGGTAGAGCTAGGTGCGGTTCTGGACAATGTCAGGCTTTGCAAGGATGCTTCGGAGATCGAGCTGCTATCTTCCGTTGCCACTCTTGCTTCGAAGTCTCTGGAGGCGGTACTGGGCCTCATAAAGCCCGGTGTGCTCGAGTCCGAGATTGCGCTGGAACTGGAATTCGAGATGAGGCGCCGCGGAGCGGATGGAAGAGCGTTTGATTTCATCGTGGCTTCGGGTGTTAGGGGGGCAATGCCTCATGGCAGGGCCAGCGACAAGGCGATACAGTCCGGAGAGCTGGTGACGATTGATTTTGGTGCTCTCAAGGATGCCTATCATTCGGACGAAACCGTGACTGTCGCCTGTGGTGAGCCCGGACCTCGAGAACGCGAGATACATGCAGTTGTAAAGGCTGCCCATGACCTTGCGATAGAGCAGGTCAGGCCTGGTCTTGGCTGCAGGGAGCTGGACGCGGTTGCCCGTGATTATATTTGTGAACGAGGCTACGGAGAGTTTTTCGGGCATGGCCTGGGTCATGGCGTCGGGCTTGAAATACACGAGATGCCGACATTGTCGCCACGCAGTGATGCCATCCTGAAGGAGGGCATGGTGATTACCATAGAACCGGGGGTTTATATTCCGGGCTTCGGAGGGGTCAGGATCGAAGATACGCTGGTGGTAACCGCCGACGGCTATCGTGTTTTGACCAGTGCCGACAAGCAACTGCTGGTATTTTAGAAATCAGAAGTCGTTTCCTGCCTCTACCGGCATAAACCAGCTTCGTAAATATTTAACCAGCTTGTCAGGGTGTTGTTAGGTTTCAGAGCGATCAAAAAGTACCATTACACCAGAGTTAATCAAAGGAGAGACAGAAGATGGATATCAAGGATCTGAAGTTGTTGATAAAAACGGTGACCGAGTCTGACATCACCGAGTTTGAGATGGACAACTCCGACGAGAAGATCGTAATCAAGCGTGGTCATAAACCGGAATATATCCAGATGGGCGCGCCGGTCATGCAATCCTACGCAGCCCCCCAGTACGCTGCTGCTCCAGCACCTGCTGCCGCTGCCCCGACCGCACCGGCGCCAGTCGCAGCTGTGGAAACCGGTGATACCCTTAACTCTCCCATTGTCGGTACCTTCTACCGTGCGCCGGCTCCCGACGCTGCGCCATATGTCGAGGTAGGACAGGTGGTGGAAAAAGGACAGGTGCTCTGTATCGTAGAGGCGATGAAACTGATGAATGAAATCGAGGCCGAGTGCAAGTGCAAGATCGTTAAGATCTGCAAGGAAAACGCACAGGCAGTCGAGTTCGGCGACCCGCTGTTCGTGATCCAGAAACTTTAATTCCACACCTAGCCCTGTTAAACAGGATAAGTGCGTTCACAAAGCTATTTTCTGCCTGAAAATAGCAGAAAACAGCTTTTAACTTACTAAGAGGGGTTTGCCTCCATGTTCCATAAAGTCCTTATTGCAAATCGCGGAGAAATTGCCGTCAGGGTCATTCGCGCCTGTAAAGAGCTTGGCATCAAGACGGTTGCCGTCTATTCACAGCCGGATGTGAATTCTCTGCATGTCAAGCTGGCCGATGAAAGCGTCTGTATCGGACCGGCGCCAAGCGCCAAGAGTTATCTCAACATTAACGCCATCATCAGTGCCGCTGAACTGACCGATGCCGAGGCGATCCATCCCGGCTATGGCTTTCTCTCCGAGAATGCCAACTTTGCCGAAGTGTGTGAAAAATGCGGCATTACCTTTATCGGGCCAACTGCCGAGAGCATGCGGATCATGGGTGACAAGATCAGTGCCCGCCAGGCTGTCATCAAGCAGGGTGTCCCGATCCTGCCCGGCACCAAGGAAGGCGTGCATTCGGTTGACGAGGCGGTCAAGATTGCCAAGGAGATCGGGTTTCCGGTGATCATCAAGGCCACGGCGGGTGGCGGCGGTCGCGGCATGAAAATTGTCCATTCCCAGGCTGCCCTGCCGAATGCCTTTGCAACCGCCCGGGCTGAGGCCCAGTCAGGTTTCGGGAACCCGGAAGTGTATATCGAGAAGTATTGCGAACAGCCTCGCCATGTTGAAATCCAGATTCTGGCTGACAAACATGGCAATGTAATCCATCTGGGGGAGCGTGACTGTTCCATTCAGCGACGTCACCAGAAACTGATCGAAGAGGCGCCTTCTACAGTTGTTACACCCGAAATACGCAAGGCAATGGGCGAAGCGGCGGTCAGGGCCGCTGCTGCCGTCGGTTACAACAGTGTCGGAACCATCGAATTTCTCGTGGACAAAAACAACCAGTTCTATTTCATGGAGATGAATACCCGTGTCCAGGTTGAACATCCGGTGACCGAGATGGTAACCGGGGTTGATATCGTTCGTGAGCAGATCCGGTCTGCAGCCGGTATCCCGCTGCGCTACAAGCAGGAGGATATCCAGATCCGGGGCCATTCCATCGAATGCCGTATCAATGCCGAGGACCCCTTCAAGTTCACTCCGTGTCCCGGGAAGATTACCGCTTATCATCCGCCGGGAGGACTTGGCGTCCGGGTTGATTCCTTTGTCTATGACCAGTATTCGGTTGTGCCGCATTACGATTCATTGATCGGCAAACTGATCGTTCACGCTGATACTCGTGAAGAGGCCATCAAACGCATGTCGCGGGCATTGGACGAATATTTGATCGAGGGCATCAAGACCACCATATTTTTCCACAAACGGATCATGACAAATAAAGACTTCATAGAAGGAAACATCGATACATCTTTCCTTGAGCGCATCGTATTGGAGTAGCTATCATGGACTTTCCGGATGAATTGAAATACTCGAAAGAACATGTCTGGGTCAGGATTGAGCGTGGCACCGCGGTAATTGGAATCACCGACTTTGCCCAGGAGGAACTTGGCCTTGTCAACGGTGTCGAGCTTCCCGATGAAGGAGACGAGGTAGAACAGGATGACTCGATCGGCTCGATTGAAGCACGTAAAACCGTGGCCGAAATTTATGCCCCTTTCAGCGGCACAATTCAGAGTGTAAACCATGAAGTGCTTGATAATCCGGACCTGGTCAACGATGATCCCTATGATGGAGGTTGGCTGGTTGAAATCACACTGGATGACCCGGATGAACTTAAAAGCCTGATGTCGGCCGACGATTATGCCGACTATATTGAAAACAGGGATTAAGTTATTATTTAAATTGTGATATAAGGGCGAGATGAGGTCATATCTCGCCCTGTTTTATTGAAAGGACTCCAACGTGCGCCCGTCGCTCCTGTTGTTTGCATTGATATCGATTCTCCCCGCAGCTTCATCTGTCTCAGCTGAACAACTCTCGCTGACCCTTAAAGATTCAATCCGAATGGCTGTTGAAAAAAACCTCGATGTCCGGGCCGAACTCTATAATCCGGCTCAGTTCGAGGCGGAAATCAACCGTAATCGTTCGATTTACGACCCTCAGTTGTCACTAAAGACAGAATACACCGACTCGACCATCTCTCCGATAGGATCTGCCACTTCCGGCAAGGTTACAGAATCACAGTCTTTTCTGCTGAACTCATCGATCAGCCGTCTTTTGTGGACCGGCGCCAGCGCATCAATCAATTTCAATAACAGCTATACCGGCAGCAATTCATCCCAGTCCATGCCCAACTATTGGCAAACCGGACTGGGAGCCAGCATCAGCCAGCCGCTACTGAAAAACGCCGGACGCGATGCCACTGAAATTGCCATCAACGTTTCCAGATTATCTAAGTTCGCCTCACTGGAACGTTTCAATGCCAGGTTGCTGTCAACTGTTGTGCAGGTTCGAACAGAATATTTCAGACTGCACAGTTTGCTGGAAGAGCGTGACGTAAAGAAGGTGTCTCTGGAACTGGCCCGCAAGATTCTTGAGGATACCAAGGCCAGGGTCAAGGCCGGGGTTCTGCCGGCGATGGAAATTCTCAATGCCGAGTTCGGCAGCGTTTCGCGGGAAAAAGAGCTGATCGACGCGGAACTGGCTGTCAAGGACCAGGTCGATGTGTTGAGGTTGCTGCTTCAGATCGAGGACAAAAATACTGAATTGCGACTTACAGATCTTCCCTCACGCGAACTCCTTAACACTGACGAGAACTACGCCATCCGCATGGCCCTGGAGCGCCCGGATATTCGTGAACAGAAGCGTAACCTTGAAATTTCTGAACTGCAGACCCGCGTCTTCAGTTCAAAGACCCGTCCGGACCTCTCTCTTAATGCCTCCGCATCCCTGACCGGCAATGACAGCACTTATAACGGCAATCTGGATAAGGTTGTCACTTTTGATTATCCGGTCTGGAGCGTCGGTCTGAATTTCGTATATCCGCTCGGAAACAGGGCCGCCGAGAACGACTACCGCAAAAGCAGGCTTAAAACCGAGCAGACCGCACTGCAGATACGCAGTCTGGAAGAAAATGCCGCCAAAGAGGTGAGGGCGGCGATTCGTGGAATCGCTACCGGATACAAGCAGATTGAAGTCACCGATCGCGGGCGGGCCTTTGCCGAAGAGCGGTTGCGAGCGTTTATACGAAAGAACGAAGTCGGGCTTGCTACCACCAAGGAAGTGCTGGATGTGGAGAATGACCTGGCTGTTTCAAAAAGCAACCAGATCAAGGCCGTGGTAGGTTATGCCAATGCTCTGACCCGCTATTGGCAGGTTACGGGGGAACTGCTCGATCGTGAGGGGATTCGCGTTGTAGAGGGCGATGCCGACAAACTTTATTCAGCGACCCGATGATGTTGCGAATCGGCCAGATAGAATACGCAAACTGCACCCCCCTGTTTCATCTGCTTAGAGAACAGTTCCCCTGCGACGAGTATGAGTTCGTTAGAGGAGTGCCCGCAGCGCTTAACGCGCTTCTGGCAGACGGCAGGATTGATGTCTGTCCCTCCTCATCAATTGAGTACGCCATCCACTCTGATCGTTACCGTATCCTGCCGGACCTCTCCATTTCCAGTGATGGTGCGGTTGCCAGTGTCCTGCTGTTCTCCCGCGTTCCGGTCGAGGACCTGCACCACCGGAAGATATTGCTCAGCTCTGAATCCGCCACATCCGTCAATCTTCTGAAGGTACTTATGAAACAGCTTTATTGCTGTGATTGTGAATTTGCGGTCAGCAAGCAGAACATAACCGAGGCGCTGTCAACCGCCCCGGCGCTACTTCTTATCGGCGATGCTGCACTTCGGGCTTCAATCCATGAACCGGATGTGATGGTTTATGATCTCGGTGAAGTATGGCGTAAATGGACCGGTCTGCCGTTTGTATTCGCTCTCTGGTTGTGCCGGATGGAAGTATCTGAAAACGGAAACCTGCTTGAGTTGTCCCGCCGGTTGATTCAGGCGAAACAGCTCGCCTCGCTGCACTATGAACGAATAGTAACCTTGGCCGGGGAGTTGAACTGGATGGAGCCAGAACACCTGCTTTCGTATTGGCGAAACAACATATCCTACCATCTGGATTCACGTTACATCTCAGGCTTGAAGCTCTTCTATCAGAAGTGTTTTGAAATGGGGCTTGTAAAAACGGTACCAACATTAAACTTCACATCGCCCTGAATTCGGGTGAATCGGCTGGCCAATGAATCAAATGCATAGAGACAGCAGCAGATGGGTCCATACATTGTCGGGGATTATCCGTTCAGCCGGAGACTCGTTGCAGGATTTTGGATCCCAGCGACTTGATGACTGCTGCGTTAGAGTGACAATCGTGGCGCGCACACGCTGGATCATGCTGCTGGCGATTCTCGTCTATGCGCTTTTCGCTGCCCTGAGTTACAAGCTGAGTACGGTCGGTTTCTGTTTCAGTGTCCAACAGACTGGTTTTCTCGTACTCGCCGTGGTTTTAGTTGTAATTTACAATGCCGTCCTCTGTTCGAAATGCCCCCATCTCAAGCGTGTTCCATATTTGATTCATATTCAGGTCGCACTTGATCTTATCTTTGTTACCACGCTGATTCATTTTACCGGCGGAGTTGTAAGCTGGTTCTGGCCGGTATACCTGCTGGTTACGATCGAAGCTGCTTTCCTTTTTGATGACAAGCGTGATGTGTGGTTGATCGGTACTCTGGGTGCAACATTCTATGGTGCACTGCTGGCGGTTGAAAGTTTCCATATACTGCCCCATGTGGAGATGCCGTTCATAAACTCATCTCTGCACAAGGAATTTCTGTTTCAGCTGTTGATGTGGTGCTGGGTTGCCGGGATGAACGCGACAGTTGCTTTTGTCGCCGCGTTCATGATGGATACAATCCGCCGGGATAACCGCCGGGTAAAAGAAGGTGAGGAGGCACTTCTCAGCTTCATCTCTTCGGCAAACGACCTTATCTTCAGCTGCAACCAGGACGGGCGCATATTGTATGCCAACCGGATGTTTCAGGATCTGCTCCACATCGAGATCGACAACCCGCGTGCGCAGTCACTGTTCGATCTTGTGGATGGAGATCCCAGGGAATTGCTTGCCAAGCTGATTGAGAGCATCGCCCTGGGTGGGCAACCGGAGCATCTGGATATAACCTTCAAACCGGTCGGAGAAATGCCGGTAGAGGTCGAGATGAGTCTTTCCACCAGTCATCGTGATGGTGATTCGGTGGTAGTCTGGGGGGTCTGCCGTGATATTACCGAGCGCAAGAAGGCTCAAAACGAATTATATGTCATGGCGCATCATGACATTCTTACCGGGCTTCCCAACAGGATTCTCCTGCTGGACCGGTTGCATCAGGCCAAGTCGCTTGCCAATCGTCTGCATGAAAGTTTTGCACTTCTTTTCCTTGATCTTGACCGATTCAAGATCATCAACGATACGTTGGGGCATTCCGTAGGGGACGAACTGTTGCGGCTTGTGGCCGCGCGTCTGAAACGTACTTTGCGTGAATCTGATACCGTGGCCAGAATTGGTGGTGACGAATTCATTATTCTCCTTTTAAACGTGGATGTGCAAGCTGTCGGCCAACTGGCTGACAAGATTCTCAAGTCGCTGGTGCTGCCGTTCAACCTTCGGGACCACGAGCTGTTTGTAACAACCAGTATCGGCATCTGCATGTATCCTGACAACGACCAGGATGCAGATTCAATGATGAAAAAAGCGGACGTTGCCATGTACCATGCAAAAGCGCTGGGACGAAACAACTTCCAGTTCTATGACGAACAGATGGACCTGAACGCATCCCGTCGTTTCGTCATTTCGAACAGTCTGAGGCGGGGGCTGGAACACGGCGAGTTCAGGTTATACTACCAACCCAAGATAGATGTATTGACAGGACAGATAGTCGCGGTAGAAGCGTTGGTGCGCTGGGAGCATCCCGAGCTGGGATTGTTGTCTCCACTCGAGTTTATTCAGTTGGCGGAAGAAAACGGTTTGATCATGCAGCTGGGTGAATGGGTGCTGCGTGAAGCCTGTCTCCAG
>JAWDJY010000045.1:0-39476 GCA_032469775.1 Geobacteraceae bacterium | reverse complement strand
CGTTGCCCACCTGGTGGCACTGGCCTTCGCCGTGGCTTCCTCCGGCAACCTGCCGGTCGTATTCCTGTCGCTGTTCTGGCGTAAATTCAACACCGCCGGCGTCATCTCCGGCCTGGTGGTCGGCACGATCGCTTCGATCGGCCTGGTTATGGTATCACCCAACATGACCTATCCCAAGAAAGTGGCCGCCGGCGCCCAGAATATCATCACCGCCATGGAGAAGAAGCAGGCCGCTCTGCCTCCCGGCGCTACCCTGAGCGAACTGGACGCCAAGGCATTGACAACCGCCAAGGCTGACTTTGAGAAGAACAAGGACGGCAAGTCGATGATGGGTCTTGACAAGCCGCTGTTCAACCTGAAGAACCCAGGCATCATCTCGATCCCGCTGGGCTTCATGGCTGCGATCTTCGGCACGCTGCTGTTCCCGAACAGAAGATCGGAAGAGATGTTCGACGAGATCTACGTCCGTCAGAACACCGGCCTCGGCATGGCCAAGGCTATTGATCACTGATTTGCTCGTCAGGGAGCAGATGTAATGCAGTGCGGGGAAGACTTCAAAGTCTTCCCCTTTTTTTATGATCATCCGCTTGTGTATCTATGGAAAGGGAAGTTGCTTCAGCATGAATTATCTGCCGGAGCATTTGATTATCACCCTCATTTACATTCTTATTTAGTCACCTTCACACGGATATGCGTATCAATGCCAGGCGCTTCAACTGTGTAATCAGACGGTATGGCCAGATCCTTAACCAGATATTGTTTCAGGCTGGCAACATTCCTCTTCAGGGTCACCGATGCTTTATGATTGATGCGGGGGATTTCCACCTTAAGCCTGTATTCCGGCCACTGGGCAAAGATCTGTTTCAGAGGTTCCAATGTTTTGCGGCTGGCTTCATCCAACATGTTATTATCGGTAAAACTGATTGGCGCCAGCAGAGGAATCGTTTCAAGCTTAAGCTCGATTTTTTCGCCAAGCTTCTTTTCCAGCACTGTAGTAATCCAGCGCAATTCCTGCGAATCGTAAGGATAGTCTCGGGCAACCGTGACCTGTACGCCGGTAGACCTGTTCTGGTCGGAAAAAATGACATTACAGCTCCTGACCTTGAAAGGCTTGATGTATGAGTCTATCTCCCGGCAGCCCTCGGCGATATGTGCCAAGGTTTTTTCCCGCAGTGTAGACAATGAATCGGGGGGCGGCAGAACCGCCGGAACATTGATCCTGAGAGGCGCCACCGGTTCTATCGCCCCGGATCGGACAATTATCTGTTCAAGTTCCAGGTTCACCGGTTCGCCAACCTGGGCAGCCAACTCTTTTTCAATCTGTTTCTGTATATTGTTATCCACCAGCTTCACGGTATTAACAGAAGCAGACACAATCAGACCTTCATTTTCCCTGTTTATGGATACAGTTGTAACCCGCGAATTCCGCTGACGATTTAAGAATGTTTTCAGAACGCCCTCAACCTTGCCAGTGAGCTTCACCTTTTGGAGATCAGTCACAAGTGTGTACAGAAGCGGTATTGAAATAACCACCAGCACAGTGCCCAGGATCTGGAAACGACGTCTGGCCGGGTAGATGGATTCCGCCGCCATAGTTCCTCGAAACCTTAGAAGATAGAAAACGACATTTGAACTGATCACGATAGCTACAAGGTTGGTGAAGAAAAGCAGAAACCCGCCCAACGCCATACCCAGTTGCCAGGTGCCCACACCGTAACCGACAACACTAAGTGGCGGGATGACCGCCGTGGCCACGGCAACACCAGTGGTGGTAAAGAGGTAGTTTTTACGGGTGCAGAGCGCCAGCGCCCCGGCGGTACCGGCAAAAACGGCAATCAGCAGATCGTAGATGTTCGGGCGGGTACGGGCAAGGATCTCATGTGTTGCACCTTTGAGGGGGGACAGCAGCGTAAACAATGCTGCAACGAACACAGTCAGCAAAATACTGAAAACTATATTGCGGAGTGCCCGGCGTGACAGGACCAGGTCTCCCATTGTAAATGCAAGCCCCAGAGAAAAGATCGGTCCCATCAGCGGAGAAATCAGCATGGCTCCGATTACAACCGCCACACTGTTGGTCAGGAGACCGAACAATGCAATCAGGTTGGCAAAGATAATGGAGGATATGTAGCTGGCTGACAGGTCTGTACGGCCAGCCAGGTCTGAGATGACATCTTTATGGTCAATATCACTGGTCTTCTCGTCAAGGTATCTGGAAAAATGCGAGCGCAGGAGCGTCCACAAAACCTTAAACGAATTGCCGCGGTCATCAGTTGTCATTTCATTTCCGATCTGTATGCAGGCGTAATTCTGACTAACCGGCGTCTACCCTGCTGACCTTGAAAGTGGGTTGCTTATAGGACTCCGGCAGGTATGACTCCGGTATCGTTGTCATGTTGCCATCCCGCAGTGTTGAATAATGTGGCGACATAATCTCTATTCCGCCTTCGTTGAACTTCTCCTGAATGTTCTGGTGCAGTTCCGAGTATGTAAGGGCCATGACGGAAGGTTTGTCTGTATAGGCATTGATCTGGTAACTGACATAGAAATCATCCAGGCTGGTCTGGAGTACGAACGGCTTCGGCAACTCAAGGATGTTCCCGGTTGCATGCGCCGCAGCGATAAGCAGTTCATGAACCCGGCGCCATGGGGCATCATAACCGATGGTTACGGTCGTATGCAGGATTAATCCGTACTCCTTGGCAGATGAGCTGAAATTGGTGATGTGGCTGCCGAGAACCATGGCATTGGGAACTGTAATGTCAACGTTTTTTATCGTTCGTATGCGTGTTACCAGCAGGTTCTTTTCCACTACATCGCCTACAGTTTCAGCGATTTTGACCCGGTCCCCGAGCTTGAAGGCCCGCATATAGGTCAGGATAACCCCAGCTACAACGTTTGAAATCGCCGATGTAGATCCCAGTGAAAAGAGCACTCCCAGAAAGACTGACACCCCCTTGAAGGCCGGCGATTCGGATCCAGGCAGGTAGGGAAAAGCGACAATGACTGCAAAGGCAATCATCAGGAACCGGACGATCTTGAAAGTAGGATCGGCCCAATCATGGTAAAAACCGGGAATTGTTATGGACTGCTTTTCGACCTCCGAAAACAGGAACCTGGTGAATTTGATCGAATAGTGTGAAATGACGGCTATGACCAGCAGAAAGAATACATTGGGCAGATAGGAGATGAAAGCAAACCCCACCTTCTCAATCGGCGTCAAGATGTATTCAAACAGCTTGGTTGCCATGCCGCGGGTCCAGGGAAAAAAACTGAGCACCAACGGGATATACAGGTAAAGCAGCCCCAGAAGCACAACCATTCTTGCCCAGCGCATCAGGGAGATAATAATCCCGGCAATCCGTTCTTCATTCAAAACCTCGATTGATTGAAAACGGATCGATTTAAAGTAGGTGCCGCGCCAGGATTCAATTTTGGCTATAAATCTGGGCAGGAACCGGTTGATAACCGTAAGTATAACCATCAGAACCAGGGTTGCCAAAGAGCTGTAAAGTGCACCCAACAGCAGGGAGTTCGTACTGTATTCCCTGTTACGGGCTTCCACACCCGCACGGATCCTGGCGGCAAAATCCTCGGCCAAAGCCAGCCGGGCCTTGCCGACTGCCTGTGCATCGCTTTCGGTCACACTCATCAGGATCATGTCACCGGCCACAATGTCGCTGGTGCTTTCACTATCTGTGACTTTTACGGATTCAACATGAAAAAGCGGGTCTTTGACCAGCTTTTCAAGGCGTGCAGAGATGGCTTTCGCCCGGTCTTCCGGTGAAAAAGAGAGAACATTGGCTTTAATTGCAAGCAGTGACTTGCCATCAAGGACAACCTGTGCTTCAGGCAGTGCAGGAACAGTTTTTTCTAACGGCGCGGGTGCATTGTTTGCGGTCTTTTTCTGAGGAGCTGCGATTGCCACAGCCACAGACATCACCATAAACAGGGCAAATGCGGTAAATGTACGCACCATGTCAGCCTCCAGTTCGCTCCGACTCATTTGCTCAATAAATTATGCAGTTCCGGCATGGCTTTCAGCATGACCGACTGCAGGGCGTCCTGCAATACACTCTCCGCCAGCATGTCGCGATCCTTGATATCGGTCTTGGAAGACGTTGCTTCAAACTGCAGGCGCTTTAGCAGTTGGCCATTCTTCAATACGTCCACGGAAACAAGCATCCGGCATTTTGCCTTTAGGTCCGCCAGGTCGGAGATCTGTTCCAGCTCGATCTCGGTTTTGGTGAGGTCCAGCACCCGCTGATCGCCGGCAGGGCGCGTAAAAGATGGTATGTAGGTGTAGCCCGCCTTCCTGAGCTCCAGGCCAAACGCAGCCTGGATTATTTCTGCCGGAGAACGGGGGCTGAATACTTCATCGATCTGTTTGTTTTCATCGTCCATCACCTTGCCAATTACCCATTTGACGCTTGATGACCGTGTCCGTTGCTTTTCAGGTATGACTACATAGACATCTCCGACACCTCCACTAATAAGCGCTGAAGGTTCATAGAGCGTGTTCACGTTGCGTGCATAGCGGGAACACCCGCCCAGAAGTGTTGTGGCGGCCAACACAAGAAGTAATGCAAACGGAATAAGTTTAAATTTCATGGCTGTCTCCTTTGTCATTCTCCAGGTATTTCGGGATAGATTCGGTCCACCAGTTTGCCAAGGGTCATTCCCTGGATAACGATGGAAAAAACAACAATTATATATGTGATGGTAACTATGGTCGTACGTTCCGGAACCGGTGGGATAGAGAGAGCCAGCGCGACTGAAATCCCCCCCCGCAAGCCACCCCAGGTGAGTATACTGACCGCGCCGGCGCTGAACCGTCTGAAAGGCTTCATGGCCAGCACAGCCCCGCCCGCGCTGGCCCAACGTGCGAAAAGAGTAATTAATATGGCCAACAGACCTGCAATGAACAGCTCCTTTGTAAAAGGCATTATCAATACTTCCAGACCAATCAGCATGAAGACTAGCGCATTCAGAATTTCATCCATCAATTCCCAGAAATCGTCGAGGCGTTCTCGTGTTATTTGCGACATCGCAAATGCGCGACCGTGGTTACCTATCAAAAGTCCGGCCACTACGATCGCAATCGGTCCCGAAGTGTGGATCCGGTCTGCCAGCGCATAGCCGCCCATCACCAGCGCCAGTGTAATGATGACTTACACCTGATAGTTGTTGACCCGTTTGAGCATCTGGTATGCAATTACTCCGATGACCAGACCCAGCAGAACGCCGCCAACCGCTTCCTCGACAAAGAGCAGAGCCACGCTGCCCAGGGTAACCTCTCCTCCTCCCGTCGCAAGCTCAAGAATGATCATAAACACAACGACACCAATACCGTCGTTGAACAGCGATTCGCCGGCGATCTTGGTCTCGAGGCTTTTGGGCACGCCGGCGGTCTTGAGAATGCCGATAACCGCCACCGGGTCGGTCGGTGAGATCAAGGCCCCAAAAAGGAGGCAGTAAATGAACGAAGCCGGGATGCCAAACAGGTCAAGCACAAACCAGGTAAGACCACCTACGATGAAAGTTGAGGCGATAACGCCAGCCGTGGCAAGTAACGTTATAACCCATTTCTGGTTGGTAAGGTCATCGAGTTTGATATGCATCGCTCCGGCAAACAGAAGAAAAGAGAGCATGCCATGCAACAGAGCCTGATTGAAATCGATCCTTTCCAGGATCCGGGCCACATGCAGTTGACCGATGTCTATCCCTACCCACCCCAGGAGTACAATTCCAAGAGAAACCGCAAGCGCAATGAACATGACGCCGATGGTGGTAGGCATGCGCAGGAAACGATAGTTGACATAGCTGAACAGTGCCGTCAACACCATCAAAACGGATGATATTTCAAATAAACTCATTACCAAACCACCCGGTTCTCATGCGCTGAAAAAACATTCAAACTCCATTGAATTCATTTCTGGTCCGTCAAGCGCACATTAAATACCGGAGCATCCACCAGGTGGAAAGTGGCTGAAGCCAGAGCCACCTTGCCATTGGTAGCATCGAATTCCTCCATGATCCGGGTGTAAAGGATGTCCTTGGTTGACCGGCGACGCTTGAAGTCGGTGATGTAACGAATGGTGAACTCCAGCCAGTTGTCGTTGGCAATCAGCGTGACCGCCGGTTCGATCCTGGCATCTTCAATACGATATTTGTTAACCATCGCATGCCATGTTTTCTGGGCTTCCGGCAATAAACCGCTCAATTCACTGTCGGCGATTTTCTGCATAATCTCACGCGCCAGCTTGTAGTCGCTGCCGTATTTGATAGGAACTGTGATCTCGTCCCATAGAAAGGGGAAATCGCCGGAATAGTTGAAGACCGGTTCCTTGAATACAAAGCTGTTGGCCACCCGGACGATGCGCCCGTTATACTGGTCAGCCTTTACCCATTGTCCTGTTTCCATGAGCGTTGTACGCAACACGCCGATATCTATAACGTCACCGGTAATACCACCAAGTTGAACCCGGTCGCCAATTGAATAGAAATTGCCGAAGGAAATAGCGACCCAGCCGGCAATACTGGCGATAACCTCCTGTAGCGCAAAAGCGATCCCTGCACCGGCAACGCCGAAAGCGACCGTGAGGTTCCCGAGCTTGTTGCTGAAAACGACCGTAATCAGGAGGACTGAAGTCAGGGCTCCCAAGGCGTTGACAAGCTTTCTCAGACGGTAGCGGGAATCGCTGTTTTCAACGCGACCGACAAGCAATCGGCGAGTAACTCTTGTCATCACATTGATTATGATGATGCCGGCAATAACAGTGACAATTTTGCCTACGGTCGGATCGAAGAGCCATTTCAGCACTGGCTCAAACACCTTCAAATCCATGTTTACTCCTCATAAGAAACGCACAGCTTAGTCATAACTTGAACTGTGATAGTATCAATGCTATCACACATATTATGAAAAACATTCAAATAATGCCTTATATGCTCACAGGCGTACCATTGAGACATAACTATGGACAGTAGATCAGAAACAGGTAAGGAACCGTTCCGGTCTGGTACCTGGGAATTTGTCGGTTGGGGTAAATCCGAGCAGATCACGGACCTTGACATTTCGCCGGTCCATAGTTCCGCAAGCCTTCCTCCTTCTAAAAAACTGGGTATGTGGCGTTCTACAGCAATTTGCGGAAATGACATCACCTCAAGCTGTCTGTATGTGGCCGCGCTCTGCGCTGCCCAGGCCGGATTTCTGGCCCCGTTCGTACTGCTGATCGTGGCGGCGGTTCTCTACCTGTTTAGACAGATATATGCCGAGGTAGGCAGCGCTCTCCCCCTGAATGGGGGAACATATACGGTGCTCCTGAATACCACAAATAAAAATGCGGCGGCGGCAGCTGCCTGCCTTACCTTGCTTTCATATATTGCCACGGCGGTAATCAGCGCCAGTGAAGCGATACATTATGCCCACAATCTGCTGCCGGGGTTGCCGGTCATCACTGCAACCGTTATCCTGTTGGGTTTCTTTGCTCTTCTAAACCTGATCGGCATAGGTGAATCGGCCATGGTCGCCCTCACCATATTCCTGTTTCACATGGTTACACTGACAATACTGTGCATTTCATCTCTTGTAATGATTGTGCGTGATCCGTCGCTGCTCCAGCTGAACATGACCGTCCCGACTCCCGGAGGTCTGCTGCATGCAATTTTTTTCGGGTTTGCAGCAGCCATGCTGGGAATAAGCGGCTTTGAAAGCTCGGCCAACTTCATAGAAGAACAGCAGCGCGGCGTATTTCCCAAAACGCTCAGAAACATGTGGATAGCGGTAGCTGTGTTCAATCCGCTGATCAGCCTGCTGGCTCTGGGAATACTGTCGGTATCCGTGATTCAGAAGGTTCCACCGGACATGCTGGCACAGATGGGGGAACTCTCGGCAGGCCACTGGCTGGGGGTGCTGGTAAGCGTTGATGCAACCCTGGTTCTCTCCGGCGCCGTTCTGACCGGTTATGTCGGAGTGACAGGTCTGGTGCGCCGCATGACACTCGACCGATGCCTGCCTCAGTTTTTGCTTCAGGAGAACAGCTGGAGACGTACCAACCACTGGATCATCATCGGTTTTTTCCTGCTGTGCTGGTCGATACTCACCGCGACCGGAGGCAAGATTGGAGTGCTTGCGGGGGTCTATACGCTTTCATTTTTGTGTGTCATGGCACTGTTTGCCATCGGCAACATGCTGCTCAAAGTAAAAAGAGGGCGGTTGCCACGCGACACCCACGCCAGCTGGCCAAAGGTAAGCATTGCGCTGATTGCTGTGCTCGCCGGACTGGTCGGAAATATTCTGCTGGACCCCGCTTCGGTGCGCATATTTTTCGAGTATTATGCCTTTGTAGCCGGAGTTGTGGTGGTAATGTTTCTCCGTATCCAGATTCTGAAACTTATACTGGTCATATCCAAGGCTGTTGTCGAAAAGATTCAAAAAACCAACGACCTCCTCCACTCCAAGGTAGCGCAGGCCATTGACCTGATAAACAGTCGCACGGTGATCTTTTTTACCAAGGGTGATGATCCGGCCAACCTGAACCAGGCGGCCCTGTATGTCATGAAAAATGAACAGACCAAATGGCTTAAAGTCGTTCACGTATATGAACATGAAGAAGATATCCCTCTTGATCTTGCCCAGCACCTCAAGACCATCGACCGGCTGTATCCGTCTTTGAAAATTGATTTTGTCGCGGTTCAGGGAGTGTTCTGCCCGGAGCTGATTGAACAGCTTTCAAAGCGCCTTGGCGTTCCGAAGAACTACATGTTTATCGGCACGCCGGGTGACAGGTTCCCGCATGAGATCGAAGCGCTGGGAGGGGTCCGTTTGATCTTGTAATTGCCAGGCTGTCCTGAACGGCAAACAATTGTTGCCAGGGCTTGGACCGGACCGGACAAGTCAATCTGAAGACGCCTGAAACTTTGGCGAAGTACCGGTTTTACCTTCCTGAATACTGCTGTAGAACCTCTGGGTCGGATATGCAAAATCAATGTCTGGACACCCGGAAAACGCGTCCAGGACAGCCTCCCATATTTCCTGGGTGCTATCTCGCCTGCGGCGGGGTTCGCAGAGGTGCCGCAGCGTCAAAAGGACTCCGCTCCCTTCCACAGAAGTAATTACAGCTGGCTCTAGTTGGGGGGTGATTATGACAAATTCTCTTGTTGACTCTTTCAGCTTTTGTTCTGCCAGAGGGATCAGGTGCCTGGATTGGTTAGTTGCGATCTGCTGCAGGATATCTTTAGCTTTTTTCCAATCACTTTCAAACGTGACAAGGACCGGAATTTCGTTCCAGATATAATCGAACCAGCCCTTGGTGTAATTTATCTGCGGTTCAACAAAAACCCTGCCGTTCGGTATATGTACTATTCTCCCGGTGCTCTGGTCTGCATTGACCCAGTTACCTATTTCCATGATGGTGAACTGAAAGACACGCAGGTCAATCACATCCCCTGCATGCACACCGATCTGGATGCGATCTCCCACATCGAATGGGCGGCGCCAGATGATAAAGAACCAGCCGGCCATGTTTACCAGCGGGTCTTTCATGGCAAAGGCAAGGCCTGCCGACACAAGCCCCAGAAAGGTGGCCACGGACTGGAACTCCTTCAGCCATATCCGCCCAACCAGTAAGCTGGCAATGACAAATGCCGCATAACTGGAACCTTTCTGCCATTGATAGCGTGTCCGGGAATCTTCGGAATGGCGCCACACGCCTCTCAATATCAGCCGGCGCAAAATCCAGATACCCAGCATGTATACCAACGACAGGATCAGGTTCCCGGAGAGTTCAGCAGGAATGCCGGTAGTATTCTGCAACCACTCAGTTAGTACATGCATGCTTTATCTCCAGGATAAACGCGAAAATAGTTTTCAAAGAAACCCGGTTTAGCCACACCTGAACATCGCAACGCACGAAAGGATTACAGTCATTGACTTTATTGTTTTTTATTCATTTCCGCTACGGCCCTGGCTCTTTTCCGCACGAGTGCTTCAGAAAGCTTGGCCCGGACGTCTTCACTGATCTGGTCAGCATCAGTTGAAATTTCGCAGCATTCCTGCTTTGGTTGTTCAGACACGAGCAACCTGTCAATCTTGCCACCCATGTCGTCCAGCTTTTTTATGATCTGCAACAATTGCTGTTGGATAAGCAGCTCGACTTCATTTGTCATGAAATTCTCCAGAATCTAACCGACTGTTTCAAATTCGGCTGCATTTTTTCCTTTTTCCTTGGCGACATACATCAGTTTGTCAGCCCTCCCGAGTAATGCGTCATAGGTCTCACAGATTTTTGTACAGGTGACGACACCGATGCTGGCGGTCACCTGCCACCCTGACTGGCTGGTCATGATATCGAGAGCATTTACCAGTTTGATTACAGCCTGGCGCACATTTTCCTGATCTGCTTCAGGGAAACAGATGGTAAACTCGTCCCCTCCGATACGGCCGGCTATATCTGTCTTGCGAATTGTGTTGATCAATGTTTCGCTTACATGCTGCAACAGCTTGTCGCCACGGGCGTGCCCCTCTTTGTCATTAACCTCCTTGAAGTTATCCAGATCCAAGAATGCCAGCGAGAGAGGGTGGTTATAGCGCTTGGCACGGTTCATTTCCACTTCGACCCGCTCGCGGAATGCGGTCTTGTTTAATAACCCGGTCAATCGATCTGTATCGGCCCGCAGGCGTTCACGTTCCAGGGCACGACGCAACTGTGCCTGAAGTGAGACTGCATAGGCAATCATGCAGAAGATAGCCAGACGCGTAAGAGCATTCCAGGAAAAGATCGCATCACTTTCCCATGCTTCTTTATGAAATACATTGACTGCAACCCAGCTGGCGGCAGCAAGAAATGCAACGGCAATTCCTTCCGACCTGCCGCAGTACCAGGCTGATGTCAGGATCGGGATCGAATAGAACATCATCATGGAGATATGCGCGCCGGTCCAATAGTCGCAATATCCGATGACTAATGTGAACAGCATTGAAACATAAAAAACGAAGCTATGGTTTATCATGTAGCTTGCTCCTGAACATTGTCAGCGCCGTTGCCGATGAAAAACATTCCGACAGTCAAGAGGACGTTGGTCGCAATTATCACCCCGAATTGTATTATTTCAAAGCTTTTATGCAATATTGAAATCCTCACTTATAGATGGGGTGACGTATGTAGGCCATACCGGCAGGTACATTCATTGATGTGCCGATCCTTCCCTTGGAGGTCCAACTCCAAAGCATCACCCAGGAATTCGGATTTTACGTATGTTTTTTTATGAACAACGGTACTCCCGCAGCAGCATCTCTATTCCACGCAGTATGAGGTCAACACCGCCGGAGCGATTATCCAGTTCATGCCCCAACTCGTGAACGACCTGATACATCAGGAAGCATCGCAGCATCAGCTCAATATCATGCCTGTTTTCAGGAACCAGCGGCGAGCTTTTCATAGCGTGCAGATATGCTTTCAGGTATGCGCCGCTGACGTAGATGTACCATGCTTCCAGCCAGGGTTCCAGAAGAGGCGTGTCCTCTGGGTGGCCGGCGCAATGGTTCGTCAGGATGGTCATGGCAGCATAGTGCAAGGAGTGGATCATCCCGGCCACATCACGCAGAGGTGACCGTTTCAGGCGACGCTCACTGAGAGTATGAATCGGTTCCCCTTCAAAATCGATGAAAACAAAATCCTTGCCGGTAAAAAGTGCCTGACCCAAATGAAAATCACCGTGAATCCTGCACTTCATTGCGGAAAGCCGGCGGCCGGTGATCTTTTGCAGGAGGGCAATAATCTCCTTCTCGCTGGCGAGAACCTGAGTGGCCCTGCGCTGTACATTCTCCGGCAATCCCGGAAGGATTGCAGACAGCTTCTGGAAGTTTTTCCTCAACAGACCTCGCATGGCCTGGAAAACAGAGCGCTGGTAAAGAGTTGAGAAAGGTTCCATATTCCACTCACTATCCGCGGAACTGGAAGCCAGTGCCCGGTGCATCTCAGCGGTGCGCTTTCCAAGCAGCAGGGCCATCTCAAGGTGCAGTCCATGTACCAGATCCCCGAACTCGATCGGAATACCGTTGTCTACGACGTCCATAAGTGTCGGTTGGCATGGTGGGAGTTTTGGCAGATCATGCTTGTGTGACAACAGATGCTCTATAAATTGTGTAAGAATTGCCAAGGTATTCCGCCATGCGTCACCGTGACAGTAGACGTATGTTTGCAGGACACCGATATCATATGTGTCTCCGCCGGCAGTACGGTATTCTATCCCCCCCTCATATGCAGGTACATTCCTGAATCTTTTTTTGCCGCCCAGAAACCGCAGTATTTCCGGTTCAGGATTGACTCCTTCCTCTAGCTTTCTGTACATCTTGAACAGCAGCTGGTCGCCATACAGAATGCTGGTATTGTTCTGCACTACAGCAGCAACCCTGCTAGGGAAAAGGTCAGTCCTGGGCGGAAAGTTTTTTGTAAGACCATTGCCTCTCAGCCCTACCAGCTGAGATCCGCTGGCAGAATTGAGTTTTGCACGGCTTCTCATGAGCTCAAAGACAAGTTCGCGGAATTCCTCGAAGTAGATTGCATCACACAACACCCCCTCCACATCTCCCAGCGCAAGTGAGGTAATGGTGGCCAGCGGATGTTGTCCCATCAGTGCCTGAACCTGTTCGTTGGAAAGCCAGTACATTGGAATAAGATAAATCTCAGCCCCTCCCTCGGTATATTGCACCTGAATGAAGGCAAGCAGAAATGTCTGACCATCCTTCTTCAGTTGGCAACTGTCCATAACCCGAATCTGGCTGACAACCCGACCTTTGCCGAAAAACCAGAACACGCGTTGCAGGTAGTGTGGCATAACCGCGCTGCACAATCGTTCTCCGGCTCTCCCATCCAACACTTCCCACCAGGCACACCCCTCCTTCAACCTGAGCTTCTGGGCATCCTCACGAGGCTCGGTATTCGCCTCGGTGCTTCTCAACGCTAACCAGAAATAGTCATATGGTCCCATGGTGAAGTGGTATCTGGTTTCCTGAATGATCGGGAAGCGGTTACGGCTGAACACCTCTTCCGGGACCATTCCCGCATAGCGCGAAAGATCGACCGTGACAGTCTGAGAGAAGCGCGAGAGGTTGATTACGACCAGAACCTTCTCCTCATCGTGACTGCGAATAAAGGTCAGGACTTTCGGGTTGTCTGAAGGCAGCATTTCCAGACTGCCGCAACCGAACGCCTTGAAACGCTTGCGCATGGCGATAGTGCGCCGCATCCACCAGAGCAGGGACGATGAATTGCGCTCCTGGTTTTCCACGTTGACGGATTCATAGTGATATTCAGGTTCTATGATGACCGGCAGAAAAAGTTTTTGAGGATTGGCTTTGGAGAAACCGGCGTTACGGTCAGGATTCCACTGCATCGGGGTACGAACACCGTTGCGGTCGCCCAGATAGTAGTTGTCTCCCATACCGATCTCATCTCCGTAATAGATGATGGGGGTCCCGGGCAGGGAGAACAGCAGCATATTCATCAGTTCGATCTTGCGGCGATTATTGCCCATGAGCGGGGCCAGTCGGCGACGGATTCCCAGATTGATGCGTGCCCGTGGATCGGATGCATATACCCGGTACATGTAATCCCGCTCCTCATCTGTAACCATTTCCAGAGTCAGCTCATCATGGTTGCGCAGGAATATGGCCCACTGGCACCCATCCGGTATGGTCGGTGTCTGGTCGAGGATGTCAACGATCGGAAAACGGTCCTCCATCTCGATGGCCATG
Source organism: Geobacteraceae bacterium (assembly GCA_032469775.1). Classification (GTDB taxonomy): domain Bacteria; phylum Desulfobacterota; class Desulfuromonadia; order Geobacterales; family Pseudopelobacteraceae; genus JACRCG01. Next base: position 25,717 of record JAWDJY010000045.1, on the reverse strand, counting down.
AAAATTCGCGGCATCAGCGGGAAATGAAAGGCCATGTTGCTTTCATCTCCATCTCCGAAATACGCGGCGGCATCCTCGGGCCACTGGTTTGCCTCTGACAGCAGAATACGGTTCTTGAAAGAGCCGTCCAGATGAGCTCGCAACTTTTTGAGGAAGGCATGTGTTTCCGTAAGGTTCTCGCAATTGGTTCCTTCCCTTTCGAACAGGTACGGCACGGCGTCAAGCCGGACTCCGTCCACTCCAAGGCGCATCCAGAAATCGATGACCCGCAGCATCTCGGACTGTACTCTGGGATTGTCAAAGTTCAGGTCCGGCTGATGGTAGTAGAAACGATGCCAGTAGTAGGCTTTGGCCACAGGATCCCAGGTCCAGTTTGAGGTTTCGAAATCCTGAAAGATGATCCGGGTTTCCCGGTATTTTTCAGGAGTGTCGCTCCAGACATAAAAGTCCCGGTGCACTGATCCCGGACTTGCACGACGGGCGCGCTGAAACCACGGATGCTGGTCCGAGGTGTGATTCAGCACCAGCTCGGTAATCACCCGGATGCCGCGCCGGTGTGCTTCGCGCATGAATTGCCTGAACTCTTTCAGGGTGTTGTAACTGGGATTTACATTATAATAATCGGCAATATCGTAACCGTCATCCCGCAGCGGCGACGGGTAAAACGGCAGTACCCAAAGGGCCGTGACTCCGAGTTGCTGAAGGTAATCAAGCTTGCTGATCAGGCCTAGAAAATCTCCCATGCCATCGGCGTCGGAATCGGCGAAGGCCTTGATATGTACCTGGTAAATAATGGCATCACGGTACCAGTACGGATTATCCTCAAGGGTGGAATCTTTAGGGTTCATGTATGTTCACTCCAAAATCATGGATTAACCAACCTGCCTCAGCATCAAGTCGGGCAATAAGTTCCGGGCATATGATGTCCGTGCGCGCACGCAGTGCCAAGGCAAGTACTGCATGCAGATTAAGTACGTCTCCACTAATTTTTCTCTTCTGATAACAACCGGAAAAATCCGATGGTATGCGCAGTGTCCAGTTCTCCTGCTTCAACGCTCCAGGCACGTTGTAGCTATCCTCTAAACCGAAAAGATCGGCGAAGAAAACCATGACATGGCTGGCCGGGCTCAAAAAAATATCTGCAACCTTGGCATGTGCCAGACGACGGTGGTCAGCAGCCAGAGTCGCCGCCAGAGTTTCGGGATCCGCCGGACAGAGCCTGCGGGCGAGATAGTCGGCCTGTTTCCCCCCCTGCTCTTCTCCGAGCCATTTTTTTGCCAGGTACCAGATAGTTGGCGTATCGTGGTTGCCAACCATGATCCAATCTTGTGGTTGAGCATTTTCACTTCGATAGACATCTTCGGGGTTGTCCAGATTGGCTTTCTGTGTAACCCGGAAGCGCCCCAGTCCATGCCTGGTACGTACTCGTCTTAGTGGCAGGGGTTCGGTAGACAGCACCTCGCAGAGGATATCTTCTTTGCGCCGGCCGTTTGCTGCTACCTGTTCCATCAGAGCATCCATGATCAGTGCATACCTGGCCTCCTGCTCGGGGGTAATATCGCCAACCCAATCGTCGGCATAGCGCTTACAATCCTTATTGAGCTGGTCCGGTCGTACAATGGCATAGCGGGCGAGCTCAGGATGATCTGGCAGATCAGGCGAGGAGAAAAGCCGCGCTCCATTCTGTACTGCATGGTATGGGTCCAGATCATCCCTTCGATAGACCCATGGGCAGACAAGCCCGTGAGGATGGTCCAGCCGGAGACCGTCAAATTCGAAGAGCATCTTGCCGAGCCTTTCAGAGATCAGGTCAAGTACAGGGCCTTTCCTTTGATCTCCATCCAGATAGAGCTCTGGATTCAGCACCTGATAGTTCCACGGCTGCCCTTCAAGGTTGGTGCGACTGGGTGGCGCGCCCATGAAATAGTTCCGCAGCAGCAGGCTTTGCAGGCTCCAGGCGTCACACATGGAGAATCCCACCTGAACGTCACCGTAGATCTTAAGTCCCAGGGACTGCATGCGTTCACGGAAAGCAAAATGCTGTCTGAGCAGAAGCAGCTGTGCCAATGAATAGCGTTCCAGAATCCAGGCATATTTATCTTCCAGCGCAGCACGGCGAAGGGCGCAGATGGTCTCCTTACCTGAAGGAGGTGCGCACAGCACTCTGTCAAGAGAAGCCTCCCCTTGTTGCGGCCACTGCCTCCATGGGAGATGTCCATGTTCCAGGCTCAGGGCCTCGTACAGCGCATCATCCCTTAACCAGCGGACAGAACGCCATAGATTCCTGACATCCCTCTCCAGGGACAGCGCTGCGCTATCCCGGTTCCTTCGGGCAGCGGCGAAGGCCTGATGCACCTCGTCCAGCACCCTGTTATGGATATCGAAGGCATGGTGATAGTTTGCCCGCCTGCTGTCAGGGAGAGGTTTTTCAGACAGGATGGCTTCCAATGCACTCCGGCTGAGCAGGCCCTGCTCAACCAGACTATTGAAGTCGAGTGAAAGAATGCTGCGCGAAAAGAGAGTGCCATCGTAAGGTGATGGATTTACCGGCGAGACCTGCCCCTGGGGGCCAAGTTGCAAACCGGTGAATCCGAGAGAACGGGCAAAAAGTGCCAGACCAAGCCCTCCCTGGCCATACGGTGTGCCTCGTCCGGCATCTACGCCTTCAACTGCCGGGAAGCTGGCATCATGCACCGCCAGCAGGAAATCGGTCTTGCCCAGCAGGCGCAGGGCCTCGCTGATTATTGTGTCATTCATCGTCTGATTTCCCCCTTCGGGGCCACCAGCGATCTATCAGCTCTGCCGCCGCATCTTTCCCGCCAAGCCCGAATGCCAGCGCAAGGGCAAAAACGATTCCGGCCAGTATTATCAGAAAGCTCTGCCGGACGATGTCTCCGCCGACGTTGACCTGATCCAGCGCTATCAGCACAACAAAAGTCATGATTGCGTATTGTGACAGCTTGCCCAGCAAGTCCGCATCCTGAATGGCAATTTTTCTGCAATAGGCGATGACTGCATTACCGACGAAGCGAGCGAAGTAAGCGCCTAATGCCAGGATCAGAATTGCAACTACGAGCTTGGGTACAAAACGGACCACCTCTCCCAGCAAGCCGGTAATGTAAGTCAGTCCCATGCTGTTGAAACCTATGATAAGGGCAGCCATGATGACCAGCCAGTAGATCAGCAATCCAAAGATGCCGGTGGTATCGGTTTGAATGCCACCCTGGCTGAGGAATTCCTCCATGCCGGCCCGTTCGGTTAGAACATTGAAGTTGATTGCGCGCAAGCCTTTGATAATCGCAAACCTGGCGAACTTGGCCAGAAGAATACCAGCTATCAGCACCCCCAGCGCCAGAGCCAGCCTGGGCAGGAATCCGGCAATCTGGAGAATGAACTCGCGCAGCGGCTCCAGCAGGAAATCGACCTTTTCCATATGAATCTCCTTTTCAGTGCATTGCGCTGACTGTTCCGGCGTCCGGCTTGGCTTCGCACAACGTCAGCAGGCCCTGCAGAGGAACATTGACCCACCCCGGACGGTTACCGATTTCGTAGCGAACCTCGTACAGTACCTTTTCCATCTCGAACAGCTTGACCAGTCCCTGCACTTCAGCAAATGACCAGTACTTATCGCCTTTGCGCATGGTTTCGTCGTAGGCTTTCAGAAACATGTCCCGGACCTCGCAGACCCAACCCCGTGCAAAAGGTTCAAGCTTCTCCCGATCGGATTTGTCGTAGGTGTCTCGCATTACGGCGCTCCAGCGCGCATAATCAAAAGAGCGCAGCATACCTGCCACGTCGCGCAGGGATGAATGCTTGACACGTCGTTCTGCCAGTGAGCGGGTCGGTTCCCCCTCGAAGTCAATGATTATGAAATCATTGCTGCTGACAAGAACCTGACCCAGGTGGTAGTCGCCATGATAACGGGTCTTGAAGCATGGAACCGCGGGCATACCGCAGGCTTCGATTTTTGCGAACAGCAGCTGCCGTTGTTCCAGCAACTCCAACGCATTTGCCAGAGCCGCTCCAGTCAGTCGGGACTGGCACTGTTCCAGAAGAGCAAGCGTTGCGAGAGCATCGTCATGTACGCGCTGTTTCCACTTTACAAGGTCTCCGGCTGCAACCGGCTCAGGGTCGAAGGACGGATCACCGGTATCGGTTGCAAGCGCCTTGTGCAGTTCCGCGGTTCGGGTGCCGAGGGTGTGCACAAGCGAAAGATAGGCGCCGTGGACCTCTTCAGAGGCATCTACTGTTACGGCAAGCTGGTTCTCAAAGTAGCGTTCAAGATAGTCCATCGTGTAGGCCCAGCCATCTCCCTGGTTGGCCACATGGCCCTGCAGCATGGCCAGGCTTGTAGGCGTGCCGTCAGCGGCGATATATTCAAGCGCTCCAGCAGCCGGCACGCAGTTTGGAAAATGTGCAACTTCGGTAAGAAAACGTCCCACCTCGAATTCGGGGTTTACACCGGCTCTTAAGTGTCGGTACCCTTTGAGGAACAGACACTCCCCAAACGTCACCACCGTATTGCTCCCCTGAAACTTGGGACGTCCGAACGGCATACTGGCAAGCGCCTCGACGGAGATGTCTTTAAGTGCGCTGGTAGGTGTGAAGTGCAGCTTGCCATGTGCGCATTGCATTGAACCTCCTCTGGCGATCATCTCCACCAGCGCGCGGCAAAACGCTTCGTCTGCAAAGGCATCTGCCAGTATCCCAACCTGAGACTGCTGACGCACTCGAGCCAGCGTAGCAAAGGCCAGCGCACGAACATGTTCGTCGTCACTGTCCCCCCAGGAAAGGGTTATGGGCAGGAAATATGAACTCTTTGCCTGCGCTGTCTCGACCTGCAACAGCGCCATCAGCCAGGACGAGCTGCCTTGTTCCCACAAAAGCCAGTCACTTAAATGCGCGCGCTTTATCGGCACACCTTTGGCTGCGTACCAGCGCTGAGTGGCCATGTAGCGCGGCACTGTTTCTGTTTCGAACTGTGAGCGCAGTTTCTCCGCCATGCGGATGCGCCAAGGCACTACGCGATCACGGAAAAAGCTGGTCCATCCGTCGAACAGCACCAGCACCGGCAGTTCTTCCGGGGCCAGGCGCTCTTCGTGCCAGTGCGGAACTTCGACGTCGGCAGTTAGACGGAACCAAAAGAAACCGCAGGCTGGCAAGGTGAGCAGGTAAGGCAGCTCTCCGATGGGGGGGAATGGAGTGCGTCCCATCATCTCCAGTGGCACACGGCCGCGATACTGTGCCAGGTCCAACTCTACCGGTTGAGCCGAGCGTCCGAGGTTGGCGACGCACAAAATCGTCTCGTCATTGTATTCGCGCAGGTAGGCCAGGATTTTACGGTTGCCGGGATTCAGGAAAGACAGTCGCCCACGCCCGAAGGCCTTGCTCCCCTTGCGCACCGCAAGCATGCGCCGCATCCAGTTGAGCAACGAAGAGTGGTCGCGGGTCTGCGCCTCCACATTGACAGCCTCATAACCGTAAACCGGATCCATGATCGGCGGCAGGTACAAACGTTGCGGATCGGCACGCGAGAAACCTGCATTGCGGTCCGGACTCCACTGCATCGGGGTGCGCACGCCGTTTCGGTCGCCGAGGAAAATATTGTCACCCATGCCGATCTCGTCACCGTAGTAAATAATCGGTGAACCAGGCATCGACAGCAGCAGGCTATTCATCAGCTTGATCCGTTCCCTGTCATTCTCCATCAGCGGAGCAAGCCTGCGCCGGATGCCGAGATTGATCCTGGCGCGCGGGTCGGCGGCGTACATGCGGTACATGTAGTCGCGCTCTTTGCTGGTGACCATTTCCAACGTCAGTTCATCGTGGTTGCGCAGGAAAATCGCCCATTGGCAGTTCTCCGGGATTTCCGGTGTCTGCTGCATGATTTCAACCACCGGATGGCGGTCTTCCTGGGCAATCGCCATGTAGATCCGGGGCATCAAAGGAAAATGGTAGGCCATATGGCACTCGTCGCCGTCGCCGAAATACTCGCGCACATCCTCCGGCCACTGGTTGGCTTCGGCCAGCAACAGCCTGTTTTTGTAATGGGAGTCGACCTGTGCCCGGATCTGGCGGATAACTGAGTGTGTTTCGGGCAGGTTCTCGTTACTTGTACCTTCACGTTCACACAGATAGGGGATCGCATCCAGGCGAAAACCGTCCACACCAATGTCCAGCCAGAATCGCATTACGCGTATGATCGCCTTCAGCACTTTCGGGTTGTCGAAATTCAGATCAGGCTGGTGGCTGAAAAAGCGATGCCAGAAATAAGCCTTTGCGACAGGATCCCAGGTCCAGTTGGAAGTCTCGGTGTCGGTAAAAATGATGCGTGTACCGCCGTACTTCTGGTCATTGTCGCTCCAGACGTAGAAATCGCGTTTGGAGGAACCGGCAGGAGCCCGGCGGGCTGCCTGAAACCACGGGTGCTGGTCGGAGGTGTGGTTCACCACCAGTTCGGCGATTACCCGCAGACCTAGCCGGTGTGCCTCTCGCACCAGGGTGCGCAGGTCGTTGCGGGTGCCGTACTGAGGATGCACATTGCGGTAGTCTGCAACATCATAACCGTCATCCTTCATCGGCGAGGGGTAGAAAGGCAGCAGCCAGATGGTATTAACACCAAGATTCCGCACGTAATCGAGCTTTTCGATCAGCCCGGGAAAATCACCCAGGCCATCATCATTGGCGTCAAAAAAAGCTTTGACGTGCAGTTGATAAATGACGGCATCTTTATACCAAAGTGCCTCGCCCAGTGTATCCTGTGGCGAAGAGCCCTGTTGAAGCTCATCATCGGAAGAGTTTTTGCCAGGTTTGCCCATCGTCTACTCCAGGTCAGTTACAGGGATGTATCAAAGTTCAGATCGAGCCGTTCCAGCAAGGCTACCGGATACACCGAAAGTATGTCTTTCAAGGCGAGGCACGACCGCTCATCCTGCTGGTTCAGGCACACGACTTCACCCGTAAAAATATTGCGATATCTGCTCGTTAAAGTGTCGAAGGGTTGAATGATCCGGGTGTCCTGCCATACGTCCGCTCCCAGCGGAAGACCGCTGCAGTCCTTAATCAGGCCACTGCAAAAACGTGGCACCACCACCATGATTGATCTTCCGTTGACTGATCGTTCAAATGCGCAGACATGCTCCGAGCGGGATCCTTCGACCGCCAGTGGCAAATACCTGCCGGACTCGAACAGCTCGCGGTTTTTTCGGCGGAAATTCAAAGCCTTGCTGGTCAGGTGCAGTTTTATGCGGCCGTCATTCCGAGCGACCACCGTTTCTCGGGCCGCTTCCAGAAGGCCGGCCATTTCTTCCTTGCGCTTGATTTCATTCAGCAGCTCAATTCGTAAACGGTAGTCGATCTGACGACGGTTATCGGGATCAACCAGACTGAAATCCCATAATTCGTTCCCCTGATAGAAATCAGGGATTCCGGGAGAGGTTATCTTGAGCAGGGTCTGGGAAAGGGAGTTGAATATCCCGCAGGCAGCGGTCAATTTCTGAAATGACGCAAAATCATCCAAAAAACTGTTTCCCCGCGATACCTTGAGTATGGAATCGATGAAATACATCACCGCATCTTCACGCATAGTATTGGGGTTGATCCAGCTCGTGTGCACTTTTGCTTCGCGCATGGCCTTTAGCATATATTCCTTGATCCGTGAACGATACACATCAAACTCGTTATCCTCAGGATCGCAGAAGGGCCAGGTTCCAACCAGTGTCTGGTAGAGAAGGTACTCCTCGTTTCTGCTCGGCGCGGGCTTTCCATCGACCACCATCTTCAGTTTGCGATTCTGGCGGCCCCAGCGGGAAAGGCCATCCCGCCATTCTTCCGGAATCTCCGAAAGCACATTGATCCGGGCCCGAACATCCTCTCCCCGTTTGGTGTCATGGGTTGAGGTGGCCAGCATGGCCAACGGCCGGCTTTTGCACCTTTCTATGTTCTGGCCATGAAAGGCGTCACATGTGATACCGAATCTCTCAGGGTTACCTCCCACCTCATTCAGCGAAACCAGTCTATTGTAAAGGTAGAAAGCCGTATCCTCGACACCTTTTGCCATCACCGGACCGCTGATTTGCTGAAAACGCTTCACAAAATCAAGCCACATCAATTTATGTTCTTTTAGCATATTGTCAGTAAAACGCAGCAACAGCACATCACCGATAAAATTGAAAACCGATGTGCTGGTGGCCGGGTTCTGCCGTTTTGCCCGGTTTATGGCAGATTCAACATACTGAACATCCCGCTCAGAGACTTCGAAGCTATTGATATAAGTCCGGTAGACTGGAAAGCAGGCGATAACTTCCACGATCGATTTGATCAGACTGTTGAGAGTGAAATCCCGCGTATGACGGTTCTGTTCAGAAATCCTGTTAAGGAAATGCCCCAGCGTATTGATCTCACTCGACATGGCCACCTGCATGACAAGTTTCTTTTTTTCATATACCACTTCCAGAAAGTCAATCCGGTGTTGTATGAAACGGGTATAAATGGTTTCAAACACCTTGGCCTTCGAGGTGTCCACAAAGAGTCCGTTCACCTGATTGGCAAAATCATAGCCGGTCGTGCTGTAAACCGGCCAGCTCTCAGGCAATTTCTCATTTTTGAGCAGTATTTTTTCTCCCAAGACGTAAAACGGTTTGTAAGAAGGATCTACTGCAACAATCCGGTCATATTTTTCCCGGAGTTCTGCCTTGGCATCCTGATCCAACGTGCCTTCATCATGGACATCGCCATACATCATGGCGAAACAACCTGATTGCAGGCGCCTGGCATAATCTTCCGGATCACGCAGTCCATCAGCATGATCGATCCGTAATCCGGTAATCTTGCCGGTTCCCACAAGTTTGAATATCAAGTCATGGGTTTTTTCAAATACGGCCGGGACCTCCACCCTGATAGCTCCAAGCGAGTTGATATCAAAAAACCTGCGGTAATTGATCTCTTCGGTAGCGACACGCCAATGGGAAATGCGATAGACCTGTTCCCTCAACATTATGTCCAAAAGGTCATAGCTGCGCGGATCCCCCTTCGTACCGTTGAAGATGGAGACATTTCCATCAATAAATTCCCTGAGTGCACAACTGTTTTGATAGAGGCTACACAGGCGGCGTTTGACGACTTCTTTTTCGCGGTAGCGCTCGGCAATCCGTTCGGGGTTCTTTTCCGTGGTTGGCGGCAGGTGGCTGAGGGCGGTAACAATACTCATAAGCTCCTGAAACTGCGGTGCAGCGGCAGAAAGCTCCCGTTCGAGATTGTCAATGCCCAGCGTAAGGATATGGGTATAGGTCTTTGGTATGACTGGCAGTTTGTGGTCGTAGTAATAAACGAAGAAGGTCCCGTCTTCGAACGACAGCCGGAGCTCCCCGTTTTCAAGCACGGTTCCGTATTGGTCGCCCAGGATAGGAATCAGAATCTTGTTTTCAAGTTCATGCTTGACAGGATGCCAGTCAATATCGAAAAAACCCGCATATATTGAACTGGGACCGTTTTCAAGCACGTCCATCCAGAAATCGTTTCCTTGCCCCTCAATGCACATATGGTTAGGAACGATATCTAGAACCTGTCCCATGTCATAGTTATTCAGCATGCAGGACAGTTGTTCAAGATCATCTTCTGAGCCGACCTCAGGATTCAGGCTGTTCTGGTCCAGAATGTCATAACCGTGAAGGCTTCCTTTGCGTGCTTTAAAATATGGCGATGCATAAATGTCGCTGATTCCAATCTCATTCAGATATGAAACGATTTCCCTTGCATCATTGAACCGGAAATGTGAATTGAACTGGAGACGATAAGTTGATACGGGTATTCTGAGAGCCTTGCCGTTCATATATCTCCTCTTGCCGCCAGAGCAGCGTTTACATTGAAGTAGAGTACTTCTCCAAGCTTCCTTACCGTTTCGCTCCAGGTGTTGTGATTGTTTGCCTCAACGCTACACGATCGGATAATCGTTGCATGGGATTGAAGAACGGCCCAGTAAACGTTCTGAGCCTGCCAAAGGTTGACGTCAATCGGGAGTGATGCAACTGACTCTACCAGGCAGAGGACATCTGTCAGAAGCGAGTCGTTTCTGACATCATCCATCAAGACAGCCATTGCGGCTTCCAATCTGCGGCGAATGATAAATTCCAGGGCCACTCCATCAACTTTCACATTCCAACTCTTGATTTCGTTGATAGTTTCCCTGAGGCTGTCAAGCTCCACCGCACCGGATGAAAACATTTTCTGCAGCCGCAGGTTGAGTGCAGTTTCAGCAGTTGTCATAAAGCGGTGAGGTACCGGCATTCCGGCTTCTTTCAAAAAGCCCATCAGGCTCCTGCTGTTTTCATAAAGAGTTGTAAACTTGTCTTCAAAATCCTGGAGCGTCCCGGCGATGATCAATTGCAGGACATGACGCTGTTCGTCCCGGAAAAGATTTCTGAGCGAGTAGTTATGCATGCCGAAATGGATGTCCATCAGCCTTATGATGGCAGCGAAGTCGACTTCATTGAATGCTGACGTAACCTGCAGCTTCATGGACATATAGGCGTCTTCACCAAGAAAGGAACGGACACCGCAGTTCAAAGCATGTCCACCGAAGTACAGGGTACAGAAGCTGATGCGATCGGCTTTGCGCGTGATCGACGAACGTATGAACACCCTGCCGACAGACAGGCGCATCGGACCTGAATGCAGTGTCAACAAATCTTCCTTGAAGGCTCGATAGCTGAAAATGCCTGTTTCATCACCGTACTCTTCAAAAACCGAACTTACGGCATAGTGTGCGCCGACCTTTATCAGGTCAATCATGGCAGGTTTTACGAACTTGAAGTAAATTTCAGCCCCGTTGTCATGTTCATGGAGGTTGCTCCTGGCCTGCTGCAACCTTGAAAGAAAGTCCGTTTCGTTATTCTGGTGGCAATATCTATCTGCCAGCTGTATAGCCCTGGCGGCATACTGGATGATCTGAACCGTTTCAACTCCGGATAACTCGTCGAAGAACCATCCGCAACTGGTGTACATGAGCAGTGCATGACGCTGCATTTCCAGCAGGCAGAGCACTGTCACGGTCGCTTCGTCATCCAGGGGCCGCAAGGAGTGTTTAATCAGAAATGCCTCCACATTTCCCTCGGAACGGTCAAGCATCACATCAATGTATTCATCTCTGGCCTCCCAGGGAGCTTTGAGGTAACCCGCTACAACATCCTGGTAGCAGGCTGCCAGCTTTTCACTGAGGCCGTCCAGAGCAGACCTTAGCGGTTGCCGCCACTGCTGATTCCAGCCACTGTTTCCGCCAGAATTGCACCCGCAGTCGCTCCTCCAGCGTTCAACGCCATGCATGCAACTCCACGAGCTGTTTTCTATGATCTGCACTTCATGAGTGGGTGGGTGAAGCTCAAGGAATTCTCCATAATTGGTAAGACGGGCAAGACCGTTTCCTTCGATGTGATTCAGGGCGTGGCAAAGCGCCATCTCGCCATAATGGTGGTGATGACCGTAGGTTTCGCCATCGGTCGCAATGTGTACCAACTGGGGATGGTTGCGATGGCGGGAAAAACCGGACATCAGGCGAGAGGCGAAATGTTCCCCGCTATTCAGCAGTTTCTCAAATGCCACTGCCTGGGAGATGGGGCCGTCGTAGAAGAAAAGGGTAATAACTCTCCCTGACGGGAGTCGGCAGAGGTAGGCCCTTGAAGGGTCAATGCACGAGCCGCTTACATCCACCCACCGGCCGGAACCGATTCTGCGCACCCGCCCAGCCTGATGAGGGGCAAGTATCGTGAAACGGATACCGGCCTCCGCCATTACCTCCAGGGTTTCCTGATCCACTGCGGTCTCGGCCAGCCACATCCCCTCCGGAAAACGGTGGAAACGATGCTCGAAATCCCTGATTCCCCACTTCACCTGGGTCCGTTTGTCACGCAGGCTTGCAAGCGGCATGATGATATGATTATAGACCTGTGCCAGGGCGGCACCATGGCCGGAGCGCCATAAAATGCTCTGCTGGTCGGCTGCGAGAATCGCACGGTAAGTGTCGGATGAATATTTTTCCATCCAGGACAGTAGAGTTGGCCCGAAATTGAAGCTGATGCGGGCGTAGTTGCTAATGATTCCCAATATGCGGCCATCACCGTCCAGATTCCGTGCAGCGGTATTTGGAGCATAACTCTCGGCGGTTATTCGTTCGTTCCAGTCGTGATAAGGAAAAGCAGAGTCCTGGATCTCAACTGCCTCCAGCCACGGGTTTTCTCGCGGTGGCTGATAAAAGTGACCATGAACACAGAGGTATCGTTGCATTAGTTTAATTCCTTTCGGTAGACGATGACGCCGAAAGGGGCAAGCGTCGGAAATGTACTCTGCCGATTTGCAAACACGCTTATGCACTCGCCTGGAGCACTATTGCCGGATGAATCCAGTAGGACATGCAGGTTGCCGCTTGCTATCTGTGGCGGGATCGTGAAATTTCGGTCACTGTAGTTAAACAGGCATAGTATCCGGCTGTTTTCATATCCCCAAATGATTGCCAACACAGCTTCCTCTTCATAGGCAACCAACTGTATGTCATCCCTGTTACACCCTGAAAATCCGGAGTACTTTTTGCGAAGGCGAATCAGCTCCCGGTAGAAGTCGAAGAGGGCTCTGTGGTCGCCACTGTTCCGTTGCTCATGAAACAGTTTTGCTGAAAGAAAAGTCTCTTCCGATTGTGGATCTGGAGGAGTTCCTTTCGATACAAAAGCGGCAAACTCTTCCATTCGGCCTCGCCTGACCCCCTCGACCAGATCGGCATCACCATGACTGACAAAATATGGAAAAAGTGCCGACTCTGCATATTCCTCACCCATGAAGAGCAGCGGAATGTACGGAGACAGCAGTACGGTTGCAGCGGCCAGCTTCAGCTGCTGAACGGAGAGATATTCACCTGGACGCTCACCGCGCATGCGGTTGCCGACCTGATCATGGTTCTGGGAAAAGACCACCAGTTTGCCGGGGGGGACTCCTGCAGCGGAATTTCCATGTCTACGCCTTCTGAAACACGAATATTCGCCGGAGAGAACAAAGCCCTCTCTGAAACTCTTGACCAGATCCGGGAACCGGCCGAAGTCAGAGTAGTATCCGGCAACCTCGCCTGTCAGAAGGGATCGCAGTGCATGATGAAAATCATCGTTCCACTGGGCGTCCAGACCATAACCGCCCGACTCGATTGATCTTACAATCCTTACGTCATTCAGATCGCTTTCTGCAATGACGTGAACACGGCGCCCCAACAACCTGGCCTGCCGGTGTACGGCTTCTGAGATTTCCTGCAGTATATGCTGGGCGCTGAAATCATAGATCCCGTGGATGGCGTCCAATCTTAGCGCGTCAATATGGAATTCGGTAATCCAGTAGAGGGCATTGGAAATGAAGTAGTGTCGGACCGGATCGCTGTCGGGGCCATCGAAATTAACCGCTTCACCCCATGGAGTGCGGTAGCGATCGGTAAAATAGGGACCAAAGCCATGCAGATAATTCCCTTCCGGCCCCAGGTGGTTGTACACCACATCCAGAATTACGGCCAGCTTCCTGGAATGACAGGCATCCACCAGGCGTTTCAGCCCGGCCGGTCCGCCATAGCTGTTCTGGGGTGCGTAGATATAGGTGCCGTCATAGCCCCAGTTACGCTCACCCGGAAACTGGGCCACAGGCATGAGTTGCACTGCGGTAATGCCCAGCTCGCACAGGTAATCCAGTTGTGAGATCACTCCGTCAAAAGTGCCCTGCGGCGTAAATGTTCCCACATGCAGTTCGTAGATGATAAATTCATCCAGCGGAAGGCCTGTCCAGACGCTGTCGTTCCAGGCATGACTGCCATCTGCAACCACCTGGGACGGTCCATGCACACCATCCGGCTGACAGCGCGATGCCGGGTCGGGCCGTTCGCTGCCATCATCTAGCCGGTACAAATAGCGGGCTCCAGCTTCAACACCCGCCAGTGTCCCGACAAAATACCCATTAGCGTAACTGTCGAGAGGTTCAATGCGATCACCACCCTCGGCAAATATTTTCACAGACAGCCGTTGCGACCGGGGCGCCCATACCACGAAACGAACGCATCCATCGGCCAGAAAAGTCGCACCCAGCTTATGTTGACATGACATATTACTGTTCAGCACCGGACACACCTCCCGGAGCCGCTTAAAAGCCCCTTGTTTTCCGGTTTTTGCGAAATACAACCAACCTGCCTGCAAACATTATAACAGTTAATAATCGCATCGCCTGTCATAGTTCATTTAAATCTGCATTCCGATAATCCGGAGATTGGGAACCACGGCCTATTTCGTCCTGGCTATTCTAGCGGCCAGCTTTTCCCGCTGCCTGATTCGAGCAGCGTCGATCAACATGCGCCCGGCCCAGCGATAAACATTGAAATCCCGCACCAGCGCCCGCATGCTGCGCATCCGTTCCTGTTGTTCATAAACCGGCATGGTCAAAGCGTGTAAAAGAGCATCGGCGGTCTGTTCGATATGGTAAGGGTTAACGATCAAGGCCTCGTACAGCTCGTGTGCAGCGCCGGTAAACTGACTTAGAACCAGCGCCCCCCGTTCATCATCACGGGCAGCTACGAACTCTTTTGCCACAAGGTTCATTCCATCGTGCAGGCTGGTGACCATGCAAACATCGGTAGCACGGTAATAACGATTTACATCGACTGGTTCGTGGTGTTCCACCTTGAGCAGGATCGGTTGATAGGTCCCGGACGAGAAGCGTTGATTTATTCGAGAGGCCGTGGCCCTTACCCTTTCGTCGAAAGCCTGGTATTCCTCCAGTGCCGAACGGGACGGTGCGGCTATCTGGACGAAAGTAAATCGCCCGACCATATCAGGGTAGCGTTCCAGCAGATTTTCAACCGCCCGCAAGCGCTCCAGGATGCCCTTGGTGTAATCGAGACGATCAACTCCGAGTCCAAGCAGGTGGTCGTCTTCAAGCCCCAGTGACCGGCGGACTTCGTGTCGGCATTGCTCTATTGAAGATTGTGAATCCTGCCATGGAGATGGCCACTGAATCGAGATGGGATAGCTTTCCACCATAGTCAGCTTGCCGCCATGGAAGATGGTGGAGGACTCCTGTTCTATACGTGTTTCAAGGTAGCGGTCCACGGTTTCCAGAAAATTATTGCAGTGAAAAGGAGTATGGAACCCAAGAATGGTGCTCCCCAGCATCCCTTGCAGCAGTTCCTCCCGCCAGGGACAGATGCCGAATGATTCCGGGTTGGGCCAGGGAATATGCCAGAAAGTGATGATGGTGGCTTTGGGCAGTCTTTTTCGGATCATGCCCGGCAGAAGCGCAAAATGGTAATCCTGAACCAATACTACAGGATCATCGCTGTCGGCTTCCACGGCCACTGCATCGGCAAACCGCTGATTTACAGCGACGTATTGCTCCCAGTCGCTGGAGCGGAAGACCGGGCGTACATGGGCATTATGACAAAGCGGCCAGAGCCCTTCGTTGGCAAAGCCGTAGTAGTATCCGGCTTCTTCATCGGCACTCAGCCAGATGCGCCGCAGGGTATAATCCGGATGCCCGGGCGGGACTCCGACCCGATCGTGCCGGTCAACGGTCTCACGGTCAGCGCTACCGCTACCATGCGCAATCCAGGTTCCAGAACAGGCACGCATAACCGGCTCAACAGCAGTAACCAGACCGCTTGCTGGTCGATTACACTCAGTTCCGTCCAAGGTCTTGATATGAATATACGGTTCACGGTTGGAGACTACGATAACCCGTTCACCGGCCAACTGTTTATGCAGAAGATTGCGCAGCGAATCAGGGTTCCAGGTGACCGTTGCATCATCGGCAAGTCGCCTCTCTGCATCAAGGCTTCTCATCAAAACCCGAAAATCCCCCAGCAAAGGTTGCAGTTCAGAGTTAGCCGGTTGGCTGAAAGGTTTCAGCAGACCTTCTCCACGAAGCATCGCCCGCACACCTTCCATCCAGCCCCGCCAGCTCAGGTGCGCCACAAAGACCGTTATCAACGAGGTAACAATACCCAGCACAGCAAAAAGCAGGATTACATAATTTCGAGTGTCACTGCTGCGACGTTCGACAAAGCTCATGTCATGAACCAATACGAGAGAACCGGTTGCGCCCATGTCATGGTCAAGTGGTTTGACGGTAACATGCACCAACCCTTGCGACAAACGCAGCAAGTGCTCTGTTTCGCCTGAGGTGTTCTTAGGAAGGGAGCAGGAGAGCGAATCGGGCAAACTGGATGTACGGTAAAGCAACTTGCCTTCCTGATTACAGTATCCCAAGGCCAGCAATCGTTCATCCTGTGTAGACTTTGCAAGCAGTCCTGTTATTTTTTTCCTGTCACCGGAAAGCAGTAGATTTTCAAGGGGTTCCTGCAACGTACTGGTTACCAGGTCCGAGCGGATGTCAAGATCGCGCACGAACCAGTGCAAAGTCAATTTATCCACCAGCGGCACCACGGCATAAGCAAGCAGGGACAACGCTATTGCAAGCGGCAACACGAATCGCAAAGCCAAACGAAACGATCGAAACGAAAGCTTATTATATACTGGCATACCTTTTTCTCCTTAAAAGCACCGTGCCAGAGTTGGTTATCATGGCATTACGACGACTGTCGGTCTGTGCCGGACAGACCACCGGCTATTTCATGAACTGGCCCATATTTCAGAGAAGTATTCCTGTCGTGTTCTGTAAGCATTTGAACTGTTTCCGCCAGCGCCTCTTGATCCTTTACATAAATGGCCCCGGGCAAATCGAACCGTGCGCCGACCATTATTGCTTTTCCACCGGCCATGATTGCCCACCACATGGCAACAGCATCGTTTTCGTCATCTCCGGAATAGATGATCTGATCTTTGATGGTGTCGATCTTTAGCAATTCAGCCAGAAATGTTGCGCCCATTGACTTATTGAAACCATCCAGAAATTGAATTTCAAGCACATCCGGACCACGATAAAGAGTTATTTTTTCACGCATAGCCCAGGCAACAATAGTCTGGACTGTTTTATCAAGGCTCTGACGACGCTTCTTGTCAATATGGATTGCAACCGACCAGTGTTTGTCTTCAATTTCAAATCCATCTTTTCTTCCAAGCTTTTCAATCGCAGGCATCAACTCACCGCGACGGGTGAGCAGAGCTTCTTTCCGGCTTGATCCGAGAGAAACTCTGCAGCCACCTGGCAACTGCCACTCCATTCCGCTATTCCCACCAACAATAACGTCTTTCAATGGCACTCGCTGCAAAACGTCTTCAAGCGTCCTGCTTGAAATAATTGCAACCTGATCAGTTTTTGATTGAGACAGCCCCTTCAGCATACTGACACATGCAGGGTGCATCACAGCGGCGTTCCGGTCATCTACCAATGACGAAAGAGTCCCGTCAAAATCAAACAGCCATAGTCTCATGATTTGGTTATCCTTTCATTATTGGGCATCGCTTAGCGCAGCTGGATGCAGGTATGCTGAGTCTAGCAGAAAAGCCAGCTTTTTAAGTGCATCGAGTGCAGACATCAACTCTTCGTCGTTGGCTGTTACTGAACAGCGCACCATGCTTCTATGTTTGATTTCGTTTAGAATAACTCCAATATCCATGGCTTTTAAGGTAGGCAGTATTTTAACCACGCGACGATCATCTCTTGACCTGACCCTGACAACAAATCCCTTGTCCTCAAGCTGGTCAAGAATCCTGACCATGGTGGCAGGATTGAGGCACATGCTTTTTGCCAAATCTGTTACACGTGCTGATGGTGATCGAGATACTGCCTTGATGGCCAGAACCATATTTTTGCTAAGCCCGATCTGTTTTTCCATTTCACGAGCCTGTTCATCAATTACGTTTGACAATCCGTATAGCCATACAAAAATTTCGATAATCAATTCTTTCCGGTGATCGAGTGTGTAGTGACAAGCAGCGGCTTCATTGGATTTGCTTATTGCGGACGCCGTCATGAATTGGCCCCTCTCTTTTTTAGTTTGACACACTAATCATTCGTGTTATAAATTATTACCAGTTTGAATATGCCGTGTCAATCAACATGTTGAAAGGAGTCTCTAGATGAGGAATTGGCAAAAAGCTTTGTCTGTATTGGGATGCGTAGGATTCATTGTCGGCGCATCAGGATGTGCCAACAATGAAAATGTCATCAGGGAAGAGCCTGTCGCAGGTAATGAATTGATCGTGGGATCCAATGTCGTGAAGTCCAAGAATGATTCAGTTGCAACGAATCAAGAAGGCGAGACAAACAAGGCAGCGTCAAACAGGCCGGAAGTTGTTGGTCGTCAGCCAGTTAAAGAAGCTGAAAGTCAGCCTGCAATTGAACGAATCTACTTCAGCTTTGACAGTTCGGATTTAAGTAAAGAAGCCAGAGATACGCTTGTCCGCAATGAACAAATACTTGCGAATATGCAGAAAAATGTGAGGTTACGTATCGAAGGCAATTGTGACCAACGGGGTTCTGCCGAATACAATCTTGCACTTGGAGAGAGACGCGCAAAAGCTGCTGCCAACTATCTGATAAATATGGGCGTCAATCCGGAAATGTTGTCAACAATCAGCTATGGCAAAGAGCGTCCGGCAGTGCAAGGTAATGATGAAAACTCCTGGTCAAAAAACCGCAGGGACGAGTTCGTAGTTGTAAAATAAACCGCATTGCCTGATGCAACCTCGAATATCCGAACAACTCACGTTCTTTGTAAACATAATAAATGGACTGTTTTAGGCTCGGTCGTCGGTGCACTTGCAGGAGTTGGCACAACATCCTGAAAGCTTTATCGGCGGGCAGAGATTTCTATGGTGGGCGCCTCCCCTGTCAGTTATTTCTGCCGGCATCCTTGCTTGTTAGTAGCGCCTTGTCGCGATACCTGGCTCCGGATGCCGCCGGGCATGTAACAGAAAAAGCAGTCAATAGTAGACGCCTTATTTGTGGGTCAAGCGGGGGTCTATAAAGAATTTTGTGTAAATGATATTAGTGAGTAGCAACTTCAAGATAGTATCTCGGAGTTATTTTACAGCAGGCAGCAGTAATGTAATGGAAGTACCCATTCCTAATTCAGATTCCACATTAATAGCACCATAATTTTCTATGATAATTCTTTTTACGGAAGCAAGACCAAGCCCGTTGCCCGATTTTTTGGTCGTAAAATATGGCTCAAAGACCTTATCCACAAGCTCTGGAGGAATACCATTACCAGAATCATTTATTTCTATCCGGACATAGCTTCCTGAAGCTATGGAATACTGATTGTCAGAGGAAAGAATTTCAGCGGTTGAAGAAACGGTTATCGTTCCACCATCAGGCATTGCCTGAACGGAATTCATGATGAGGTTGTTAAGCACCTGACAGAACTCACCGGAGTTGATATCAGCATCCGGGCACATTGCATCTACTTCAATTTCACATTGAATTTTGGGATCTGTAACAGTTAATTGTAAACATTCTTCTATTAACTCCCGTATTGACATCCGTTTGATTATCACAGTAGCAGGTCTAGCAACATCCATCAGCTTCTGGGCCAGCTCATTGGCTCGTCTGCTTGCCTGTTCAGCGCGCTTTATGGCAACTACCGATTTATGTGATTCGTCAAGGTCCTTCTGCGCAATTGAAAGATTACAAACGATCCCGGTCAGTATGTTTTTAAAATCATGGGCAATGCCACCTGCAATCTGCTCAATGTCTTCTTGTTGACGAAACACCCAGTTACACTCATACCCTTGTTTTTTATGCTCTTCGCAGTATTCATTTCCATGGCACCAGCCATATACGTCCTCTGATGGCAACGGTTTGCTGAACAGATAACCTTGAAGTTCATTACACCCCCTTGATGCCAGGAAACCGGCCTGTTCCTGAGTTTCAACTCCTTCAGCAACGACGGTCATCCGCATATCTTTTGACATTGATAACACAGATTCAACAATCGCAATCGATGCTTTGTCGCCCGGCAAGTTCATGACAAAAGATCGATCAATTTTGAGTTCATTAATGGGCATATCCTTTAAATAGCTTAACGAGGAATATCCCGTGCCAAAATCGTCAATTGATAATTTGACCCCAAGATTGGTCAACGCCGTCAGCGTCTCAATAATGCCTTTAATATCCTTCACGACAATACTTTCGGTCAACTCCAGACAGAGCATGCTTGCGGGCATTCCTGTATCTTGCAACACTCTGGCAACTAACTCCGGAAGTTTTCCGGAATGAAACTGGATAGCAGAAATATTTACCGACAAACTGACAGCCCCCATCCCTCGTTTGCGCCACTCCATGTACTCTCGGCAGGCAGTCTGAAGTACCCAATCTCCGACATCAATAATCAGGCCGGACTCTTCCAGAATTGGTATGAATAGTATTGGCGGAACAAGATTATTATTCCCTGTCGGCTGCCATCGTAACAACGCCTCCATACCCACCATTCGGTGTGTAGCAGCATCTACCTTGGGCTGATAGTAGATTTTGAACTCGTCTCGCTCTAACCCCTTCCTTAAGCCCGATTCAAGAGCAACCCGGTTCTGGACTTGTTCCCGCAATTCCCGGGAGTAAAAATAATGACTGTTTTTTCCCGTCAGTTTTGCATGGGTACATGCAATCTCGGCATGCTGGAGCAGTGTGTCAATTGATTCACCGTCTTGTGGGAACGACGCAATTCCAATATGATAACTGATATATACGTCTTGCCCCATGAGAATTACCGGACTTTCCAAAGCCGCAGAGAGTGAATCGATATGTTGAGTAATTTTATTTGTATTCGCTATGATTATTGCAAATTCATTGGTGCTGATACGGGCAATCGCCGTACATTTCGCAATCAACTGGCGAAGTCGATCTGCAATATTTGCTACTAGCAGGTCACCGCATTCATGGCCAAATGATTCATTAACTGTTTTATAATTGTCGATCCCAAGCAACATCACAGACAAATCACCACTGAATTCAATATCCACAAGATATTTGCCGAAAACATCCCGCAACTGGCTTCTTACTGGGAGTTTAGTTAATGAATCAATGTAATGTTTTTCTGAGAGCTGTCGATCCTGGCTTATAACAGCCTTCTGCAGGCTTTCCTGGTATGCCCTCTCCGACTTTATTGAATTGACACGGTCAAGAACCTGGTCAGTTACACGGTCTAAAACCGAAAAATCAAGGATTGGTTTGGTGACGTAATCCCATGCCCCTTTCCTGACGGTCTCGATGGCATAGGCAACGGAGCCATTACCGGAAATAACCACAACCGGCGTATCCGGCGATTTTTCTGCTATGGCGCTTACGACTGCAAGTCCGTCAACCTCCGGCATCATCAGATCAGTAAAAACGATGTCGGGGTGATATAAATCAAACAGCTCAATTCCCTGACGACCTCCTTCCGCCTGATGAACAATAAAACCAGTGTCCTCAAGGTAGGACACAATACTTTTTCTCATATCTGAATCATCATCTATCGCCAGAACCGTCAGGTCGTTGCGCCTGGTTACCATAGCCACACTCCTCTGAATTACCATTTGACTACCGTTAATTAGCATTGTGCGTGCCAAACCGAATAACACTGTAATATCATACGGTTAAATACCATCATCCAATCAATTCCCTTGAGATAATCATCCCACAAACTATTTGTTCAGCGTCAAGACATCAGTAATTACAAGTAGTTGCATGACAGCCCCTGATTGCGCCTTAGAGATATTTTTCCCAAGGGTCTGCCCACAAGACAAAAAAACACCCCGCATTGTATGCAGGGTAAATTTGCACTGCGCTCATGGGTAAATCAGCTGTCAGGATGGCAAGGGCAATCTGATAGTAAAACTTGCTCCCGCGCCAGGCTCAGACTCAACAGTGAACTCACCGTTATGATTCTTTGTGATGATCGTATATGTTACAGATAACCCCAACCCGGTACCAACCCCAATCTCTTTGGTAGTAAAAAACGGGTCAAATATTTTTCTCTGTACCTCAACACTCATGCCGGGGCCGTTATCATTTACTGTGGCGACAACAAATCCGTTGTTTAGAGAGGTCGTAATCGTGATTGTTGGTTTCTCTGTATTTGCAGTGAACATCGCTTGGGCAGCATTTTTTAGAAGGTTTATGAACGCTTGCTCAATTTCTGTAATGCTAATAGAAATAACGGGAAGATTATTACAATAATTTCTAACAATAGATATATGTTTGAAATCATATTTCTTTTTCAGATCATAATCGTTGGAAGCCAATATAATTGACTGTTCAATCACATCATTTAGGTTAAGAAACTGATGAGTTGCATCACTTTGACGGCTAAATTGCAGCATGTTCAGGATAATGCCGGAGGCCCGTTTAACGGCACTCCTCATACTCGCAATATAATTCGAGATATCACGTTGCTCCATATAGAGTTCAACCTGTTCCAGATCCAGCCCGATTTCATCTGCAATTATGCGGTTTGCCGGCAAGGTCGTGGAAAATCTCCGCTCCAGGTTCTGAATATCCTGGGCAATGATACCCAGTGGATTATTTACTTCATGTGCAATACCTGCTGCCATCCCGGCTACCATGGATAGTTTTTCGCTCTGCAACACGAGCTCTTCGGTTTTTTTCCTTTCAGTGACATCAACCAGAAAACCTTCGAGCATTTCGACCGCCACGGCTGACTCCCGAACCGCTCTCATATGGAGATCGATATAAATAATGGAACCGTCCTTACGGCGAGCCTGGACATCATTGGTAGTCACGCTGTTACATAATTTTAACTGTTCCAGGATATGTGAACGTTGGGCAGGGTCCACATAGAGTTCATTGGTAATATCCGTAACACCTTCGATCATGTCTTTTGGCGAGGAGTATCCGAATAATTCTGCACAAACCCCGTTTACCGCCAGAAAGCGACCGGCAGGGACCGACTGGAAGATGCCGATTGGCGCATTTTCAAATAAGTTACGGTACTTAGTTTCGGACTCCATGAGCCGCTGTTCGGCCAGTATTCGGTCAGTTATGTTCTGGGATACGCCTAAAGCATACTTTTTGCCGGAAAGTTCAATGGTATTAGCAGAAAAAAGCAAATCAATGGCAGCACCACCTTTACCAACAGCCTTCATTTCAATCTGATCAATTGAACCTTGCCGGGAATAAATCTCAAAAACCCTCTGGAATTCTTCAGAACTGACAACCCCCGCTTCATCTGGACGCATTCCTATGGCATCCCTGGTTATTCCATGGACGTCACAAAAACTCTTATTGAAATCGACATACGCACCAGTCAACGCATCATAGAGCCCCATTATCATCGGACTTTCGTCAAACATGGCCTGAAAACGTTTTTCGCTTTCCTCCAGAGCGACGAAAGCTTTTTTCTTTTCCGTCACATCAAGCACAGAGCTTACGAATCCCGCCGACAAATCCCCTGTTGACACAGGTGCAATACCAAGCAGAATGTCCACAAATGCACCGCATTTGCTGACGGTTCGAACTTCGACGGTGGCAGTGCCCTTTGCTGCAGCCTGAGCGTAAATTTCCTTACCGGCTTCAAGATAATCGTTCTCGCTGGCATAAAGTATCCTGGTCGACTTGCCAATCAATTCTTCCTGCGAATAACCATATAGAGCGGCATAGGCAGTATTTACCTTGGAGAAAACCCTGTCCTTGACATAGGCGATGCCGATCGGCGCGGTCATAAAGAGCGATTGGAGTTCCTGTTCCCGCTGCATCAAATCATTCTGAATTGTTTTGTAC
The DNA here is from genome assembly GCA_032469775.1 of Geobacteraceae bacterium. Classification (GTDB taxonomy): domain Bacteria; phylum Desulfobacterota; class Desulfuromonadia; order Geobacterales; family Pseudopelobacteraceae; genus JACRCG01. The sequence continues at coordinate 2,032 of JAWDJY010000045.1, read as the reverse complement.
TGGGTAACATCACGCCCTTCCGGGATGATATAATTTATGGCGCCTGAATTATCCCGAAGCGGCTTGAGGGAAAAGTCCACATAATGGAGGTTTCCCATCAGATCTTGATGGGTTGTTTCAAAGTGAAGTATTTCTCCCTTGCCACACATCTCAATGGCATCTTTCAAGCGCTGCTGTTCATCAGGGTCATGTGCCCACCAGGGTGTTTCCCAGAAGAGAGCTCCAACCACAGACTCCTTGTCTGCGTCAATCAAATCCAGGGATGCCTTGTTTGCATTTACAAGCCTACCGTCAGGGGTCAGCAACCCCAGAAACTGGAACGTGTTGTCAAATGTCCCGCTGTAAAGACGTTGCAGCGATTCTGCTTCCTCCATGGCATTGGCCAAAGCGATGGTTTTACGACGGACCTCGATACGTAAAATGAATAAAAAAACAGCCGTAATGCACAACAGCGCGGCTAAGCCCACTGCTGTATTTATCATCCAGGGGTGGTTGACGCGAATAGTAGAAGCAGTACCGTGCGCCCAACGCTCCCGGGCCCGATGATACGGTGAGTTTTCAGATTTTCGCCATTCCCCGAGATACTGATCAAGCTTTGCCAGAATGACAGCGTTTTGTCCCTTTGCCACGGTAAAGAAGATGTCAAAGGGGTTGAAGATCACGCCGGACGATTTTAAGCGGTAATCGTTTTGTTTTGCCGCGCCAAAAGTATTGTTGACTATACCGCCGTCTGCCTGGCGGTTGGCGACAGCCTTGAACACTTCATCGTAATTGTTGTACTCGGCAATCCGACATGGGATGGAGAACTTCTCCACCAGGTTCTTGAAATTGGCGGCATTGAAATCCCCTTTCATCAGGGCAACCATCTTGCCATTCAAATCGCGGATATTCTCGATGCCAGCCCCCTCCGGAACATACAACTCGGCCCACACGGTAAGAAGCGGGACCTTGCCATAATCCATGAACTGGGCGCGCTCCGGAGTGAAGGCCACATTAGGCAGGACATCGACCTCACCTGACTGTATCCGTGCCAGGCCATCAACCCAGTTGCCATACACGAACTCGATATCCCAATTTTCCCGCTGGGCAATCTCTCGCAGGAAATCAACATAGAAGCCCTTGACAGCGCCGTCTTTGTCCTGAAACAGGGTGGGATAAAAATTGAAGGCGGCAATCCTTACTTTTTGTCGGGTAGACGCATTTGCGGTAAGTGGTTCTGCGGTGGCGAGGATAACCATGAATAGCAAAATATATGCGATATATCGATTCATGGTTCTCTCCTCCAGGTCCGCAACGTGAAATATGCCGTGCCCATGTTCAAAATAATTCGTATGTCAGCGTTATCATCAAGATACTATCTAAGTTATGTGAAGTAATTTCGCAAACTTTCAGAGACAATACCAATTTTATTATGCAATTCCACTGTTATTGTAATAGTGCCGCGCATAATTGAATGAAAATATTTGCACTATCTACGCTTGAAACATTTCATTTTCTTCTGCTGAAAACAGCTGGTCTGCGTCCATAACGATAAGTAACGTACCGTATAATTTATAATCCGGTCACGCACACCTCTTTTCCAATTCAGAGAGAATATCTAACAACGAAATTGAACATTTTACCATCTCCTCACTCAGCGCGGCAGCCCTGGTACGATCTCCGGAGTTGTAGGCAACAATGGCCGCCTTGCCCAGTTCGTGGACCTTGGCATGCGGTTGAACGATGTCCTTGAAGATTGGTAAATGTCCGCAATGCTCTGTCCCCATTGTGTCGTACCATTTACCGAAGTTGCAGCCATGGTGGTCCGGCAGCGTTGACGGGTCGGTTTTTGCCGTTCCATCCAGATGCGCCTGTATCTTGCCGACAAAAATCATGTGGGCACTCTTGGCCTTGTTAATAATCAGGGTGTTGTTTTCCTCAATTTTGAAGACCGCGACGGCATCCATCAGGGCCCCGGAAAGACTAGTCAATTGATTCGCTTCAGTGGTTATGTCACGAGATTCATTCGATGTGGTGTGTGCAATCTCGGTGA
>JAWDJY010000044.1:0-40082 GCA_032469775.1 Geobacteraceae bacterium | reverse complement strand
ATGGTTGATATCACCATTGAACTGGACAAGAAATACCGCACCTGGATTCGTAGTGATTCTATCGTCAAGCTGGTCAAGGAAGGATTAGTCGGTGACAACATTATAGAGATTTCCGCCGGATCCCAGGACAAACCCGAGATTAAGGACAATGAAGCCATCGTATATGTAAAGACCAAGGCTCTGGACGAAATGGCCGATGAAATCGCGGAAAAGATCAAACCGGTTTTGGTAGAGGTACGTGATATCATTGGTTATATCAACGATCCTGATGGTGATCTTAAAAAGAGCATTCACAATCTGGAGACCCTGACTCGCAACCTTGAAGGAACCCGGCGCAACACCGACAGGCTTCTGCTTTCAGCCAACGGCTCAATTGCGCAATTATCATCAAAAACCAATACCTTGCTGGACACAACCAACAAAAAGGTGGAAGACATTGACCTTGCTCCGACACTTAACCGTGTAAACCTGGCCATTGACAACATTGATAAAAAACTGCCTCAACTGCTGGAAAAGGCTGATGCCACTCTTGATGACGTATCCAGAATTTCCAGAGAGACCAGGATTCTGTCGGAATCCGCCTTCCCTAAAATCCCTGGACTTCTTTCCCAGACGGAAGATGTGATGCTTGGTACTGACCGCCTGATAAATTCCATACAAAACATCTGGTTATTCCGTGACAACACACCCACGCCAGCTGGCAAGCTGTTCATACGCGGTGACAGCAATGAGTAATCCAGGACGATTTCATTCCTTGCTGATGTTAACCATGCTGATATCAATCGTTACAGCATGCTCTACAACACCCGGTAATTCCGTTATCAGATCGGAGACACATCTTCAGACAGAGAAGTTGCTGGAGAGAGGCTTGCGCGCCCAGCGTAAAAGCGACATTCGACAGGCCGAAAAGTTTTTTATGGATGCGCTGACCTTAAGTTCAACGATTGAAGACAATCCGGACAAAATCATCGCATTAGTCAACCTTGCCAGATTGAACAGAAGCAGTGGAAACATCGAAGCATCCAAGCGCTATGTTGATCAAGCGCTCCAGACATCTGTCTTTTACCCTGAATTCACCTCTGAAGTCACATACGAAAAAGCACTGCTTGAAATTGTCCTCTATAATCACAACGAGGCCTTGAAGTGGGCTTCCAGATCCCTTGATGCCGAAAACGGAGCTTCAAAAGGTATCCGGCTTAATCTGTTGGCAAGAATACAGATTATCAATGGCAATATAGACACCGCGCTCAAAACCGCGAACCTCGCGCTGCAGGAAAACAGAAACAATTATCTGCCCGAAGAAGAGGCAAACTCGTTGAGGATGCTTGGTGATATCGAGTTTGAGTCCCGCCGGCCCGATTCTGCCAACAGACATTTTCAGGAAGCGTTAGAAATTGACAAAAGGATGGGAGTCAGCTCCAAGATCGGCTTGGATCTGGAAAAGTTAGCTGAAGTGGCCAAAAGTAAAAATGATCAGACTCTGAATGCGGAATATCTTGAACGAGCCTGTTCGGTTCATCTGGCTGCCGGAAGACGGGACAAGGCTGCTGTTCTTCTGCAAGATCTTATACAAGCGTATCAAAAAAGTGGAAATGCAAGTGCGGCGGAAAAGGCCAGGATGACCCTGGAGCAACTTGTCAGCACAACTATGCCCTACACCAGTTCAACATCTGAAATGGCCAACCCTTCCAGCAAACCATAGTCACTGACCTTCAAACGTCCGAATCCGAATCGGTCCATCACATGCACCGTTATAAGAATTCCGGCCATGATCAAATCCTCCCTCCCTTTTTCCAGGCCTGGAATCAAAATCCTATCTGACGGTGACAATGGCAGCAACCTCTGATAAATAGATTCAATTTCAGTTCTGGTGATCAGAAAGTTGTTCACCCGTCGGTAGTCGTATTCTGTCATCTCCATCTGGATGGCAGCAAGCGTTGTAGCTGTTCCAGCAGTTGCGACCAGTTCCGAGCCAGGCTGTCCGCAGATTCCGGCCGCTGACATCTCTGATTCAAGCTGACTCATCACAGCCTCAATCCTCTTGGTCATGGACGGCAAGGTCATAAAACCCTCGGTGAGCCTGACAACACCCAACGGGATACTGCTCACAAACAGCGGGATTCCGTCTTCGGCAACAGTAATCTCCGTACTGCCACCACCCACATCCAGAACAACCATTTTATCATTAATGACGTCGAGTCCGGATATAACACCTGCCAGGGTCAAACGTGCTTCAAGATCACCGCCGATAACGTTCAGGCATATTCCTGTCTCGCGTGAAACAAGTTCAACAAACGAGGCCCCGTTTACCGCGTCCCTGACTGCGCTGGTAGCGGAAGCCCTGACCTGCTCGACGCCATATTCCCTCATGATGGCTGCAAATCGCTTCAGGCAGTTCAATCCGCGCTGCTGGGCCCCTTCCGACAAGCCTCTTTCGTCGGAAAAGCCTCCACCCAGCCTGACTATTTCCCTTTCTACTCGCAGGGTCGAGAGTTTCTGGTTATGACGTTCTCCGATGAGCAAACGGGCGGTATTAGTCCCGAAATCAATAGCGGCACATTTCATCTTTACTCGCTTCTCCTGATCTGAACACCCATTACATTCCAGCACAGTTCCGCGATTCTCATACAGGAGGATGACATCTCCTGAAAAAGCATGGCAGATCGTGGCGGACAGACTCCCGAACAAATCCTGCTGAAATGAGATTCCTTGACTTGGTCATATAACTGCCGGGTACGGGCTTTGATTTGATGTAACTCGTCTCGGTCATAGTTCTCGCTGGAAGAAACGAATTTTTCCATTCTGATAATTATGTTACCGGTCTGCTCCGCGAAATTTTTAAGGTCGTTCATCGCATCGGGAGAAAAGATTATTCCCGACTGTTTGCGATCCAGCGTACAGTCAAGAATATCCTCACAGACATCTCCAATATGTTCCAATGCGGATACGACCTGTATCAGACCAGGAACCTCGAACATTATATCAGGTCCGCTGGCACTTTTTGACAGTGCAGCCAGAAATGACGTTATCTCTGAATTGAGCGAATCCAAGAGCTGTTCATGCTGACGGATCGTATCGACACGACGCGCATCAAAGTTTGAAAGCAAAGCAAGAACATCGGCATACATCCAGGAAGTAACCGCAGCCATTCGCTGAACTTCCTTTCTGGCCTGTTCAAGTGCAATGGGAGGAGTAATCAGAATGCGACTATCAAGATAACCGGCGCTGGGCTGCATGCCGCCCGCCTTGCCGCTTGCATCAGACTCAAAAAGGTGCAGGAACCTGGAAACCGGGCTCGCTGCAGCAAACAGTATCAAAGCTGCAATTACGCTGGGAATGGTGTATCCCCAGGACAACACATTGCCGATGTCATGATTGCCGAAGAGGGAAGCAATTTCATAAGAAAAATCTGCTCCGGTCCTGGAAAAAATTATCAAAGGCAAACATGATATCAGCGAGACCAGCATCAGAAACATCGCGACCCGTTTGGCAACATATTTTCCACCAACTGATGCAAGCAGACCGATACCTGAAATTCCAAGCATTCCTCCACAGCACATGGCAAACGAGAGCGGCAGTGGCATTGCACCATTATTTTCCAGTGATGCGATTATTGAAAGTGTGGACTGGGAGGATTGAACCAGAAATGAGACTATGGCACCTGATAAAGCCGCCATATAGCTTGACTGATACAGCATTCCGTAAATCAGGTCATTAAGAGGATGCCCGCCATTGACAGGACGGTAACTGCCCTCCAGCAATGACAGCCCGAAAAAAAGCAGGCCGACCCCGAGCAGCAGGGTGCCGTAATGTACAAGGCGTCGGTTTCTAAAGAAATATTTGATTATGAAACCGCCTAGAATGAAGAAACCGGAAAGCAGACTGTAAGGAATCAGATGGAGGTGAAGAGAGAGAGAACTGCCAAGCAGGACTCCTGAAAGAACACAGATTGCCTGAAATACGTTAATTACGCCGCCATTGAGCAATCCTACGGCGAAGATCACAGCAGCACTACCCGAGCTGAGCGCGAACGTCATTACAATACCGGACAACAGGGAGGTAAAACGATTTGACATCAGCCGAGAAACCAGATTTCTGATGCGGTAATCCGCTATTGCACGAATACCGTCAGACAAAAGTTTCATTCCGAGCAAAAACAGCCCGATACCGCCTAAAGCACCTTCCAACAGACTCAGATGCATCTATGCGACACAGCTACACGTAAATTCATTTTTCTATTTTAAAAGGGAACATAAAATCAGGGGTGGAGGACTTTGATACACCTTTTGAAAATATCAACAGTTTTACATTCTTATGATCTGCGGGATCAAACTTGAAATAAGTCAGTCCCTCGACTTTCATGCCCGGGATAACCGGAACCATCGGAAGAGCCTTTGAATAGATATCCTGTGGATACAGTTCGTAATAATATGGAAGGGACGAATTGGACCTGTTATAGAAACTGGTTTTTTGGTAGTCTTCAAGATAGTAAAACCCAACATAAGGATATGGCATCAGGTAGTATGAGTCCTTCTTCAACATCTCGCGCACCTTGTCAGGAGTTAGCAGATTGTATTGCCGATTGTTTTCATCGGCAAGCACAAAAGAATCTTCGGAGAACGCAATTTCGGATCCGGAAGCATTATTAATTGAGACCAGAAAAGCGGTTACGAACCCTTCAAGATTATAGGCATTGATACCGGTTTCATCCACACGAACCGATATCTCGGTTCCATTATGTGTTATTGTCTGCGAGTTATCAGACAGATTTACCCTGCCGTTGGCAACCTGTTCCGGAACCACCTTTACGGTAGAACAACCGCCCAACAATAAGAATACACTAATTATAGTCAAAAGGGCAAGTCTCATAATGTCTCCCCGGCAATTAATGCTCTTCTTTTTTCTTAGGGTCAATCGGAATAGAATCCAGCCGTTTGATATCTTCAGCAAAGAGTGCAATTGTAAGCAAAGATGATGCTTTTGTCTTTCTGGCCCCCAACTGGATTGTAATCCATAGGTCCAGATCAAGCTTATGTTTCACTCGCAGATACTTTTCGATCCTGCCTGCGACCTGATAAGCGTTGACTACATCCTGTTCATTTTCAGGACGTCCCGAATAACTGCATTCCAGCTTGATTATATTATCCTTTGCTATCCTTTTAAGCTCGGGAACCAGGCGGTCAAACTGCCGGTACACACTCTGGTCAACAGTGCTCTTAACCGGAACTACTGCCAAGACCCTGGATATTTCCATTGGGTTCTGTGCTGAAGCAGCAGAATTTAAAACAAATGTAATCAGAAGAATAGCAGAATATGTACAAAATTTGCTAATATTCATGTCATTGACCGTCCTTGGAAACCAGAAAGAGAATTTCCGTTCGGCGGTTCTTTCTACGTCCGTCTGCCGTTGCATTATCGGATATGGGGGTCGATTTGCCCAACCCCTTGATGAATATCTTGGAAGGATCGACACCTTCATGACTGATAAGATAAGTAGCTGCGGAGATGGCTCGTTTCAGCGACAGGTCCATATTGTAGGCAAGCGAACCGATACTGTCGGTATGCCCGTCAATCTTGAGATACAACCATTTCTTGTCTTTTCTGATCTGTTCGGCAACCTCCGAAAGCATCTTCTTTCCTTCAACAGAAAGAGTCCATTGATCGAAATCGAAAGTTACATCAGGAAACCTGAAGCGACGATAAACCGACATACGCTCCGGAAGCACGGCAACCGCTGGAATGGAAACCTGTGATCCCTTGACATCCACACCATATAACGGAGTGATGCCACGAATACGGTTCATGGTATAGTCTACCGCGCTTGCCTCCCGGTCCTGGGTTTTCTGCGGTTGAAGTGAAATTTCCTCGTCAACGGCTTTAAGCGGTATCTCAACCGGGATTACAGGCGATGTCAGGTTGGAAGACGCCTGTTGCGGAGCAATGGTAATCTGGCCGTAAGGCTTGATCAGCACTTCTTCCTTATCCGAATCGACCTCAACCTCAAGCTTGCTGACAGGAGATGACTGAGCTGCCGAAGCCTTGAGAAGAAGGCTGGAGATGGGAATGATTTTAAGTGGTTTGAGTGCGTCCTTGGTTTTGTCCTTGGATGCCTGCTTGCGACCAACCGAAGGAATCGGCCTTACAAAGGTACCGACTCCTTGGCAAGAACTGAGTCCGAACAACAGCTTGAGATCGGGATCATAATCTCCGAAACCGGTGCCGGCCGAAGCGTTGACGGTCAAGTGCGGAGATAAATAGTACTGGATACCGGCTGAAACTTCCATACTGTATCCGGAATGGATGCTCAAGCGGTTTAATGAAGGGTTGTCTTCCACGTAGTAGCGCTTGGTTCCGGCTACAAATTCTCCCAGCAGTTTCAAGCGAGGTAGAAGCATGTAGTCGAGACCTGCACCGAATGTATACTCATTACCCATCGATGCACCCGGAATCGAACCGGGCATCAGGTAACCGGCAGTGGCATATAGACCGAAATCATTCTTGTTGATGGAAGTAATAAGTTTTGCGGAAAGATCGGTAACACCATCAGCGACCCTGTTCTCGGAAATGTGCCGTTGACCCAGAAAATCAAACGCCATCTTGAACATTGAGGAACGGTCGCCAAGAAAACGAAGTTTGGTGCCGATATCGAGAGTGCCCCTGCCGGAGGCATCTTCCTGGCCGTTAAACAGGATGTTCGGATATGCTCCGTAGACCTCCCAGAATGTTCCAATCCCAAGAGTTATTGAAACAGGTAAAATCAAGGAGCTTTTCTTGTTGAAACTGTTGTTGGTACCATAACACGACCACAAGCCGACGCAAATATTCCCGGCATCCAGCGTTTCAGCGGACGGCACATCGATAAGTCCGCTTGAACCGGACCTTCCTGGGTTGGCCGATGCGCAAACCGGAATCAGGCAAGCTAATATGACTGCAATAAAAAAATTAATCATAATTAAATATAAATTGGAATCCAATCTTTATTTCGTCTGAACGGATTTGCGCCATACCTATATTAACCAAGTACCATCTCTTTCAGTTCTTTTCCAACCTTGAAAAAGGGCAGTTTCTTGGGACTTACCTTGATTGGCTCGCCGGTTTTGGGATTTCTGCCGGTATAGGTACCATACTCTTTGATAACAAAACTGCCAAGACCACGGATTTCAATACGATCTCCATTTATCATGGCCTCTGTCATGGATGAAAAAATCAAATTAACAATTTCTTCGGCACGCTTTACGGGAATCTCTTTTTTAATCGCCAACTGCTCAATAAGTTCCGATTTGTTCATTACGACCTCCAATGTATAGCCATATTCGGCTTTAAAAGCAAACTGAAGTTCAAATCAATGACAACATTTTCCGAGATATTTCTTGAAAATCACGGCTGCGTCACTCTGCCTGCCGGCGGCAAGCAACGTACCGTACATCTTTTCTGCGGCAGAACGGGCGTAAGCCGTTGTCAACAGCGGCGTGTACAGGTCGATGGCGCCATCCAGGTCGCCGCTTGCTTCCAGTATCTCCGCACGCATCAACATGGCCTGCTCAGGCATAAAACCTTCGGCAATCATCGTGTCCAGCACCTGCATGCACTCACCGATGCGACCGCTGTCAATCAACAGCAGGGCAAGATTAAGCCATATCAGCGTATTGGAACGATTATGCTGAAGAGCTTGACGCAAATACTGCTCAGCCTCAAGATCCCTGCCCAATCGATGCAAAACTTTCCCGATTTCGCAGCAGCTAATATCCCGCTCCACAGTTCCGGCGCACTGCTCAAAACGGGATAAAGCCTCATCATGCCTGTCCTGACTGGCAGCAACATATGCGTATGCAAAATCTTCTCCCAATTCCACATAACGTTGATACTGCTCTGCCGGCAGCTGACGAATAAGCAGGTCGTAATATTCCATGGGATGCAAAGAATCGTCATTCTGCTGTGAATCAGCACATACAGCACCTGCCGCAGGTGAGCAGCTGCCACAAGCGGATGCATTGACCTGTTCGACGGGAGTGTCTGCTGCCACACGACACTCATTAAGCATCGCCTCCGCCTTTTCCCGTACACCGGCATCATAAGTCAGTGTTTTTACTAGTTCGAGGTGATCAATCGCCTTGGCGGTATCTCCCCTGGAAAAAGCAAACCTGGCTTCATCCAGGTTTAGTTCGGCCAGCTTAAAATTGGCCATTTCGATCCTTTGGCGAAACGTCAACTTCAGATCGTTATCCGAATCCGTGTCAGAACAGCGCTTGAGGCCGTCTTCATAGCAGGTTCTGGCATCAAAATATGCTTCTGAATCAAGATAACGATCTCCCTTGGCCAGTAAATCCGAAGGAGTCTTTGAAAATAGTCTGGACAGAATTCTCATTGCATAACCTCTCTCAATTTTTTATCAGCAGGGTGACACTTTCCAGGTGAAACGTCTGTGGAAACATATCCAGCGGAACAGATTCGACAACACGATAGCCATGGCCGGCAAGCAGGCCACAATCTCTGGCAAGCGTGCTTGGGTCACACGAAACATAGATTATTCTGGTGGGGTTCAGTCTGGCAATTTCCGGAATGACATCTCCGGCGCCGGTTCGGGGGGGATCCAGCAGTATTACGTCAAAAGAAGCAGCATCATGGACAAGACGCCTGAGAGCAACCAGCGCGTCAGCACAGACAAAGTCGATGTTACAAATATTGTTGCGGATTTTATTGGAGTTTGCCGAGCGGATTGAACCTTCCGAACCTTCAATCCCGTAAACAGAGGCAACATCGGCAGCAATAGGTATTGAAAAATTGCCATTACCGCAATAAAGGTCAAGCAATCGATCGGTAGACCTGAACTCACCCAGGCGCCTTATCATCGATAGAAGGGCCACGTTCTGGGCCTGGTTCACCTGCGCAAAACCGGCTGGCAGATACGTAAGGACGTGCTGTTGCTGATCCTGATTGCCGGATGGCATACAGTAGCTGATTTCGGCACTGCCCCAGATTTTCTCAGGTGTCGCTTTCCGGTTCGACAGGATATAAAGGCCTGTGCAAGGACCAAGCTCAGAGGTACGTCCTGACAGAAACGATTTCAGCCCTGAAAAGTCCCTGCCGGAGTAGTGCACCACCGCAACCGCGCCCTGATCACCGGTATCGATACTGATCTGATCTATCAGGCCGACACCGGCGTAATCCTTAAGTATCGACCTGAAACAGCCCAGAATCACGTTTATCACCGGTTTTGCCACGTAACAGCCATGAAGAGCATTTTCCACTACGTGCGAGCTGTTCCGATGAAAACCGATGTTCAGCCCCCCCCGCTGTGCGGACACCTTGAAACGGACCCTGCTGCGATAGCCGTATGCCTTAGGAGAAGCGACGGTATCACCGATCTGGCTTCCATCTACCCGCCCTCCCCGCCAGAGAGTCTCGGCAAATATTTGGCGTTTCTGCTGTAACTGGACCTGATACTGAACATGCTGCCAGTTGCATCCGCCGCAGGCACCGTATATTTCACATACAGGGACGTCACGATCGTTCGATGGCTGGATAATTTCCACAATCTCGGCCGTACAGTAGGACTTTTTCTGACTGGTAATGCGAAGGCGTACTTCGTCACCGGGACAGCTGAACGGTACAAAGCAGATCTTGCCTTCAATCCTGCAGACACCGCTTCCGCCATATGCAAGTTTTTCGATCCGTGCAACTGCTGTATCCACGTCAGAAGGCCCTGTAAGCGTACTTCTTGACGGACTTCACGAGAATGTTCCTGTATTCGTTCCTGACAAACCTTCGCTCGAAGTCGGGGGAGGACATGTAAGCTACTGAAGTATTTCTGAACGAGTCAAGCAGCTGATTCCGTACCGAAGCGATATCCTGTTCCGGCACAGCCATCTTCTCCATAACCCTCTCAAAAACAACCGATTGTCCCAGCTTATCCAGAGCATCCAGGTACCGGGCTTCATCTTCGAAATACGTTCTGTCGAGCTTCACGTCGCAATGCGCCAGAATCCTGACATGATAATACCCGCCAAAGTAGTGCCGGGTTTCGTCTGACAGGGTAATACAGAGCCCTGACTCCAGTTCTATGGTTGTAATGATATTTGAGTTGTTCAGCAAGAGTGCTCCTCTATTTTACGGATCAGATCAAGCAGACCTTCCACTACCGCTTCCTCGATCCTGGCGCCCTTCTCCGGGGTAGCCTTGCCCGGATCCCCCCACACTCCTCCGGGCCAGTAGCGCCGTTTGTCGCGCACCAGAATCCCGGGAGGGAAAGACGGATATTCCTCCGGGGCGGTACCTTTAACCAGTTCAGGATGGGAATGCATGATCCTTGAAGTTTCTATTTCTCCGGCATGGCAATCGCCTGGCGTTTCGATCAGATCCCTGCCACGATCGCGGGCCAGCAGGAATTCGGTAACAACGGCAACAGAGATATCGTCGTAGCTGGCGATCAGCTCTTCACCGGCATCCTGCAGGGCCATACCGTGGGCGCCGCCGGCATGGCCGCTTAGTGCAATGAATGTATCAAGACCATGCCCCCGCAGTGACTTGACTATATCGATAAAGAGCGCCTTGAGAGTGGCGGTCGAAATCGAGATTGTACCGGGATGGCAGGCTGACGAACGACAATTGCCGTAATGAATCGGTGGTGCAACGAACAGCGGCCTTCGCTCCGCCGCTTTGACACACACCTGGTACGCCTCGAAGGTGTCGGTGGAGAGCGGAAGGTGAGGACCATGCTCTTCCACCGAGCCGAACGGTAACAGAACTATTCTAGTTTTTTTGAGCCCCGCCTCGAATTCCGGCATTGTCATGTCCGAAATGATCATAAAGCCCCCAAAAGTTTATGCATCTGGGGTATGACGCGCACATCCGGCAGACGGCCGGAAGCCAGCGCCTGAAGCTCCAGAAGATGTGCGACCCTGATACCTACAGTGCCGCCCGGCAGCGTCAACGGCTGCAGAAACAGCGGGGTATCCCTGTTAATCCCGGCTATGATCTCGCACACCCTGACTATTTCGTCCTGATCAGTCTGATCACCGACAACGACCTTTACGGAAACAGTGCATCCCTGGGCTTCACGCAGAAAAAGTGCGTGCAAATCCCATAGCTGACCAGTGCAACCGGCCGTCGAGGGAAGCTTCATATCCATGCTGATGTAGTCCAGACAAGGCTTCACCTGTCTAAGCGCCAGATGCATGGTACCGTTTGTTTCCAGGTGGACCGGAAGAATTCTGCGGACATCCGGAAACAGTCTGGCCAGCAGGTCGGCATACAACAGAGGTTCGCCCCCGGTAAAGCTGACCGAATGGTGCGCACCCGGAAGTCGGGCCTGCCAGTCGGCAACAACATCAGTAATAGCTTGAAGAGGCATCGGTTGAGGTATTTTTATCAAGTCGGCTGACCCGGGACTGGACTCGACCATGCCGTTTTCTGGCCTGCCGAATTCGGTATCACAATAGCGGCAGTCCAGGTTGCACTCGGTCAAGCGCACAAATATCTGGCGGCGTCCGGCAAGGAGTCCTTCGCCCTGAATCGACGAAAACAGCTCGCTGATGTGAATCATATCACTCATAATAGCGTGCGGATGCGTTATCTGATTCCCAGACGGTTATTGAATCTACCTTGATGTTGTCGTTGTTCATGCGCTCTGAAATGCGATCGTACAGATATTTGGCGATATGTTCCGATGAGGGGGAAATGTCACGGAAAGCCGGGTTTTCATTGAGATACTTGTGATCCAGCTCATTTATTACAGCCCCGGCATCCCGCTTGAGAACCTTGAAGTCGATCCCGAGGCCGGATTTGTCAAGCTCGCGGGCCGTCACCGACACCTCGACCTTCCAGTTGTGACCATGCAGATTTTCGCAATCGCCCTGATAATTGATCAGGTTATGAGCGGCAGCAAAGCTGGTTTTTATTGTAAGCATATACATATGAAAAATCCTCCGGATGACGGTATTTACAGCTGCTATGAATACTGACGATACTACACAAAAATATGGGCAACCACAAGGTTGCCCATAGAGTGATTTAAAAAGTGGTTTCTGCCTATTTCTGTGAGGACTCCAGAGCCTGCTCGATGTCGGCTATAATGTCTTCCACCGCTTCGATACCGATCGAGAGCCGGATGAAATCCGCTGTAACACCAGATGCAACCTGTTCTTCCGGCGAGAGTTGCTGGTGGGTGGTCGAGGCCGGGTGGATCACCAGCGACTTGGCATCCCCGATATTGGCCAGATGCGAAAGCAGCTTCACATTGTCGATGAACTTCTTGCCGGCCTCCAGCCCCCCCTTGATGCCGAAACCGATGATGGCCCCTTCCCCTTTCGGAAGGTATTTCCGGGCTCTGGCATGGTCCTTGTGACTGGCAAGTCCGGGATAATTAACCCAGGAAACGGACGGATGAGCCTCGAGCCATTTCGCCACGGCACGGGCGTTTTCGACATGTCGTGGCATGCGCACATGCAGTGTTTCCAGACCCTGAATGATCTGGAAGGCGTTAAATGGAGAGATGCAGGCTCCGGTATCACGCAGAAGCGAAACTCTCATTTTGATGATGTAAGAGATATTACCCAGAGCCTCCCAGAATTTCAAACCGTGATAGGATGGATCCGGCTCGGTAAACTCCGGGAACTTGCCGTTGTCCCAGGGAAACCTGCCGCCATCAACCACTGCTCCGCCGATGCTGGTGCCGTGTCCGCCGATAAACTTCGTCAGCGAGTAGACGACAATATCGGCACCGTGGTCAAGCGGCTTGAACAGGAATGGAGTTGTCACCGTATTGTCCACGACAAAAGGCAACCCGGCTTCGTGGGCGATTGCAGCAATCGCTTCAAAATCATCGATATTGTTTTTGGGATTGCCCACAGACTCGGTATAGACCAGGCGGGTGGTGGGAGTTATGGCCCTGCGGACATTCTCCGGATCGGAAGTATCGACAAACGTAACATTAATGCCCATGCGCGGCAGGGTATAATGGAACAGGTTGTAGGTGCCGCCGTAAAGGAAATTCGAAGAGATGATCGTGTCGCCGGCCTTGGCGATATTAAGGACCGCATAGGTGATCGCGGCCTGACCGGATGCAACCGCCAGCGCAGCCACACCGCCATCCAGAGCAGCCAGCCGTTTTTCGAGGACATCGGTGGTCGGATTCATCAGCCGGGTGTAGATGTTGCCGAACTCCTTCAGTCCGAACAGGTTGGCGGCATGCTCGGAACTCTTGAATACATATGACGATGTCTGGTAAATCGGCACCGCTCGTGAAAGAGTTTCCGAATCCGGGGTTTGTCCGGCATGTAGTGTAAGTGTATCAAGCGAAAAGGTTTTGTCTGCCATGGTGCATACCTCCTGATAATGACTGTCCATCATTTTATAAGTATAGTTCACGCCCAAACAAGTCAAGTTTATTTTAATATCCATGGGAACAAGCGAGAAAAAAATAATCCTGCATTCGGCAGGAAAACATTTCACAGAAACACTCTGTCCATTTTCCTTATACACGACGCATAATGAGACAAGAGATCACAACTCCCGTCTCATTATGCGTGTATTATTTAGATGCGGCTGCAGGCTGGAATACCATATTTTTGTGCTGAGGCATTGATTTTGTCATTAAGCACTTTCAACTCATCTTCAAGCAGACTCACTTTACGGGTGTCTAAACTGTCATATGCATATTGCTCCCGCAATTCGATATCCTTTGCATTAAAGGTTCTGGTCAGAGCAGAGGTCTCCTGAGTAAACTGCCTGACAGCTTGTTCGTCCGTGCATTTACCACATGCGTCCGCCGCCGATGCGGTCACAGCACCAACAGAAAGTATACCCATAGCCATTGCAATTCCGACGATCATGTTCTTTTTCATTGTTTTCTCCTTTTAGCTGCTTTCGTGGTAAGACGTTAACTCGTCTTTTGTTTTTATCTAATATCAACTTGCGTGCCATATATGCATAACCACGATAAGGTACCGAAATAAATGGCATAACTGGACGGAGCGGCTGAAAGTGTCGGTTATGTCGATAATGAATATGCTACAACTCCCCCCTGAAATCGGAGAATTTTCTGCGGTTATTCATCAAGCAAATAATTGTGCTCTATGAAATAAATTAATTACGACAGACATGATGAGCGATCCCGGCTATTACATGTTTTCAGTCGTGGTAACCTTCAACCTTCCATTCCAGTAGCAACGCCGCCGGGCATTGCTGGCTGAGAATCGACATCCCAGGCAAACATGGCCTCCGAAGAATTTAACTGCTTGAAGAACAACATAACGGATACGATCAACGATACTTTTTGCCAAGATGGATCGCCGCAAAAAAGAGTGGAACTCTGCACGGGAGACATCATCCCGCAGGCAGTACCGGTTTCATGGCACATTCAAGATCAACAATATTTACGATACAGAGTTGCAGCCATGGCCCTGAACAAAAGAAAATCGCAATCCCACTGGTGGTAATTATCATGGCTGCGGCAGCTGTTGGTGGATAGTATTCCTGACAGCATAAAGGTCACTACCATACCGCCGAAGGTAAGACGCTCAGGCAAGTATCCCATTGATTGGAGAGCCTGGTCGGTTTTCAAGACCCCGCTGGATGCGACTCACGACCTGTCCGACAATCAGGTGATCGTCATCACCGACTATCCGGTGTTGTCTCCGCAGGTGGTGGATGAGCAGGTCACCTACCCGCTGGCGCTCAACCTGCAGTGACTGCTACAAGTGCAGCCGGCACGGGCTACCTCGGCTTTCGGCTACTCGATGATCTTTGTTATTTTTTCGATAACAAGGCTGGCATCTACTTAGCGCGAACCCGCTTGCTGGAACGCCTGAACTATGCCGCCTCCCCGCTTCCTGCCGGCGTGGTTCCGCCCCTCGGTCCGGGCGACACCGACGTTGGGCATATTTTCTGGTACACGATAAGGCAATGGCTATGACCTGGAACAGCTGCGCACCCTGCAGGACTTGTTCGTACGCTATCAGCTCAATACTGTGCAGGGAATCGCTGAAATTGACTTATCAAACGAAAAAGGAGTTTTACATGAGAAAAATTTCCGTTGTGGAATATGCTGCACAAAATGTTGAATACTCTCCACACCCACACATATCCCAGGCACATTAACCAGTAATATCAAGTTGATACAAATTGGCATGGCATATGCTGTTATAAAGTTAACAAAAGAACTAATACCTGAATCAAGGAGAAATTAAACATGAAAAAAATGACCGTACTAATTGCTTCACTCTTTGCCCTTGCAGCTCCCGTGGCCTCTTTTGCCGCTGACCATGGCGGCCACGGAGGCGGCTCTCATGACATGGGACACGGTGGTCATCAGGGCGATGTGGCTCATGAAGAAGTGGTAGACGGTGTAAAAACGACCTTCAAGATTATGAGCATGAAAGATCACATGAAGACCATGAACATGGAAATGCCGAAAGGAATGAAAGAGTCACATCACATCGCGGTTGAGTTCAAGGATGCAAAATCGGGCAAGGCCCTGACCGAGGGTCAGGTTAAGGTAAAAATACAGAACCCTGACAAAAGCAGCCAGTCCAAGGAGTTGATGGGAATGCAGGGCCATTTCGGGGCGGACTTTGATCTCTCCAAGAAGGGTAAGTATGGCGTCATGAGCAAATTTCAGTTGAAGGACGGAAAAGTGTGCCAGTCCAAATTCTGGTACACGGTGAAGTAGCGCACGAGACGGAGAAGACTTCTTCTCCGAATTAGAAGGGAAGGTGTACAATGAGAAGGTTATTGGTAATCTTGATGGCAATGGGGCTGTTCGGAACAATGCCGGCTTTTGCCGGGCATGGCGACATGAAGATGGAACATGAAGGTATAAGGCAGTGTGCTTTACAGGCAGAATCGATCCAGGAGAAGATCAAACGACTGGAAACCGAGGTTGCGAAAGGTGAGAAGAAGTACGATGCCAACGAACTGAAAGCACTGGAGAAAAAACTGAAAGAAGCTAATGAACTGCTGGAAATACTGAACAGAAACTGAATTCATCCAACCGGGGCGGGCGTAAAAACCCGCCTCAACTTTTTCAATCCAATTTTGAAAATACACAAATAGCTAAGATGACCTTCCAAAATCATACTCACCCTGCAATTATAGGCAGATCCTTTCTATAGACCGTACCCTGGAAGATGGCCACCACATCACCGGCATCGTCGGTGATCATAACCGAGTAAGTCGCCAGTTTGCGGTTTTTGGACAGTTCCCTGGCTTCGGCATGCAATGTTCCGGTGACGGCGGCTTTTACAAAGGAAACGCTGGTATTGATTCCCATCGACAGGGTACCGTGGGAATTAGAAGCAACTGCGAAAGCAAAATCCGCCAGGGTGAAGATGGCACCGCCATGCACTGTTCTGGCGCCATTATAATGGTAGGGCTGGATCACCATCCTGGCTTTGGCAGTTCCGGGTTCGACCTCTAGCAGCTCGATTCCGGCATGCCTGGCAAAAAGATCCTTTTCCGAGAAAAATTGCTTGATTTTATGCATTGATACCCTTCCCTGTCCCGGTTCAGATAGTGATGGTCTCCCCAGGGCGCATGCGCTTCTGTTCAAAATCGGTCGGAGCGTTAAAGGAGGCTGCCAGAAGATAGAAAAACAACATTATCAAACCGGTGATCAAAATGAACAGCGGCAAGATGCGAACGGGCTCATCGCGTTTTTCATGGGGCAACACAAGACCGAAAGCAGCCAGAACGACCCCATAACCTCCGATCGCCGCCGCCCAGAAGATGCCCAGGCGATAGATTCGGCTCTCGGCGGCCAATGACAGCGCAAACATATCCGACAGGGCACCATGAAAAAAACTGGCGACTATGATCAGCATCAGGGCCGCCATCACCAAACGCATGCCGTTTCTGACCGTGCGCTTACGCATGGGCCAACTCCGGCATATTCCCAGTCAGCCGCACCATGAAACGTCACCAAGCCCGATTCGCAAAACTTCAGCTTTGTCGTTGATCAGGCTGACCACTGAACTGACATCGGTAGCCAGTATACCGCCGTCCAGGATGAAATCCAGCTGATTGCCGAATGTATCGGCAATGGCATGCGGGTCACCCACCGGTTCTTCTCCGGAGAGATTGGCGCTGGTGGTAATGATCGGATTGCCTAGAGAGGAGACCAGGTCGGTACAGATCCGGTTGTCGGGAATCCTGATGCCGACCGTCTTCTGTCGGGTCAGCAACAGGTCAGGAACCTCGCGGGTCGCCTCCAGAACGAATGTGTACGGGCCGGGCAGAAAACGTTTCAGATGTTTGAAAGCGGAGTTACTGACCTTGGCATAGCGGGATATCTCTGAAAGTGATGAACAGATGATTGAAAAGGGCTTGCGACGGTCGCGCAGCTTCATCTGGTAGATACGTTCGATACTCTTCTTGCAGAAGATCGAACAGCCGATGCCGTAGGTGGTATCGGTCGGATAGGCAATGACACTTCCGTTTTTGAGACCTTCGACTACTCGCGAGATCTGGCGCGGCTGCGGATCATCCGGGTGAATTTCAAGAATCATGTTGTCGCCCTTTAAAAACAATTAATTCCGTAAGTCCCTGTCCGTTTCGTCATCAAGACCTGATTCTTCGGCCTCAAGCAGATTGTCGGCGTATTCGCGCGGGATGTCCTGCACATCACGCAGTTTGCGTTCTATCACACGGGTGCGGGTGGCTGCCAGGTCGATCTGGTTGCCGGCCTCCTGCAGTTTTTTGCGTGTTTTTTCCAGCACCACTCCGAATTTTGAAAACTCGCTGCGAACCGAACCGAGCAGGTTCCAGACCTCGGCGGATCGCTTCTCGATCGCCAGGGTGCGAAAACCCATCTGCAGGCTGTTCAACAAAGCCGCCAGCGTGGTCGGACCGGCCACGATAACCTTGAATTCACGCTGCAACACATCAAAAAGCCCGGGCAGACGCAGAACCTCGGCGTAGAGCCCCTCGGTCGGCAGAAACATCACACCGAAGTCGGTCGTGTGGGGCGGTTCCAGGTACTTGTCTCGAATATTCCTGGCCATCTCACGCACGGCGCGATCCAGGGTTTT
Source organism: Geobacteraceae bacterium (assembly GCA_032469775.1). Lineage (GTDB taxonomy): Bacteria > Desulfobacterota > Desulfuromonadia > Geobacterales > Pseudopelobacteraceae > JACRCG01. The sequence continues at coordinate 22,059 of JAWDJY010000044.1, read as the reverse complement.
TGAAGCTTCAAGCACCGCAACTGAATCGCCGACTTCCTGAGCTTCCAGCAGACGGATATAGTCCTCCTGCGGAAACTTGGCATCCAGCGGCAGCCAGACCGAACTTTCCTGGTCACCATCACGTCCCGGCAGTTTGAGGGCGAATTCGACCCGTTGACCGCTGCCGGGCCGGGTCTCTACATTAGAATCATACTGGCCCGGCGCAAGTATCTGCTCCAGCAGACTTGCCAGTTGGATTTCTCCGAACGTACCGCGGCTCTTGACGTTTGTCAGCACTTTTTTGAGATCACCGACCCCGACCGCCAGCGACTGCATCTCGCCCAGTCCGCGCTGCACCAGCTCCAGGCGTTCGCTGACAAGCTTGAACGATTCGCCCAGACGCCTCTCCAGCGTGTCATGCAGCTTTTCATCGACGGTGGCACGCATCTGTTCCAGCTTCCTGGCGTTGTCTTCCTGGATCATCTGCAAACGCGCATCAACTCCATCCCGCAGTTTGTCAAGCCGGGCCTCGTTGCTGGCGGTCAACTCCTTCAATTGCGCCGCGAACAGTTCCAGCTGATTCTTCTGCAGACCGGCAATGTCGCTCATCCGCTTGAGCAGCGAATCCCCCAGCACGGTGATGCCGGAAGTCATCTCCTCGCGGGAGTGGCGAACACCGGATAGCATCTCCGCCCTTCCCCTGGCAAGTTCATCGGCCAGAAACCGTTCCTGGCGTTCGAAAGCCCTCCCCATATTATCGATACCGGCCAGGATTCCGGACGATTCGTTCGTACCGCGCCGGATATTTACAACCAGGAAACTGAGCAGGCCGCAACAGACCAGCAGCAGGAAGATGATTATGTAGGCGGTCAATAATGACATGGCGCGGCGCCTCGGCCTATAAGTTCAGGGGAGCTTTTTCGGACAACCACAGGGACAGCCGGGCAAACTCCTCCAGCGACAGGGTCTCTCCCCGACGACGTCCATCGATATCGCAACTCTTCAGCAGCAGCTCCAGATCCGCGCCTTTGGTGCATTCGGCGGACTTAAGACAGTTGGCCAGAGTTTTCCTGCGCATCGAAAAAGCAGCTTTGACTATACTCCGGAAAACATTCTCGTTGCCTACCTCGGCCCGCGGACTTGAAAGCGGAGTGAAGTTCAGGATGGCCGAATCTACCTTGGGCCTGGGGTGGAAGCTGCCCGGATGAACCAGGAAACTTCTGCGGATATCAAACCACAGCCCCAGCAGCACAGTGGTGACACCGTAGGCCGAACAGTCTGGCTCCGAAGCCAGCCGGTCGCCGACCTCTTTCTGGAGCATCAGGGTCATGCGCGACAGCCGCTGATGCACTTCCAGCAGGCGGAACAGAACCTCGGTAGAAATATTATAGGGAAGATTTGCAACAACATTCCACTTGCCGGGAGCTTCGGAGAGCAGAGCGGACAGATCGACTTTCAGCACATCGGCGTCAATCACAGTTACACTGGGATTATCCCTGAGACGCTCCCGGTGATAAGCCGCCAGGGCGTGGTCAAACTCTATCAGAACCAGCCGGCCGGCACGTTCCGCCAGGTGATCCGTCAAAGCCCCACGTCCCGGCCCGATTTCAAGAACGGCGTCATCGGGCTGAATCTGCGCGGCGTTAATTATTTTTTCGATGACATTCTGGTCAACCAGGAAGTTCTGTCCCAGCGACTTTATCGGGCGTCTGTTGGAGCTCACGGCAATAATTCCTTTATGCTGTCCATTTCCCAGGTGGCGGTCACATCCAGAGAGTCCGGGGATGCCATACCGTTTGACAGGTAGTAATCGCCAGGTACCGCCAGCATGGCGGCGTTGTCGCCGCATAGTGCTGGTGCGGGAATGGAGAGGGTTATTCGCATCTTTTCACACAACTGAGCCATGCGCCTGCGCAGGCCGCTGTTGCAGGCCACTCCGCCGGCGACCACCAGACGCCTGGCACCGGTCTGTTTCAGCGCTGCTTCGGTCTTGAACGCCAGAACATCGCAGACCGCCTGCTGGAACGAAGCACACAGGTCGTTCAGCTCCTGACCTGGAACTGTCAGCGGATGTTTGGCCACATGCTGCAGCACAGCTGTCTTCAGGCCGCTGAAACTGAACCTCAGAGTGCCGTCGTGCAGCAGCGGTCGCGGCAGGGCGACTGCAGCAGGATTACCAGACAAAGACAGTTTGTCGATCAGCGCTCCGCCGGGGTAGGCCATCCCCATGATCTTGGCAGATTTGTCGTAGGCCTCACCGGCGGCATCGTCAATGGTCCTGCCAAGTGTGGTATAACGTCCTACGCCTTCCACGTGGTAGAGGTGGGTATGCCCTCCGGAAACTACCAGCGCCAGAAAAGGGAACTCAACCGGTTGCTCAAGAAACGCCGCCAGCAGGTGCCCCTCGATGTGATGGACACCGACAAAAGGGATCTTCCTGGCTGCCGCAATCGCCTTGGCCGCCGAAAAACCCACCAGCAGGGCGCCAGACAGGCCCGGGCCACGTGTAACTGCCACCCCTTCAATATCGGCCATCCCCACGCCGGCATCCCGCAATGCCTGGCTGATAACCGGCGAGATCATTTCAAGATGCTTGCGAGAAGCGATCTCCGGTACGACTCCGCCATATTCGGCATGTATAAGCACCTGCGAGGAAACGACCGACGAAAGGATCGTCCGGCCGTCACGCACTACCGCGGCAGCGGTTTCATCACAGGATGTTTCTATCGAGAGGACCAGCATGAAGTGACCTTTTGCAAAATGATTTTCAGGAACAGGATTGACTCAAATAAAAACAGAGGACACAAAGCATGCGGAGCTGATCTCAGATACATCAAGCGGCATCTGAAATTCTCCGTGTCCCCCGTGTCCCCCGTGTCCTCTGTGGCATTTATTAAATCTACAGCAGATTTGCCGCCAACTCAGCAAGCTCGGATCGTTCACCCTTGGTCAAAGTTACGTGAGCTGCGATACGTTCACCCTTGAACTTTTCGACCAGATAGGTCAGACCGTTGCTGGATGCGTCCACATAGGGATTGTCAATCTGGTACGGATCGCCGGTCAGAACGATCTTGGTGCCCTCCCCAACCCTGGTGACGATCGTCTTGATCTCGTGGGGCGAAAGGTTCTGGGCTTCATCGACAATCAGGTACTGATTTGGAATCGAGCGACCGCGAATATAGGTCAGGGGCTCGATATCCAGCAGACCCATGGCCATCAACTCCTTGTAACCTTTGCTGTGGCGTTTTTCCGATTCGTGTCCGGATATCAGCAGTTCAACGTTATCGAAAATCGGCTGCATCCAGGGGGTCAGTTTTTCTTCGATATCACCCGGAAGAAAGCCGAGATCCTTACCCATCGGGAATACCGGACGCGACACCAGCAGACGGTTGTAGATATTCTCCTCCGCGGTCTTGTGGAGACCGGCGGCAATTGCCAGCAGGGTTTTGCCGGTACCGGCCTTGCCGACCAGCGTCACCAGTTTGATGCTGTCGTCCATCAGGACATCCAGCGCGAACGATTGTTCACGGTTGCGGGCAAAGAGACTCCAGATGCCTTCCTTGGGCACCTTGCGCACCGGCACTATGCGGCCGTTGGCCGGATCATTGCGGCAGATGGCGGTGTGGGATGGATTGGAACTGTCCACGATCGTAATGAATTCATTGGGGCCAAGCTCCAGCGGCGCCTCGATCCAGCCCTGGCCATAAAAACGGTCAACCGCTTCAGGCGGCACCTCGACGGTGCGGGTCCCGGCATACAGGTCCTGAATATCAACCTTGTCGGATTCATAATCCTCGGCAACCACGCCGATGGCGTCGGCCTTGATCCTCAGGTTCGAATCCTTGGTCACGAATATGGCCAGCATCTCCGGGAAACGATCTTTGATGTCCAGCGCAACGGCCAGGATGCGATTATCGCCGTTATCGACCCGCAGATCGACAGGCAGGTTTTTGAAGTGTTTTTCTGTGAACAGCTCAACCCGCAGCGTCCCGCCGCCGGGCATGGAAACACCGGAGGCCAGCGAACCTTTTTCACGCATGGAATCGAGAATTCTGGAAACCATACGAGCGTTGCGTCCGGTCTCGTTCATGTCCTTCTTGAAACGGTCAACCTCTTCAATAACCGTGATGGGGATGATGATGTTGTTATCCTGAAATTTGAACAGCGATTGCGGGTCATGCAGCAGTACGTTGGTATCGAGTATGAAATTCTTCACGGACAGCCTTTCTGTGGAATTTGGGAGATGATGAGCCGGTAACGGAGAAACTATTTTTCTATGATCTGAACTGTCATCCCGTCCGTCTTGCCGAGCAGTTTGATCCAGACCGCCCGGTTACGGTACTTGGCGTCAAGAATGACCTCGCCATCCTTGTTAATGGCAGAGAGAACACTTTCCGGAGAATCATTGACTGTAAAATAGGTATAGATGCCGGTTTTATACAGATCCTCCTTGGTAAACGGTTTTTCAGGGGGCAGGGAGCAGGCTGCACAGGCAAACATGGAAAATAACAGGACAATCAGTAATTTCACGGGGCAACTCCTTTTCGATCCGCCGAATCTACATCGATTCCTTGATTTTACCGATGCATTGTACAACGGCATCGGAAAAAAATGCAATCTCTTCCGACGTACTCGACCATCCCGGGCTCATGCGGAGTGTACCACCCGGCAGGGTACCGATGGTACGATGGGCCAGCGGTGCACAGTGCAGTCCGGCACGCACCGCAATATCGAAACCGTAATCGAGTTCAGCAGCCAGCAGAGACGCGTCAACCCCCTCGACATTAAAAGAGAGCACCGCACCGCGCCTGTCCGGATCACCAGGACCGTATATTTTCACTCCAGGAATCAGTGCCAGCTGAGTTGCGGCCTGATTGACCAAAGCACGTTCATGTTGAAGAATCGTATCAATCCCGCGTTCAAGTATGAATTCAATTCCGGCTTTCAACCCGGCGATTCCTGGCAGGTTATGGGTTCCGGCTTCATAACCGTCCGGCATCATCAGAGGCTGCTCCAGGGAGGTGGAGCTGGTTCCGGTTCCTCCTTCGAAAATCGGCTTCAGCTCAACATGCGGCGCGACATATAACAGACCGGTACCCGGCGGTCCCAACAGTCCTTTATGTCCGGGAGCAGCCAGAAGATCTATTCCGCTCGAAACGGCATCGATATCGATATAGCCTGCGGACTGGGCCGCATCCACAAGGAACATCGCTCCGGCTTTACGGCAGATCGCGGAAACCTGGGCGATCGGCTGGATCGCCCCGCATACATTGGAGATATGTCCCACGGCAATCATGCGGGTGTCCTTCCGCACAACCCGCGCTATTCGTTCCGGGTCCACCAGGCCATCCGGTCCGGCATCAACAATGGTGACATCCACTCCTTCTCGACCGAGGGCATGCAGTGGGCGCAACAGGGAATTATGCTCCATGCTGGTCGTGATCACATGATCTCCCGGTTTGAGAGTGCCGTGCAGTGCCAGATTGAGAGCCCCGGTAGCATTATGTGTGAATATTATCCGCGATGAATCCGGTATGCTAAAGAGCCTGGCTACAGCCTCGCGAGCCATGAACATGATCCGGCCCGCTTCCAGGGAACGGTGATGCCCGCCGCGTCCCGGAGATGCGCCGACCTCCCGCATGGCGTGAATTACCGCCTGGTAAACCTTTTCAGGCTTGGGAAAAGATGTTGCGGCATTGTCTAGATAAACTGACATTTACAACTCTCCAAAAACGGGTATGGCACAGACAGGTTTCTCACCGTAGAAAAGCGGGGTTTTCCTTCAACCATGGGAAAACATGTACGCTGCCGGAACTAGGGTCACGCACGGCATCATGAATCTTTTGAGAAACGGCAGAAATATCGGAGCTACCCCACCAGTTCAGTAATGCGCTGATATCATCCCGGCCTGCGTTGTAAAGATTAAATCCTTTATTCGCTTCAAAGGCGTTACCCCACAAAAGCGCACGGCCATCCTCCAGTCGCAACGCATCCTTGCCGTTATTGAAGAACCGGCAGCGGTTCACCTTTATCCGGGCACCGGAAAGAAAAAGCGCGGTTTCACGATGATCGTGAAAAGAGGTTGCCAAAATCTGTCCCTCGCCCCCCTTGAAACTGGCTCCGGTTCCGTTTCCGGACAACTCGGCGGAAGCAACCCTGATCCGGCAATCATCCGACAGTATCCCGTACTGCTGGTTATTCCGTATTTGCATGGACGAGACGCTGACAGCCGAGCGGTTCATCACAATTCCGCGCTTGCAGTCGGATACAATCACGTCTCCGGAGTCAAACTCGCTGTCGTGCATCTCGATCCCGGTTTCGGATTCGGATATGGACCCGCCGGCCATCTGCGCGACCGTATCCCGCATCATAAAACCGGTATGTGACCTGCTGATTGCAACCATCTTGAGGCTGACGGTGGAAAACTGTGCTTCGATAGCCGAATTCGCGTATTCGATCCGGCAATGTTCAAGCTGGTTTCGTTTCTCGCTGGATACGAGCGATATGCCCCCCCAGTCTCCACGAGCGGGCCTGTTGCGGTCCGAAGTGATCACAATCGGGCTTTCTACAGTACCGACAGCGATAATCCGCCCCTGAACGACAAGTCGCGCGGCATTGTTGCCGGTGCTGACGCCGGCAAACCTGATTGTGGTACCCGGCTCGATCCGCAGCGTCGCCTGCGGAGCAACGACAAGATACCCCTTGATCAGCACGTTGCCACGCAGGATGGTGTCTTCAGTCAGGACGACCCTGTCATAGACAACCGCGACAGCATCTTTGAAGATGCCGGAATCGTTGTCAGAGGATTCACCATAAGCCGCGGCACCCGGAGCCCGCGCCGGTTCCAGCGGTATAATCAGCGCCGGCCTGATTTTGGGTAGAATCTGGTCTGAAGCAGAGGGATCAGGGATGAGCAACCTGTTATTACTTGATGAAGGTTCGCGTTCAAGTGAATGTTTTGCACATCCGCCTGCCACAAAAACCGTCACGCACAAAAATGCAAATACGACCCTGAAATACTTCACGCATAAACTCCAATTGAAATCAATAAAGCTCTAACACAAATCACGTAACGATGTAAATTTAATGTTGACGAGTCATCGTTACTGAGCGGCGGTCTACCGTTGCACGATGATTTTATGTGCTTTCAGGAGCTTAGATTATTTCAAAATAAATGTGTTGACAGCGCATATATGTTGTGGTTTATTTTCGCACCTGCCACAAAATATGGTGGTTTAAGACTTGCTAATCTAACCACAGCCAATCTTTCGATATCAATATGTTTTTTTAAAAACCAAGGAGATCATATGAAAAAGAACAGTGCACAGGCCGCCCTTCCCAACCTTTCCAAAAATGCCGCTACCGTGCTTGAAAAACGTTATCTGCGCCGGGACGCCACCGGGAAGGTTCTTGAAACACCTGCCGACATGTTCCGCAGGGTTGCGGATACGATAGCTGCTCCGGACAGGAAGTTTGACAAGAAAGCGGACGTAGCAGCCCTGTCCGACACTTTTTATAACATGATGACCTCCTTCGAATTCCTGCCCAACTCTCCCACGCTGATGAATGCCGGCCGACCTCTGGGCCAGCTTTCAGCCTGCTTTGTACTGCCGGTGGGCGACTCGATGGAAGAGATTTTCGATGCGGTCAAGTACACCGCGCTGATTCACAAATCAGGCGGCGGCACCGGCTTCTCGTTTTCCCGCCTGCGCCCTGCCAACGACGTGGTAAGTTCCACCACCGGCATTTCCAGCGGCCCGCTTTCGTTCATGCGCGTATTTGACATCGCCACCGAAACCATCAAGCAGGGCGGCACCCGCCGCGGCGCAAACATGGCCATCCTCCGGGTGGATCACCCCAACGTGATGGATTTCATCATGTGCAAGGCTGATCAGAAGCATCTCAACAACTTCAACATTTCAGTCGGCCTGACCGAGCAGTTCATGCAGGCTGTCGAGCGGGACGAGGAATACAACCTGATCAACCCTCGCGACAAGAAAGTTTGCGGGTCCATGAACGCCCGCAAGGTTTTCCAGCGCATAGTCAAGCAGGCCTGGGAAAACGGAGAGCCGGGCATCGTGTTCCTTGATCGTCTCAACCGTGACAACCCGACTCCGCACGTGGGCGAGATCGAATCGACCAACCCCTGCGGCGAGCAACCGCTGCTCCCCTATGAATCCTGCAACCTGGGTTCGATCAACCTGGGAGTATTCGTCAAGGACGGCGCCATCGACTGGAAGAAACTGCGCGAGACCATCCACAACGCGGTACACTTCCTGGACAACGTGATTGAAGCCAACAACTATCCGCTGCAGCAGATTCACGATATGACCCACGCCAACCGCAAAATCGGGCTGGGTGTCATGGGGTGGGCCGACATGCTGATCCTGCTGGGCGTGCCCTACAGCTCCGACGAAGCGGTCAAACTCGGCAAAAAGGTGATGAAGTTCATCAACGACGAGGGACACCAGGCATCCCAGGAGTTGGGCAAGAGCCGCGGCTCATTCCCGAACTTCAAAGGATCGATCTTCGACAAGAAAGGCGCTCCGCCACAGCGCAACGCAACTGTAACGACCATCGCCCCCACCGGAACCATCTCCATCATAGCCAACGCGTCATCCGGCGTGGAACCGCTCTTTGCCGTTTCCTACATCCGCACCGTGATGGACAAGAATGTGATGGTTGAAGTCAACCCGATGTTCGAGAAGATCGCCAAGGAGCGCGGCTTCTATTCGGAAGCACTGATGCAGAAGATTGCCGAGCACGGTACCGTACACGATATTCCTGAGATACCGGCCGATGTGCGCAACATCTTTGTCACGGCCCACGACATTTCACCGGAAAACCATATCCAGATGCAGTCGGCCTACCAGCTCTACACGGACAACGCGGTCTCCAAAACAGTAAACTTCCCCAACACCGCCACAATCGATGATGTTGAAAAAGTTTACATGATGGCCTACGAGACCGGTTGCAAGGGGGTCACTATCTATCGCGACGGCTCCCGCGACGAGCAGGTGCTCTCCACCGCCAAAAAAGAGGAGCCGGTTGTAGCTGCAGCACCGGCAGCTATAGAGGATGATAAAAAATCCATCAAGCGCGACCGTCCCAAATCGCTCAAGGGTTGCACCCACCAGATGCAGACCGGCTGCGGACCGCTCTATATCACCATCAACGAGGATTCAAACGGCCTGTTCGAGCTCTTTACCACGATGGGCAAGGCCGGTGGTTGTGCAGCCTCCCAGAGCGAGGCCATCGGCCGCATGGTGTCGCTTGCCTGGCGTAGTGGCATCCAGGCCCGTCAGGTGGTCAAACAGCTTCTGGGCATTTCCTGCCACTGCCCGTCCGGATTCGGCGACAACCGCGTGCTCTCCTGTGCCGATGCGGTGGCGAAAGCGATCCAGAACCACATGATCGACAACGGCTACGATATCAACGCTGAAGTCGCCAAGCAGGACCGTGGCGCCTGTCCCGAGTGCGGCGGCATCGTCGAGCACGAAGGCGGCTGCTCGGTCTGCCACGTCTGCGGCTATTCCGAGTGCGCATAAGCTGAACTAAGTTCGTAGCATGCAAAAGGCCCCCCTCCGGCAATACACGGAAGGGGGCCTTTTGCGTTACTGATGAATAGGTTTTCAAGGGTCAGACTACCAGCATCTCCTCGTTCAGGCCCAGATCGTTCACAGGCCCCATAACTTCGAGGTGCAGGTGGTCACTCCTGAACAGCTGCTGCGAAACTCTCAGGATATCACTGCTGCTGACCGCGTCGTAGTTGGCAAGGACATCCTCTATGGTTTGCTGGTAATGGAAGTAGATCTCGTTCTTGGCCAGCCTGGTCATCAGGTTGTCGCTGCTCTCAAGCGACATGAGAGTTTTCCCCTTCAGCTGTTCCCGGGCGGAGTCCAGCTCATCCTGCGGCACCTCTTCGGTTGCCAGCCGCGACAACTCGCCGCAGGCAATATCGATGACTTCTCGACAACAGGCTTTTTCAGTACCGGCGTGGATCACCATGGCGCCGCTGTCGGCATGCGAGATCAGGTAGGCATAGACCGAATAGGCCAGTCCCTTTTTCTCCCGCACCTCCTGGAACAACCGTGAGCTCATGCCTCCTCCCAGTATCGTCACCAGCAGGAACAGGGCGTAACGGTCTGGATGGTCGTGACTCTGGCCGGGGGTACCGAGGCAGATCAGAGTCTGCTCCATCTCGCGCTCGGTCAGATTAAGTACTTTAGAACGATTTGCAGCAATATCGTACGGTTCAGGCTGCCAACTTGAAGTTATGGATGAAAAAAGCGGCTCCATGATAGCAACCACTTCTTCGTGCCGGAGATTACCCGCTGCCGCAATAATGATGTCCTGTGGGCGGTAACGGCTCTCCTTGTGGGACAGAATCGCTTCACGGGAAAGATTCCCGATTGTGTCCGCCGTTCCCAGAACCGGCATGCCCAGCGACAGCCCCTGCCAGTAATTCAGATGAAAACGGTCATGAATGAACTCGTCTGGAGTGTCTTCACGCATCTTTATTTCCTGCAGAATCACCTTGCGTTCGCGTTCGATCTCGTCAGCCGGGAATGTGGAGCAGAGGAATATGTCGGCCAGCAGGTCTGCTGCGCGCGGCAGGAACTTTGCCAGAACCTTGGCATAATAGCAGACATACTCATGGCCGGTGAAGGCATTCAGGACTCCGCCGATGGAATCGATTTCGCGGGAAATCTGGCGTGCATTGCGACGGTCGGTGCCTTTGAAGAGCATGTGTTCGATAAAGTGCGCCACACCGTTGTTTTCGGAAGACTCGTGACGGGTGCCGTTGGCCACCCATATGCCTGTGGTGACTGTGTGCATATGGTCAACACGCTGAGTCACAACCCGTACACCGTTTTTTAGGGTAGTAGTAGTTATCATGGTTGCAAGCATACCCTGATTTTTTAATAATTCAACCGCAAACCGGATTTTTTATTCAAATCATTATGTAAAACCGGACGCCTAAACCGTCGAAAGGAACCGGGCCATTGCCGACGCAATGGGAATTCCGGTAGACTTCTGTTTCGTCGGCTGGTCAGCCACGCGATGATCAGCAGCCTGGAAGTAATTCCTGAAACGGAGCTGCACCAACTACATAATGCCTTATGTTCCTTTCTGACCGGGGGAAAAATCCCCCGGTTTTTCTTTGTACCATACGGAAGCTTATCTGTTGGAAAAGTGCCGGCCAGCGGTTATGATGGTGCGTCAGTTTCGATCAAAGGAGAGTACGGAATGACATCATGGATACTGTATCTGGCACTGGGAGCTTTTGCAGGAGTACTGGCCGGTCTTTTGGGTGTCGGCGGCGGGTTGGTGATCGTACCGATACTGACCTTCATCTTCAGCGCACAGGGGTTACCGGCCGACCATATCCTGCACCTTGCGCTGGGAACATCGCTGGCCAGCATCATGTTCACATCGGTCTCAAGCCTGCGCGCCCACCATGCGCGAGGAGCGGTGGAGTGGCTCGTCGTGAAGCGCATCTCCCCCGGAATCCTGGCCGGTACCTTTTTCGGATCCTGGGTCGCGGCCCAGCTTTCCACCCGTTTTCTGAAGGCGTTCTTCGTTGTCTTTCTCTACTACGTTGCGATTCAGATGCTGCTCAACATCCGGCCTAAACCACACCGGCAACTGCCAGGCGCCACGGCCATGTTCGGTGTCGGCGGACTGATCGGAGGAATATCCAGCCTGGTAGGCATCGGCGGCGGAAGCATGTCGGTTCCTTTTCTGGTCTGGTGCAACGTGGCAATGCACAACGCAATCGGCACCTCGGCGGCGATCGGCTTTCCGATCGCGCTGGCCGGCGCCGCCGGCTACCTGGTGAATGGCCTGGCGGTAGACCTGCCACCAGCTACACTCGGTTACATTTATCTGCCAGCGCTGATCGGTGTGGCAGCAGCCAGCATCGTCACCGCGCCGCTGGGCGCCAGACTCGCCCACAGCCTGCCGATCGGCGGATTGAAGAAGATTTTCGCGCTGCTGCTGATAGTAATGGGAACCAAGATGATGCTGAGTCTGTTTCAGACATGATGCCACTAAACTAATAATGCCACAGGGGAGTTTCCCCTGTGGCATGAGTGGAATAATAGCGCAGCAGTGTTAAAAAGCGTAGACGAACTTGAACCAGAGGTTGTCGCCCTGCGGACGATTGTAGGTCTCGGTTTCGAACAGGTATTTCAGGCTGAAACTCATGTTTTTGTAATCATATTTGAGGGCCGGGCCCAAGGCAAGCACACTGCCCTTGTTTCCGGTAACAGCTGCTCCTTTGATTTCATCTTCGGTAACCTGCTGGTAGAAATAGCCGGCCCCGCCGAACGTGAAATTGCCGATTTTCTTTCCCAGTGCATAATCCAGATGGAATTCCTGACCGGACTGGTAATCGGTGGCATTGTTCTCGGTGTTGAAATCGTACATCAGCTTGGCCGAGAGTTCATAGCCGCTGTCGCTGACATAGGTTCCGGCAATAATCGGCTCGAAAGTCCAGTAGTTTCTTCCGGTATTGGCCATATCCAGCTTGTCGTAGCTGCCGGTCGGGATATAGATGTCAAGACCGGTGGCGGCATGCCAGTTTTTGCCATGCCAGGAGAGCACGAAGGGATCTATGATGATGTCGCCCAGACCGGTCTTGTTGTCTGTTCCTGCTCCGGGAACCTTGACGTCAACGTTCATGATCGGCAGGAACAGATGCACGCCCCAAAATCCGCCCAGAATCTGCTTGTCGGTAATGTGGATCAAGCGAAGCACATCGGCTGTGACATTCAGCCTGAATCCGGGGACCAGGTTCCTGCCGCTGTTGTCATTTAGCCTGTCAGCCGAATAATGGGTAAAGTAGTTAATGAAATAGGTTCCCGGCGGTGGAACGGCTCCGGACATGAAATCCTCGGCACCGTTGGGATAGGCTCCGCCTCCTCCCTCGGTCGCTAAAGCGGTGCGTCCGCCTAGATTCAACGCGCAGATCGTCAGCATTAACAATAAGATTTTCCCAAAAGCAGCTTTACCCATGATTACCCTCCGATAAAATTTCATATACCAGCAGTATAAGTCCGGTCATTTTTACCTGAATCGGAATGACTGGCAAGCGATTTAATATAAAATCCGCCGGTCAGAGCGTCAGTTCGGCGTGTCCATGGTAATACTCGTCACGTTCACGGGACACATCCGCATCTTCAAGGTACTCCTCAAAACCCATCACGCGATCGATCACGCCGCCTAGTGTGATTTCGATGATGCGGCTGGCGATGGTCGATACGAACTCATGATCGTGCGAGGCGAACAGAATCACCTCGCTGAAGGCGATCAGGCCGTCGTTCAGTGCGGTGATCGACTCCAGGTCCAGGTGGTTGGTAGGCTCGTCCAGGATCAGAGCGTTGGCGCCGGTCAGCATCATGCGCGAAAGCATGCAACGCACCCTCTCTCCGCCGGACAGGACGCTGGTCTTCTTCATCGCCTCCTCTCCCGAGAAAAGCATGCGCCCCAGGAAACCACGGGCGAAGGTTTCGCCCTCGGTAGGGGGCGAATACTGTCCCAGCCATTCGATCAGAGTCATGTCATTTTCAAAATAGGAGCTGTTTTCCTTTGGAAAATAAGCACTGGTGATAGTCACTCCCCAACGGAAGCTGCCGCTGTCCGGCTCCATTTCGCCGGCCAGAATCTGGAACAGGGTCGTACGAGCCAGGGTGTTGCCGCCTACAAAGGCGATCTTGTCCCCCTTGCGCACGATCAGATCCAGATTGTTCAGAACCTGGACGCCATCGATCTGCTTGGAAAGTCCCTGGATCTCCAGGATGATGTCGCCGCAGGGACGTTCCGGCTTGAAAACCACGTGTGGATATTTGCGCGAAGAAACCGGCATATCCTCGATGGTAAGCTTGTCCAGCAGCTTTTTGCGTGATGTGGCCTGCTTGGCCTTGGAGGCATTTGAACTGAAACGCTGGATAAAGGCCTTCAGCTCTTCAGCCTTCTCGGAAACCTTGCGGTTCTCGTTCTGTTTCTGCTTCAGGTTGAGCTGGGAGGCATGATACCAGAAATCGTAGTTGCCGACGTAAATCTGGATCCGTCCGAAGTCGATATCGGCGGTGTGGGTACAGACCTGATTCAGGAAATGACGATCGTGGGAAACGACAATGACCGTATTCGGGAAGCGGTACAGGAAATCTTCCAGCCAGGAAATGGACTTGAGATCCAGGTTGTTGGTCGGCTCATCCAGCAGCAGCACGTCAGGGCTGCCGAACAGCGCCTGGGCCAGCAGTACGCGAACCTTGTCGCCGCTTTCCAGCTCTTTCATGCGTTTGCTGCGCAACTCTTCCGGAATCCCGAGACCGTTCAGCAGCACAGCCGCCTCGGACTCGGCCTCGTAGCCGTTCATTTCGGCAAAATCGCCTTCCAGTTCCGCCGAACGGACCCCGTCCTCCTCGGTGAACTCAGCCTTTGAGTAGATCGCGTCGCGCTCTGTCATCACGTCGTACAGTCGTTTGTGCCCCATGATGACCGTATTGAAAACAGTTTCCTCATCAAAGGCAAACTGGTCCTGGCGCAGGACCGCAACCCTCTCTCTGGGACCGACGCTGATCTCGCCTTTGTCAGGATCGATTTCTCCTGACAGGATCTTCAGGAAGGTGGATTTTCCGGCGCCATTGGCACCGATCAGTCCGTAGCAGTTGCCGGGGGTGAACTTGATGTTGACATCCTTGAACAGGACGCGTTTTCCATATGATAGGGTTACATTATTTGCTGCGATCATGCCGGTGTGGTGCTCCTTTGTATAAACTCGTCCCGATTGCGGGAGGTAAAAATATAAAACCACAGCGGCCGCTGACCTCTGTGGTTCACGAACTGATAAATATATCATTATTAAAGAGTGACGGGCAAGTTTTTATCGGCACGTTGTATCATGAAATGTATTTCAAGCAGGCGTTGAAACAGGAAAATCTGGCTGCAGACAGCTTCTACCTAACGGGAATATTTCAAATGCGTCATGCGGACAGTCAGGAAATAACTACAGAAACCCGGGATTGATATTGCATTAAATGATATTTATGGCAGAATTAATCGATATAGGAGAATATCCCGGACCGAGGTGTTCAAGATGAGAAAAACAGCCCTCTTTTTCGTTTTTTTCCTGGCCATCCTGCAGTGCGCAACCGTTGCCGGCGCAGCAGAATTCAAAAAGACCAAAGTAGCCATCGTAGATTTCCAGGAAAACGGTGCCTTTGATGTGAAAGATGTCGGCAAGATCGTAGCGGAATGGTTTACGACCGCGCTTGTAAACACCGGCAGGTTCGACGTTATTGAGCGGCGTTTGCTGCAGCAGATCCTGGAAGAGCAGAAAATGGGGGTTACCGGCCTGATCGACCCGCGTAGCGCCTCGCGACTTGGAAAGCTTCTGGGGGTCAAGACAGTTGTCAGTGGAACGGTGCAGAGCTATGAAGGCATTTCGGAAATCAATGTCAGGCTGCTGAATGTTGAAACCGGCTCTATCATTACCGCGGAGAGCTTCAAGGGAGGCTCTACAAGCAGTCTCAACAAGCTGGTGAATGAAGCGGCCGCAAAAATCATCCGTCATTTTCCGCTGCAGGGATACGTCGTAAAACGCAGCGGGTCAAAGGTGACAGTAGATCTTGGTGGCAATGCCGGAGTCAGGACCGGAATGCAGTTCAAGGTTTACACGGAAGGCGCTCCTCTCAAACACCCGAAAACAGGAGAAGTACTATCGGTCGAAACTGTAGAGAAGGGCACCGTACGCATAACGGCCCTAAGGGACAACACCTCCGATTCGGTTGTTGTAAATGAAGTCTGTCCCTCATGCATCAAGGCCGGTCAGTTGGTCTCGGCGATGCTGCTGGAAGACGAAAACGAGATTCCTCCGTCAGCCGCGGAAAGCGTTTCTGTCGATGTTCCGAAAACAGCGCGTGAATCCCGTCCAAAACAGAGAGAGGAACTGAAACGTCCCGAAGTCGAAATGCCGTCGGTCGAATCGAATGTTACACCGGAGCGGCAAACAGTTACAACCGCTGCGGTTGCTGGTGCCTACAGGACACTTTCCGCGCATGATGCGGATGTAACCGCGATCAGTGTTTCTAAAAACGGCCAATTGGCAGCATCGGCGGACAAGGATGGCAGGATTGATATCTGGGACACCACGACCTGGACAGCGCTGGCAACACTGGGTGATCCTGCCGACACGAAGTCGGTATCGGCGCTCGCTTTCAGCAGTGACAGCAAGCTGCTGGCGGCAGCCGGAAAAAGTGACCGGGTGGTTATCTGGGATCTGGCCTCCCGCCAACGGGCCTACACCATGGAACTCAAGGAAACGGTAACATCGCTGGCATTTTATCCGGCCGGCGGCAGTATCGTGATCGGAACAAAGGATTCCAGTATTGCGATATGGAACTACAGGAACAACAGGATCAGGCTGATCAAGACCGACAACGACGTGCTGGCAGTGGCCGTCAGTCCGGACGGCAAACTGATCGCTTCGGGCGGACAGGACAAAAACGTCACGACATGGGATGCAAACAACGGTGCCAGGCGGCACAACATGACCGGACACTCCAACGATGTCACGGCGCTGCTCTTCAGCCCCGGCGGCAAACAGATCATCTCGGCCGGAACAGATAAAAAAATCATCATCTGGGAGGCAAAAAGCGGCGCGCGCAAACAGGAGCTGACCGGGCACGATGACGACATCGTCGCGCTCGGCATAAGCAAGGATGGCCTGCGACTTGTCTCCTCGGAAAGCAAGCGCGGTGGAGGAATGCTGTTCGTATGGGACCTGCGGAGCGGCCAGGAGCAGAAACGGATCAAACTGAGCCGCAAAGCCTATTCGATGGCCCTTACTCCGGATGGCAGGCATGCCCTGACCGGTACAGACAAGCAGGTACTGGTGTATGCGATCGAGTAAACCGTTTAAGAACTAGACATCCAGCACCACCACAGCTTTCCAGACGTTGTCCACCAAGCCGACCTGAAAGCAGTGCAGCGTGACCGCCTTGACATCCACCAGCGGCTGGTGACGTCCGGCATCAATCGGCTCCCCGCTGGCAGTAACCGTCAGGTTGAGTCCCCCTTCCCTTTCCTCGATCCTCACACCATCGGCATGCAGCAGGAGTTGGCCGGCGTCCTTATGGTAAATCAGCTCCTGCAGGAATGCAAACAACAGCAGATCAAGCTCTTCATGCTCAAGCCGGATCTCTATCCGCTTCTGCCGCTCCACCCGCTCCGGAGCATCCACCATAGTCTTCAGCAGGGCCGCGGCGCAGGAGGAAAACATTTCTTCCCTGGTCTCGCCCCAGGCCTCGAAGGCTACATCTGCCGAGGTGATTTCATCCACAAAGCGGAACGGCATGCATTTATCCCTTTATGTTGCCGATCGGCAACAGTTTCACGACTCTTCTGCTCAAGCCGGCCTCTTCCGTGGCCCGTGCCACCAAGTCGATATCCTTGTAGGCCAGTCCGGCCTCCTCGGCCAGGCCACCGAAGGAAGCGGTGCGGACATGGATACCGCGCTGTTCCATCTCGCCCAATAGCTTCCTGCCCTGAACCATTTTCTTGGCCTGGTGCCGGCTCATGGTGCGACCGCTGCCATGGGCGGTGGTACAGAAGGTTTCGGCGGAACCGGCCATTCCGGCCAGCAGGTAGGAACCGGTCTCCATGCTGCCGCCGATGATCACCGGTTGCCCGGTTTCACGGTAACATCCGGGCAGTCCCGGCATGCCGGGTCCCAGAGAGCGGGTCGCCCCCTTGCGATGCACCAGCAGTTCGCGCTGAACACCGCCAATCGAATGCATCTCCAGCTTGGCGGTATTGTGGGCCACGTCGTAGACCATTCCCATCCCCAGCTCCCCGGGAGAACGATGAAAAACCCGCGAGAACACTTCGCGGATACGGTGCAGGATCACCTGGCGGTTGGCAAAGCCCATGTTGGCGGCACATTTCATCGCGGCAAAGTAGGCCTGCCCTTCGGGAGAGCGGAATGGGGCACAGGCCAGTTCGCGGTCATAGAGCTTGATCCCGTACTTTACGGTCATCACCTTCAGGAAAGACTGCAGGTAGTCGGTGGCCACCTGGTGGCCGAAGCCGCGGCTGCCACAGTGAAACATGATTACCACCTGGTTGGGGATCGTGATGCCGAAAGCCCGTGCGGTTGCCTGGTCAAAGATGTTCTCCGGCCGTGCCACCTGGATTTCGCAGTAGTGGTTACCGGATCCGAGTGTACCGATCTGGTCGAAACCCCGTTCGATTGCTTTTTCGCTGCAGGCATCGGCATCAGCGCCCTCGAAACAGCCCCCCTCCTCGGTCAGTTCCAGATCCTCCGGCAGCGCCAGGCCATTTTCCAGGCACCAGCGTGAGCCGTTCTCGATTACGCGCCGGAACTTGACACGCGAGCAGCGAACGAAACCTTTGCAACCGACTCCGCTCGGAATAGCAAAGAACAGCTCGTCCACCAGCTCACGAATGCGCGGCCGAACCTCCGACTCGGTCAGCGTAGTCAATACCAGGCGCATGCCGCAGTTGATGTCGAAGCCGATCCCGCCAGGAGAGATAACACCGCTGTCAGGGTCCATCGCAGCCACGCCGCCGATCGGAAAACCGTAGCCCCAGTGCCCGTCCGGCATGCACCAGGAATAATCAATAATACCGGGCAGACAGGCCACATTGGCGGCCTGATCAAAGACACCGTCCTCCATTCCTGCCAGCAGAGATTCCGAGGCGATAATCCGCGCCGGAACACGCATCCCCTCTCTGAAAGTGACCGGTAGCTCCCAGATGTTAGCGGATATCCTGCGAAGTTGTGAAGGGAGTGACATATGCTGTTCCTCCGAGCATTTAAGCTGAAACGGTGACAATATTTCCGGTGCGAGAGAGAACTCCGCCAAATGCGGAAGACGTGGAACAATTATTAGGTGCGGCGTCTCCAAAAAACGGCATAGACGGTCAGATTAAGAAGCAGGGTCAAAACTCCGAAAATTAATTGTGTGTGGCGCGTCAGCCCCAATGGATAGAGCAACGGCTCCAGATAGCGTTCGATGAAAGTGACTTCGTAACCAGCCACTCCGGCTGCCAGTCGTAAATGGTTTTCCATGTAGGTTAATGGGCATGTCCATCCCCCCAGTTCAATCAGTACCCCCCAAAGCGCGGCGGGTAGATGGAATCGGGCCAGCCGCCGCCAGCGTAGTGCGGCCACTCCGCCAAACAGCACGAAAAGCACGAAAGCAGAATGCAGTACAACCACGATGTCGGCCAGAATTAGATATTGCATGCGCCACCATTAATTTGATTGGAATTATCCAACCATACCACACGTATGATCTGTTACAATCATAACAACATCCGGCTGGTCGCCTCGTACATCAAAAGTTTTGTTACAGTTCTGAAAATAAAAAACCCCGGACTTTTCCGGGGCTTTTTATTTTGGCTGATTGACGCAAGGTGGAGATTCTTTCTTCGAATCCGTCGGTAGGCAGAGTACTCGGACGGTATGCATGCTCCAGAAGGTGCATACATCCGGTTCAACACTTCCTCCAGCCCCCTTTTTCAAGCAGTTTGTACATGCCTGACGAATG
Organism: Geobacteraceae bacterium; assembly: GCA_032469775.1. Classification (GTDB taxonomy): domain Bacteria; phylum Desulfobacterota; class Desulfuromonadia; order Geobacterales; family Pseudopelobacteraceae; genus JACRCG01. Next base: position 2,500 of record JAWDJY010000044.1, on the reverse strand, counting down.
AGATAAAAGACCTTCGGCCTAATCTCACGGAGCGCCAATCAGGTCTGCTATCCGAAACCACGTACCGGCAAAGCAATTGCCAAAGGTGACGCAGCCCGGAATAATCTGTAAAAGAACTTCCTTATATTTATATTCTAAAACTTTGGTTTAATCTGTCAAGTACTTGTTTTAACGAGGCCAGAAGCACAGTTCCTGTGAATTGGAATCTTGAATTACCCGCAGCGGCAATTTCAGGTTCTAGATATGGTCTAATGGCTATTGATTCCATTATTACATTGTGGCATTATCCACGCGTTTCGTCGCCCGGCTGTCATTAATGCGTGCTTACGTTCAATCCAACAAACCTGAAACAATTCAAATGGAGGCCGATACAATGTCTATTGCTACACAATGCAGGTTTTTCGGACACATCATCACAATTGAAAAGGCGCTGGCAATCAGAGATGCGGCTTCGCCCAAAGACAGAATGTCGCTCAACTTCGAGTGCATAAAATGCGGGACCCTTGTCCGGCCGCACAATGCCGGAGACAGATGCGCAGCACATTTCGTACATTTGAGTCGCAATCCGCAATGCCAGATCAGCGATCCCCCCAGAGAGTATTGATCACCGTAGACTAGACACGTTTCAAAATGAGGATCACGGCACGTAAACCTGCTCGTTTTTCGGCACGTACCACTTGATCTGGTTATGCCCGATGCCGGCCGGAGACGGTTCCACGCCACGTATCCTGGCACTTACCACCGGCAGGGAATCTGGCACGTACAGGAAGGTATAAGGCTGCTCATCAGCCAGAATCTCCTGGATACGGAAGTAGGCCCGCTTGCGCTTCTCAATATCGAAGGTACCGCGCCCTTCCACCAGCAGTCGATCCACTTCCGGATTTTTGTAGCCGATAAAATTCAGTTCGCTCGGATTGGTTTTGCTGGAGTGCCAGATATCGTACATATCCGGATCCTGAGATATGCTCCAGGCCAGCATCACCACCTCGAAGTTGCCCTTGTTTATGAACTCCTTCAGAAAAGCGGCCCACTCCACGATACGGATCCTGACATCGATGCCGACCTGCCTCAGGCGCTGCTGCACGATCTGGGCGGTCATCAGGCGCTGCTGATTGCCCTGGTTGGTCAGAATCGTGAATTTGAACGGTTTGCCGTCCTTTACCAGGATGCCTTCGCTGTTTTTTTCCTTCCAGCCGGCCTCTGCCAGCAGTTCAGCAGCATGCTTCGGATCGTAGGCGATATCATTCACATTCGGGTTATAGGCCCAGCGACCCGGCACGATCGGGCCGTGCGCCTTCTGCCCCATACCGAACAGCACCCCCTGGATCAGCTCTTCCTTGTTGATCGCGGCGGTCATCGCCTGGCGGATGCGCTTGTCGCCGAACAGCGGATGGCGCAGATTGTAACCCATGTAGAGATAACCGGAAGAGGGATAGCGGTATTTGTTGAACAGTGACGTAAAGTTACGCCCTGAGGTCTGACGGGCGTACTGCACCGGGGTAAGCCCCATCCGATCGATCGCGCCGGATTTCAATTCCATGTACATCGTGGAAGTATCTGGAATGATGCGATAGATGTAGCGATCTATGTAGGGACGTCCTTCAAAATAGTCCGGATTGTATTCGAGAACGATCTTCTGGCCAGCCACCCACTCCTTGAAGCGGTAAGGACCGGTGCCGACAGGTTTGCGAGCCAGTGGGCTCTTGGTGATATCCTGTCCTTCCAGCAGATGGGCCGGCAGTATGTTGGTAGCCCACGAGGCCAGGGCCGGCGCGAATGGCGTGGCATAGACCACCCGGATGGTATGCTCGTCCGGTGCCGAGATGCTCTTGACCTGCTTGAAATCCTCGGCATAGGCGGTGGGGGTTTTGGGATCAACTGTGACACGATAGGTGTAGAGCACGTCTCTGGCTGTGAAAGGCACGCCGTCGTGCCATTTGACGCCGCGGCGCAAGTGAAAGGTGATGGTCAGTCCGTCGGGAGAGATGTCGTATGCTTCAGCCAGATCGCCGGTGATCTTCAGGTTCTTGTCGTATTTGACCAGGCCGTTGTAGATCTGGCCGGCCACGGCGTGGGAAGAGGAATCTGAGGCCAGCACCGGGATCAGGGTCGAAGCATCACCGATGGTGCCCTCGACCAGTGAATCGCCGGTGGCCGGCGTTGATGACTCAACGCGTCCGGTTGTGGTCCGACCGGTGTCGGAGTTGTTGCACGCTGCCAGAAAAAGGCAGCACAAACAGAGTAACAGCAGGCTTCTGCCTGTTGCGCCACTCATTTTTCACCATGCTCCCCTTTGAACTTGCGAATCTTGTCTGCCAGCTCCTTACGGTCGGGATCGATCTCCAGCGCCTTGCGGTACTGTTTCAGAGCCTTCCTGAATTCCCGCCTGGCAGCATAGGCGTCCCCGAGATGCTCGGCAATGGTGGAGTCGTCGCCCACCAGACTGAAGGCGTCCTCCAACAGCCTGACCGCTTCATCGTAGCGTTTTAGCTTGAAATTG
>JAWDJY010000043.1:0-40637 GCA_032469775.1 Geobacteraceae bacterium | reverse complement strand
ATCGTTGTTAATTTGTTGGATAGCATGGCAGCAAATCTCGTGTATAGTAAATTCGGTCTTAATTAAGAAGAAAGCCAGACGGTAAACTTGAAATGAATCTGAATGAATTGCTCAACATAAAAGCCCGTAACAATCCGGACAGCCTGCTGCGTCTGCTGGTAACCACGGCCGCGGTATCGATCATTGTCGTGGTAATGTTCAGCGGTTACGGATTTTACCGTGTTTTCTCCGGTTTTGTGATCAAAACCGCCGAAAACAATTCGGTGCAGCTCTGTCGTGTGCTGATCGAACAGGAAAAAAACTTTATTTTTGCGCAGGCTCCCGGAAAAGCCGTCGAACTTGGTTTGGACGGATCCGGCATGCTGGCGTTTGACAAGAGCCTGCGGAGTTTTCTCTCCCCGTTCAAAATAATCAAGGTCAAGGTCTACGATGTCGGCAAGCGCATCGTTTACAGTACCGATCCGGCTTTGATCGGCAGGGTCGATCATGACAACCTCCGGCTTCAAAACGCTTTGTCCGGCCGCACCGACGCCAAGCTGGTAAACAAGGACAGTGAACGCGATCTGTCGGAGGAGCGTTTGCTGGATGTGGATGTGGTTGAGACCTATGTGCCGATCGTTGACAATGGCAAAAGGGTTTTGGGGTGTTTTGAAATATACATGAACGTGACCTGCTATCGTCAGCAGATTGTGCAAGGGGCGGCATTGATGACCGTGCTGCTGTCACTGGTCTTGCTGGCGGTGTTCGGTTTTTCGTATCTGCTGATTCGAGGCGGCACAGGCCAGCTCAAGGATGTTCAGTCGCAACTGGAAACCATAGCGATCACCGATCAGCTGACCGGTATTGCCAACCGTCGTTATCTGATGAAACGCGGCGAAGAGGAGTTCGAACGGATTCAGCGCAGCACTGGCGCACACAGGAAGTCACTCGGCTGCATCATGCTCGACCTGGATTTTTTCAAGCAGATTAACGACAGCAAGGGGCATATGGCGGGGGATCAGGTTCTGCATGAGGTGGCCAGGAGATTGAAGAACTGCTTACGCCCCTATGACGTTGTCGGGCGCTATGGCGGTGAGGAGTTTGTCGTGATGCTGCCGGATACCTCCTTCGAGCAGAGTCTGCTGGTCGCGGACCGTATTCGCAACAAGATCCGCAACGAACCATTCACCGTCGAGGGGGAGCCGCTTGCCATAACGGTCAGCCTGGGGGTCAGCGGCTCCGGCGAGGGGGACAGGGCCCTGACTGAAATAATCAAGCGCGCCGACGAAGCCCTGTACAAGGCCAAGGCCGATGGCAGGGACCGGGTGTCGTGGATCTACCATCCGTTCGACACCGAGATTCATTCATAACCGGACAGTAACCTCAATCGCCTGCAAATCAAAACGGACTACCAGTATTTCTGTGGTGGGTCCGTTTTTCCCATAAGGGTTATTTCACCGTCGATAACCTTGAACATGTCACCGATCTCATTGGTCCAGGCATCACCCTCATCCAGTGGGGCCGGCACTTCGCGCCTTCCAAGAAACACCTCTTCGCCGTTAATCAGGGCAAACCAGTCCAGGGACCCGGTCATCCAAATTCTTGTGTTCAAAGCCATGTTGATTGATCCTTTGCCGGGCTGATCCTGGGACTGCCCGATAGTTTTGATTTGTGAAGCGGGCAGGCGCAAGGCCCGCCCTTACGATAAACGGCTCTTGAAATCCTGGTATTCAAAGCTGCGTACAACTTTTAATTCTCCGGTCTGCGGCTCATAGGTGCAGATGTGCGGGTGACGGATGCCGTTGAAGGTGGTGGTCTTGACCATCGTGTAATGCGCCATGTCCAGGAAAGCCAGCCGGTCTCCGGTCTTCAGCGGTTGATCGAAGGACCAGTCGCCGATTATGTCACCGGCCAGGCACGAGGGGCCTCCCAGGCGGTAGGTATGTTGCTTCTCCCCTGCTTCGAAACCGCCCATGATTCCGGGGCGGTATGGCATTTCCAGGATGTCCGGCATGTGGCACGTGGCCGAAACGTCCAGGATCGCGATTTCCATGCCGTTGTTTACCACGTCCAGCACCTCGCCCACCAGCAGGCCGGTGCCGATCGCGATCGCTTCGCCCGGTTCCAGGTAGACTTCCACATCGTACTTTTCCCGGAAATAACTGACCAGTCGCACCAGTCCGTCAATGTCGTATCCCTCGCGGGTGATGTGGTGCCCTCCACCCAGGTTAAGCCATTTCATATCCGGCAGCAAATGGCCGAACTTCTCCTCGAAAGCCCTGGCGGTACGCTCCAGCGGTTCGAAGAGCTGTTCGCAGAGGGTATGGAAATGCAGTCCTTCGACTCCGTCCAGGGAACGCCCTTCAAATTCGGACAGTGGAATGCCCAGGCGTGAGTTGACCGCGCAGGGGTCGTAGATTTCGGTGTGCCCTTCGGAGTGTTCCGGGTTGACCCGCAGGCCCACCGATACACGTCCTTTTTCCTTCTCCCACAGTGGTCGAAAACGCTCCAGCTGGTTGAAAGAGTTGAACACCAGGTGGTTGGAGATGCGCAGCAGTTCTGTTACGTCGCTCTCCTTGAAGGCGGCCGCGAAGCTGTGTACTTCGCCGCCGAACTCCTCGCGTCCCAGGCGCGCCTCCCAGGGGGAACTGGCGCATACGCCCCGCAGGGTGGCGCTGATCAGGGGGAAAACGCTCCACATCGAGAAGGCTTTCATCGCCAGCAGGATTTTGGCTCCGCTTCGCTTTTGAACATCATCAAGTATAGCCAGGTTGTGGCGCAGGCGCCCAAGGTCAATTACGTAAGCCGGAGATGGGGCAAGTTCAAGAATTCTGGGGATGTCGATACCGGTCACAGGTAAATATCTCGTTTCGAAATGGTAAATTAGGTTACGAGTTATAGCGTTGCGTGGCAATATTCGCAAGGCAAAATATGCCGGAGCCGGTTCCTGCGAAACGGCAATATCAGCTGCCCGCATAAACAAAAAAACAAATACCCGCAACCAGGGTTGCACTGCAACCCTGGTTGTCACCCTTTTCTTCAGAAACAGCCATCTATTATAAAAAACAGTAATTAGTTTACGTTAGTGTTGTGTCCGGTTTATCGTCAGAATCAGGCAGGCAATTCTCCCGCTAATTCATCATGTAACCATGGTTGCACCCATTTTCAGGACCTCCCCGTATCCCTCTTACAATAAACTTATTTATTTTAATACATTGGTATTTAATAATTCAGTTGGCACCGGCCTTGCTCTTACAGGAGAAAATCCGGCACTTGAATCAGTTCGCATGGCGAAATAATACAGCGAAAGGGGGGTAAAAAGGATTTGTGAAGATGTTGAGAGATGTTTGTTCCTGATGTGAGTATTCAGCGGTAAACACAACCCGGAAAAGGAGACCAGAAATGAGAGGAACAGTGGCAAAGAAGATCAGGAAGATGGCGGCAGCGGCGGTTGGTTTGACTCTGATGGCCGGTGCGGCCCATGCGGCGACAGTAACCTTCACCTCGAACCATGTTTTCAATGTGAACGATGTCCAGTGTGACGAAGCCATTATCGGTTCCGCCTGCCTTGGCGCACCGGTGGTGAAGGATGACGGCCTCACTTACCTGCCGATCGACTCGTCCTACGGCTGGAACGTGAAAAACTTCGATCCCACCGCACTGCTTCCGAAGCCGATGGACGGCATTTATGATGACGGCTTCGTTGCCAACATCCTGGATGCTACCGGCAAGGTGATCGGTATGCGTACGCAGAATCCGGAGACCGGTGACTGGAAGACCGGGCCGATCAAGGGTGAGTGGGTCAGGGGACTCGGCGCTCTCAAAGCCAAGGCTGCTACAGAGCACTATGTTGTCATGGATCATCTGATGCGCGATCCGGCCAACCCGGTACAGCTGCAGGAAGGTGTTGACTATACCAAGAAGATGAAGGACGACGGGAAATTCCTGTACTACTGGGGCAACTACAACCAGGAGCCGACTCCACTCTATGTCTACGCCAAAATGGATCTGCCCGCCGCCTGGAAGGTTGCCGGGGCAAATTACAAGGTTACCAAGGCGAAGCTGATTATCGATCACGACATCACCAACAGCCCCAATGACCAGATCCGTCCCGAGGATTTCGAGAACGAGAACGCCACCGGCGTGCTGCCGCAGTACACCATCTGCCCGACCGCTCCGGCGCTTGCACCTGCCGCCTGTTCGGGGCTGCCCACCGGAACCTGGGTCTCCTCGGTCGATTCCCAGGAGGGCGGTGACCTTGAACTGCTTCCGGCCGGAAGCGTCCTGAAGGCGCTGAACCCCACCACCGGTCTGTTCGAGTACACCAACGCCTGGTACACCTCGCTTGATCGTGATCCGTTCGCTGGCGCCAACCCCCGTTATCGTCTCAAGTCGAGCAAGTACGGCCAGGATCTGCCGGGCGTGGAGCTGATCCAGTATGAAGCAGGAACACCGACCACCACGACCCTGGACCTGCTCAGCATCAAGAACCTGACCACCGGGCTGCCGATCCTGGCCGATTCCAAAAACTGGAACAATTATCTCGATCAGTACATCGATCCGCTGACCGGCCAGCTGGTTGACCCGGTGGACGGCTACAGCTTCACCGAATGCCCCATGACAACCGATTTCGACCTGATGATGTACATCAAGGGTGAAGTGGGCAAGCCGACCATCATCCGCAGCGCCCAGTTGGTGCTTGAATATGACGATCCAAACGCAGTCCCGCCACCGACCGTTGACCTGACCATCCCGTCGGTCACGATCCCTACCAGCGTTTACAAGAACACCACCAGCACGCTCAGAGTTACGGTGGATAACCTGCAGTCGGGCGCCGTTCCCGCAACGGTGACCCTGGTCGGCAAAAACAGCTATGGTTCCATCGTCGGCAACTTCTCCACCAGTATCACAACACCGGTGGACAATAGCGCCGCAATCGTAAGTTTCACCTGGACCGCACCTTCCTACGGCACGACCGTTACCTGGACCGCGACCGTATCCAACCCGAGCGATATCAATAACACCAACAACACCAAAACCGCTACGACAGTCGTAAGAAGGTAATTGAAAAGTCCCGGGGCGCCGGTGGAGGAATCCGCCGGCGCCTTCTTCTCAACCCGGCCAATAACCGGATTCGGCAGGTGTCATGATGAAAAAGAACATCCGGGAACTGTTAAGAAAGACCCTTTCACGGAACAGCGATGATGTGCTTGAGCATGACATGCTGCACTACCATGGCCTGTTCGGCGATGTCGTCTATACCGAAATCATGTGGCTGTTGACCGGTAAGGTATTGAGCCCAGGCAAGTCAAGGCGCTGCTGGCTTGATGCCGTAGCGCTTCGCGATGAGATCAGGGAGAAGACCGGCTACCGCATCGGCATGCGTGCTACACTTCTGGACGTGATCCAGAGCAGTACCGGCCGGTTCAATAACATGGTCTTCATTGAAGCCAGGCGGCTGGAAAGTATCAGGCACTGTTCCATCAGGGACGGGCTGACCGGGCTCTATAACCAGACCTATTTCAAGACTTTGCTAAACAGGAAGGCGCAGATCCGCCGCCGAGTCGATGACAACTCCAGTGCACTGATCCTTTTGGACCTCGATCATTTCAAGCAATATAACGATTGTTGCGGGCATGTGGCCGGTGACGAGGCGTTGCGTATCATGGCCGGGATCATCAGGGGACAGATCCGGGATCAGGACATTGCTGCGCGTTACGGCGGAGACGAGTTTGCGGTCTATCTGCCGAAAATCGTTAAAGACGTGGCCTTTGCTGTTGCGGAGCGGATTCGCCGGGCGGTAGAGTCCACCGTGTTTCCGGGGGAGGAGCTTCTGAAAGGCGTCAGGCTGACCACCAGCACCGGTATCTCTTTCATTTCCGATGAGACAGGCAATGTAAAGACGCTGATAGAGACGGCCGACAGGGAACTCTACAATGCCAAGCGTCTGCGCAACTCTGTATCACCATGCAGTCAAGAAAACGGAAATCAAATGTGCCACGCCACCCGGTTGCCTCCGGAATGCTTTTGTGTCACGGGGGCGTTTTCAGCCGGTACCGGCATGCATGCAGGTGGCCGTTTACCTCTCTCCTCATACACGTCAACTCCTTGTGTTTCGCAATATCAGCAAGCGTGAAATCATCCCGTTTGACCCGGTTGACTGCTTTGCGTACGCCCGGGATTCTCGATTGCCATCGATAGCACCTCGAAAAAATTGAACGGTTTTCTGAAGACAGCCTCTATGCCGGTGCCGGTTATATCCGGAAGATCCTCGCCGGTGCAGAGTGCGATCCGCATCAGCGGGTTCAGTTGCTTGGCTTTTTTCGCCAGTGCGATTCCATTCATTTGGGGCATGTTCAGATCCGTTATCATGCAGATAAAGGAATGTGTGCCCATTTCCTGAAGAGCTTCGATACCGTTTGATGCGCAGCAGGCTTCTACGCCGGCTTTTTTGAAAAATTTCTCCAGCAGCACCAGTTGGTTTTCGTCATCGTCAACAATCAGGACCTTTCTGTTTTCAGTCATTTGATTCTCCTTGTGATTGACATCCTGGAAAATTCCGCTTGCTATCGCTCTCCGTATTATGTCGGCTGGCTGTTGATTGGCGGTTTCAATGTTTATGGTCTGTAATTTGTGGACCGGGCTTACCGGGCAACGGTTCCAGCCTTTGGCAGATTCAGCTGTGAAAACAGCGGGGGGATGCCGGACAGCATCCCCCCCAGAGAAGGAACAGAATCTGTGTTACTTGAAGAACAGCATGCCTGCGCTTCCGTCGGCAACATAGAGTCGTCCGTTGCTGATGGTAACCGCGGTGCATTCTCCTACGGTCGGTGCGATTCCGGCCAGAACCGGTGCCGCCGGGTTGGTCCAGTCGATCTTGAGCACGCCGGCCTCGGCAAAGGCCACGTAGAACACCAGCTTGCCGTTAACCTGTGTGTAGTCCATTTTGACAGCTCCGCCGGCCCAGTCTTCATAACCTGGAACCAGTTGCAGCTTGAAGCGGCTGACCGCCACAGGGCGGTAGTCGTATACCAGTGTGCCGCTGGTCTCTTTATTCCAGACTTCCGTCGGCAGTACGCCGGCCGGCAACGGCGCAATCAGGTCGGCCAGGCTGTAGCAGACCACTCCGAAGCTGTCATAGGTGAAGTAGGCATGGTTGCCCACGACCTTGACGTCCACCGACTGTCCATCTGCGGCTCCGACTTTCCCCTCTTCCAGTTTGATCGGTTCGAATACCTTGACCAGTTTCATGTTGAGTACATCGGTGATATCGACAACACCGACTCCACGTGGGCCGGCTGCCACGAACGCATAGGATTTGCCGTCGGCCGGGTCGGTCCAGAGGGCGATCCCGGAAGCGGTGCCCAATGGCGGTTTCTCATCGACTATCTGCCCCACATTGGATACGACGAATCCGCTGTTCATGACGGTCGGATCCTTGGTGATGTCATATACTGTGATGCCGTTGCTGCCGTCGGCGGTGTAGGCGTAGTTGCCCCTGATCTCGACGTCGTAGGAATGATCCTGGTATTGAAGCCCCTTGACTGTACCGAACAGTCCGTTGTGTTCAAACAGGTCGGTCGGTTGGAGCGGCAGCAGCAGCGGAGCGCCGATGGCGCCAAGGCCGGACTCGACTCCGGAGATGTTCACGCGCCGCAGGCCGTTGCTGGAGCAGCTGGCCCAGGCGACCTGGTGGACAGGGTCAAAGACCACGTTGGCAGCGTGTGAAGGGGGATAGATCGTGACGCCGTTGTAGATTTCCGGATATTCGTCCTGCAGGGTGTTGGCCACCAGGTGAATGTTGTCGGTGGGGTAGCCGTCGGCGTCGACGATACTCCAGGCGGAAATACCGTGGGGGCCGTCGGCGTGGTACATATACTTATCTGACGATGCAATACCAACTGCGTGGCCGATGGAGATGCTCTGGCCGGGCGTGGTGTCAAGCTTTGCGCCGATCTCCTCGGTGGTGGGGAAGTAGACCGGGATGCTGTAACGATCGTCCATCGATGCTGCGTTCAGGTTGACGATGTCGATGAAGTTGAATCCACCGGCGCCGACGCAGGCCAGCAGGTCTACATTGCCGGCTGCGGCGATGTTCATCGAGTCCATCAGCAGGATGCGGTTGCCGTGGCCGCCGATCTCCGCGGTCGTCAGCAGGCAGGGGGCCTGGTACATCCACTTGGGCATGGATTCGTTGTCCAGCGGGTCATAGGCGGTCATGTCATAGGAAGTAACGAATTCGGTGTCCGGGAAATGGTTGCCGGGAATGCCGTCGGTGTCGTTGTTGTATTGGCCGTTGGGCCCTTTCCAGCCGGTTGCCGGAATATTGGCGTTGTCCACGATCACAAGGCCGGCAAAGTGATCGGTCATATAGGCATAGTTGCCCCTGATCCTGACATCGATAACTCCCGAATCCTTGAGCATGCCGGCTCCATAGTAGGGGAGGATGCTTCGCGACTGGGTGCCGGTGATCCTGTCCGGGCCGTTGGCCGGTACTGCCGGCACATAACCCAGATAGGTGCCGTTGAGGAAGGTTGTCGCGGTTGCCGTCTGGTAACCGGTGATATCGACCGCTACCAGACCGCCGAGGGAGTAGGCGATATAAGCGATGGTGCGGCCGTTGAACTCGGCGATATCAACACCCTGGGCCTTGTAGTAGAATTTGCCGTAACGATCGAAGTCGGCCCACGGGGTGGGGGCTACCACATCGTTGCGCATTACTTCCAGCAGTTCGAAGCTTGTCTGGCGATAATCTGGCATGCCGGTATAGGCATCCACGAATGGCTCGCCGGTAGTGGCGTCCTTCTGTACCACCAGCATTGCGTCCATGTTCATGAACCAGTCTTCGGTCACGCTCGTGTCGGTGTAGAGATTGTAACGCCCGATCTGCTCAAGCGTCACTGGGTCGAAGATTCCCATTCCCAGCTCTTTCATGCTGACAAACAGTTTGCCGCCATACAGCTTCAGGTCGATAGGGCCGCCCCAGGGGTTTTCGCCGGCAAACTGCAGGGTATATTTCTCCTGGTCGATCAGCAGCGTTCCGTCCGCTTCCAGCACCGGTCCGGTAGTTCCGAGCAGGTTGGATAGGGCGGTCTTGTGGATGCCGAACTCATTGTCGGCGATGAAGAGTGTGGTCCCGTCGGATTCAAGAGCCGCCACCGGGGCCTGGATGCTGCTGATCTCGTTGCCGGTGAGTATGTCGCCGCCGCCTTCGGTGAAGGTGATGCCGCTCTGGTAGTAGTTGAGGTGGACATTGCTGACCTGAGCCATGGCGGTCGGATTGGTGATGTTGACAACAACTATGCCGGCGCTTCCGGCTGAAAGCAGGGCGTAGTTGACGCCGTTGTAGGTGACCAGGTCGATGTCATTGATGAAGCCGGGGACGTAGATGGAGTAGAGTGCCCCCTTGGTCATGCCGATCTGTGTTACGCAAAGCCTGCTGCCGATATTGAATATGGCCCATTCGGCGCCGTTGTAGACGAATTTCTTGACGGCAGTGGTGGAACCGCCGATCTGCGTGTTGGCGCCGAGTACCGGATACATGTCGGCCGGCTGCACAAAGACGCTGACGTCTTTACTGGCGACAGCCCCGTTGAGGCCGGTGACCGAGAGCCGGAAAACCAGCTCCGTGTCAACCGCTACGCTGAGTGTGCTGACATTGGCGGAAGCCGCGCTGGCACTGGTTGCGGTCAATGGTACTTTAGGCCCCTTGACCTGGCTCCACTGGTAGGAGGAAATCGTGCCAGACGTCACTGCGGAGAGGGTTATGGCGCCTGCTGCCGCTTCAATGAAGGTGTCCGGTGTCGCGGTCAGCGAGGTGATGCTTGCGGACGGGGCCGTCAGCGCCACGTTGCTGGTGGTGGTAGCGCCGGCGGTAATAGCGACCTGTCTGGTCGCGGTGGTGAAGCCGGTCTTGGAGACGGTTTGCGTATAGGTGCCGGCTGTCACGCCGCTGATGGTGTATTTGCCGGCGGTGTCTGTCAGGGCCGAGTAACTGCCTGGCGTCAGGCTGATCGCAGCGGATGGAATAACGGCGCCGGTGGCGCTGTTGGTTATCGTGCCGGTAATGGTGCCGGAAGCGGCCACTTTGTTGAGTGCAAAATTAATGGTCGTTTTGGCAGCACCCTTAATTTTGGCGGTGGCTGTACCTGTCTGATACCCGGAAGCCGAGCAGCTTACCGAGTAAGTGGCGGCGGTGAGCGACATGGTGTATACGCCGGACGAATTAGCCGTGGCGGTAAAGGTGCCGGGTGTGCCGACAGCTGTTATGGTGGCCCCCGGGATCGCCGTTGATGTGCCGGCAACCGTGATTTTTCCCGTCAAGGTTCCGGCGGCGGCCAGTGTCGTCCCGGTACCGAGACAGATGCCGAGAGTTATGGCGATGGCCAGTTTGAGCCATCGTGAGATCGTGTACATGGATACCTCCTGTGAAATTCGTGTCTGTAGTCGTTGAAAACAAACTGCCCTTGGAGTGGTGCCATACTCGATGCAGTATGGAATCGAAGCACCTCTTTGATTGCAACTGCTGGCCGATGTCCCTTTGCTGCAAACAGTGACGTGCCAGCCTTGATTCCCGTGTCTGATAGATCAATTTTTGTTTCAGACCTGTATTCAATTATTTGTCGTCGCCACAATAATCTCTGATCGGATCTGTTCGGCCACGCTTTCCACTCCTTCCTCTGCTTCTGCAGGTCTGTTGGTTGAATTTCAGAGCCGGCTTTTATACTACAAGAGCATAGGTGGTGCCAATAATATTGTTAAAGTTTAATATGTTGATACTAATATGATTTCATTGAATTCGTTGGGAAGGGGTGGCGTGAATGGGGGCAACCAGGGTTGCGTCATGATGGCGGGTTGCACTGATGTTTGACTTAAATAATGGATTGCTTGGTTATAACATGTTGTAGATAAAAGCATTTCGTGTGAACATGGCGGTGGGGATATGGGGTGACAACCATGGTTGCGGTGCAACCATGGTTGCATGTTATTTTAGTCTATGGTGGGAAAGTAAAAGATAAAAACAGATTTAATATTTACAAATACAAATTAGATAATATTATTTATTGTTCTGGTTGTTGATTGGCTGCCAGGGGCGGTGCTTTAAGTCCCGGTCAGTTTCTGTTGACTCGTAAAATCCTTTTTAAGTCGTTTCTGCAGAGCCTGGCGGCTGATGCCCAGCATTGATGCGGCCATGGTCTGGTTGCCCCTGGATCGTTGCAACGCTTCCCTGACCACTTGTTGCCCGGCCTCCTCCAGTGTAGGCAATCTCTCGGGAAACAGCACCGACTCCTGTGTTTCCGACTCTATCTCATTTAACTCCGTGTTGAAACCGATCTTTTCCTTGAAAATGTCCATGGACAGGATATGGGAACGATGTTGACTCACCGCATCGAAAATCATTGCGCGTAGTTCCCTTACATTACCGGGGAAGCTATGAAGAGAAAGCAGTGTTGCCAGTTCCTTGGGGGGGGTCGGCTTGTTTTTGCCCAGAGCTGCCGCTGCCTCATCGAGAAACTGGTCAATCAGCATAGGCAGGTCTTCGAAGCGTTCCCGCAGAGGAGGAATGTGTATCTGATGGGCACTGAGACGATAGTACAAATCCTGTCGGAAGCTGTTGGCAGTGTTCCTTGCGGACAGGTCGTGGTTGGTCGCAAATACCAGCCTGGTCTTTACTTTGCGCGGTATGTCACATCCGATCTGGTAATATTCCCCTTCCTGCAGGAGTCGCAACAGTTTCAACTGGGAGAGATGGCTCAGATCACCAATTTCATCCAGGAACAGGGTGCCGCCGGCCGCCACTTCGATCATGCCGCGACGATCCCGTTCGGCACAGGTGAAAGCGCCTTTGACATGTCCGAAGAGAGTGTCGGAAAAAACATTGTCATCGAGTCCGGCCACGTTGACAGCTACCAATGGACCTTCCGGGCAACGAAGCCGGTGAACGGCCCTGGCCATAAGTTCCTTGCCGACGCCGCTCTCTCCGGTAATCAGGATCGGTTCGCTGCTCTGGGCCACCGCTTCGCAATACTGCATGATGGCACGCATTTTTTTATTGCAGGTTGTGATCTTGTCAAAAGCTTCCGGGTGCTCGATGTTGTCTTCCAGGAATATTGATTTCAGGCGCTGGTTTTCCCTGCGTACATCCTGCATCGAGAAGGCGCGCTGTATGCCAGCGATCAGACGCTCCTTTTCAACTGATTTTATGAAGTAGTCGCAGGCACCAAGTTGCATGCATCTCACTGCCGTATCGACCTGGTTTATGCCGCTCAGAACAATAACAGGAATCTCGGGATGATCCTTGATGATCATCGGCAGCAGTTCCTGTCCGGTAAAATGCGGCATGGTGAGATCCAGCAGGATCATGCTCACAGCAGTTCTGCTCAGGATCGGGAGCACTTCGCGACTGTCGGAGCATTTGATCACATTGGTGATGCCGGTGTCATTGCGCAGGGCCAGTGAGAGGCTGCGCAGCCAGGGCGCTTCATCGTCAACCAGTAGAATCGGATTGGCTGGGTAAAGATCGTCGCTCATGACTCGGTAACCTCCTGTTCAACCGGCAGGTACAGATATACATTGGTCCCTTTGCCCAGTTCCGAATGGAATTCCAGGGTGCCGCCATAGTTCTTGACGATGCGCATCGAAACCGACAGACCTAGACCTGTGCCACCGCTCTGCCGTTTTGTGGTGAAAAACGGATCGGTTATGTGGGGCATGTTCTCCTTGCTGATGCCGACCCCTTCGTCGCGTACCGTAATAACACACGACTTCCGTTCCGGAAGGTAACAGGTTGAGACATGTATGCCTTTTTCCCTGTCAGGTAGCGCCTGACAGGCGTTGATGATCAGGTTTGCCAGCACCTGCTCGATGTGATGCTGGTTGCCGACAAATGGAGGCAGATCTTGCGCCAGTTCAACGTTAAAATTGTCGGTCGCGGATTTTATCGTATTGGCCACCAGTCGGACTACCTGTTCCACCGCCAGGTTCAGGTCTATAATTTCTCGCAGGTTCTGGTCATCGGCCAGGGCAAAGTCCTTCAGGTCGCTGACGATACTCTTGATGCGTCCCGCGCTCTCAAACATTTCCGCGAACAGGTGCGGTAATTCGCAACACATTTCCGAATAGGGGAACCCGGCCAGCTTGAATTCACCGGATTCCTCGTAATAGCGCTGCAGAATCGGAGCCGCATCGCAACATGCCTTTTTCAGCAGCTCTGCGTTGAGGAGTATCAGCGCGTTAGGGTTGTTGATCTCATGCGCAACTCCTGCGGCCAGTTCTCCCAGTGCCACCAGACGCCGGGTGCGGGCGGCTTCCTCGTAGAGGCGGTTCTTTTCGGTAATATCGCAGGCCAGCATGATAACGTAGGAAATCTCGTCGGAGCCGTCCCTGACAGGGAACGCTTTTACTTCCAGAGTCCTGTCATCGGGGGTCGTAATGGTGGATTCTTCGGCAACTCCGGATTGAAAAGCTTTTATCGCCGGACAGTTGTCGCAGATTGATGTCCGGTTATAGAGCAGGTTGCAGCAGAATTCTTCAAGGGTGGCCTCAGAACTCTTTCTGAAGTATTTGTCCGTGCCCTTGTTTGACCAGATCACTTTCATTTCTTTTGAGATCAGGGTCAGGCTGTCGGGTATGCCGTCCAGCACGATCTGGAACTGCTGCGCCAGTTGACGGTAGTTTTGTTCGCTGTTTCGCAGTTGAGTCTCGGCCTGGCGACGTAACAGGATGTTCCGTGTGAGCAGCAGGATTACGATGATGGCGCTGAACAGAAATGTGCCGGACCAGAGCAGTTGTGATTCGCTCAGTTTGTAGAACGGTTGAGGATCGTTGAGCAGTATGCGGTCTGCTGGCAGCCGGTCCGGAGCAATCCCCAGTCGTTGCAGTTCCCTGTAATCAAAGATTGGAGTCACTGCGGACTTTTGTTCGGAAACATGGGTCTCCTGCTTGCCATTAAGTATCTGCAGTGCGGTACTGGCAGCAATACGTCCCTGTTCGCGCATGTTCAGCAAGGGGCCGCCCACAATCCCCTCTCCGAGGAACACATCCCAGAAGCTGTAGAGCGGAAGGTGGGTCTGTCGTAGCAAACCGGTCTGTTCATAGAAGGAGAGGAGGTTGCCGGCTCTATCCCATATGGAACCGTTGACAAGCAGGATAGTATCAGCTGCCACGTTACGCAGCCGGACAATGATTGTTTCGGCCGGGACATCGTTCCAGAAGTCGAATGTGATTTTTTTATCGAATGTCTGGGACACCGCCATGAGATGCTGGCTGTTCAGGCGTTCCGCCTGGTCATGGGTGCTGCCGATAACGATCATTTTGGATGCTTTGGGGTGGAATGCCAAGGCCTGCCGGATTACTCCCTCAAAATCCGGTTCGTGGCTGACAGAAGTGTGCCCTTCTGCAGATAAGGAGCTTGTGTCAGCCCCGGCGATGCCGCAGGATACGATTGGAACCGATTCGAACAGCTCCGCCCGGTTATCGAGGGCATACTGGAGTGCTTCGTTTCCGGACGCAATCACGAGATTGAAGGAGCGATTTTTCAGTTTTTGATGCATTACTGCGTCGCGCATGCGCGACGAATAAATGTCCAGCCGGTGTCTCTTCACATCCAGGTATTCCACGTCCATGTGAATCTGTTCCAGGGAATCCGAGAGCACATCCTGGATGCCTCCCATAACATGGTCAGTCCATGGGAATCCCGGGTGATATGAGTGAAGGACAAGGATGTGGTTGGCAGCCTGGGCCTTGTAATCTGCTGTTACCGGATTGGTGGCAGAAAAGGCAGGCGTCGTGCTTAAGAGGAGGATACATAGAAAAAATATGGTGCGATTAAAGAGCCTGATCATGGCCATGGCGTGTGTCCAAAGGATAAGTCGTTACGTTCAGTCTTGCACTCGGTTGAATTTTTGAAAGTTAGACTCGGTTAAATAGCCGGGTCAAAGTCATTAAGCCTTTAAATGACGGAATAAGATGTTCTGCGGCAACTTCTGAAAATCAGTTCAATAACAAGCCTGGTGCTGCAACCATGTGTGATTGTGGTTGTTTGGTGCGGCTCGTAGAATGGAAAACAAGTACATTAAAATATATTAGCAAATATTATGCCGAGTTGATCAGAAGGATGTTGGTGTTGTTTGTGGGAGCAGGTAAGCCGACTGTCAGATTGTGAAGCTACGATGATTTTGGCATTGCCGGATAAGGATCAAAAAAATACATATATTATGTGAGCATTAAATAAGGCTTGCTAATTTGATCGCCTGGCTGTATGTATACAATTAGTTGGAATTAACAAATGATAAAGGAGAAAATAATGTTCGAATCCGCTCTTGCTTCCGGTCTCTTGGCTCTAGTCGTTTTCGCTGCTTTCATGGTTGCCTGCCCGGTCCTCTGCTTCTTCTTTTCGATCTTTTCCGACAGCATGAATATTGACGGCCCTTTTGAAAAGATAGGTGTATCTCTGGTTAATCTGATTTTTATCCCGTTCATACTGTTTTTCAAAATTATCGACGCGGTAACATCTCCTTTCATCGATACTAAAATGAAATACGCCATTGACCATGCCAATGACTTACGGGCTCGCGATTAGCATGCATTGAGCGGACTGGTTGGCTAGTCAATTGGACGGCTCGGAACTGTGCATTTGCGCAGAACCGATTAATATATGTTGTTATACCAGAAACAGTAAAACCGGGGTCCTGATAAAGGATCCCGGTTTTACTGTTTCTGGTATTAATTGGGTCGTCAGACACCGTAATGAATTTGTTGTCTAAAGTTCCTGCCATTCACCGCCGTCGATCACAACCGTCGGCAGGCCCATCGGCCCCAGCACGTCCAGGAACGGCTCCGGGTCGAACTGTTCCATGTTCCACACTCCGGATGCATGCCATTTTCCGGTCAGCATCATGATCGCACCCACCACAGCCGGTACGCCGGTTGTGTAGCTGATTGCCTGGGACTGGACCTCGCGGTAGCAGTCTTCGTGGTCGCAGATATTATAGATATAGACCTGTTTGGGTTTTCCGTCCTTGGTGCCGCGTGCGATCACGCCGATGCAGGTCTTGCCCTTGGTCAGCGGACCCAGGCTGCCGGGGTCGGGGAGCAGAGCTTTGAGGAACTGGATCGGTACTATCTTCTGGCCGTTGAACTCCACCTCGTCGATTCGGGTCATGCCCACGTTCTGCAGCACCTCCAGGTGCTTGAGGTAGTTGTCGGAGAAGGTCATCCAGAACTGGGCCTTTTTGATGGTCGGGATATGTTTGACCAGCGATTCCATCTCTTCGTGGTAGAGGCGGTAGCAGTTCATCGGGCCGATCCCTTCCGGGAAGTCGAACACCCGTTTGGTGGAAAGGGGAGGGGATTCCACGAACTGCCCGTTCTCCCAGTGACGGCAGGTGGCGGTGACCTCGCGGATGTTGATTTCCGGGTTGAAGTTGGTGGCAAAGGGTTGGCCATGGCTGCCGGCGTTGGCGTCGATGATGTCAATCTGCTCCACCACGTCCAGGTACTTCTTGGCCGCCAGAGCAGTGTAGACGTTGGTGACACCTGGGTCGAAGCCGGAGCCCAGAAGCGCCATCAGCCCTTTCTCCTTGAAGCGTTCCTGGTAGGCCCACTGCCAGGAGTATTCGAATTTGGCGGTGTCCAGCGGCTCATAGTTGGCGGTGTCCAGGTAATCCACTCCGGTCTCCAGGCAAGCGTCCATGATGTGCAGGTCCTGGTAGGGCAGGGCCACGTTGATCACCAGTCTGGGCTGCAGTCGTTTGATCAGCGCAACCAGCTCGGGCACGTTATCTGCGTCAACCTGGGCGGTATTGATGCTGCCTCCCAGCTGGGCTGCAATGGCATCACACTTGGACCTGGTACGAGAGGCCAGCGTGATCTCGCTGAAGATGTCGCGCCTCTGGGCGCATTTGTGGGTGACAACCTGTCCGACGCCTCCGGCGCCTATGATAAGTACCTTGTTCATTATGTTGTTCCTTCCTGGATGGATATGGTTTGTTCCGGAGCTGTGCATAATACTGGTTATTATCGGTCAGCACAATAGTTGTGACGAAAATATTACACAAGAAACTATCTGATCACGCTTTGACCGGCTTATTGAGAGGGCATGGCCTATTTTCCAGCTGCATCGGAAAGTGGGTGTGCCGGAAGTTGACAGGTTAGTGACCTCTAAATTTATCTTGACAATCGCCTGCGTTCAGGTAAGATGCCCGCCAGTAAAGCATAATTCAATACATTGGTTAACGATAATACTAAACCATTCGCGAGAATGGGACGGAAAGCCTACAGGGTCTCACAGAGACAGCCGGGTCGCCGAAATCTCCAGAAGATATTCGGCGACCCGGCTTTTTTTGTGCCATCGCCTTCGTAACCGCGACAATGACGATTTACCCTGCAACAGGGGCAACTGCTAGCGGATGATGCATAATTCAATACTTGGTTAACGATAATACTAAACCATTCGCGAGAATGGGACGGAAAGCCTACAGGGTCTCACAGAGACAGCCGGGTCGCCGAAATATCCAGCAGATATTCGGTCCCGGTTTTTTTTGTGCCGTAAAATCCGTATCCGCGGGTGAGGCCCGGCGTCACGACCCGGATCAAACTTCCGACATCGGGAAATATATATTATTGAAAGGACTTTGTTTGATTCATGTGGAGAATCATTGAACTTTTACTTTCCAATTCGCTTCGTCTGGCGGCTCTTTTTGTCGTGGTCATATCTTTAAACGGATGTTCTGCAATGAAAGCGGTTCATGAGGAAGAGCGGCTTGTTCCGAGATATCTGGAAGAAAATGTCGAACTAAATAAGTTTTTTGTTGCAAAGGGAGATGATGTCATTGGCCGGTTGACATTCATCACTCTTGAAAAGGGGGATACGCTACCGGATATTGCAAGGCACTTCAGCCTGGGACTCAATGGAGTCAGTGCGGCTAATCCTGGGGTAGATATATGGGTGCCAAAGGCCGGAGAGCGTATCATGTTGCCCCTGAGTTTCATCCTGCCGGACGCTCCCAGGAAAGACATCGTGATCAACCTGGCCGCAATGAGGCTTTTTCAATTTAAAGCAAGTGCTGAATCACTGGCTGTATTGACCTTCCCGGCAGGTGTCGGTACCGAAGAGCGGCCCTCGCCCATGGGTCAAATGCATGTTGTGCGCAAGGTAAATCGTCCGACCTGGCATGTGCCTGTTTCAATTGCCAGGGATCATCTGAAAAAGGGAGATATTTTGCCCGCGGCTGTTCTGCCGGGACCTCAAAATCCACTGGGAGAATACGCGCTGTATTTAAGTAAGCCGAGCTATTTGATTCATGGCACAAATAAGCCGGCCAGCATCGGTCTCAGGGCAACCAATGGCTGCATAAGACTCTATCCGGAAAGCGTAAAAATACTCTTTGAGAACACACCGGTTAAGACACCTGTAAACATCGTTGACCAGCCATACCTCCTTGGACAAAGCAATGGAGTAGTTTACCTGGAAGTACACGCGTCCACGCAAGGCACTGCCGCTGCTGAGTTTGACAAGCTTTATGCAAAATTGAGAAACCTTGAGAAGAAGTCAGGGCACACGCTTGACTGGAGTAAGGTCAAGAAAGTATTGGCCGAGGCCCGCGGGATTCCAGTCCCCATATTTGAGATCAGGCCAGGAAGTGGAAAAGGGATTGTGGAACCCACGGAGGTCAGGCACCCAAGCGAATTATACGGCAGACCCAAAATCCCGGAATTGAAAACAGGTGCATGGTCTGTTCTGGCTGCTGACCTGCGTGACGAGACTGATGCAGTGAGGCTTGCCGCCATCATCAACCATCAGGGCCCACAGATCCCGGCCAGGGTGATAGCAAAGAATGCTGGCTACCGGGTTGTTGCCGGTCCGTTCAATGATGTCAGGGAGGCCAGAGATGCAATCAAACGCCTGAAAATAGATTTGGAAATAGATGGTAGATTGATTGAACCAATCTAGAGGAGATAATCGAGAGAGAGGAGGTGATAAACGATGAAGAGTCTTATGGTGATATCAATGATGCTTGTTCTTGCTGTTTCCCTGGGCGGGTGTGCAACAACAGGTGAACTTGAGAAAGTTCAGTCGCAGCAGATGATGACCGGTGCCAAGGCCGATCAGGCAGCGCAGGACGCGCAGGCTGCCAAGGCGGCAGCTGATGCGGCCACGCTAAAGGCGGAGGCTGCCGCAATCCGGGCAGAAAATGCCGTAAAGATGGCGGAGGAAAGGGCGAATATCGCAGATGAGAAGGCCAAGATCGCGGATGAAAAGACGAGGAAGGCCGATGAAATTTTCCACAAATCAATGAAGAAGTAAGTCGATTTTGTCGGGAACGGTTAACTTTGCCGTTTGTGACCCGCAAAGGAAGTGGCAGGGTATTGATACTCTGCCATTTCCATGTGACTTCAACTTCAAAAGCCTGTCCGGACCATTCAATGCATTAATATGTCAGTCAAAAACCGGAAATCGGGAAGAGGAATATGTGTTGCGATCATCAGACGTATTACCAACTAACCCCAGGTCGAATATGGGTGTAAAACATGGAAGAACGGCAAGGCATCTGAGCTTGTTCTTTGCCTGTATGATACTGGCTCCAATGCTAATATGCGGATGCAGTCACTTTAATGGGGGTGGACAGCCCAAGCCAGCCTTTGATGAAGCGAATGATTTTTTCAGCCGGGGAAACTACAAGGCCTCGCTGGGCAAATATCAGCAGATTATTGAAAAATATCCAACGGCGGGCGACAGGGTTCTTTTCGAGATGGGTATTATTTATGCGTACCCCGGAAATGATCAGAAAGATTATCAGAAATCGCTGGAATGTTATCGGAAACTCATTCAGGATTACCCTGGGAGCGGCTACAGGAAGGACAGTGAACTGATGATATTTAATATCGGTAATGTCATTGTCAAAGATAAAACTATTGCTACGCAACAGGCACGGATAGAGGTGCTCCGTCAAGAGCTTCAAGACAAAGCGAATGAAGTTGTTACCCTGCAACATAAGATTGAATCCCTTGAACAAGAGCTTGGGAGCAAAGAGAATGAAATTAATAAACTGCAAAAAGAGGCTTTTGCACTCCGTAAGGGATCTGCTGACAGGATTCTGATAGAAAAGAAGGAACGGCGATTGACGCTGTTCTCAAAAGGCAAGGTGCTCAAGACCTACCAGATAGCCTTAGGGGGGAACCCGAGTGGTCCAAAGGAAAGGCAGGGCGACAACAAAACACCGGAGGGCACCTACGTTATCGATTCAAGAAACAGGAACAGCCGTTATCACCGGTCTCTGCACATTTCCTATCCAAACGAGAAGGACAAAAAGCGGGCAAAGGAACTCGGTGTTTCTGCTGGCGGGGATATCATGATCCACGGCATCAAGAACGGATTGTCGTGGGTTGGTGATCTTCACACCGACGTTGACTGGACCAAAGGGTGTATTGCCGTTACCGACGATGAGATAGAGGAAATTGACAAGTTAACGCCGAATGGCACGATCGTTGAGATAAGGCCATGAAGACATTTTTTTCTGGAACTGTTCCCATTCCTGCTCAATAAACTCATAGTATTCAAAAAAGATTCGCTTTACTTCACGTCTATCTCTGCTCGAAAGATTATATGCAGAATGGTCGGCATCTATTCCCCCAGATAGGTATACCCCAGCAGCGTCCGATCCAGCAGTTCGATGAAGTGGCTGCTCTCTTCGATCGAGATTTTCTTGGTCGCCACGCTTTTCTCCAGGTTGTCCCTGACACGCTTCAGGATTTCCGGCCCTTTGTACTGGACATATTTCAGCGTTTCCCAGGTGGCGTCGCCGTTGATGACGGTGTCGATCATATAGCCGGTCTTTTTGTTGAAGGTTATATGTACCGCATTGGTGTCGCCAAAGAGGTTGTGCAGATCTCCCAGGATCTCCTGATAGGCCCCGATCAGAAAGAAGCCGATGTAGTAATCCTCATCCTTGCGGATTTTGTGCAAAGGCAGATATTTGGCGCGTCCCTGCTCACCGACGAAGCTGGTGATCTCTCCGTCGGAGTCGCAGGTGATGTCGGCGATAGAGGCCATGATATCCGGTTTGTGGTTGAGGCGCTGTAGCGGTACGATCGGGAAGAGCTGGTCAATGGCCCAGGAGTCCGGGATCGACTGGAACAGCGAAAAGTTGGCGAAGTAGGTCTGACGCATGGAGAGCTGGAAGTTCTGCAGCTCCTCGGGAATCGGCTTGATCTTCTCGACGATGCTGTTGATCTTCTTGATTATTTTGGAGTAGAGCCATTCAGCGATGGCTCTGTCGTTAAGGGTCAGATAACCCAGGTTGAACAGGCTGACCGCTTCGTTGATCAGCTGCAGAGTGTCATGGTAGTCCTCCCTGAGGGAGTAGCGATCGATGCTCTTGTAGATGTCCGTTAGTTTTTTTACCGTCGGGGCCACTTTTTCGCTGGTCGCCAGAATCTCCTCGAAATCAGGCATCAGGTGCTGGGTATTGGTGTTGAGTACATTGGTGACCAGTACCGAGTAATGGGCGACGGTTGCCCGCCCCGATTCGGAGATGATATTGGGACAATCAACGCCGGCTTCGTCGCAGATGTTCTTGATCTGGTAGATCACGTCGTTGGCGTACTCTTCAATGGTGTAATTGACGCTGGAGAAGTAGCTGGATTTGGAACCGTCGTAATCGACTCCCAATCCCCCGCCGATGTCGAGGAATTCTATGCCGACTCCAAGTTTCTTCATCTCGGTATAGACTCGGGCCACTTCGATCAGCGCGGTTTTGATCTTGTCGATCTTGGTGATCTGGCTGCCGATATGTGAGTGAAGCAGTTTGACCGAGCTGAGCATCCCCTGGTCGTCCAGCATCCGTATGGCAGCAATTATTTCCGACATGCGCAGGCCGAATTTTGCGTCCTCGCCGCCGGACGTCGCCCACTTGCCGGTCCCCTTGGAGGAGAGCTTGACCCGGATTCCCAGTTTGGGAGTGATGCCGGTCTTCTTGGATATATCGATGATCTTTTCCAGCTCGAACAGCTTTTCCACCACCAGTGTGATGTCAAAGCCGATCTTGGTGGCGTACAGAACTGTCTCGATGTATTCGGCATCCTTGTAGCCGTTACAGATGATCGGCAGGTTGTTGCCGCTGGAGATCGAGATTCCGGCTACGAGTTCCGGTTTTGAGCCGACCTCCAGGCCGATATTGTAGCGCTTGCCGTAGGCCGCGATCGCCTCTACCACCTGACGCTGCTGATTCACTTTGATCGGATAGAAAGTCTGATACTTCGCGGGGTAATCGTTTTCCTGGATCGCATTTTTGAAAACTCGGTTGATCGAAGCGATGCGCCCCTGGAGCACATCCATGAAACGGAGCAGGATGGGAGGCTTGATCTTGCGCTTGATCAGGTCATCCACCAGGTCCCGCAGGTCAATTACCTGCTTGGAGTTGGACGACGGGTGGACGCACATGTTCCCCTTTTTGTTGATCGAAAACAGGTCGGCGCCCCAGTTGTCTATATTGTATATTTTGGTGGATTCATTGATGGTCCATTTTTCCATTATCGATTCCCCATTCACTATTTGTATGAATCCGAACAAACTCCTTTATTTATTGCATGGAAACTGCAAAGTCAATTTTTTATTGAAACAATGTCCGGTATACGTGAATCCAGCAATGTCTGTCTTGACTTTGCCGGATGGAATGATTACCTTTCAACAAGTTCGAGATCCCACGCGTTAGTCAGCTTGTCAATAGGTGCTCATATGCCAAGATATACAGGCAGGAAGCCGCTTCAGCAGGAGATTTTCAGCCGCCATGTGGGAGAAATCAGAAACCTGTTGCATGTGCTTGAGTTGCGCGATGCGTTTGAGGAAGATGAAAATCGTCCAAAGATGGATATGTATGAAAACTGCCAGGAGATCATAATCGAATTTGATCTGCCCGGATTCAGCCTGGACTGTATAAGTATAAAGATGTGCGGCTTGACCATGGTTCTGGAGGCCAGCAGGCCACGGGAGCAGAACGAAGGTAAATTCATTTGTGTCGAACGCAGCCACGGCCGCTTTCATCACGCGGTGCTAGTTCCTGGTAATATAGATATATGTGCTGTCAGGGCGGAATATCGCCGGGGTGTGCTGCGGGTGGTCTGCCCAAAAAGCGGGGAACGGCTGGTGCCGATAAAGGAGATTCCAGATTGATCGAAATTGAGAATGAAACCGAGCAAAATTCGGAGGAACTGAAAATCCCCGATGTGTTGCCTTTGCTGCCGATCCGTGACGTGGTGGTCTATCCTTTCATGATCATTCCGCTGTTCGTGGGGCGTGAGATGTCGGTCAAGGCGGTTGACAGCGCGCTGGCCGGCGACAGGATGATACTTCTGGCTACCCAGCACGATATCGGTGATGAGGATCCGCCACCTGAAAAGATTTACGAAGTCGGTACGGTCGCCATGATCATGAGGATGCTCAAGCTGCCGGACGGACGCGTGAAAATTCTTGTGCAGGGTCTGGCTAAGGCCAGAATTACCGAATATATTACATCCACTCCGTTCTATACGGTTCATGCCGAGCGCCAGAATGATATTCCGTTGGGAGACATCTCCCTGGAGGTCGAGGCGCTGATCCGCACCGTGCGGGAGCAGTTGACCAAGGTGATGGAGCTGGGCAAGCAGGTCTCGCCGGAAGTGATGGTTATTCTGGAAAATATCCAGGATCCCGGCAGCATGGCCGACCTGATATCCAGTAACCTGGGGCTGAAAGTTGCCGATTCCCAGCAGCTGCTGGAAATTAACGATCCGATAGTGCGTCTGACCAAGGTTAACGAATTCCTGAATCGCGAAGTCGAATTGCTGAGTGTTCAGGCCAAGATCCAGAGTGCAGCCCGCGACGAGATGGGCAAGAATCACAAGGAATATTATCTGCGCGAGCAGATGAAAGCGATCCAGAGCGAGCTGGGGGACAACGAGGGCAAGGAGGAACTGGCCGAGATCAGGAAGGCAATCGAGTCCGCAAAAATGCCGGAGTCGGTGCAGAAAGAGGCGCTCAAGCAGCTGGGGCGTCTGGAGAATATGCATCCGGATGCCGGCGAGGCCGGTATCATCCGCACCTATCTGGACTGGATGGTTGAGCTCCCCTGGAGTAAATCCACCCGTGACAGCCTTGACATAATCCGTGCCAAGAAAATTCTCGATGACGACCACTTCTATCTGGACAAGATCAAGGAACGCATCCTTGAGTTCCTGGCCGTCCGCAAACTGAAGAAGAAGATGAAGGGCCCGATCCTCTGTTTCGTCGGCCCTCCGGGTGTAGGCAAGACCTCGCTGGGCAAGTCGATCGCCCGTGCCATGAATCGCAAGTTCGTGCGTATTTCACTGGGCGGGGTTCGAGACGAGGCCGAGATTCGCGGTCACCGCCGTACCTACATCGGCGCGCTGCCTGGCCGCATCCTGCAGGGGATGAAGCAGGCCGGAGCCAACAATCCGGTCTTCATGCTGGATGAACTGGACAAACTTGGCTACGACTACAAGGGCGACCCTTCCTCGGCACTGCTGGAGGTGCTGGACCCGGAACAGAACCATTCCTTCTCCGACCACTACATCAACCAGCCATTCAACCTTTCCAACGTGATGTTCGTTGCCACTGCCAACCAGCTGGATCCGATCCCGTCCGCGCTACGCGACCGGATGGAGGTGATCAACCTGGCCGGTTATACCGAAGAGGAAAAGCTGGAGATCGCCAAACGCTATCTGGTGCCGCGCCAGACCGCTGATAACGGCCTCAAGCCCAAACATATCAGCTTCGATGACGAAGCAATCAGCGAGATTATTTCCAAGTACACCCGCGAAGCCGGCCTGCGCAACCTGGAGCGTGAAATCGGTAAGATCTGCCGCAAGGTGGCCCGCAAGGTGGCCGAAGGTAACACACGTCTGACCAGGATCACCGCCAAGAGCCTGCATACCTATCTGGGCGCACCCAAGTACGTGCGCGAGGAAGATCTGGACAGGAACGAGATCGGGGTTGTCAACGGTCTGGCCTGGACCCCGGTTGGCGGAGAAATACTGCACATCGAGGCCACCCTGATGAGTGGCAAGTCCGGTCTGACCCTGACCGGCCAGTTGGGGGACGTGATGAAGGAGTCGGTGCAGGCCGCCCAGTCCTATATTCGCGCCCATGCTGAAACCATGGGGCTGAAACCGGAAATATTCCAGGAAAACGAGATCCACGTCCACGTCCCGGCCGGCGCAATACCGAAGGACGGCCCTTCGGCCGGTGTTGCCATGACCACGGCTCTGGTCTCGATCCTCTGCCGTATTCCGGTCAAAAGAGATGTGGCGATGACCGGAGAGGTGACGCTGCGCGGCAAGGTGCTTCCGATCGGCGGGTTGAAGGAGAAGATACTGGCCGCGGTCCGCTCACGGATGCGCCTGGTGATCATCCCGGAACAGAACAAAAAGGACTTGGAGGATATCCCGGCCGAAATACTGAAGAAGGTCAAGATCGTGCCGGTCTCTGAGGTCAATGAAGTACTGAAGCTGGCGCTGGAAAAGTTTCCACCGACAGCTTCTCCCAAAGTACTGAAAAATAAAAATCCGGATGTCACAGTTGGGAAACGGAAGTAGCTGATATTACATTAGCGTCTTCGTGTCGCGTCAAAAGCCCCCGTTACTGTCTGACAGGAATGGGGGCTTTTTTGTTGTTAATTAAGTATTTATAAGTTTAATTAAGTATTGACGGTATATGAATTAGAGTGCTATAAGCTTTATGTATTAGATGTTTGCAATAGATTGTGCTGGGATAAATAGTTGCCTTAGACGTGATTGCTGCAGGCTGGGGGATGAATATTGCGCGTTCCAGAAGCAATTATTGACTCAATCGAAGCAATGTATTTGCCATCGATGCCGCAGGTATTGCTACGGTTTCTGCAATTGTCTTCTGATGACAGAACGTCTCTGGCTGAACTTGCAACTCTGGTCGGTCAAGATCCCGCACTGAGTGCCAGAATCCTGGCGGTAGCAAACTCTTCAGCCCTGCGCCGCGGAAAGGAGACCAGAAATCTCCTTCAATGTCTGGTGAATCTGGGTACCCGCCTTGCCAGATCTTTAGCAGCCTGCCTTGTTGTTCAAAAAGTTTTCTCGCCAACCGTAGAAAATATGCAATACGACCTTACCGGTTTCTGGGGCCATTCCCTGAGGGTGGCCGAAGTAGCCCGTGCAATTGCAGTCGAGATGGAATACCACGATTTGGAAGAGGCGTATCTGTCGGGTCTTTTGCACGATATTGGCCAGTTGCTGCTTCTTGGTGGCGTTGGAGAACAATATGGTTCCATACTGGTTCTAAGCAGTGATGAAGCAGAACTTCAAGTTATCGAAGAACAGAGGCTAGGCACAAATCATGCCGCTGTCGGAGCATGGCTGTTGGATCAGTGGGATCTGTCGTCATTTCTGGCAGATTCGATTCTTTTCCATCACATGACTGCTGATGAAATTGCTGCTGCAGATGTATTGAGCCAGATAGTATGGTCTGCTCACATGATCTGCTATAATCACAAACAACTGGAACAGAATCAGGAAGAGCTGACTCCTGATCTGGTTGCGGTTCGCTTGATGACAGAAATCAGCTTTTCGAAGATGCTTTCTATTTACCGTCAATGCTCTGAACGGGTCGTCTCAATTGCAGCCGCTCTGGGAATTACAGAAAACGCTGATGCCAAAACACTGCCGCATACTTCAACCACACCTATTGCAAGTTTGAGCCCCCGTCATGATGACTACTACACTGCAAACACGCAGATGGAAGAAGCGGTACGTGACATGGCCATCATGCAGCCATTGCAGCAAGATCTTGCATCGCTTGAGAGCGAAGCTGAAATCTTGCTTGCTGTGCGTGAATCGGCCAAAATACTGTTCGGATTGGGGCAGTTTGCCTTCCTGCTTGTTCATCCGGATAAGCGGGTTCTTAACGGTGCTAAGATAGACTGCCAGTCCGAGTTGCTGCAAAAAATTAGTATTCCACTTGATTCCAAACATAGCCTGGCGGCGACCGCAATCTTTGAAAACAGGCCGCTTTCCACATTTGAGCAGGCTAAACCTGTTCCGGTTGCGCTGGCTGATATCCAGATCTCCCGTGTTTTAGGGAGTGAGGGTCTGCTCTATGTGCCGATGAATTCCCGCAATCGAAACCTGGGAGTTATGGTTTGCGGCATGAGTGCTGGGCAATCAGTACGACTCCAGAAACGGCTTGGGTGGATAGCCCGTTTTGCTGACATGGCCGCGACCAGTATAGAGTCATGGCGAGATATGCGGAACCGCGAGGTTTGCCACGAAGCCACCCTTGCCAGGCAATTTGAACATCACTCCCGCAAAGTCATCCACGAAACAGGAAATCCCTTAAGCATAATCAAAAACTATCTGGCTATAGTAAGCCAGAAATTACCGGGTGATGATACGATACTTCAAGAACTGGAAATTCTTGGCGAGGAGATTGATCGTGTAACCCAGATAATCTCAAGAATGGGCAATATTGCCGAAGCGTTGCCGGAGGCTGGCACACTTGATATCAACAGCGTGATAGAAAACATGCTCGCGCTCTATGGAGAACCGCTCTTTTCAAGCAAAGGCATCGCGATCGAAAAAAAGCTCGACTCAGGAGTGGCGCCAATCAAACTGGATCGCGACTGTTTCAAGCAGATTCTTCTTAATATTTGGAATAATGCAGCCGAGGCCATGTCTACAGGCGGTACCTTGGCTGTTTCTACCCACGCAGACGTAAACCAAAACGGTAAGGCATATATCGAGTTAAGAATTGGTGATACCGGTCCAGGACTGCCTCCGGATGTCCTGAATCGTCTTTTCCTGCCGCTTGATCCCAAGAGGCGACCCGGTCACTCCGGCGTTGGCCTGTCAATTGTCGCTGGACTTGTGGAACGCCTGGGCGGGCGTATAACCTGCCAGACCAAAGCTGGGCTGGGAACGAATTACTCCATCATACTACCTAAGTTTAGGAAGGATGAATCATGAACTGGACGGCACAGGAATTTGATAATTCATTGCCTGATTCAACAGGAGAATCACAGAAAATCCTGATTGTCGATGATGAAAGCCGGATACGGTCAAGCTTGCGGATTCTGCTTAGTTGTGCAGGCCGGGAAATTCAGGAGTGTGAAACCGGTCTGGATGCAATTGAAAAAATCAAGTCCCAGGATATCGATCTTGTCCTGCTTGATATCAACCTGCCAGATATTACCGGGCTTGAAGTGATGGAATGGGTCTCAAACAATAAAATATCTTCCAGTGTCATCTTTGTCAGTGCCAACGACAGCATCGATTCTGCCATTCTTGCCCTTAGATACGGCGCGGTTGAGTATGTAAGGAAACCTTTGAAGCTGGAAGAAATAAGGCACAAGGTTGAAAATGCACTTTACAGTCGCCGTATGGAGCGCAGTTGCGTGCAGATGAACGCCCGCCTGCAGCAATCTGAGCAGCTGCACCGTTTCCTGGTGGAAAACTCTCCCGATCTTATCTATACACTTGATGACAACGGACGATTCTTGTTTATTAACAACCGGGTCGAATCTCTACTCGGTTACAAGCGCGAAGAGTTGATCGGCAGAAAATACTGCACGATTGTTCACGATGAGGATGTTGAAAAAGCACATTATGCTTTCAATGAACGCCGAGTGGACAATCGGGCCACCGCCAATCTTGAGGTCCGGTTGAAATGCAAAAACGATCATTTTAAACACTTTGACAGTCATTACATCGTTGCAATGATGAATGCCACAGGAATCTACGGTGAGAAGCATGATAACCAGACCTCTGGAAAGCAGTGCTTTATGGGTACCTATGGCGTGGCCCGCGATATTACAGAGCGAAAGATTGCTGAAGAGACAATCTCTTTCCAGGCTCTCCATGACCAGTTGACGCAGTTGCCTAATCAGAGGTTGTTCAGGGATCGTTTAGATATGGCACTGACTCTCTCGAAACGTCATGGTGGGATGGTTGGGGTTATGTTTATTGATCTCGATCGTTTCAAACTTGTGAATGACACTTACGGGCATGCGGAAGGCGATGAGCTTCTGAAAAAAGTTGCCAGTCGACTTCTTCAATGCATGCGTGCTGGCGATACCCTGGCCCGCAAGGGAGGGGACGAATTTACCGTGCTGCTGCCGGACCTCATTCAGGCTAATGATGCCAGTATTATTGCGAACAAGATACTTCATGAATTAAGGGCTCCTTTTCTTGTTGCCGGACACGAATTCCGGGTGACAGCCAGTATAGGAATTGCGGTTTTTCCGCGTGACGGGGAAAATGCTGACGCACTTCTCAAAAATGCGGATATTGCGATGTACAGAGTCAAGGCTGACGGCAAAAACGACACCAGATATTATCTCCCGGACATGAACTCCTGTTTCCGTGAACGCATAATCATGGAAAATGACCTGTGCCATGCAATCATGAATTCAGAGTTTGAACTTTATTATCAACCGAAAATTAGTGTTGTAGATTTCCAGATTGTCGGCATGGAAGCACTTATTCGCTGGAATCATCCTGTACACGGCCTTATGAGTCCACGCAATTTCATTGATCTGGCCGAGGAAGTGGGGCTTATCGGTGACATAACCGACTGGGTGCTTGCCGAGGCTTGCACCCAACTGGCCAAGTGGCATGCAATGGGAATGGTTAACCTGCGCATGTCTGTCAATGTTTCTCCGCAGGAGTTCCAGCGCAGCGACATGGTTGAAAGGGTTTCCGCTCAAGTGAACAAGCACTGTCTTATGGATGATTCTCTGGAAATAGAAATAACTGAAAACATTCTTTTGCACGATGCTGCAAGCGTTGTCAAAAAAATGAGCAGTATCAAGGCTCTTGGGGTAAGGATTTCCATTGATGATTTCGGCACCTGCTATTCTTCACTCAATTATCTGCGCCTGATTCCGATCAGCACTATCAAGATAGACCAGTCCTTTGTCCGTGACCTGTCGGAGGAACATCGTAGTTCCGCTATTATTCAGGCAATTGTCGATATCGCCAAGGGGTTTGGCCTCCATCTGGTGGCGGAAGGCGTCGAGACAAACTATCAGATGAAAATGCTGCATCAACTCGGGTGTGAAGAGATGCAGGGATACTTGTTCAGCAGGCCCGTGGCGGCTGCTGAGGCCGAACGTCTGCTGAATAACGCCTGTGACAGGGTGCAGCTGAGACTCGGAGCTGCCCTTGAAATGCAACCCGGTCTGCCTGGACTTGCAATAGCCGCCTAAACTAGATAAACTCAATTTTCAATCAAATCCACACTACCTCTCTGCGTTTCACCGTTCACGCTGATGATCCTTTTCGGATGATATCCGAAATTTATCAGCCGGATATCGGAGTATATTTATTGATATATAAACGTCGTGGTGGTATTGAATGCCGATATGACAAGTGAAAAGAAAATCTCTGAACTTGGTGAATTCGGTCTGATATCTCGCATTGCAGCAAGTGTTTCTACGACAAATAGCGTCATTACCGGCATCGGAGATGATGCCGCCGTGACCGTTCTCACTCCCGGAATGCAGCTTTTGACCTCCACCGACATGCTGCTGGAGGATGTGCATTTCCGCCGTTCCTGGCATGATCCGTACCGTCTGGGCCGCAAATCGCTGGCGGTCAGCATCTCCGACATTGCCGCGATGGGCGCGATACCGCGCTGGGCACTTCTTTCGCTGGCGATCCCCGCCTCTCTTCCGCTCGATTTTCTTGACGAGCTCACAAAAGGTTTCCTGTCAATGGCGGCAGAACACGGCGTGTCACTGATCGGTGGCGATACCTGCTCTTCACGCTCCGGCCTGGTGATTTCGGTGACGATCATGGGTGAACAACTCCCCGGTCTTATACTGCGCCGTTCCGGTGCACAGCCTGGAGACGAAATCTGGGTGACCGGCACGTTGGGTGATGCCGCATTGGGTTTGAAACTTCTTGATAAAGTTTCCGTCCAGCCACTGTGTGGCGTTACGGTGGACGAATACCCCGTATCCCGCCTGCTTGATCCTGCACCGCGTGTTTCCACTGGCCTGGCGCTGGCAGAATCAGGCCTGGTCAGCTCGATGATCGATGTCAGCGACGGAGTTCTGGCTGACTTTGGTCATGTTGCCGAACAGTCCGGCGTTGGCGGCCAGATACTTGTCGGAGAGCTGCCGTTGTCGGATGCGTTTCGCACCTTCGGAGCCAAACTGCCTGAGTTCCCGTATCAACTTGCATTGTCGGGAGGTGAAGATTACGAGCTCTGTTTTACCGCTGCGCCGGAAAATCGTGAAAAAATTGTCGAATGTATGAAAAAATGTGGCGTAGAAGCAACGCCTGTTGGTATAGTAACAAGCTTGCCGGGGGTGGCAGTGATCCATGCCGACGGATCTCCCTGTGCTCTGCGGAACAAGGGTTTTAATCACTTTACATAGTCAGTCTGAAAGGAAAAAGTATGCAGCACATCATGATTCCGGCAGAAAAGTCGCGCCAGTGCGCTGACGCGATCCGTTTGATCTCCGCAGATGCGGTTGACAAGGCCAATTCCGGCCATCCCGGCCTTCCGATGGGAGCGGCCGACTGTGCCGCCGCACTGTGGGGCAACTTTCTTAACTTCAACCCGGAAGATCCCCGCTGGCCCAATCGCGATCGCTTTATCCTGTCCGCCGGCCATGGTTCAATGCTGCTCTATTCGCTTTTGCACCTGTTCGGTTACGACCTGTCGATGGATGAGTTGAAAAACTTCCGTCAATGGGGCAGCAAGACTCCCGGCCATCCGGAATTCGGCCACACCGTGGGCGTTGAGGTCACCACCGGTCCCCTGGGGCAGGGCTTTGCAAATGGCGTCGGCATGGCGATCGCCTCCAAAATGGCGGCCGAACGCTTCAATACAGCCGAATTCAGCCCGATCAACCATACGATCTATGCGCTGGCCGGAGACGGTTGCCTGCAGGAGGGGATCAGTTATGAGGCGGCCGCGCTGGCCGGTCATCTGAAACTGGGCAATCTGGTCTATATCTATGACAGCAACAGCATAACCATCGAGGGCAAAACCGATCTGGCCTGGTCCGAAGACGTGGAAGCCCGTTTTGTCGCTGCCGGTTGGCATGTACTCAAGATCGACGGCCATGACTATGGCCAGATCACCGGAGCGATTGCCGCCGCAAAGGCCGAGAAGGAGCGTCCCTCGCTGATTATCGCCACCACACATATTGCTTACGGCAGTCCGGCCAAGCAGGGCTCCTCCGGTGCCCACGGTTCTCCGCTGGGCAGCGAGGAAATCGCTGCCACCCGTGCCAACCTGGGATGGCAGTATGGTTCGTTCGAAATTCCTCAGGAGGTGCGTGATACCTGCCAGCAGCGGATCGATGAGCTGAAACAACGCTATGCCGCATGGCAGCGTGGTTTTGAAGTCTGGCATGCCGCCAATCCCGAGAAAGCCAAGCTTTGGGACGGCATGTGGCACAAGCGCCTGCCGGCCAACATCGGCGAAGAACTGCTCTCGGTAGTGGCCGGCAAGGACGGTGCCACCCGCGCTCTGTCCGGATCGGTGCTGCAGAAGGTAGCTGCTCTGGTGCCCTCGCTGGTGGGTGGTTCGGCCGACCTGGCCCCTTCCAACAACAGCGACATCAAAGGAGCGGCTTCAGTCCAGGCCGGCGCCTTCGGCGGACGTAACCTGCATTTCGGCGTACGTGAACATGCCATGGGCGCGGTGGTCAACGGCATGGCGCTTTACGGCTGTTTCATCCCCTATGGAGCCACCTTCCTGGTCTTCTCGGATTACTGTCGCCCGGCGGTACGTCTCTCGGCCCTGATGAATGTGCAGTCACTTTATATTTTTACACACGATTCCTTCTTCGTCGGTGAGGATGGCCCGACCCACCAGCCTATTGAGCATGTCGCTTCGCTGCGCATGATTCCGGGACTGCAGGTTCTGCGTCCGGCCGATGGCGTTGAAACTGCCATGGCCTGGGTGGCCGCGTTGAAGTACAGCGGCCCGACCGCATTGATCCTGACCCGCCAGAAGCTGCCTGTGATAGACCGCCCGGCGGCATTCGTCGCCGAAGACTCGCTCAAGGGGGGCTACCTGGTCTCGACACCGGCAGACACGGCGGATGTGGTGGTGATGGCCAGTGGTTCGGAAGTGCATGTGGCGGTTGAGGCTGCTGCCATGCTTGCTGACAGGGGAATCAAGGCCAGTGTCGTTTCGGTGCCCTGCCTGGAGAGCTTTGTTGCGCAGCCGGCGGAGTACCGCAATCAACTGCTCCCGGCCGGTGTGCCGCGCGTGGCGTTCGAGGCAGGAAGGGGAGAGTCGTGGGGACGACTGATCGGTTGCGACGGTCTGTTCATCGGCATCGAACACTTCGGCGCATCGGCACCGGACAAGGTCCTGGCTGAACAGTTCGGTTTTACCGCGCCTCAGGTGGCTGACAGGATTGCCGCATTCCTGAAGAAGTAATTATCTCTGCTACAGGGGACGCAGGGCTTACGGAGAAATCTTGGATTAAGGAAATAAGGTTTGATCTCTATTTCTCCGTGTACCTGTGGCTGATAAGGCCTAATAAATGGAACTGATCGAACAACTCAAAAAACCGCTGCTTTTCTCAGGTCTAAAGGACGCGGATCTTTCCGAGCTGGCCGCCATTACTGTTCGTCGTTCCTTCCGGAAGGGAGAAACGCTCTTCAGCGAGGGGGATGAGGCGACCGGTTTCTACCTGCTCCTGTCCGGCAGCATCAAGCTGTGCCGGATGTCGGCTGATGGTCGTGAGAAGGTTCTTCATTTTGTAAAGCCACGCGAAACCTTTGCCGAGGCGGCTTTCTTCGGCGACGGCAGATACCCGGCAGAGGCCCGTGCCATGGAATCCGGCGAGGTGCTTTACCTTCCGCGTCAGGGCTTCATGGAACTGATGGGGCGCAATCCAAACTTTGCACTGAATCTGGTCGTTTCACTTTCGCTGATGTTACGTCAGTTTGTTCGCCAGATCGAAGAACTCTCGTTTGCCGATGTGACTTCCCGGCTGGCCTCCTTTCTGGTGCGTCGAGCCGCGGAAAGTTCGACCAGCTTCGGCGGCATAACCTATATCGATCTCGGCATAAAAAAAGGCGAGCTGGCCTCACGGCTTGGCACCGCCAGCGAAACAATCTCGCGTACGTTCAAGAAACTGAAGGAAGAGGGCATTATCGAGGTGCAGGGCAGCCGTGTGGTCGTGCACCAGATGGACAAGTTGCAGAAAATCTCGGAACGTCACGAGTAGGAGATATCAAATGCTGATAGTTATGAACCATACCGCCAGCCAGGCGGATGTTGATGCCGTATCTGAGATTGTCAGGGAGATGGGGTTCAGGGCCGAACCGATACCGGGCAGCGAGCGAACCGCTATCGGCGTGCTGGGCAATCATGGTTATGTCGATGACTCCAAAATCCTGGACCTGCCCGGCGTACAGCGGGTTATCCATGTTTCCAAACCGTATAAGCTGGTTTCGCGTGATTTCCATCCCGAAAACACGATCGTAGATGTGGCAGGCGTAAAAGTCGGCCAAGGGTGTCGTCCGGTCGTTGTCGGCGGCCCATGTGCCGTTGAGAGTGAAGATCAGATCATCAAGACCGCGCTTTTTGTCAAGAAGTGCGGGGCGGACATGCTGAGGGGCGGCGCTTTCAAGCCTCGCACCGGTCCACATACCTTCCAGGGGTTGCGGGAGGAGGGGCTCAAGCTGCTGGGTAAGGCCGGAAAAGAGAGCGGTTTGCCGATCGTGACCGAGGTGATGAGTCCGGATAATGTCGGGCTGGTGGCCGAATATGCCGACCTGCTGCAGGTGGGTGCACGCAACATGCAGAATTTTGACCTGTTGAGGGAGCTGGGCAAGATTCGCAAGCCGGTGCTGCTGAAGCGAGGTATGAGCGCCACCGTAGAGGAGTTTCTGGCTGCGGCCGAATACATCCTGGCCGAGGGAAATGAGCAGGTGATTCTCTGTGAGCGCGGTATCCGCACCTACGAGACTGCGACCCGTAATACCCTCGACCTTTCGGTGGTGCCGCTGATCAAGGAAATGTCACATCTGCCGATCATGGTCGATCCGTCACATGCCACCGGGAAACGATCGCTGGTCTCACCAATGGCCAAGGCTGCCCTGGTTTCCGGCGCGGATGGCGTGCTGGTCGAGGTGCACCCGGAACCAGAGAAGGCTCTCTCCGATGGACCGCAATCGCTGACTTTTCCAGGTTTTGAACAACTGATGCGCGAAATCAGCCAGTTAACAAACTTCCTTGGTCATAGTTAATGCTCTGTATACAAAATGCTTGAAATGTTTATTGGATAGGTGTAATAATTTGACCAGCTGGATGTTCTCTCTACCCTGTACGCCGGTTGCAGTGCCCGGGCGGAATGTTAAACAAAAAGGGGGTCGCTCCCTGCTGTGGTGTGCTGCCTTCCGTATGCAGGCTTGCCTTAAACAGCATACTGATTCCCACCGTTAAGGAACTCGCTGGAGGCCCTTGATGCTGACGGCAGGGTGGAGAGAATGAGTGATAAGGGGATACCGCGAGGTTTCCCCTTATTCATTTATTAGCTGTCTGTCCGTTATTCCCGATGCAAAAGGGCCTGGCCGGAGCAGAGGCCCACCCGCATATCCCCACCTCCATTGACTGGTGTATTTTCATCGTTAATTAAATAGCTCATGCGCTCGACTGCCGATTTTGCCTCAGGGTTGCGTCATGTCATTTTCTGCCCGGGCCATGTCTTCGCATTGAATCCGGTGGGCAACTGTGAGGGGGGGGGGCGTTGTGTTGGTTCAAAAAATAAAAAGTGGGGGGAGCCGGCGCTCCCCCCGCAATGGTACGAAGTTTTATAATGTTTGTTGTACCAAATCGAATCAGTACTTCGGTGTGAAGCGCAGTACGAACTGGTTCGGAGTCTTCCACTTTGAATTCAGTTTGTTAACCGTGATGTAGTAGTTCAGTCCCAGGTTGGCCAGGTCTTCAAGGGGAGCAGTCGTGTAGAGGTAGTTGGACTGCCAGGCAGCAAGTATATCGGCCGGGACTGGTTTCTTGACGCCGTCGGAAGGATAGGCGATGCCGTTGGCATCCAAACCGGCCTGACTGCGGTACGTTACCCATGTGCCATTGCAGTAGCCTGCGCTCGTGACCGGATCGGTCACCGTGAAGGTGCCGTCACAGTTGGCCATCAGGGTGTTGTCGGTGTTGGGGTTGGCGTCGTCGTCATAATAGTAGGCATAGGGTACGCCTGACAGATTGTTCCAGTCGCCAAACAGGGCATAGTAGTTGGAAGTGATCAGGCCGGAGTCGATCGTGTCTTCAGTTGCATTGAGGAAGTAGCTGAAACGGTTGACCGGATCAAAGTAACCGGTTGTGGGGTGATTTGCATCGGCTGGTCCGGCCAGGCCTTGGGCAAAGAGAGCCGAAAGAGTTTCGGCTGACTGGAGCGCAGAGGTGGTCGTGGTGAAGAACTTACCGGTTTTGGCAGAGAATCCGAGTCCGTCCAGTGCAGTGGACTTGGTGAACACGCCGTTGACCATGAAGCCCAGTTCAGCTTTAAAGCCTTTCCACTTCCGGGTATCATTGTCTGTCAGTTTCTGCATCGAGTTGTAGACGGTGGTAAGGGTATCGGTAGCAACGGAGAAGTAAACGTCGATCGGCTGGCCATTGACTCCGCCGACTTTCCAGCGCTTGCTGGACTGCAGCGGGTCGGAACACATCTTGTCGGAGAAGTCATATGGGTTGATGCCGGTGGTCATGATGCACTTGAGTCCGGTGACATCATCCCTGTTGACTATCTTCATGCCGGGTGCGGTGACATCAGACTCTTCCCAGCCAATATAGCCGTTGGTGGCGGTCTTGGCGGTGCTGGTATAGAGGGTGCTTCTGTATTTTACAAATTCCGTGTAGGGGGGCGGTGCTACGGTAGCGTTACTCATGTCCCATCCGGTGATGGTCCCGGCATCGGCAGACGCGGCAGCAACAAACAATGATACACCCAGCAAGGCACTCAACTTCTTGGCAACTGTTGTTCTCGACATACGTTCTCCTTTAGTTTGGTTGAGGTTGATTCACTACGGCAACATATCATCAGTTGGCTGAGCCAGTCCCAGCCACCGTACTACACCAGGGGAAAACAGCCCCCTTCGAATGTCCTCCTTTCCGGCCTGTAACCGTTATTCACACTCCCACCTCAGTCTTCGATATACCGGGTTTAGATCAAATGCAGCCCATGTTCGCACTGCATTTCCATTCCTGTTGAGCAACAGGTATGCCGGATTTACTAAAAAAATATAACCAGTTGTTATTAATATTTATTTTAGAAAATCTTTAATAAAGTTGCGGATCAGGTATGTGACAACCATGGTTGCCATGATCTGGTTTTTAATAGTTTTTGTTGATGCTGTTCGATTGTCATTCCCGGAAAGGAATATGACTGTTTGACAGTCCTTGGATTCGGCTAACGCATTGATTAATCGTTTGTAACCTCATCTTCGTAATGTCGTGGAACGGTCTGAAAGACGGGTGAAGTGGCTGTGGTGACGAGTACCCGCAACCAGAGTTGCGATGCAACCAGGGTTGCGGGGATAGTTGTGCGAAGAATGAGGAAGAAATGAGGAAATTTGAAGGCGAACCGGATTGGGCGTTTTTTGGGTGGTCCAGTTGTGTTAGATATGAATCTGAATCTGAATCCCGGTGCATCTCAGGAGTTTCATGAAAATCGGCATTACTCATAAATTGTTTGTTGCGATCCTTGCCGCAGCCGGACTGGCTGTGGTCAGTTCAGTTCTGATAATGCAGTGGAGCCTGTCTCGGGGGTTCCTCAAGTACATCAATTCAGTTGAAAAAACCGGCCTGTCACGTTTGGCCGGCAAGCTCGAGGAAAACTTTCGAAGTGAGCAGAGTTGGGAAAGTCTGCGTCTTGACCCTCAGCGCTGGCGGCAGTTCGTAATGGCTTCACTTCCGGTGGAAGGACCACCACCGCCTGACAGCGAGCCGTACGCGCCTCCGCCGGAGCCTGATGGAGGTGAAAAGGACCGCCCGCACGGAATGCCGTCCTCCCATCTTGCACGTCATTTCGATCAGAGACTGTTTCTTTTGGACAAGGACGGAAAAGTGTTGATAAGCCAGGTTGAAGTGCCTGCCGGAAGTGAGGTGACACCGCTGAAGTATCAGGGACAGGTTACCGGATATTTGGGGCTTCTGCCAAGGATGAAACTATCCGATGCACCGCAACAGCGTTTCCTGAGGGAGCAGCGTTTGGCTTTCGTTATGGTGGCTGCTGTTATAGTGCTGCTGGCGGCCGGATTGTCTTTACTGTTGGCCAGACGCCTGGTTCGGCCGCTCCGCAAGCTGACCGAGGCGACGCACCTGCTGGCGGCGGGCAGGTTTTCGGTCCGGGTCCCTGAAGGGGCAAATGACGAACTAGGGCAATTTGCAAATGACTTCAATATGCTGGCATTGTCTCTGGAAAAAAACGAACAGGCCCGCCGTCAGTGGGTCGCGGATATTTCTCATGAACTGCGGACGCCACTGGCTATTCTGAGAGGTGAAATCGAGGCGCTGCAGGATGGCATTCGCCAGCCAACCGAGGAAGCTATTCATTCGCTGCATGTTGAGAGCCTCCGTCTCGGGAGGTTGGTGGACGATCTCTACCTGCTCTCGATTTCCGACGTGGGTGCGCTTACCTATCGAAAAGAAGAGTTGAATCCGGCAATCCTGCTGGCTGAGACTGTGGCTGCTCACCGGCCCGATTTTGCGGCCAGGGGCATCCTGCTGGAAGAGGAGTTGCACTGGGACTCCGTTGCCATGCTATTTGGTGATGCCGAACGTTTGCGACAGCTCTTCGGCAATCTGCTCGATAATGCATTGAATTATACCGATTCAGGGGGGAGGCTGCTTGTGTCGCTGCAGTTTTGCGAAGGTAATGCCATCATCGATTTCCAGGATTCCGCTCCCGGAGTTGGCGAGCCGGAGTTGGACCGGCTCTTTGAACGCCTGTACCGGGTGGAGTCCTCACGAAGCCGTGCGACCGGCGGCGCAGGGCTGGGACTGGCCATCTGCCGCAATATAGTCGAGGCGCATGGCGGGTGCATATCCGCACATCATTCACCTTTGGGCGGTGTCTGGATCAGGGTGAAGCTTCCATTGGCGGGGAGAAGTCGATGAACGGAACCGTTTTGATTGTCGAGGACGAGAGCAAACTGTCCGCTGTGATGGCTGAGTACCTGCAGCAGGCAGGTTTCAGAACCAGCTGCCTTGAGGACGGAGCCATTGTTGCGGAATGGGTTCGGGAACATGACCCGGATTTGATCCTGCTGGACCTGATGCTCCCTGGAAAGGGAGGGCTGGATATATGCAGGGATATACGCTCTTTTTCAACTGTACCGATCATCATGACAACGGCACGGATCGAAGAAATCGACCGATTGCTTGGTTTGGAAATGGGCGCCGATGATTATATCTGCAAGCCGTTCAGTCCGCGAGAGGTGGTGGCCAGGGTCAGGGCGGTCCTGCGCAGGGTCGGCAACGGTGCGACTTCAAGGGTTGCCGGGTTGGTTCTGGATGAAACCCGCTACTTGGCCTCGATCAACGGTTGCGAAATGGACTTGACCGCGGTTGAGTTCAAATTACTGCAATTTCTGGCCGCCAATCCGGGGCGAATCTACGGGAGACAGCAGTTGATGGATCATATCTACCCGGATGAGCGTGTTGTTGCAGACCGAACCATCGACAGCCATATCAAAAAACTGCGTAAGAAAATTGCCGCCGCTGTCCCGGGCGAGGAGTTGATCCATTCCGTGTATGGGGTCGGTTATAAGTTGGAAATTTGAGGATGACTTCCAGGCTCAGGTTTTATTTGAACACTCTTTTCAGACACTCCAGCAGTCGCTGATTGTCCTCTACGCTACGAACCGCAACCCGGAAAAAACGTTCCGAAAGCCCCATAAAGCTGCTGCAGTCACGGATAAGGATGCGCTGATGCAGCAGTCGCTCCCTGAGTTCCCTTGCAGTGGTGCCGTCCTTGATCTCAACCAGAAGGTAGTTGACGCTGGAAGGGTAGACCCTT
The DNA here is from genome assembly GCA_032469775.1 of Geobacteraceae bacterium. Classification (GTDB taxonomy): domain Bacteria; phylum Desulfobacterota; class Desulfuromonadia; order Geobacterales; family Pseudopelobacteraceae; genus JACRCG01. Next base: position 627 of record JAWDJY010000043.1, on the reverse strand, counting down.
AACTGCGGAAACTGCTCCAGTTTCTGAAAGAGGTTACGGCGTTCCAGGCGAACGAATTCAAGTGTCTCCCGGTTGTGTTCTATGTCCTGCAATGCAGCTGTTCCAGCCACCAGCGCCAGTGTGTTTACACTCCATGGCCCCCCCATAGCGTCGAGATGGCCAGTCAGAGTGGCGTTGCCGATGGCATATCCCAGACGCAGGCCGGGTATGCCGAAAAACTTGGTCATTGACCTGAGAACGATTGCATTGTCGCTATGCACCACGAGGCGCTTGGACGATGCTTCCTCGCAAAAATCCATGAAGGCTTCATCCAGAACCAGGAAAGTACCGGCGGCGAGGCAGAGGCTGTAGACCTGTTCGACCACCCTCTGGTTGTGGAGGGTGCCGCTGGGGTTGCCGGGGTTGCAGAGATAGAGAACATCGATGTTGTCGGCCAGGGCTCTCTGCAGTTTTTCGGTATCGATTGAAAAGTTGCTTTCCGGAGTCAGGATGAAGTGCTGTATTTCCCAGTGGTGCTGGTTCAGGGCACGGACATATTCGCTGAAGGAGGGGGAAATGATCAGCGCCTTCTTGCCGGGGAGCATTGGCGGCAGGTGGTAGATCAGTTCGGTGGAGCCGTTGGCGATC
>JAWDJY010000042.1:0-41448 GCA_032469775.1 Geobacteraceae bacterium | reverse complement strand
AGTCGCGAGTTGACATCAACATAGCCCGCGCCATAGAAAGCGTTGTTGTTGGAATACAGCAGCCTGAAGCCGTCCAGATAGAAGCCGGCGGCGATCACGCAGGCAAAGAGCCCGGCCAGGACCGCCAGGTGCCGGCGGACTTTCCCGTCAACCGTCGCTCCGCGCTCGGTCAGGGCGATGCCGCCACGGACATAGTATACGACAGCAGTCATGACCGCAGTTGACAGCAGCAGGAAGCCTGCAAAAGCCTTGAGCATTTCCAGGAAAGGCAGGCTGAACAGGTAGAAACCGAGATCCTTTCCGATAACAGGATCAACCGTTCCGACCGTGATCCTGTTGATGAAAAGCAACAGTTCTTCCCAACGCACCGCACCCCACTGGCCGGCAGATAGGGCCAGGGCGGCACAGGCCAGGAGACTCAGCGGCCTGACAAAACGCTGGGACTCGCCACGATGAAACCTGAAACTGCCGGCTTCAATGAAGAGGCCGGCATATGGAAACGTGGCTCTTCCGGCGACCCGCAGGTTGATCAGCGCAAAAGCGAAAAACAGGACGGCGAAGCCCACCCCTGCGATTGTCTGCGAATACACGGTCGTGGCAAACACCGATGAGAAACCGGTCTCCACGAAAAAGAGCCAATCGGTGTAAAAGCTCAACAGGTACGAAAGCAGCGGGAAGATCACGGAAACAATGATCAGTATCAGAATGAACCTGTTCTTAAGCATGCTGTCTCCCTCTGTTATTCACATCCTAAATCATTTGCGCTTCAGGAACGCCCTCCCCTTCAGGGGGAAGGAACGTATTGCTCATCGTCCAAATGGATTGGAAGAACTGTCGGCCCGTCTTTTCTTGATAAAACGGTAAATCAGGTAGCCGAGCCCGGCCAGCAGGGCAATTTCAAACAGACCGATTCCACCGCCTCCTCCCATGCCGCCGGCTCCGGCGCCGGCAATACCGCTGAACAGCATGCTGCCCAACATTCCGCCCATAATTCCGCCGGCCATGCTTCTCATGAAACCGCCGCCCTGCTGCTGGAAGGCGCCTGGAGCTGGCGCGCTCTGCTGCCGGGGCGGGCTGGGCTGAGAATAGGATGGAGCCGGCCTGGAATAGCTGCGCGAACCGCGGCTACCCATGGAACGGCTGCCGCCGGCCCTGGCATCGGCGTTGAGTTCCAGCACGCTGATGCTCATAAACAGCACCGCTGCCATGATCGTGAATACTTTGACAATTCGATTTTTCAATTTGATCTCCTGGTTTACATCATCTCCGGCAAGTCCGGAACCTACGGATTGGCAGTTTCTTCGGCATCCGTTTCAACATACTGGTTGTGAAGCCTGACCGGTTTCCCGCGCCGCATGCGCAGGTTGAGCATCTCGACCATCACCGAGAAGGCCATTGCAAAATAGATATATCCCTTGGGTATGTGCATGTCGAGCCCGTCACCGATCAGCGCCACGCCGATCAGCAGCAGGAAGCTGAGCGCCAGCATCTTGATTGTCGGGTGTTTTTCAACGAAAGCGCTGATCTTGCCGGAGAAGAGCATCATGAAACCGACCGCAATCACTACCGCCGCGACCATCACGATCAGCTGATTGGCCATTCCCAGCGCGGTAATGATCGAATCGAGCGAGAAAACGATATCCAGCAGAAGAATCTGGACGATTACGGCTCCGAAGGTTGCTCCGGCGCCGGCGACAACATGCCCTTCATCACCTTCCAGCTTCTCGTGAATCTCCATTGTGCTCTTCCAGATCAGGAACAGGCCGCCCGAAAGTAGGATCAGATCGCGTCCGGAAATATCGTTGCCAAGCACGGAAAACAGCGGTGAAGTCAGCCCCATCAGCCAGGTCAGCGAGAACAGCAGCGCGATGCGGATGAACATGGCCAGCCCCAGGCCGACCAGCCTGGCTTTCTCCTGCTGATGAGCAGGCAGTTTCCCGGCCTGAATCGAGATAAAGATAATATTGTCAATTCCCAGTACAATTTCCAGCGCGGTCAATGTTACCAGCGCCATCCAGACCTGCGGGTCCGTCAACCAAGCCATTGTTACAACCTCCAGGATCCATAAGATAGTTTAAATCAATCAGTCCATGCATAAATTGCGTCTTTTGGAACACCACAGGTCAATCGCCTCTCTCATGATTTCGGAGATGCTTTTGGATGTGGTCTTTGTCAGCTTTTCCAGTGTCTTCTTTTCATTGTCGTTGATGCGCATTGAAATTACATTCTGCATCGGCTCGATTCTGTTACGCTTCTTCTTGGATGATTTCGATTCCCTGGCAATATTGTTTCTTTCGTATGGCATTGTTTCCTCCTCTTTTGTGTGCCGGAACTTTTATGTCCCGCGGTTATGGTTGATCTGTCAGTGTGTCTGGTGGGCCAGTGATTCTAGTCGTGCGATGCGCTCCTCCATCGGCGGATGGGTGGAGAACAGCGACATCATGCCGCCGCCGGTCAACGGATTGACGATGAACATATGCGCCGTAGCCGGTCTGGCGTCGTGAAGCGGAATTGCCTGCGAGGCGTTGTGCAGCTTGCGCAGCGCGCCGGCCAAGGCCAGCGGCCGGCCGCAGATCTCGGCTCCGGAAGAATCCGCCAGGTATTCGCGGGAACGGGACACAGCCATCTGGATCAGCATCGCGGCAATCGGAGCAACTATCGCCATTACCAGCGTACCGATCAGACCACCAACTCCGCCGCCGTCTTCGTCATCTCCCCGGCCGGCGCCGAACATCGCGCCCCACTGCAGCATGTTGCCTATCATCGATATGGCGCCTGCAATTGTGGCGGCAATGGTCGAGATCAGTATATCGCGATTTTTGACATGGGCCAGCTCGTGTGCCATGACCCCTTCCAGCTCATCCGGCGTCAGTATGCGCAGGATGCCTTCGGTGGCAGCAACGGCGGCATGCTCCGGGTTACGGCCGGTGGCAAAGGCGTTGGGGGAATTGTCCGGGATGATGTAGACCTTGGGCATCTGTAGCCCGGCCCGACCGGCCAGGCGTTCGACCATACCGTAGAATGACGGGTGAACCTCGCGGGTTATTTCCTGGGCGTTGTACATCCTGAGGACAATCTTGTCGGAAAACCAGTAGGAGCCGAAGTTCATCACGGCCGCCATGCAGAAGGCGATGATCATGCCCCCCTGGCCGCCGATTGCTCCACCCATCGAGACCAGCAGAATGGTAAGCAGGGAAAGAAGGATTGTTGTTTTGAAGCGGTTCATCATGACTATATACCTCCGACGATTTATTTGCTTCGCCGGGGGTAATAAAAAAGACCTTTACCCACGGCGTTATACGCATTGGATAAAGGTCTTGCTTGCGATGGTTATCGTTCCCAGCCCGAGTCTTGCGACTGTGTTGACGGGCATGGGGTCAGCCATTTCTCCGGCTGATAGCTACTCCCCTTTACTGATAGCTAATGTAATCAGCGTGGCCGGGTTTGTCAAGGGCATTTTATTTTCCGCCTCCATAACTGTGCAGACCGGACAGGAACAGGTTGACCCCCAGGTAGCAGAAGATCGTGGCCGCGAAGCCGATGATGGATAGCCAGGCTGCCCGCTTGCCGACCCAGCCCCTGGTGAAACGGGCATGCAGGAAAGCGGCATATACGAACCAGACGATCAGTGACCAGGTTTCCTTGGGGTCCCAGCTCCAGTAGGTGCCCCAGGCGTAGTTGGCCCAGGCAGCTCCGGTGATGATGCCGAGCGTCAACAGCGGAAAGCCGACCATGATCGCGCGATAGTTCAGGTCGTCCAGGACCTTGATCGGCGGGAACATGGCGATTATGCCGCCGGAACTGCCGTTGCCGCCGGTTTCGAACGCGGCCTTGATCAGGTACATGATCGAGATGCCGCAGGCCACCGCAAAGGCGGCGTAGCCGAGGAAGCAGGTGATGACATGATAGAGCAGCCAGTTGCTCTGCAGAGCGGGTACCAGCGGTTCGATGCCGGTGTTCAGCCCCAGCTGCGCCCATGCCATGCCCAGCAGCGCAAACGGCATCACGAAGGCGCCGATCACCCGGTATTTGTATTTGATGTCAAGCAGGGCATAGATCAGCACGATGGTCCAGGCAAAGAAAACCACCGACTCGTACAGGTTGGAGAGCGGCGCATGCCCGACCCCCATGTCGTAGGACTCCTTCCAGCGCAGAGCTATGGCGACGGTCTGGGCCAAGAGCCCGACATAGGCGGTAATCATTCCGGCCGTTCCGAGAGCTTTGGCACGGCTGGCCAGAAATGCGAAAAATAGCAACATCGAAACCAAATAAGCAAAAGTTGTTACATTAAACAATAGAGAACTTGTCATGGTTTTTCCTCCTCGGAAAGGTCTGATTTAAGTTTGCTCACCAACCGGTCAAGGCAGAGCTGAAAACCGGCCTGGTTTTTACTGGCGTTGCCTCCGATGGTGACGACGCCATTTTGAATCCGCACCCAGACACGGCGGTGCGACATGAAGAAAGCCGCGTAAATTCCTATCACCATCAGCAGACATCCCAGCCAGACAACCTCGACACCGGGATCCTTGGCCACCTGCAGACCGGTGTACATCCGCTCCTGAGCACCCTTGTAGTGGATTACCGGACCGCCGCCATGTTGTTGCGCATGCTGGATGTTCAACTCGGGATGGTTGGCATAAACCACGAAGCTTTCGCTTTTACCGTTGGCGGCATGCAATTCGACCTGGGCGGCCGGGCCTGACAGCTCCGGCGCGAATTGCGCTACGTCCCTGGTCGCCTCGATCACATGCAGGCTGCTGCCGTCCGGCAGGGTTACCGACGATTTGCCTTCGATTGTCAGAGGAACCGGATTTTTGCCGTTCAGATCGCTGACGGTGAAGAAGTAGTTGCCGGCATTGCCGTAACTGGACTGGTAGAAGGTAATGCCCTTATAGGTCAAAGGATCGTTGACGATCACACGGGCGTTGGTGTAATCCGGCACCGGCCGACCGTTTTCCAGCACGGTCAGGATGCTCTTGAACTCCTTTGGAGCGCCGCTGGCATAATGGGCCACGCTGAACTGCTCACAACGCACGGAGAAGCCCAGATCGATCTCCTTGTTGGAACGGGACATAACCTTGGAGACAGACTCACCTTCCATGATGTTGACAAATCCCTTGAAACCGAAAGCCGAACCGATCATGGCGCCGATAAAGATAATGATGACACTCAGGTGGACGCAATAGACCGCCAAACGGCACCAGGGGGTCTTCTGGGCAAACAGGTGCCAGTCACCGTCAATTTCGGTCACCATCGGTTCGGCGAATTCACTTTTCAGTACAGATACGACCCTGTCCTTTGCCACGACGGCTTCTCCGCCATGCTTAAACTCTGCCACGCCGGAGAGGGACTTCTCCAGGGCACTGTTGAAGGTCGTCACCGGATTGTTGATCGTCTTCCAGATATGCGGGAGACGCTTGATGGAGCAGGCCACCAGGTTGACAGTGAGCAGATAGAGCAGCAGAATAAACCACCAGGAGTGGTACATATCAAAGAACCCCAGTGTTTTATAAAGCTTGAGCTTGGCGGGACTGATCGCCTGCACATACTCCGGCGGCAGGCTGCCCTGTGGAATAATGGTGCCAATGATCGAGATCAGCGCCAATCCGATCAGCAGAGCCATGGTCAACTTGAGTGAACAGAAAAAATCCCAGAGAGATTGTAAAAAATCGCGTTTATTATCAGTCACTTTTTCAAACTCCTTTTTTGTCGCATAAATCGGCTCGCAACCTTTGGCTGCAAGGATCAGCCTCATAATCGGAACATACATTTGAACGGGCTGGTAACATCAGGCGGCAAGATTCTGCGGGGGAACAAAAATGGAGAAATAGACCTGCGGCGGCTTACTGTTTATACTGAAAAAATGCAGGTAACCAGGCATGGGGGAATAGTCGGGAACAGCACCTTGAAACATGGGCGCAAAATTCGAACAACAGTCGCTTTCACAGTGGTGACCGAGGGGGCAATCCGGACAGTGACGTTCATCCCCTCCGGTGTCGGAAGGAAGTTGTGTATCTGCTACTGTCAACTGACCAACCACATCCGACAGACGGGCAGCATCGCAGGCAAGCGGCATGACCAGACAGATAATCAGCAGTATCGCGGAAGCTATGTATCGCATTGAAATTCGCATAACAGGTAGTGTAGTTGAATGGTAAAGAACTCTTGCTAAATTGTCAATGATAGAAGATACATAAGTGAATATGAATTTGATCGGAACAGGGCAGAATCATGTTTCAATCCCGTTTTCGGCAACAATAAAACATTTAATACAGTTAATTTCAACAGGAAAGGCAATATGGGGATATCAAACTATCCATCCGTGGTAACACTGCCGAAAATCGACAAGCCCTACCCCTCGATCCTCTGTTTTTTGAGCAGCAGGTTCCCGGCGATTAACCGGGATGTCTGGGCAAAACGGATTGGGGACGGAAAAGTGCTTGACGATCAAATGTGCCCGATAACGCATGACACCGAGTATGCCCCGCAGAAACGGATCTTCTACTTTCGCGAAGTCAGCACCGAACAACCGGTCCCCTTTACGGAAGAGATTCTCCACCGGGACGAGCAGATACTGGTTGCCTGCAAGCCACACTTTCTGCCGGTAACGCCGGGTGGCCGTTATGTTGACGAATGCCTTCTGAATCGCCTGAGAATAACAACCGGAATCCCTGACCTGGCGCCACTGCACCGTATAGACCGGGAAACCGCCGGAATCGTACTTTTTTCAGTCAACAGGGAGACACGAGGCCGCTACGGAGAGCTTTTCATGAATGGCCTGGTTGAAAAGAGCTATCTGGCGATTTCGTCCCGGCTGCCGGTTGATTGCAAGACCTCATGGACCATCGAGGACAGAATCGTGCGGGGAGAACCATGGTTCCGCATGCAGAGCGTCGCGGGCGAGATCAACGCCCGCTCCACGATCAGGCTGGAGGATGTGAGAAACGGCAAAGGCTGCTTCGTATTGAGCCCGATCACCGGCAAGACCCACCAGTTGCGGGTACATATGAGCGGAATCGGCTGCGGAATCCTGAACGATCGCTACTATCCGCAACTGCAACCGGAAAGCGCCGACGACTTCGGGGCGCCGTTGCAACTCTTAGCCAGATCGGTCAGGTTCAGGGATCCGCTCAGTGGCAGACTGCGGGAGTTCGTATCGGAACGCGAACTGAAGTGGTGACGAGTCCAAAACCGCCGACAACTCAAATGCCCCCGGTGGATTCACCACCGGGGGCATTTGCATAAGCTCGAACTGTCAACAATTATCCCAGGATCGCCTTCATATCGGCTTCGACCGTCGTGATCGGTGCGATGTTGAAGTTCTCAACCAGGAAGTTGAGCACGTTGGGAGTGATGAAAGCCGGCAGTGTCGGTCCCAGCTTGATGTTCTTGATGCCCAGGTGCAGCAGGGTCAGCAGGATCACGACCGCCTTCTGCTCGTACCAGGAGAGGATCATCGAGAGCGGCAGGTCGTTGACGCCGCACTCGAAAGCGCCCGCCAGGGCCACTGCGATCTGAATGGCCGAATAGGCGTCGTTGCACTGGCCGACGTCCAGCAGGCGCGGAATTCCGCCGATGTCGCCAAACTCCAGCTTATTGAAGCGGTACTTGCCGCAGGCCAGGGTCAGGATCACCGTATCCTGGGGAAGCTTCTCGGCGAACTCGGTGTAGTAGTTACGGCCCGACTTGGCGCCGTCGCAGCCGCCGATCAGGAAGAAGTGCTTGATCGCACCGGACTTGACCGCTGCGATGACCTTGTCAGCCACACCCAGCACCGCATTGTGGCCGAAGCCGGTCAGGATCTCCTGGCCCGGATTTTCCGGCAGACCGGGCAGTTCGAGGGCCTTGTTGATAACTTCGCTGAAATCCCAGCCATCGACGTGCTTGACGTCCGGCCAGCCCACCAGGCCCCAGGTGTAGAGGCGGTCCTTGTAGCTGTCGGCCGGTTTCTGGATGCAGTTGGTGTTGAAGATGATCGCGCCGGGGAAGTTGACGAACTCCTTGGCCTGATCCTGCCAGGCGCCGCCGAAATTGCCGACCAGGTGCGAGTACTTCTTCAGGCCGGGATAACCGTGGGCCGGCAGCATCTCGCCGTGGGTGTAGATATTGATGCCCTTGCCTTCGGTCTGCTTGAGCAGCTCTTCCAGCATCTTCAGGTCATGGCCGGTCACCAGGATGGCCTTGCCGGCCTTGGTGCCCAGCTGGACCGGGGTCGGGACCGGATGGCCGTAGGTATCGGTATGGGCTGCATTCAGAAGCCCCATCACGGTCAGGTTGTGCTTTCCGCACTCCATCGCCAGGCCGACGAAATCCATCAGCCCCAGGCTGGCATCGGTGGTCGCGGCCAGCGCCTTCTGCACAAAGGCAAGCACCTCGTCGTCGCTGCGTCCCAGGATCATGGCGTGATCCATGTAGGCCGCCATACCCTTGAGGCCATACATCAGTATCTCGATCACGGAGCGGATATCTTCGTTGACATGCTGGCCGTTGATGCCGTAGGCCTCTGCCTGCCTGACCATGCCGTCCAGATCGTCCGCCGGTTTCCAGTCGGCCACCGGGCCGGAGAGGTTAGCGCCGGCTGCGGCACGGGCCTTCTCTTTCAGCTCGTAGCAGCGCTTGATGACCCCGCCGATGTGACTTGCGTCGAAATCCACGTTGGTGACGGTGGTGAAGAGCCCCTCGATCGTGAAACGATCGATCTCGGCGTTGCGCCCCAGTTTGTCGGCATACAGCGCCAGGCTTTTCAGGCCGTACAGCAGGTGATCCTGCAGCGACGCTACCTGCGGGCTTTTACCGCATACACCGGAAATATTGCAACCGACTCCGTTTGCTGCCTGCTCACATTGATTACAGAACATGCTCATCTGTATTTCCTCCCTTTTCTTCAGTTTGTTCGAGTAAACTCGAATGGTGGTTTTTTCCGTTTAATATGATAGAAACACTATACCCCTTTTCTCGGACAATACTTGACGGTGGTCAAAAAAAATGTTTTTACGCAAGATGTCCACATGAAACCGAACCTGACGCTGATCGGCATGCCCGGAGCCGGAAAAAGCACGGTCGGAATCATCCTGGCCAAAATGCTGTCATTCAACTTTGTTGACACCGATCTCCTGATCCAGATCAGCCAGCAAAAATCATTGCAGCGTATCATCGACGAGAGTGGGCACCTGAACCTGAGAAGAATCGAGGAGCGGGAGATCCTGAACATGAGTGTCGCCAAACATGTGATCGCGACCGGCGGCAGCGCGGTTTACAGTGAACCGGCCATGGCACACCTGCGCGAAATTTCAAAGGTAATCTTCCTGAAAGTGGATTATCAGGAGATTCTGAAGCGGATTCACAATTTCAAAACGAGGGGTATAGCAAAATCAAAGGATCAGACTTTTCTGGAGTTGTACAATGAGCGCCAGATACTGTACGAAAGATATGCCGACTCAACAATTGATTGTTTCGGGCTGGACCAGGAAAAGCTCGCTGATAGGATCGCTAAGAACTATGCCGCAACTGCTGCGCCAGACCACCTTAATGAATTTGACAATAGGCTGATTTTACAGTAGATTCGTCCGACACCACAGCCTATGGGACTATTGGAATAGAAGGCGAAGCTGATATGTACAGACCGATTTTGACAATTCTGTTTCTGCTGTGCAGTTCATTTCAGTTCTCTGATGCCAGCGCTACCGACACAATTATCCGGGTAGGCGGCAGTGGCACCGGCACCGGGATCATTAAACAATTGGCCGGAGAGTTCGAAAAGCGAAATCCAGGCATCAAAATCGCCATGGCACCGAGCCTTGGCAGCAGCGGCGGAATAAAAGCCCTGCTCGGCGGTTCGCTCGACATCGCCATGAGTGCCAGACCGCTTAAGGATAACGAGAAAAATTCCGGGGCAGCAGCAGTTTTCTCGGGGCGCACGCCCTTTGCCTTCATGGTCAACAGGAGCGTGGCAAAAACCGGCATTTCAACCGGCGAGCTTGTGGCAATATACGGATTACGCCAGCAGAACTGGCCAGACGGCACACAGATCAGGTTGATCCTGCGCCCCGAAGGTGACTCGGATACCAAGTTAATTCAGACGATTTCCCCAGATTTCTCACAAGCTCTAAAAACAGCAATTTCACAGCCGGGCATGCACATTGCCCTTACAGATCAGGATTCGGACAAAGCCATCGTCCGGACTCAAGGAGCGCTGGGTGGAACCACCATTGCTCAGTTCAAGTGCGACAAACTGAATGGCAAGCTGCTGGCCTTAAACGGAGTCAAACCGACAGTCAGAAACCTCAAAGACGGCAGTTATCCCCTGGCCAAAAAGCAAATGGTCATCGTAATCCCGGCCAGGTCCAATCCCTCCATAAAAAAATTCATTTCCTATATTACTTCTCCCCGGGCTATCCGCATCTGGGAAAAGTTCGGGGTTATACCGGACGACAAGGTATGATTACATGAAGAGCGTCCAGTCGGTCATATCCCGTATCACTACAGGAATTGCGGTCGTACTGGCAATACTGGTAACGCTGATAATTCCGGCCGGTTATTTCGGCCTCAACTATCAGAACATAAACGGCAAGCTCGATGCAGAAGCGGAAATCAACGCCCGCCTGGTTGCCCATCTGATCACGGACAACCCTGATCTGTGGCAATATGAGAATCTACGTCTCGACGAACTCCTTTCACGACGCCCGTCAAAAGGAAATCCCGAAATCCGGCGCATTATGGACACTAAGGGCGCCGTAATCGCTTCCAACGGAACCGAGCTTGCCGCTCCGGTCATTTCCAAATCCCACATTATCTACGACTCAGGCCGACCTGTGGCCCAGCTGCAAATTCACACCACCCTGGCCCCGTTGCTGATCGAGACGGGCTTGATGGCACTCATCGGATTCTTGATCGGAATCGCGCTGTTCATGACCCTGCACATGCTGCCGGTAAAAATGGCAAGACGCGCAGAACAGGCCCTGAAACAGAACAGTGAGTTCCTTTCCAAAGTAATGGACAACAATACCAGTGGTTTGGTCGTTCTCAATCCAGACGGGACAATTTCGCTTTGCAACAGGCGTTTTGCCAGGCTGTGCGGAGTTGAGGAAAGCCTGCTGCTGGGGCAGCACCTTGTAAACGCATGGATAACAGATACGGAGCGGGAGAACCTGAACGGAAAGCTCGAAGCCCTGGCCGGTATAAACGCAGAAGCGGTTGAGTTCGACACCGAACTTACCGACTCCAACGGGACGGTTCACCTGCTGACCTGCGGAGCGGCGCGGGTCAGAGGAGACGCGGCCGAATCAGAAATCGTCATCTCTGTCGAGGACATCACCCACCGCAGGGAATCCGAGTCCCGCATTCGTCAGATGGCCCACTATGACAACCTGACAAATCTCCCCAACCGGGCTTTGTTCAGCAGCGAGACCGACCGGGCGATTGCCTATTCCAAGAGGTATAATACCGTATTCGGATTGATGGTGCTGGACATCGACAATTTCAAGCGCATAAATGACACCCTGGGACACCACTTCGGAGACCTGCTGCTGCAGAGGGTGGCTGAACGCCTGGTCAGTTGCGTACGCAAGAGCGATTACCTTTCACGCCCGTCCGATGAACAGACACACGAACTGGTTGCCCGGCTTGGTGGAGACGAGTTTACGATTCTACTTACCAGTTTCAACCGCGATGAGGATGCAGCCAAGGTCGCAAACAGGATCATTGGCAAGATGTCAGCTCCATTCCGGATAGACGGGCAGGAAATTTTCGCTACGATCAGTATCGGCATTGCCACCTACCCGGGAGACGGCGACTCCCGCGAAATGTTATTTAAAAACGCAGATACTGCCATGTACCACGCCAAGTCTGCCGGCAGGAACACCTATAACTTCTATCGCAAAACAATGAACGACTCTGCATTGAAGCGGTTAAACCTTGAAAACAGCCTTCACAAGGCACTTGAACGCAATGAATTCCAGCTTTATTACCAGCCGCGCATCGATTCCAAAACCGGAGAAATGCACGGCGCAGAAGCGCTGATCAGATGGAACCACCCTGATCTCGGAATAGTTAATCCCGGCGAGTTCATCTCCATAGCCGAGGAAAACGGGCTTATTATCCCAATGACCGAATGGGTGCTGCAGGAGGTCTGTAGCCAGAGCAGGCTCTGGCAGCAGAGCGGGTTGCAAAAGCTGAAGGTATCGATCAACATATCCTGCCAGATTTTCAAACAGCGTGACTTGCCGGGGTTGATCGCACAGGCGCTTGAAAAAACCGGACTTGATGCAAACACCCTGGAGATAGAAATCACCGAAAGCCTGATGCTAAACAATGTTGACACCACTATCAAGATCCTGAAACAGGTGCGTGAAATGGGGATTGAAATCAGTATCGACGACTTCGGCACTGGTTATTCATCCTTCAGCTACCTGACACAACTGCCGGTGAATGCCATCAAAATCGACCGTTCATTCGTAATGAATCTGCCGCACAGGCAGGAAGACTGCGCCATAGTGAAAGCCATCATTGCCACATCCCACAGCCTCGGACTGATCACGGTCGCCGAAGGGGTCGAAACTGCGGGCCAGAGCGAGTTCCTGGCCGAGAACGGCTGCAACGAGTTCCAGGGATACCTTTTCAGCCGCCCCCTCCCTGCAGTTGAGTTCGAGAAACTGATGCGCAAGGCTTGATCCGTTTGCAAAAACAAGGATTGCTTAAACACTGGAACCGGTGCATAAGTATTTTCAACACTCCGCTTCGCAGAAACCGTTCGACGAAACAATAAAATGACCCTAATGGCCCTTCCAATACTAACCATCCTGATTTTCCTGCCACTGGCCGGGTGCCTGCTGCTTCTGCCGGTCTGGAACTGCCGCGTTTCTGCGCGACCGATCGCACTGGGCGTGGCTTTGGCCGAACTTGCGTTGGCCGTCTGGCTTTATTCGGCCTGGCGTGAAATGCCCGCATTACAGGCCGGACCTACCGGATATCTCCTGGCTGAAGATGCACCCTGGATTCCGGCTTTCGGCATCCGCTACACGCTGGGCCTGGACGGCATCTCGCTTCTGATGGTGCTGTTGACCTCCTTCACCTTCTGCATCGCGCTGCTGGTTTCGTGGAATTCGATCAAGGAAAAGACCGCGCTGTTCCTGACGTTGATGCTGACGATGGAAGCCGGCATCATTGGGGTATTCCTGGCCCAGGACCTGGCCCTGTTCTACCTGTTCTGGGAGGTGATGCTGATCCCGATGTTCTTCCTGATCGGAATCTGGGGGCATGGGCGCAAGATCTATTCCACGATCAAATTCTTCCTGTTCACCATGTCCGGATCACTGCTGATGCTGCTGGCTATCATCTCGCTGCAGCTGTTGCACGCCCGTCAGACCGGTATCACCACCTTCGGGCTGCACGAACTGCTCAAGACCCAGCTCCCGGCCGACACCCAGCTCTGGCTGTTTGCCGCCTTCTTCCTGGCCTTTGCGATCAAGTTCCCGCTCTTCCCGCTGCACACCTGGCTACCGGATGCCCACACCGACGCCCCCACCGCCGGCAGCGTCGTGCTGGCCGGGCTTTTGCTGAAAACCGGCAGCTACGGATTGATCCGCTTCGGTTACCCGCTCTTTCCGCTGGCGGCCCAGGCCCTGACCCCGCTGTTTTATACGCTGTCGCTGATCGGCATCATCTACGCATCGCTGGTGGCTTTTGCCCAGGAAGACATGAAGCGCCTGATCGCCTACTCCAGCATAGCCCACATGGGTTATATCGCGATCGGCATCGCAGCCTGGCAGCCGGTGGCTCTGTCCGGTTCGATCCTGCAGATGGCCAACCACGGGGTAACCACCGGGGCCCTATTCTGCCTGGTGGGCATGCTGGACGAACGGGCTCACACCCGTGAGATCGCCGCCTTCGGCGGCCTGTGGGGCAAGATCCCGCAGTACTCTTTCTTTTTCCTGTTCTTTTCACTGGCTTCTCTGGGGCTGCCCGGCCTGAACAACTTCGTAGGGGAATTCCTGGTGCTGGCCGGAACGATGAAGAAAGCGCCGCTGGTGGCCGCGCTGGCTTTCATCGGCATCGTCCTGACCCTGGTCTACACCGTGCGCCTGGTTCAGGAGGTGATCTTCCAGGAGGAACGCCAGCCGCTGCCGCTGGCCGACCTGTCGCCGCGCGAGCTCCTGATCCTGGCGGTACTGGCGCTTGTTGACGTCTGGATGGGGGTTCACCCCGCGCCGCTTCTGGATCTGATCCATGGTCCGGTACAGCTACTGACCGGGGGTGGTTTGTGAGCCAGGCCGACATATACGCTCTGATGCCGTTGCTGATCCTGGCAGGAGGCAGCATCCTGGTCCTGCTGGCCGGGGCGCTCAAACCGGGAGGCTACCTGTACGAACTGGCCGGGGCGCTGATCTTAGCGGCGCTGCTCTGGAGTCTGCTGCTCCCGGCCGGGGCGGTCATGCCAGGCCTGGCCATCACCCCTTTCTCGCGCTTCTTCTGGATATTCCTCGACTCGGCCGGTCTGGTGGCGCTGCTGCTGGCGGCCGGCTACAACCGCCGGCGCGGCATCTCCGGCGAGGAGTACCCCGCCACACTGCTCTTCGCACTGGCCGGAATGGGCGCGGCCTGCGCAGCGAGCGACCTGCTGATGCTTTTTCTGGGGCTGGAGGCCTTCACCTTCGCTTTTTACATCCTGGTGGCGATCAAGCGCGACTCGGTCAAGGGGGGCGAAGCCGGATTGAAATACCTGCTGAACGGCACCCTCTCGGCTGCCATCCTGGGAATGGGCATGGCGCTGCTCTACGCCGCCACCGGAACGCTCAAGCTGACCGGACTGGCTTTGGCGGCAAACCAACCCGAAGCGCTATATCTGGGCGGCGCCTGCCTGGTCCTGCTGGGGATGGCCTTCAAGCTGTCGCTGGCGCCGGCCCACCTCTGGACCGCCGATGTTTACCAGGGCGCTCCGGCGCCGGTCACGGCGCTGCTCTCCACCGCTTCCAAGGGGGCTTCGCTGGCGGCGCTGCTACTCCTGCTGCCGCTCTTCGGTGCCTGGCACGGACTGCGCGACCTGCTCTGGGCGCTGGCGCTGCTTTCGATGCTGGCCGGCAACTTCGCGGCGCTGCGGCAGGGCAGCCTCAAACGCATGCTGGCCTGGTCATCGGTCGGACAGATGGGCTACGTGGCGCTGGCACTGGTGGCGGCGCCCTCAGGCGGCCTGCGTGCTGCGATCTTCTATATCGTGGTCTATGCAACAGCCGGCCTGGCTGCCTTCGGCGCACTGTCGACGCTATCGGACCGCTTCGAACCGGACCGCCTGGATGACTATAGAGGACTGGGCTATCGCTGTCCGCTGACTGGCATAGCGCTGGCGGTGGCTATGTTCTCGCTGGCCGGCATACCTCCAGCGGCAGGATTCATCGGCAAGTTCGGCGTATTCAACGCAGCTCTGCGGCAGGGGGAGACAACCCTGGCGATCATCGGCATACTGTCGGCGCTGGTGGCGGTTTTTTTCTACCTGCGGGTGGTGGTGATGCTGTATATGAAACCGTCCGGGGAGAGCGGAGAGCTTCGTTCGCCCGGCTTTTCCGAAATCATCGCGCTGGCCGTACCAACCGCCGCCACGCTGCTGCTGGGAATCCATCCCCAGCTGCTGCTTGACCTGCTGGCAAAGATTCTGATCTAAGAGGAGGCCTTTCATGTTCCGTTACATAACCCTGTCGATCTGCCTGTTTCTCCTGGGCGCCTGCAGCACCGTCCCGATTACCGGACGTTCGCAGCTCAACCTGATACCCGGTTCGTCGATGCTGTCGATGAGCAACCAGCAGTACGGCACTTTCCTGAAAGAGAACAAGGTCAGCCGGAACCAGCAGCAGGTCGCCATGGTCAGGCGGGTCGGACAGCGAGTGCAGAACGCGGTGGAACGCTACTTCATCAACAGCGGCCTGAAAGAGCACCTGGCGGACTACAAGTGGGAATTCAATCTGGTGGAGGATAACCAGGTCAACGCCTGGTGCATGCCGGGTGGCAAGGTGGTGGTCTATACCGGCATACTGCCGGTAGCCGTTGACGACACCGGGCTGGCGGTGGTGATGGGGCATGAGATCGCCCATGCCATTGCCGAGCATGGCAACGAGCGCATGAGCCAGGGGCTGCTGGCGCAGCTGGGCGGGGTGGCGCTATCCACCGCGCTGTCCACCAAACCGGCGGCAACCCAGCAGCTCTGGATGTCGGTCTACGGTGTGGGAGCCCAGTACGGTGCGATCATGCCCTATGGCCGCATGCAGGAGAGCGAGGCCGACCACCTGGGGCTGGTGTTCATGGCCATGGCCGGATACGACCCCAACGCAGCAGTCTCCTTCTGGGAGCGCATGGCGGCTCAGAAGGGAGGGCAGGCGCCGCCGGAATTCCTCAGCACACACCCGTCGGATGCGAACCGGATTGCCAATATCAAACGGCTGATACCGGAGGTGATCCGGCAGTACCCGCAGTAGCTGTCGGCGTTTCAGTAAAACAGCAGCCAATGTGACTAATGAACTACACCGCAGCAAGTTGAGGGTATCGTACAGCTCGACAATGCCCCAGACCACCCGCCCCTGAACGATAAGTAAGATAGATGCAAAGGCACATCGAAACGCAGTAGGCTCACTGGGGAAGCTGTTTGTTATGTTGCTCTGAGCCCGTTCCCTTCAACTCCACTCAGGGAACGGGCTTAAGCTGAACGGAGTCGAAGCGTATTTTAAGGAATCACTTCCCCTGTAAAGCGCAGCAATTATGGCAATGGATAAATAGCAAGCAGCATTTCTCTCCGGGTTTTCCCTCGCACTCAGGAAACCCCATTCAATTTTTCAACTCTTGATTTCTGAACTTCATTGTACCAAGTTATGTACATACTTGATTCACGTCGGAGACAATAGCCATGAATGCACTAACTTATACTTACACACGACAGCACCTGGCAGAGGTCATGCGATCAGTCAATGAAGACCATAATCCTGTGGTAGTAACCAGCCAGCGTGGCAAGCCGGTTGTCATTCTTTCACTTGACGATTACCAGGCCTTTGAAGAAACCGCATACTTGCTTCGGAATCAGCAAGGGGCCAAGCGGCTGCTCGATTCAGTCGAGGAGCTACTTGCTGGAGGCGGTCAAGCCAGAGAGCTGATGGACTGATGATCAAGTTCTCAACCGCAGCATGGGAGGACGACCTCTACTGGCAGACGACCGACAAGGCAATACTAAAGCGTATAAATATACTTATTCGGGATATTCAGCGTGAACCGTTTGCTGGTATCGGCAAACCCGAACCGCTCAAGCACCAGCTTGCCGGTTTCTGGTCTCGAAGGATTGATAGCCGCCACCGCTTGGTATATGCGGTTGAAGGTGATACTCTCTTGATTGCACAGTGTCGTGATCATTATTAAGAATTATCAAAGATTAAGACCGTTCCCTCAATTTCAATCTTTTGTTCTCCTTGCATAACGGGGCCGGAATTGACCGGCTCAACAGGTCATATTTCGTGGTTGGGATCAAATCTTCAAGATGTTCCACTTTCAAGGATTACCTGCCTCTTTCCCTTCGGATTTTCTCCAGCAATGATAATCAAACTTGACAATAAGTAAAATAAACTATACATTTTATTCAAGTAACAAGTTCGGAGAATATATGGCTAAAAATCTGCCTCAACTCACCATTATCAATCGCTTGAATGTTCTTCGTGCAGAACGCCGCTTGACACAGGAACAGCTCGCTAAAGACATCGGCGTGACTCGTGCGACTATTGTTGCAATAGAAGGTGGAGGTTATAACCCGTCGCTGGAATTGGCGTTTCGGGTCGCCCGCTATTTCGATACCGACATCAACACCATATTTTCTGTCGAGGAGGAGAACCAATGAACAGAGCAGATTCGTTCCTGATGAAAGTATTTTTGTATGGATTACCCTTAATTGCAATATTTGGCGTCTTTTCATATTCATACCATACTGAAATCATTGATCACTCCACTGGCATCGCACAGTTCCTCAACAAGATTGCCGGACTCCTCTACGCGATCTGGATGACTCTTTCCATTGTTCTCAGTATTCGGTTGATGGCTTCCGGATCGTTCAGGGATCAAGTATTGTCCCGATTAACCTTTATACGGGAACGTGACGAACGCGAAGTCATGCTGACCGGGAAAGCCACCAAGACGACTTTCCTCACCACGCTGGCCATTCTGATGTTTCTTTTCTGCCTCTCCTGTTTCCAGGTGTCAATCTACCGGGTTCCTCCAGAAAAGGCAGTCGACGGCAAAACCGGATTCGTCACCCTGGGACTCACCTGCAACCTACTGGAGAATTCCAGGCAGGCCGGCGCACATAAGGAAGAATTTTTGAAGCAGGATATTTTTACCTACTCAGGGTTGCCCATTTCCAGCACAGCGATAATACTGGGGTTATTCATCTGGCAGATCTGCTCGTACAACATCACGATGCGCCGTCTCACAAACAAAAATTGATTTACATGCGACCAACGTCTCAAGGCACCAGCGGCGGAGCGTCAGCGAAGACCGCTGTTGCCGCTGGTTGAACCTCTCGATTGCTCATCTTGGCTTTGGTACTGGTTCCACTCGTGTAAGTCGAACGATTTCTCCGGGCCAGAGGCTGAGGTGCCCTCCCGGTCCACGGAGGAAAACTCCTTCAACACGTAGCCATGAATTGTTTTTGTCTTTTATTGCTGCTTTGTAGGCGAAAGTAGAAGGTTCAGATCTCCACACGCTACGTTTATAGTCATTAGAGCGAGATGCATGTTCATCGACAGACAGGCTGTTTCCTTCAAATTCACCGTGGTAGTAACCAACAACAGAGATTCGTTTGCCGTGATACTTTTCTGGATGCGTGAGAACCTCTGCTAGTTGAACCTGGCGAGCAGGTTGCTGGTCGCCTTCGGTTGTCGTTATAGCCTTGGCCTTGTCTGTTGGAACGTCAACCTTCATACGTTTCGCAAAGTTAGCCATGATTTCGTGAATGGTTTTTCGGGATGAAGATTGAGGAGGAGAGTAAAAGAAAAAAGTGGCATCTCTGTCATTTAAGCGAACATCCAGGTGCGAATAATAGTTCCATTTCGCAGGTTTAGTTTCGCTTACAAGCCCGAACACATTGGCTTCAAGGAGTTCGCGGACTAACTCGTTTTGTTCTTTTATTGTTGCTTTTCTTCGATATTCGTTCGAGAAGGCAAGTGATTGAACGGTGGGGGTAATGGAACCGTGGACATCTTCCCGGTAGCGATAGCCAACATAGCCGTCTGCCGCGAGGAAAATTTGGGTAATGCATTCTCTATGATCCGAAAATGAGCGTTTAGTCTCGGTGACATCGTAACTTACAAATGGATTCTTGGCTGCAAGCGAGACACTGGCAAAGGCAAAAAACACTATTAGCACGGCAATGAATTTTCTCATTTTTTCTCTCTGTTCAACTTCTTATTGACCGGTTAGAACATGTTCCTTATGCAAGTAACCGGTTACTTATATGAGCAAAAGTTCCCATTATAATGAACCAGTCCTGTTCCCTATAATGGGAACTTTTGCTCATATTTTTCTTATCACCTAAGTTACTTATATCAGTTATATGCTCCTGATATAAGCAGCCTCGAAAGAATGTATCATTCTGGCAGGATTCTACATTCCAATTCAGCATTTCCTCTGATCTTGCCATAGCGGACATGCCAGAGTTTCTCTTCCGGATTCCATTTGCCGCCAGCAGCTTTCAATCGTTCCCATTCCATCTCCCGCAAAATCTCATTGAGCCATGCTTGACACTCTTTGCCATCCCGTTTGAGCAAATGGACAAATCCTCTCAACCTCCCTGACGTTTCTGTTTTTCATGATGATGCCCCCGGCAACGGGACTACCATCTTAAACTATTGTCCGGAATCTGGAGTCCACAATACGGCTTCAGGATGCCATGGTACTGTCCAGTCAGTAAAACAGCAGCCAGGCGGCCTGGAAGAAGAACAGCCCGCCGACGGCTTTACACCGTCATCAATCAGGGCTGGCAAACAGCGGCATCTCCGATTCAGGAATGATCCCCGCCGCTTCAGCCCGCTTCAGCAGATACGATATGGCCCGGACACCTTCCTCCCCCAGATCGGAGGAAAAGTCATTGACGTACAACCCGATGTGGGCCGCGCAGACCTCGGCGCTCATCTCCTGGGCATGTTCACCGATGTAGTGGGCGGCCTGGTCCGGGTGGCTGCGGGCATATTCCACACCCGAGCGCAGCGCGCGTTCGACCGCGGCAATAGTCCCGGCCCCCAGCGAACGACGGGCCACGATACCTCCCAGCGGGATCGGCAGGCCGGTCTCCGCCTCCCACCACTCCCCCAGGTCCAGCAACTTGTGCAGGCCATAACCCTGGTAGGTGAAGCGCGACTCGTGGATGATCAGGCCCGCGTCGGCGTTCCCCTTCAACACCGCGTCCATGATCTCGTTGAACGGCATCACGATGAAGTTGTCCAAAGACGGATCGAACAGGCGCAACAGCAGCAGCGCGGTGGTGTAGCGACCCGGCACGGCAATGGTCCGGCCGCGCAGATCGGACAGGTCTATATTTCCGGCGGCCACCAGCAGCGGTCCGCAACCGCGTCCCAGCGCGCTGCCGGAACGGAGCAGCGCATACTCGTCACGGATATGCCCCAGGGCGTGGTAGGAAACCTTGCTGACATCAAGTTCGCCCGCAAGCGCCAGCCGGTTGAGGGTTTCCACGTCCTCCAGCCGCTCCCGGCAGGAGATGCCGCCGGTATCGACCAGATTATGCACCAGGGGATAAAACATGAAGGTATCGTTTGGACAGGGAGAAAAACCGAGGGTCAATTGTTTGCTCATGGCTGCTCCTTAAAATTAAACTACCACACCGTGGAATCGGACCGGTTCTTCTCATCCTCCCAGTCGCGCCAGACCACCTGGTGCTTGATCAGGTAGTGATCGACCGCCTGGCCGATGGTGGGGAAAAAATTCTCCATGCCCAGCCTGTCGAACAGTCCGTAACGTTTTAGGTGATCCTTGACCGGACCCTTCATCTGCGCGAAACACAACTCGATCCCGGCCTTCTGCAGCTCCGAAACCAGTTCGGCCAGCACGTCGGCGGCCGTGATATCCACATCGGTGACAGGATCGGCGGCGACCACGATCCACCTGGTCGGCGTCGGCGCGCCGGTAACCGCCCGCAGTGCCTGTTCCCTGAAATATTCGGCATTGGCGAAGAACAGCGGCGCATCCCACCTGAACAGCACCAGCCCCGGGATCCGTCGCGCCTCCGGGTGACGGGTGATATCGTGGTAGCCCTTCATACCGTCAACCCGCCCCAGGACGGCGCAGTGAGGACGCCAGGCGCGCCAGATGAAGGCCAGCAGCGCCAGGCCGACGGAGATAAAGATGCCCTGGATCACGCCCAGAATTGCAACACCCAGCAGACAGACTAAGGACAGAAAAAACTCACCCCGGCGGTGATAGTACAGGCGCCTCACCGCGGAAAACTCCACGATGGAGCTGCAGGCTGAAATCACCACCGCGCCCAGGGCGGCAGTGGGGAGATGGATCATCAGACGGGGCGCGAAGATCAGCAGCAACGCGATGCAGGTCGCGCCGACCACGCCGGTCATCTGCGTTTTTGCGCCGGCGGACTCGGCCACCGGGGTACGCGAGGAACTGCTGCTGATGGGATAACCCTGAAAGAGCCCGGTGGTCAGGTTGGCGATGCCGAGGGCAACCAGTTCCTGATTGTCATCCACGTAATAACCGCCCCGTAGCGCATAGATTCGCGACAGCACGCTCATGTCGGTGATCGAGACCAGTGCGATCGCCACCGCGCCGGCGCATAGCGCCTTGAATTCTTCCATGGTAACCAGCGGCAGACTGAAACTGGGCAGCCCCTGCGGCAGCGCCCCGACGGTGGCGATCCGTGCCTGGGTTTCCGGATCGGACAACCCGACCGCCAGCGTGGCCCCGACCACGGCCAGAAGCACGCCGGGCCAGCGCGGCGCCCAGCGCTTCGTGCCGAAAATCACCGCCAGACACGACACGCCGATGGCACAGGTGCTCCAGTTGATGCGACCATTCAAAATGCCATGCGCGAGTCCCACCGATGACTGGATAAAGCTGGCGCTCTCCACCGTAAAGCCGAAAACCTTGGGCAGCTGCCCGATCAGCAGCGTCAGCGCGATGCCGTTCATGTACCCGTAACGGATCGGCTTGGAAAGCAGGTCGGTCACGAATCCGAAACGGGCCAGGCCGGCCAGGATACAGAGCAGACCGGTTATGACCGCCAGCATGGCGGCCAGCGCCGCGGCATGGACGGGACCGCCGGCGGCCAGCGGCAGGATGGTGGCGGCGATCAGCGCTGTCAGCGCCGAATCAGGTCCCAGCACCAGGATACGGCTCGGGCCGAACAGCGCATAGGCCAACAGAGGCATGATCGTGGCGTACAGGCCGTAGATCGGGGAGAGACCGGCCGCCTCGGCATAGCCCATGCCAACCGGGGCCAGGAGCGCGGTCAACGCCAGGCCGGCCGCCAGGTCCCTGGAAAACAGGGCGCGATCGTAACGGGCCAGCAAGGCCACGCCCGGCAGCCAACGGCGCAGGCCGTGGGTGCGGGCATGGCGGATCAATGTGGCGGATGCCTCAGAATCCATTTGCAGGAGACCTTTCGGAAAGTACGGCGTTATCCAGCCTGCCGGCGGAGGATTATAGCATCACGGAAACAAGCCTACAATCACGGATCAGTTGTTGGAAATGCAACCGGGGGTGTTGTGCCAACATGTAGCCGGCTCGGGCAGCGACAGTACGGACGGGCTTCACCGGTCAGGATTCCGGGCAGGCATCGGGCGGGACCGCCTGAGTGCTCTCTCTGTCCAGCAACTCCCTGACCTTCCTGGCCAGTTCCGGTGGTGAAACCGGTTTCATGACAAGCTCCACCCCATCCTCCTTCAGTCCGCGTTCCGCTATATGATCGGCTGTGTAGCCGCTTATGAAAAGCACCCTCATGCCCGGCCGCAGCGCACGTATTTCCCGGCACGCCTCCGAACCGTTCATTCTCGGCATGACCATATCGAGCAATACCAGATCGATACTGTCAGCCTGCGACCGGAATGTTTCAACCGCCTCCTGCCCGTCTCCGGCAATCAGGACCTTGTAGCCGAATCCCTCTAGCACGCTTGTTTCCAGTTCCCGGACAGCCTGATCATCTTCTACCAGCAGAATGGTTTCGGTCCCTCCACGCGGCAACTTTGCCGGAGCAGTTGCCGCAGCGACGTCACACGACTCGATCAGCGGCAGGTACAGCCTGAATGTCGTTCCGATACCGGGCTCGCTGTAAACCTGGATGAATCCGTTATGCTGGCTGATGATCCCGTAGACGATCGACATTCCCAGCCCGGTACCACGGCCGGATTCCTTTGTGGTAAAAAAAGGGTCGAATATCCTCTTCACGGTGGAAGCATCCATCCCCTTGCCGGTATCGGAAACATTGATCAACGCGTATCTGCCCGGCCTGCCGAAACCGTGCCGTGCAACAAACGTGCTGTCCATTTCCATCAGGTCCGTAGCAATGCTGAAGCGGCCGCCGGCAGGCATGGCATCCCGCGCATTTGTCGCCAGGTTCATCAGCACCTGGTCGATCTGGCCGCCGTCGGCGTTCACGAACAGTTTTCCCTGATGGATAACGGTTTCCAGCTGGATATCCTCGCCGATGACCCTCTTCAGAAGCTTTGCCGCGTTTTCAATCAGGCAGTTCAGTTCCAGAGCCTGCTGCTTCATCTCCTGTTTGCGGCTGAATGCCAGCAGGCTCCTGGTAAGCTGGGCGGCCTTCTCCGAAGCGGTAATGATCTGGTCTATATGCGTCTTCTGCGGATTGTCGGCTTGCATGCTGATCTGGGCAAGGTTGCCATAGCCAATTATGACGCTGAGGATATTGTTGAAATCGTGGGCAATACCTCCGGCCAGCTGGCCGATGGCCTCCATTTTTTGTGACTGCAGCAGCTGTTCCTCAAGCCGCTTGCGGTTGGTAATGTCCTCGATCACGCTGATGAAGTATTTGGGGCTGCCGTTCTCCTCCCGCGCCAGGGCCACGGCGATATGCACCCATACGACGGCACCGCTCTTATGGATGAAACGCTTCTCGATCTCAAACGAAGATACTTTCCCCTCCAGCAGCGAGCGCAGCTCGGCCTGTTCAAGCTCAAGGTCTTCCGGGTGGGTCAGGGAGCCGATAGTCATCTTCTGCAATTCTTCCGGAGTCCGTCCGACAGTTTCACAGAGTTTGGAGTTTACCCTGACAAAACGGCCGTCCAGCGCCACATGCGCAATCCCTGCCGCAGCCAGTTCGAATGCGTTGCGGTAACGCTCCTCGCTTTCCAGGAGATGGTCAGCTGTCCGCACCAGCTCAGCGGTGCGCTCATACACCAGCGCCTCCAGGGAGGCCTCGCGCTGTTCAAGCTCTCTGCGGAGCAGGTACAACTCACAGAACACCTTGACCTTGCCCCTCAGGATCACCGGTTCCAACGGTTTCAGAAGGTAATCCACCGCTCCGGCATCATAGCCCTTGAACTGGCAGCTCATGTCCTTCATGCCGGCGGTAACGAAAATGATCGGAAGGTGCCTGGTCTTGGGGTTGGACCGCATCAGTTCGGCAGTTTCGAAACCGTCCATGTCCGGCATCTGCACATCCAGCAGCACCAGCGCAAAATCCTGCTTCAGTGAGAGTCGCAGGGCATCGTTGCCGGAAAGCGCCTTGACCAGATTGAGCCCCATGTCGGACAGGAGCGCTTCCAGCGCGGTCAGGTTTTCCGGCCGGTCATCCACCAAAAGGATTGAAATGGCCTCCTGCTTCGACATCATTGCGACTCCCCTCCGTTCAGCCTGTTCTTTCCCTGGCCCCGGCTCCACGGCCGACCGGCTTGATCTTCAGCCAGCAGCTGCTTCAGCAGCGCCGGGAGCTGTTCCAGGCTGGTGACATGGTCGGCGGCCACGAGTCCCAGCGCATGTTCCGGCATGGATGAAGCCTCGGCATCGTCCGGATCCTGAATGATGACCATCCCCCCCTCCTGCTTGATCCGCCGGATCCCCTGCCCGCCGTCAAAGCCGGCCCCGGTCAGGACAACCCCGATCACCCCATCGCCAAAGGCTGCCGCCGCTGATTCAAACAGCATATCCACCGAAGGCCGGGCAAAATTGACCGGCGATTCACTGGAAAGCGACAGCAGGCCATCCCTCTCCACCAGCAGGTGATAGTTGGGGGGGGCCAGGTAGACGCAGCCGGCCGACATCCGTTCCTCCTCATCGGCTTCCTTTACCCGGACCGCACACAGCTCGTCCAGGAGCCGGGCCAGCCCATCGCCGGATTCCGGGCTTATGTGCTGGACAACCAGGATCGGCAGCGGAAAGTCTGCCGGCAGCGCACCCAGGAGCTGCTTGAGCGCCTGCACCCCGCCGGTGGACACACCCAGAACAATCACCCGAAAGCGTTTTGCTCCCCGGCTAACGATAGCGCTTGACATAAATGCGGGTTCCCCTTGCCAGCTCGTCATAATTACCGCAGATTTCGCGCTTTTCCAAGGTCTCTTTCTGCCCCAGGCAGAGAAAGCCGCCCGGCGGCAGGGACCGGTCGAACAGTCCCAGCGCCCGCTCCTTGAGGGGAGCCTTGAAATAGATCAGGACATTACGGCAGACGACCATGTTCATCTCGCCGAAATCGGCATCCACTGCCAGGTTGTGAGCGGCAAAAACGATATTCTTCTTCAGTGACGGCATCAGGATGGCGTGGTCATAGCGGGCCGTATAATAATCGGCAAAATCGCTCCGCCCTTCGCTTTTCTGGTAGTTTTGGGTAAAGCGCTGCATCTCCTTCAGCGGATAGATTCCCTCACGGGCTTTGCCAAGCACTTCTTCGTTGATGTCGGTGGCATAGATCCGGTAACGCCCCAGAAGGCCCTCCTCCTGAAGCAGAATAGCCATCGAATAGACTTCCTCCCCGGTGGCGCAGCCGGCGTGCCAGATTTTGATAAAGGAGTAGGTCTTGAGATGGGGAATGACCTGCTCCCGGATTGTACTGAAAAAGAGCGGATCACGGAACATCTCGGAGACATTGACAGTCAGGCTGCACACGAACTGGTCCAGCAGCTTCCGGTCGCGCAGGAGCCGCCCCTGGGCCTCGGACAGGCTGGCAAATCCCGAGCCGGACAGCCAGTTGGCCAGCCTCCGCCGGAGTGAAGCCTCGCCGTAATCACGGAAATCGTAACCATGCACCCGGTAAAGCGCCTCCAGCAGCAGGCGGCTCTCGATGTCAAAAATTTCCTCGTTGTCCATTGTCTAACCCTGCTGGTACAGCCAGACCCTCATCAGGGAGAGCAGTTTATCCACATCTATCGGCTTGGCGATGTAGTCACTGGCTCCGGCCTCCAGGCATTTTTCCTGATCCCCTTTAAGCGCCTTGGCGGTCATGGCGATGATATGGAGGCTGCTGAAGCGGGAATCCTTGCGGATGGCGCGGATGGTTTCATATCCGTCCATCTCCGGCATCATAATATCCATCAGCACCAGATCCACATCCGGGTGTTCCTCCAGGCGTTCCAGGGCCTCCCGCCCGTTCTCCGCCTCGACCACCAGCATGTTCTTTCCGGACAGGACACTGGTTATCGAGAATACGTTGCGCATGTCGTCATCCACCAGCAGGACCTTCTTTCCCTCCAGCATGGTCTCCTTGTCCAGCGAGGCCCGCAGCATGCGCTGTTTGTCAGGCTTCAGCGACCCTTCCACCTGGTGCAGAAAGAGGGTGGCTTCGTTCAGGAGCCGTTCGGGGCTCTTGGCCCCCTTGATGATGATGCTCTCGGTGTAGTGACGCAGCTTGAGCTCCTCTTCATGGGTCAGGCTCCTGCCGGTGTGGATGATGACCGGCAGCCGGCAGTTTTCGTCCTGCTTGCGGATATGCTCCAGAAGATCGAACCCGGACATGTCCGAGAGCCCCAGATCAAGAACCATGCAATCGAAATGCTCGCGGGAGAGCAGCGCAATCGCCTCGTCACCGCTGCCGGCCAGGCTGATCTCCACACCCCGGCTCTCCAGCAGCGCCAGCAGGCTCTTCGCCTCGGCATGGTTGTCCTCGACTATCAGCAGTTTTCTGACCGAACAGGAGATGGCCTTCTCGATGGTGGAAAAGACCTCTTCCAGCTGATCGGGATCGGCCGGTTTGGTGACGAAACCGATGGCTCCCATGGACATGGCCTTCTGGCGGTCTTCCAGGCAGGTCAGGAAATGAACCGGTATGTGCCGGGTCCGGGGATTCTCCTTGAGCAGGCGCATTACTCCCCAGCCGTCAACGTGCGGCAGCATCACATCCAGGATGATCGCGGCCGGCAGAAAACGGTCGGCCAGGTAAAGCCCGTCTTCGCCGTTGGCGGCCGACAGCGCATAAAAACCCCGCTCTCTGACCATATCCATCAGGATGCGGGCAAAGTTGAGATCATCTTCGATGATCAGGATGCTCTTATGCCCCTCCTGGAGCAGGTCATGGTCATCGGCCAGCGCGGGAACGGCAACATTCTTCGATCCTGTCGGCAGTGTCGGTGAAGGCGGTTGTCCCGAACTGATCCGGGCGGCAATGGCTGGCGTTTCTCCGCCGACGGAGTCAACCTGCTGCAGGGGCAGGTAGAGGGTAAAAACGCTCCCCTGCCCCTCATGGCTGGCCAGCACGATGTCGCCGTGCATGGCACGGGCCATTTGACGCGATATGGAGAGTCCCAGACCGGTTCCTCCGAATTTGCGGCTTGTGCTGCCATCCCCCTGTTGGAAGGCCTGGAATATGACTTCCTGCTTTTCCGTGGAAATGCCGATGCCGCTGTCACTGACAGAAAAGGCGATGGCCGGCAGCGGCAGCGGGTTGTCCGCTTCAGCCGGCATGCAGGCCATGAGTGTCACCGAGCCGTGCGCAGTGAATTTGAATGCGTTGGAAAGCAGGTTTTTCAGAATCTGCTGGGTACGCTGCCCGTCGATACAGATATTCTCCGGCACATGCTCCGCGCGGATGCACTCGAAACCTAGACCCTTCTGTTCCGCCAGCGGCCTGAACATGGCTCCCAGAGGGGCGAACAGCTCATCCAGCGGCATTGTTTCGTAATGGAATTCCAGTCGTCCGGCCTCGACCTTGGAAAGATCCAGTATATCGTTGATCAGGTTCAGCAGGTCATTGCCGGCGTCATTCATCGTACGCGCGAATTCAATCTGCTTCTCGTTCAGATTACCTTCGCGGTTATCCATCAGCAGTCGGGAGAGGATCAGCAGGCTGTTAAGCGGGGTACGCAGCTCATGGGACATATTGGCCAGGAATTCGGACTTGAAGGCACTGGTCCGCTCCAGCTCATCCGCCTTGCGCTGCAGTTCCTGGCTGGCCTCCTCGACCTCCCGGTTCTTGGCCCGGATCTGCTCGCGCTGCTGTTCCAGCATCTGTGCCCGTTCCTCAAGTTCCTCGTTGGACTGCTGCAGTTCCTCCTGCTGGACACGAAGTTCCTCGGTCTGCGACTGGGTCTGCTCCAGCAGTTCATCCACCAGCCGGCGCGAGATGCAGACTCCCACACCCGCAGAGAGCACCTGGCGGACCTGCTCGAGCAAATCCTGTTCACGACTGGCGAAGGTGCGGAACGAAGCTATCTCGATTACTCCGATCAGGCGTTTGTCGTGAATCAGCGGCATGGCCGCAATCGTCAGCGGCTCGGCCTCCCCCAGCCCCGAACTGACGGTCAGGTACCCGGGCGGCACATCGGTCAGGATGATCGTTCTCTGCTCGCTCGCCGCCTGGCCGGCAATCCCCTGCCCGGGCCGGAAAGACCTCGATTGTGCATCCTGGGTCTTCAATGCATGGCCGGCGGCGATCGCCAGCACGCCATTCCGGTCGTCCCACAGGTAGAAGGCTCCGGCAGCTGCCTCCAGATAATTGCAGATGGTTGAAAGGCTCAGTTCGACCAGGTTCTGCAACTGACGCTCTCCACGCATCAGCGCATTCATTTCGCCAACGCCGTTTTTCAGCCAGTCCCGATCGGCCTCATCATCACGCACACGGCGCAACGCCTCGGTCATGCGGGCCAGCGCCTTGTCCTGCTTGGCCTGAAGCGAACTCATTTCCGACACGGTCTTGAGCAGCACGCCCGCCTCGTCCCTGGTAAAACCGGCCGGATCAAGCCCCAGCGGTTCGGTTATCCGCACCTGGCGTTCCAGGTCGCCGCCGGCAATGGCCTCCGCCAGGGAGGCCTTGTCCTCAACTCCCTGAGACAGCAAACCGAGCGTATCAAGCACCTGGCGAACCGGACCGACCACGCTTCTGGTGATGCCCCACGAAATCACTAGCGCTATCAGCAGCGAAAACAGCATCAGCGTGACCAGAGAGTTGCGCAGCGCTTGATACAGCTGCTCCGCCTCTTCATCCAGCTGCCTCCCTTCGGACACGTTGTACTTGATCAGGTCGTCCAGAGCCCCCTCAAGCTCGTGGAAACGATCCCGCCCTTCGTTTTCCACCAATCGTAATGCGACGTCTTTTTTCCCCTCCAGGGAAAGCCTGGCAACCTGACCGATCACGGTCACATAGTCTGGCCAGGCCCTGGCAAATCGCTCCAGCAGCCTCTGCTCGGTACTGTCCATATTGGTCGTACGGTATTTTTCCAGCAGATCGCTTATGGCCAGTTCGTTCATCCGCATCTGGCTTCTGATCTGCTCCATCTCCTCATTTCCCGGGCTCAGAATGTGGCGCAGAGCGCGACGATTGTGGAGCGTCAGATTGGCGTTGATATCGTTGGAGTAGACAATCTGGTGCATGATCGTCTTGTTTATTTTTACAAGCAGGCCGTCAATCCGCCCCATTCCAAGGATACCGGCAAGAACTGTGACCAAAGATATGAGTATGATCGCAACAAAGCCCAGCAGTATCTTCGTTCCGATTTTCAGGTTGGCAAACCAGCCCATGATCCACTCCCCTCTGAAAACAGTCTACTTTCCGTTGTCCGTGGAGCCAGGCTTGACCGAGGCAAGCGGGGCAAGGTCCAGCAACCGGCCGAAGTCCGGGAGCGGCTTCTTTTCAACCACCCCGGCATCAAGCATCCAGCGGGCGTGCATTGCCAGGGAATCCTGCTGCTTTCGCCCCAGGCTCAGTACATGATTTTGATCTTTCAGCAGATTTTCCGCATCCCCCGCAGAGACTTTCCAGGTTACGGCTATCAGCTTCCTGGCCTCAACCGGTTGCGAGACGATACTCTTCTCGGCCTTGAGCAGAGACATCAGCACCCGCCTGACTGTTTCCTGCTTTGCTGCTAGAAAATCTTTTTTAGCCACCAGATAGGAGTTGGCCAGGTAGAATCCGGGTTCGCTCAACACCTGCGCCCTGTCGCCCAGCAGGTGTTTCCCCTCCAGCAGGTACATGTCGGATGAGGAATAGGCATCAATGTCTCCCGTCATCAGCGCGCTGGGCATATCCTTGAGTTCCATGAACTGCAGGCTGACCTCTTCAGGCTTTATAGCCTGTTTTTTCAGGTAAAGGTCAAGAAAGGTATGGGAGTTGACCCCTTTTTTGACGCCTATGCGCTTGCCTTTCAAATCCTTGCCTAAACTGATTCCACGGTCCTTGCGCGCCAGTATTTTGGTAAAACTGGTGGAGTTGGCCACGCTGGCGATAACGGCAAAGTCGTCACGGCCAAAGGCCTGCTTGACTACGGGCGGCTCCCCCATGATGCCGAAATCGCAATCTCCGGCCAGAAGGCCTTCCATCGCGCTCTTGCCGTCACCCAGCTGCATCAGTACCGCCTCGACCCCTTGCTCCTCGAAGTACCCACGTTCCAGTGCGGTCTTGGTCAGAAGCACCATATGGCCACCCTGGCAGAAGGTGATCTTCTCCCTCGACCTGCCCACGGGCTGCTTTTTTTCGTCTGTGCAGCCATACAGCTGCAGCAAGAGGAGCGACAACATCAGCGTGGCAATTCCGTAAAACAGACGGGTCATCACGTCACCTCCCGGTAACAGGATAATATCGAGATCAGCAGCGCCGGACTGCTCACCGGAATCAGTATATCACTTAGTTTCGCCACCGCACCCGGCAGACCGAAAAAGAATGTTCAGCCGGATGCCGGGCGGAAAGAGGTCATTTCTACCGGGATGCAGTGGATGAAACCACCACAGGCGTATTTAACCGGCGTGAACATAAAAGGGGGCTCCCTTTCGGTGCCCCCTTGTTTGATGCGACGTATCTTGCACGGATCAATCCGGACTGGTTACAATCTGAACTGCCTGACAAGCCGCTGAAGCTCTTCGGCGTTGCCGCTCAACTGTGCTGCAGCGGTGGCGGACTGGTGGGCGCCGGCAGCGGTATCATGCACCACCTGGGTAATCTGCTGCATGTTGTTGGAAATCTCGCTGGTGGTAGCGGTCTGTTCTTCGGCGGCGGTGGCGATCTGGTGAACCTGCGTGGCCACATCATTGACCTGTTCCAGGATGTCCCGCAGCGCGTGGCCAGACCTGGCCGCCTCGGTCGTACCGGCTTCAACCTGCTGCACGCCCTGCTCCATTGCCGCCACGGCTCCCCTGGTCTCTCTCTGGATCGCCTTGATCATCTCGCCGATTTCCTTGGTGGCGCGGGTGGTACGCTCGGCCAGGGCACGGACTTCGTCTGCGACGACCGCGAAACCGCGCCCCTGCTCACCGGCTCGGGCGGCTTCGATGGCGGCATTCAGCGCCAGAAGGTTGGTCTGGTCGGCGATATCCTCGATCGTGCCGATGATGGCGCCGATCTGGTCCGAACGCTCTCCCAGACTCTCGACCGTTTTGGCCGACTCCTGTACCCGCTCGGCGATCTGCCCCATCACGGCAACCGTTCTCTCCACGACCTCGGCCCCGTTGCTGGCCGACTGGGAGGCCCGCTGGGCTCCTTCGGCAGCCATCTGGCAGTTCTGGGCGATGTCCCCGGAGGTGGCCGACATCTCTTCTCCCGCAGTGGCAACGGTGCCGGCCTGAGCTGCGACCTCCTCGGCTCCGGTGGCAATCCTTTCGGCGGTTGAATTCAGCTGGCAGGAGGCAGCCGCCACCTGGGTAGAGGTATTGGAGATCATGCTGATGATTCCATGCAGTTTCTCCAGGAAGCGGTTGAACATGCGACTGATTTCGGCAATTTCATCCCGGCCGGAAGCATCCATGCGCTTGGTCAGGTCCCCCTCACCCTGGGCGATATCGGAAATGCGCGTATAGAGGTCGTTGAGCGGCTTCCTGATCGAAGCGATGATGACGACACTGATGATGGCCGCCAGAATCAGCGCCAGCAGCGACAGGCCGATCAGTACCGAAATGATCCGTTTCTCGAAGACAACCGACTCCTTGAGCCCCTCCTCCATCATCCTGTCGATCGACTCGGCAAATTCCTGCACCCTGGTTTCCAGCTTGTGGATCGGCTCCTTGTAGACCGCCAGCGCCGCATTGGCATCCTTTGAAGTTTTCAGCTCACCGGCCCTGATACTGTCGTACACCTTGCCGAAGCCTGCGACATAGGCAGCCAGGTCGCCCCGTATTTCCACGATGGTGGCCTTGCCCTTGCCGGCAACCGCCTGATCATGCAGTTCACCCAGAATTTTATCGATGGCATCGAGACGCTTGTTGCTGCGCTCCAGCTGCCCGTCAAACTTCTTGCGGTATTCCGCCACTTTTTCCGGTGAGTCGATATTCAGGAAGACATCCTTCTCGTAGCGGCGCAGCCCCAGGATATTGGCACGCGTACGCTGGGAGTATTCGACCAGCTTGGACTCCTTGACAGCAAGGGCATCAAGTTCACTCTGCATACTGTCTATGCCCCAGTACCCAACCCCGGCCAGTGCGGCAATGAACAGGCAGAGCAGGGTGAAGCTGATGATGAGGCGGGTTCCGATCTTCATATTCGATAGCATGCAATGCTCCTCCCTAGCTTAATGTAAACATTAAAAAACATATGAAACGGTGTTTTGTCAAGAACTAATACTAACTAAAACCCTCTAAATATCAACCAATTACCCGCCAATTGTCGCAGTATTAATATTAAGAACCCGATATTATTAATCTTTATTCTTAATGAGAACCACGGCACCTGCTATACGAGCGTTGGCAGACATTCCGGAACCCTTAATCCGGATCTACAGCATTGGCGCCGCCGGGGCAGTGTAAAAGCCCTGACTGGAACTGCAGGACGAAGCGGGTGCGCTTTTCCACCACGCTGACGCGTCGGAATACTTTACAGACCTTGAACCAGCAGATCTCATGTCAAAACAACCGAAATAATTTTAGAAAGTTATGTACTTTGCACACTTTATGCATTATTTAAACTACCAACACTTATGAGGAGGGCTAGACATGAAATCGATGCTGACAAAAATCATGCTGACCACAGCATTTCTGTCGATTTTGCCTATTATTGCCTTCGGTTATACCTACAATCTCGGCACCACTTTCAGTAACACGGTGAATCCGGATGGTTCCGGTCCATGGCTGACCATCAACATCACCGACGCGGGAGCCAACACCGTCACGCTGGATATCCAGGGCAACATGGTAGACATGCCCAATACCGATCCCCAGAAGATCAACGATATCTACCTGAATTTTTCCAATACCAGTCTCCTGTCGAACCTGAATTTCACATTCGTATCCGGACAGTTCGGCGCAGAGAGCATTTCGCTGTCCTCCAACGCCTATAAAGCCGACGGTGTCGGCGGTTATTTCGACATACTGATGCAATGGAGATCGAACAGGCCGATCGACGGAACCGACCATATCGTCTACTCGATCACCGCCGCAGGACTGACCGCGGCCATGTTCAACGATACCTGCGTCAACTACGGGACGCCTCCAGGCCCGCTGCATGCAGCGGCCCATCTCCAGAACGCCGGCTTCGACTCATTCGGCAGATTTGACAGCACCTGGATCGGCGACATCCCCGACGACCCGCCAAACCCGGTACCCGAGCCCGGAACCCTGGTCCTCCTGGGCGCCGGTTTCCTGGGCCTCGCAGCTTATGGCCGCAAGCGGGCCAGCAGGTAAGTCCCGGTCACTTAGTCGAAATAATTTACACATGCAAAAAGGGTCGTCCGATTGGGCGACCCTTTGCTTATGTGGATATGGAAAGCTGAATCATCTCTCCAGAACGAACGTGACCGGCCCGTCGTTGACCAGTTCAACCTGCATGTCGGCCTGGAAGATGCCGGTTTCAACCGGCAGGCCGAGCCGCCTGGCCGCTCCGACAAAATATTCGTAGAGGCGCTGCCCCTCTTCCGGTGGTGCGGCGGTATCGAAGGAAGGGCGTTTGCCTTTCGTGCAGTTGCCGGCCAGCGTGAACTGGGAAACCACCAGCAGAGCTCCGCCGATGTCCAGCACCGAGAGGTTCATCTTCCCCTGCTGATCGCTGAAGATCCGCAGTCCGGCAATTTTCTCCGCCAGCCAGTCGGCCTGCGCCTCGGAATCACCCTTCTCAATGCCCAACAGCACCATGATGCCCTGCCCGATCCGGCCGGCGACCTTTTCCTCGACGGTTACGCTGGCTGATTTTACCCTCTGAATGACCGCTTTCATCGCAAGCCTCGCCTGTAGATTCAACTTCAACGTGTCAGATTGAACGATTCAATTTTTCTGTAAAGCGTGTTACGGCCGATGCCCAGGATCCTGGCTGCTTCAGTGATATTCCACTTGCAAAGCTCCAGGGCATTTCTGACAGCCTCTTCCTCGGATTCCCTGAGTCCGAGGCGGGCAGATTCTGCCCATCCCTTTTCACGCATAACCGCAAGCAGTGCCCCCTCGACGTCTCGCAACGCGCTGAGCGTACGTTCTATCTCTTCCGGAGCGGAACTGCCGAAGACATCGTTACCGGGCAACTGATCCCGGAACGCCTCGAGCAACTGCAGCAACCCGGCCGCCCCGTTGATCGTCCGCGGCGATGAAGTCAACGTCGTCGGGGATGCAGAGTGAAACCGGTTGTTCAGATGGCCGGGCAGAATGGTTTCGTCGGGGCACATGACCACGGCACGCCGCATGACGTTGGCCAGCTCGCGGATGTTTCCCGGCCAGCTGTGGTTTTGCAGCAGACGCATGGCCTCCGCTGACACTCTTGCCCGGGGATTGAACAGCCGTGCAAAGTGCTCCACCAGCATCGGCACATCTTCACTGCGCTGCTGCAGGGAAGGAATCTCCAGACGGACCACATTGAGCCGGTAGAACAGGTCCTCACGGAAGGTCTTCTCGCGAATGGCCTCTTCCAGGTCCACGTTGGTGGCGGCAATCACCCTTACATCGGTTTTTATCGGCCGTTCACCGCCGACCCGCATGAACTCGCCGGTCTCCAGCACCCGCAACAGCTTCACCTGGATCATCGGACTGGCGTCGCCGATCTCATCCAGCAGCAGGGTGCCATGGTTGGCCAACTCGAAAATCCCGCGCCGGGTCTGGTTGGCGCCGGTAAAAGCGCCCCGCTCGTGGCCGAACAGTTCGCTCTCCAGCAGATTTTCCGGCAGCGCGCCGCAGTTGACCGGAATGAAGGCAGCCTCGGCCCGGTTGGAGGCGGCATGGATAAAGCGGGCCAGAACCTCCTTGCCGGTACCGGTTTTCCCCTGGATCAGTACGTTTATGTTTTTGCCGGCCACCTTGTAGGCCAGAGACACCAGGCGTCGCATCAGCGGCGAGCCGCCTACCTGGAAGCCGACCGCGCTGGCGACGTCGGCCCACTCCTCCCTGGCCTGTTCCCCCTTTGGCCCGGGTTCGCCACTGGCAACAGCCCTGGCAATCAATGCCTCGATTTCACCAATATCGTCGAACGGCTTCTCCAGGTATTCGTAGGCCCCCCGCTGCATGGCCGTCACAGCGGTTTTGACCGTGCTGTAGCCGGTCATGATGATCACTTCGCACTCCGGCTGACGGGACTTGATCGCCTGAAGCAGCGTCAGGCCATCGGTGTCCGGCAGCTTCAGATCAACCATGGCCACGCTGAAAACCGTCCCGGACAGTGCTTTCAGCGCTTCCGCTTCATTGGTTGCGGTGGTCACCTGATAACCTTTTCTGGTCAGCATCCGGCGGAAAAAACCGCAGACATCCGCTTCGTCGTCGATGATCAATATCTGTGTGCGCGACATGACTCCCTGCTTTCCCCCGGCATCATCACTGGTCAATCGGCAGCACCAGCGAAAAGGTACTCCCCTGGCCCGGCGTGCTGGCTACCTCTATGGTTCCGTTATGGGACTCGGCGATCCCCAGGCTGACAGACAGTCCCAGCCCGGTCCCCTTGGTGGCTTCCTTGCTGGTGTAGAACGGAGTGAAAATCCTGGGCCGGTTTTCCGGGGGGATGCCGATACCGTTATCGGCCACGCTCAAAACCGCCCAACGCTTCCCTCCCGTCACCCGCATCCCGGTTGCCACCTCTATCTGTTTCTCACGCCCGGCCACTTCGTTCAAGGCGTCCCTGGCATTGATCAGGAGATTGGTCAGGACCTGCTGAATCTGGGGGCCGTTGGCGGTAAGGCAAGGCAGATCAGCAGCCAGGCGCTCCACAATTGTGATCTGGCTGCGATTGATCTGGTACTTGATCATGCCAAGCACCCGGCGGGCCTCTTCATTCAGGTCGATTTCCGTCGCCGGCTGCTGGTCCTGGCGGGAAAATGTCAGCAGGTTCTGGATGATCCGCTTGCAGCGCAGTCCCGAATTGACGATATCGTCAACCTCGGCGGCCCGCTCGGATTGTCCATCATCCTGTAGCTCCCTGGCCACAAGCTGGGCCGTGCCGATGATCACGGTCATCGGGCTGTTCAGCTCATGGGCCACGCCGGCCGCCATCTCCCCCAGAGCCGCCAGCTTGGCCGACTGGATCAGCTGTCCCTCCATCTTTATCTTCTCGGTGACATCCTTGAGGATGATCGTTACCGCAGAAAGCTCCCGCTTCTCGTTCAACACCGGATAATATGAGAGATCCAGAACCAGCCCGGACTCGGTCTGCCAGCGCTGGTAGACCGGCTTGCGGCTCCGCTGCACCTCCCGGATCGGGCAATCCTGGCAGGGCTCCTTGCGGCCGTGCAGCTTGGCAAAGCATTTCCGGCTGAGCGACTGATCCCAGAAAAACTGCATCTCGGCCGGCAGCCGTCCGTTATGCAAAAGGACGTTGTAGTCGGTATCCACAAGGAAAATCGGGTCGGTCACCGCCATGAAGGTCGATTCCCACTCCTCCTTGGCCCGCGAGACCTGCTTGTACAGCCTGGCGTTCTGGATGCTGATCGATAGCTGGTCCCCCAGATGTTCTACGAAGTTGAGATCGTTTTTATCATAGGCTTCTACGGCTCCGCTGGCA
Organism: Geobacteraceae bacterium; assembly: GCA_032469775.1. Taxonomy (GTDB): domain Bacteria; phylum Desulfobacterota; class Desulfuromonadia; order Geobacterales; family Pseudopelobacteraceae; genus JACRCG01. The sequence goes on along the minus strand of JAWDJY010000042.1, from coordinate 4,139 downwards.
ACAATCAGGGCGCCGATAACCTCGTCGCGCTTGAACATCGGGGCGATTGCCAATGAGCGCAGCGGCCCCGGATATGCCGGGTTGATGTGGATATGCCTGAGTTCATCCGGAGAGAGGTTGAAGATCCCGGCCCGTTTCTGCTGTATCACCTTGAGGGAGGGGGAGTGGGCCGGAAAATCGTCGATGCGGCAGAAGTCCGTCGGTTGCAGCGCTTTCAGGACCAGGCCGCTGCTCTTGACCGCCACCAGCCCCATAAAATCGCACGGCAGGGTCTGGGGAAGCTTGGAGAATGCCCTTTCGACGATGTCGGCAATCGACATGTCGATATTGATATCGCGGGAGAGCTGGCGCAGGATTTCCAGGCGGCTGTTCTGCTTCAGCACCTCCTGGTTGCGCTTCTTCAATTCCACATAGTAGTTAAGCTTGGACGAATCGACTCCGGTCAGCTGTTCCAGAAGTTTTTCCCGGTTATCCATGGTCGCTTCCTCTCCCGGCGTCACAGGCATTTCCTGAAAATTTCCGCAAGATCCTCCCGGCTGGCCAGGCGCGGGTTGGTGACCAGGCAGGCGTCCTTCAGCGCGTTTTCGCTCAAAAGTGGAATGAACTCCTCGGTCAGGCCGATTTCACCCAGACCTTTGGCCAGGCCGATGTCGCTGATCAGCTGCCGTACCGCAACCACCGCCCGCTCCGCTGCCGCTACCGTGGAAAGGCCGGCCACATCTTCACCCATGGCTTCGGCAATATCCCGGAATCTCTCGGGACAGGCGCTCAGGTTGAATTCCATCACATGCGGCAGGATCGAGGCGTTGGTTTCGCCGTGATGCTGGTCGATCAGGCCGTCCACCTGGTGTGTCATGGCATGGGTGGCACCGAGGATCGCGTTGGAAAACGCCAGTCCGGCCGTCAGGCTGGCCATGGACATGTTGGCATTGGCTTCCATATCCTGCCGGTCGGCCACGGCCCTCCGAAGGTTGCGCGAGATCAGCTGAATCGCCTTGAGGGCATGGATATCGGTCAGGGGTGTTGCCGCCAGCGACACATAGGATTCGATGCCGTGGGTAAAGGCATCCAGACCGGTAGCGGCCGCCAGCTTGGAGTCCATGGTCTTGACCACCTCCGGATCAACAATGGCGATATCCGGCACCAGCGACTTGGAGATGATCGACATCTTCAGCTTGCGTGCCGTATCGACAATTATCGCGAACTGGCTCACCTCCGACCCGGCACCGGCGGTACTGGGGGCAATCAGCATCGGCGGCAGGGGACGACTGATCCTGTTGATACCCTCGTAGTCCTGCAGCACCCCGCCATTGGTGGCCAGGATGGCAATGGCCTTGGCCACGTCGGTGGGGCTGCCGCCACCGACCGCCACGATCCCGTCGCAGCCCGAGGCCAGGTAGCGCTGCACCCCCTCGGTCACTTCGCTATCCTTGGGATTGGTGGTCAATGCGGAGAAGATCTCCGTTTCCAGACCGGCTGCCCTCAGGTAGTGCACGGCCAGGTCCACCCATCCGGCCTTGATCACGTCCTGATCGCTCACCAGAAACACCTTGGAAGCGCCTATGCGCAGTACACTCTCGCCAATCTGGCTCAGGGAGCCCCGACCGAAGATTATCTCCGGAGCGACAAACTTGCTGATGTTCATGGTGACTCCTCATGGCCATGCCTAAAACTTGAAGCGATATCCCAAAATATATGTTTGCAACAAAAAAAATTAACGTGGTATAATTCAAACAAACGTTTGATCAAGAAACCCGGGCTGACATTGCGACAAATCGGCCTAAAAAAACAGAGGTATTGACGTGTGGGGGTTGCGACATGAAAAACCACCTTACCACAATGAAATACAGAGAACAGTGCCATGGCAGTCGCCATCTTTACACATACCTCTGGCATCCTCCTCCACGGAAACAGGCCGGACCGCAGATATTCCCGGATATCTCTAAATCCGCCATGAAAGGAGTGGCCATACTTATGAAAACCAACACTACTGTAAGGATGTTCGGTGCGTTGCACACTATCAGAAGAGAACGGGGACTGCAATCCACGACCGAGGTGCATATTCCTGCCGAAGGGTGTGCGGCCTATGACCTGGCCGGCCAACTAGACCTTCCTCTGGAAAAAATAGAAGCGGTGTTCGTCAACCACAAGGTGTACAGCCTCGACCAGCTGATCCAGGCTGGAGACCGGGTGGCCTTCGTCCCGACCGGCATTCCGGGGCCGTCACGTTTTCTGCTCGGCATCAGCGAGGCAGGCCGCCGAAGCAGGCAGGGCGCGAATCATCCGGGCGTGTATTCATAGCTTTCAGTTATGCAGTTTTTTCCCGATAGCTGATAGCGAGATTGTCAAGGCCCTGCAGCCTGACAGATAGCTCAGTTTATGAGTCCGAACCGGACAGGTATCTGTTGATTGCAGCTGCTGCCTGCTTGCCGTCGCCCATGGCCAGGATCACCGTGGCGCCGCCGCGAACGATGTCGCCACCGGCAAAGGCACCCGGGATGCTGGTGGCTCCGTTCTCATCCACCGCGATGTTGCCCCATCTGTTCAGCTTCAGATCGGGAGCGGTGGCGGTCAGGAGCGGATTGGCCCCGGTTCCGACCGCATTGACCACCACATCGACCGGAATATCATACTCCGATCCGGTCACTGGCAGCGGTTTGCGGCGGCCAGATTCATCGGGAGGCCCAAGTTCCATGCGCTGGCAGCGCAGCGTCGCCGCCCAACCCTCCGAGCTGCCAAGAATTTCCAGCGGTGCGGTCAGCATCACGAACTCTACCCCCTCCTCCTTGGCATGCTTGATCTCCTCGACCCGGGCCGGCATTTCCGCCTCACTCCGGCGATAGATGATCATGGCCCGCTCAGCGCCCAGCCGGCGGGCGGTACGGACACAGTCCATGGCGGTGTTGCCGCCGCCGATGACCGCCACAGAGCGACCGGCGATGATCGGCGTGCAGGAATCGGGGTTGCGGCCGGCCTCCATCAGATTGACCCTGGTCAGCAGCTCGTTGGCGGAATAAACCCCTTTAAGGTTCTCGCCGGGGATGTTGAGCATGGTCGGCAGTCCGGCGCCGTTGGCAATGAAGACCGAGTCGAATTCCTGATTGAGCTGGTCCAGAGTCAGGGTCTTGCCGATGATCACGTTGCACTCGATTGTCACCCCCAGATCGACCAGCCGGGCCACCTCGATGTCGATGATCTCCTTGGGCAGGCGGAACTCGGGAATACCGTAGCGCAATACGCCGCCTGTGTCATGCAGCGCCTCGAAAACAGTTACGCCGTGCCCATGACGGGCCAGTTCACCGGCCGCGGTCAGTCCGGCCGGCCCGCAGCCGACGATGGCGACCCGCTTTCCGGTGGCCGGCGGAAGTTTCTCTTTGGGAAGCTCGGAAACGTTGGCCATGGCCCAATCGGCTACGAATCGCTCCAGATAGCCGATCGCCACCGGTTCACCCTTGACACCGCAGACGCATTTGGCTTCACACTGGCTTTCCTGCGGACAGACCCGGCCGCAGACCGCCGGCAGCGCGTTGTCACCCTGGAGGATCAGCGCGGCTTTAGCCAGGTCTTCGTCAGCCAGCGCGCCGATGAATTCCGGTATTGATACTCCCACCGGGCATCCCTGCACGCAGGGACGGCTCTTGCACTGGATGCAGCGCTGCGCCTCACGTACCGCCTGGTCGTAATCCAGCCCCAGGTTGACTTCCTCGAAATTACTGCTCCTCGCTTCGGCATCGAGTTCGGGCATATGCACCCGAGGTATGGCCAGCCGCTCCTTGACGCTCAGCTTGTCAGGCGCAACATCCAGCGTCAGCCTGCATTCGCTGGCGGCATGGCGGGCCTGCTCCTCGAAACTGCGATAGGTGGTGAGCCGGTCCGAGAGTCCTTCGAAGTCCACCAGGTGACCATCGAACTCGGGTCCATCCACACAGGCAAATTTTGCCACCCCGCCCACCACCACCCGGCAACCGCCGCACATGCCGGTTCCGTCGATCATGACCGGATTCAGGCTGACGATGGTCTCGATCTGCCCAGGCCGGGTCAATTCGGCCACCGCGCGCATCATCGGCACCGGGCCGACCGCCAGCACCACCCGGGGCGACCGTTCGGGAGAGGCGATCAGGTCGGCCAACTCGGCCGTA
>JAWDJY010000041.1:0-41778 GCA_032469775.1 Geobacteraceae bacterium | reverse complement strand
GGATGACAATACCTTTTACTTTGGCGGCCAATGCCTTGATCTGCTTGTCCGGAAACGGCCAGAAGGTCTTGATGCGGAACATGCCGGCCTTGATGCCCTGCTCGCGGGCAACGTTGACAGCGTAGCGGGCCGAACGGGAGGTTGAACCGTAGGCTACTACCACGACATCGGCGTCTTCCAGCATGTACTCTTCAAAGCTGGCGATGTCATCAACATTCGCCTCAACCTTGCGTACCTGGCGCTCTTCCTCGGCCTGAACGATCTCTGCCTTGGTGGTCGGGAAGCCGTCCTGCATCTTGTTGAGACCGGTGACGTGGAACTTGTAGCCTGAGCCGAATGCTGCCAACGGCGGAACATCGCCGAAGCTTGTGTCATAAGGCTTGTACTGTTCCGGCGGAACTGTCGGAGTCTTACGGGGGACAACTTCTACTTCGCCTGGCTCGGGGAACACGATCCGCTCACGCATGTGGGCAACGATCTCGTCAGGCATGACCATTACCGGTGTACGGTATTTTTCCGAGAGGTTGAAGGCACGGATAACCTCTTCATAGGTCTCCTGGACTGAAGCCGGTGTCAGGCAGATGGCCGGATGGTCGCCATGGGTACCCCATTTGGCGCACATTACGTCCGACTGGGAAGGTCCGGTCGGCATACCGGTGGAGGGACCACCACGCATTACATTGTATACAACACATGGAATCTCGGCGATACAGCCATAACCGATCAACTCCTGTTTGAGTGAAAGACCGGGGCCGGATGTCGAGGTAAGAGACTTGGCACCTGCCAGGGATGCCCCCAGTATGGCTGCCATGGCACCGATCTCGTCTTCCATCTGAACAAATTTACCGCCGACTTTGGGCAGTTCAACAGACATTACCTCGGCAACCTCGGTTGATGGTGTGATCGGGTATCCACCGAAAAAAGTGCAGCCGGCGTATAAGGCACCATGGGCTGCGGCTTCGTTACCCTGCATGAACGCTACTTTTTTAGCCACTTTTGATTTCCTCCTGTAGAATTATTCGGCGCTGACTTTTATTGCAAAATCCGGGCAACGCAGTTCGCACTGCATGCACTTGATACAGGCTTCCAGGTTCTTTACTGCAACGACGAATCCTTTCATCTCCAGAACCTTGGTGGGACAGAATTCAACGCAGATATGGCAACCTTTGCAGTACTTCTCGATGATTTCAATTTTTGGCAATGTTTTCTCCATCTGGAAAGACTCCTTTATTCCGTATTAAAAGGTGTGAAATTAACTCTTATAACAAGGCAAAAGAAGGGTGGAGAGCTCCGCCCTTCTTTTGCTGTTGCTCATACGAACGATCTCGTAATTATTTCATGCTGCCGACCAACTCCTTGACTGCAGCTACAGACTTGTCCATCATGGCCTGCTCTTCTGCATCGAGTTTGAACTGGATGATACTTTCAACGCCCTTCTCGCCGAGAACTGCCGGTACGCCGACGTAGAAACCGTTAACGCCGAACTCGCCCTGCAGGAAGCAGCAGGTCGGAAGAACACGTTTCTGATCCTTGAGGATCGATTCGGCCATGGCGATAGCAGAAGAAGCCGGGGAGTAGAATGCGGAACCGGTTTTGAGCAGAGCAACAACTTCGCCGCCTGCACCACGGGTACGCTTGACCATGGCAGCCATGACTTCCTTGGCCTTCTCGGCATCATTGTATTTCTGCTCCAGCAGTTCCATGACCGGGATGCCGTTGACGCTGGCATAACGAACCAGAGGAACCATATCGTCGCCGTGTCCACCAAGTGTCATGGCGGTTACATCCTTGACCGACACTCCCAGTTCCCAGGCAATGAAGGTAGCGAAGCGGGCGGAGTCGAGTACACCGGCCTGGCCGATAACGCGGTTGTAAGGGAAGCCGGTGATTTTCTGGCAGAGGGTAACCATCGCGTCAAGCGGATTGGAAATAACGATAACGATGGAGTTGGGAGCATAGGCCTTGATGCCTTCGGCAACAGAAGTCATGATCTTGGAGTTGACTTCGATCAGGTCGTCGCGGCTCATGCCCGGTTTGCGCGGCAGGCCGGCAGTAACGATAACGATATCGGAATCCTTGATATCTTCGTAGCTGTTGGTGCCTTTCAGGTTGACGTCGTAGCGGTCGACCGGACCGACTTCGGCGATGTCAAGCATTTTGCCCTGGGGAAGTCCTTCGACGATGTCGAAAAGAACAACATCACCAAGTTCGCGCAATGCACAAAGCTGAGCAAGAACGCCACCAATCTGTCCGCCACCGATAAGTGAAATCTTTTTACGTGCCATACTTTTTCTCCTTTGTTGGGTTGATATAACAAATTGTGCAGAAGCGACCATAATTACGCGCCTGCAATCTGTTTACTGTCTATTTCATATTTTCAATAAGAGCATCGGCGAATCCGGAACATGAAAGCAATATCGCTCCCTGCATCATGCGTTCGAAGTCATATGTAACGCGTTTCTGACCGATGGTCCTGTCTATTGACTTAACTATCATGTCGGCTGCTTCCTGCCAACCCATATGTTCAAGCATCATTACACCGGATAGAATGACTGAACCCGGATTGACCTTGTCCAGATTGGCATATTTCGGAGCGGTTCCATGAGTCGCTTCGAAGATCGCGTGCCCGGTTACATAATTGATATTGGCCCCGGGGGCAATGCCAATGCCACCGACCTGTGCAGCAAGAGCGTCCGACAGAAAATCACCTTCAAGATTCATGCATGCCAGTACATCGAATTCTTTGGCTCTGGTCAAAACCTGTTGCAGGGTTATATCTGCAATGGTGTCCCTGATCATAAGAAGTTTTTTCCATTGACCATAACCATGAGACGGCATCAGCTTGAGAGCTTCTTCAACCTCAAGGCAGATATCATCCTTCTGGTTGGGAGTCATCATGTCGAACCCGGGGTCGATCATCCTGGCATTTTCCTCGACACTCAGGCTCACGTTACGATCCTTGTTGTCGATAATCCAGCTTTCACGCTCGCAAACTATACGGGAACGGAATTCCCTGCGTGCCAGTTCGTAACCCCAGTCCTTGAAGGCTCCCTCCGTGAACTTCATGATATTGCCCTTGTGGACAATGGTCACGGACTTGCGTTTATGTTTAAGCGCGTATTCGATTGCCGCCCTGATCAAACGTTCGGAACCATCTCTGGAGATCGGCTTGATTCCAATTGAGGATGTTTCTGGAAACCGGATTTTTGTAACTCCCATCTCCTTGATCAGAAACTGCTTGAGCCTTTCGCAATCCGTGGTGCCATTCATCCACTCAATGCCGGCATAGATATCCTCACAATTCTCGCGAAAGATAACCATATCGACATCTTCCGGTTTCTTGACCGGCGAAGGAACTCCCTGGAAATAACGTACCGGGCGAAGGCAAACATACAAGTCCAGCAATTGTCGTAGAGCTACGTTCAAAGAGCGAATGCCGCCTCCGATCGGAGTCGTAAGCGGACCTTTGATACCTACCAGAAATTCCTTGAAAGCTTCGACGGTTTCGTCAGGTAACCAAGCCTTGTCACCCATTTCCGTGCGAAACATGTTGAATGGCTTCTCACCGGCGTATACTTCCATCCAGCTGATTTTCTTTTTGCCGCCGTAGGCCTTTTCTACAGCAGCATCAAAGACTCTTACCGAGGCTTTCCAGATGTCAACGCCGGTACCGTCGCCTTCTATATAGGGTATGATCGGGTTGTCCGGCACTTCCAGCATGCCGTCGGCACCCATGGAGATCTTATCCCCGTCAGGGACAGTTACGTACGTATAAGGCATCAGCCCTTCTTTCGGCTAAGATAACATCTGAAAACATGCTAAAGCTGAATGTACCGGTTCACAATATATTTCTATTTTGTTTAATAAGAGTAAAACCTGAAACAGGGCAGGAGGATTTCTCCCGCCTACCCTGATCACAGATTATCCTATGCAATTGCGTCTATTATTGCGTTCAAGGTTGCACTCGGACGCATCGCCTTTTCCGTCATTGCCGGGTCCGGCTGATAGTAACCGCCGATATCCTGCGGTTTGCCCTGGGCGCCTATCAATTCTGCATTGATCTTCTCTTCATTTTCCTGCAACTGCTTAGCCACCTTGGCAAAACGTGCAGCAAGCCCGGGGTCCTTGGTCTGTGCTGCCAGAGCCTCGGCCCAGTACATGGCAAGGTAGAAGTGACTGCCGCGGTTGTCGATCTGACCGACCTTACGGGCTGGATTCTTGTTCTGATCCAGGAACTTGGTGTTGGCCTGATCAAGGGTATCTGCCAGCAGTTGTGCCTGTTCGTTCTTGAAGGTTGCTGACAGGTGCTCAAGCGAGACCGCCAGCGCCAGGAATTCTCCAAGGGAATCCCAGCGGAGGTAACCTTCCTGTACAAACTGCTGAACGTGCTTGGGAGCGGAACCGCCGGCACCGGTTTCGAACAGTCCGCCTCCGGCCAGAAGAGGAACTATGGAGAGCATCTTCGCGCTGGTACCGAGCTCAAGGATCGGGAAGAGGTCAGTCAGATAATCCCTGAGTGCGTTGCCGGTTACGGTAATGGTATCCAGTCCGGCTTTAGCCCGTTCACAGGTGAACTGCATCGCATCGACTGGAGCCATGATCTGAATATCCAGACCAGTCGTATCGTGATCCTTCAGATACTTTTCAACCTTCAGGATCATCTGGGCATCGTGCCCCCTGTTTTTGTCGAGCCAGAAGACAGCAGGAGCACCGGTCGCACGAGCTCTTCTTACAGCAAGCTTGACCCAGTCCTGGATTGGAAGATCTTTTGCCTGGCAACCGCGCCAGATATCGCCTTCTTCAACGGTGTGCTGCATCAGCACGGCGCCGGATTCATCAACCACGCGTACGGTACCGTTTGCCGGCATCTTGAAAGTCTTGTCGTGTGAGCCATACTCCTCAGCCTTCTGTGCCATGAGGCCAACGTTGGAGGTGGATCCCATGGTGGTCGGATCGAACTGGCCGTGCTTCTTGCAGAAATCGACACAGACCTGATACCAGCGCGAATAGCACCTGTCAGGGACTACGCACTTGACATCATGGAGTTTGCCGTCAGGTCCCCACATTCCGCCGGAGTCACGAATAACGACCGGCATGGAGGCATCGATAATGATGTCGTTGCTGGCATGCAGGTTGGTAATACCCTTGTCCGAATCGACCATGGCCAGAGGAGGTCTTTTCTTGTAGGTTTCCTGGATATCGGCCTCGATCTCGGCCCGCTTTGCTTCCGGCAGGTTCTGTAGCTTCAGGTACAGGTCGCCCAGACCGAGGTCAGGGTTTACGCCCAGCTCCTTGAAGGTGGCTGCATGCTTCTCGAATACTTCTTTAAAGAAGACCGAAACGAAATGACCGAACATGATCGGGTCGGAAATTTTCATCATGGTGGCTTTAAGGTGAACCGAGAACAGAACACCTTTGTTCTTGGCATCTTCGATCTGCTCCTCGATGAACTTGCGCAGGGCGCGAGCACTCATGAACGTACCGTCAAAAACCTCACCTGCCTGCAGAGGAAGTTTCTCTTTAAGAACCGTGACCTTCCCGGCCTGATCAACAAACTCGATCTTCACGTTGCCGGCTTTCTCCATTGTAACGGACTTCTCGTTCTCATAAAAGTCGCCGCTATTCATCCACGAAACATGGGTCTTGGACTCAGGAGTCCAGGCGCCCATCTTGTGCGGATGCTTCTTTGCATACTCTTTAACAGCCTTGGCCGACCTTCTGTCGGAGTTACCTTCCCTCAGAACAGGGTTTACGGCACTTCCGAGACACTTGGCATAACGTGCGAACACCTCTTTCTCGGCATCGGTCTTCGGCTCTTCCGGGTAGTCAGGGAGATTGTAGCCCTTCTCCTGCAATTCCTTGATCGCAGCCTTCAACTGAGGGATCGAGGCACTGACGTTAGGCAGCTTGATGATATTTGCTTCAAGTTTCTGAGTAAGATCACCCAATTCGGCCAAATAATCCGGCATCCTCTGGCTCTCTGTCAGGTACTCGGGGAAATTGGCGATAATCCTTCCCGCAACAGAGATATCTCTCGTTTCCACGACAACGCCGGCCGCTTTTGTAAAAGCATTGACGATTGGGAGCAAAGAGTAGGTTGCCAGAGCCGGTGCTTCATCGATTTTTGACCAAATAATCTTTTGTGTCGTCATTGTTCTGTTCTCTCCTTAGTTCAGGTTAGATAGCCGCTTGCTAAAACTCAGTATACAAATCACACAACTCAACATAACTATACGATATAGCGCATATTAAGCCTGATTAAAAATTTTGTATACAATATACAAAACACCTTGGGCTGTCAAGAAAAAACATTTAGAAAAAACATAGCACTCTAATGTATTTATGACCCGTCGCCCTCAATGTGTTAATTCAGGTTAATACATGGTTTTGATGTCAATCAGCTGTCAGGTTGTCGTTGTGGGGGAATAAAATCAGGGCATCAGCGGCAGGGAGTCTCAATAAGAACCGATGAACGAAATCACTTTTTGCTGGAATAGCGACGTGCTTCAAGCACATCGTCATGACTGAAATGCCTTGGGATGGAAAGCACCTGTCCGGGCCAGAGCCGCTTGGGGTCACGAATCTGGTCACGGTTGGAACGATATATGAGTGGCCACAAAGATGAATCGTTATAAATCTCCGACCTGCCGGCAATCTGGGGCAATGTTTCGCCGCGGCGTACAGTATATTGGGAGGGAAGTTGTTGAGGTTCTTTAGGAACAGGCTTTTTCTGAAGGGTAGCGGCTGCTTTGGCGGCTTCTTCAGCCTGGAACCGTTCCTGATCACGAAGCCTCTGCTCAGCTTCAACCGCTTCACGCATCAACCGTTCTTCCTCGGCTTTTGCAGCCAGTTGCTGCGCCCGCTGACGTTCCTCATCAGCCAGCCGCTGTTTCAGGCTGCGGAGTTGAGAACGGAGCAGCTCGGCTTTTTGGAAAGCAAGCTGATAATAGGTATCTGCCTCCTTATCATCCGACTGAACGTGGAAAACCGCCTCGCCATGTTCGAAGGTTTCGAGGAGATTGCGATACTCCTGTGGAAACAGTTGCGATGCATTCTGGCGATCAAGATCCTCAAACAGGGGACCGACCTTGCTGCGCCAGGTCGGTACGGATGTTGAGCAGGCCGCCAGCAGCAGTAACGATAACAGCAATATGCATACTGCCGGGCGGCCCATTCGGTTATCTGTTATCCCTGTTTTTCAACGAGCCTGACACCAAGCTCACGGAGTTGCTTGTTATCAACCGGAGAGGGAGCCTCGGACATCATGCAGGCGCCTTTCTGGGTCTTGGGGAAGGCGATTACATCTCTGATGGAGTCGCTACCGGTCAGCAGCATTATCAGGCGGTCCATTCCGAAAGCGATACCGCCGTGGGGAGGCGTACCGAATTCGAGTGCATCCAGCAGGAAGCCGAACTTGCTGCGGGCAGATTCCACCGACATCCCCAAAAGCTTGAACATCAGCGACTGAACCTGCTCCTGATGTATCCTGATCGAACCGCCACCGATTTCATTGCCGTTCAGCACCAGGTCGTAAGCCTTGGCGCGGCAGCGCCCCGGATCGGATTCTACAAATTCCAGGTCCTCGTCCATCGGCGCGGTAAAGGGATGGTGTACCGCCGCCCAGCGTTTTTCCTCTTCGTCCCACTCCAGCAGCGGAAAGTCGGTAACCCAGACGAAACGGTAATCGTCCCTGCTGGTAAGCTTTTGTTGTGCCGCCAGGTGATTGCGCAGCTTGCCGAGTGAATCGTTGACAACCTTGGGCTTGTCCGCCACGAAGAACAGCAGGTCGCCCTCTTCGGCTCCAAAGCTGCTGTTCATTGCCTCAATCTCTTCCGCTGTGAAAAACTTGGCTATCGGTGAATGCCACTCGCCGTTCTCGATCTTGACATACGCCAGTCCCTTGGCGCCGTAGATTTTGACGAATTCGGTCAGATCATCAATCTCCTTGCGGGAAAACCTGGAGCACCCCTTGGCGTTGATTCCCTTGATTATGCCACCCTTCGATGCCACCTCGGCAAACACCTTGAATCCAGACTTACTTACCTGATCGGTCAGGTCGCAGAGCTCCATACCGAAACGCATGTCAGGGTTATCCACACCAAAACGCCTGATGGCCTCGGCATAGGTAATCCTCTCTACCGGCAACTGGATCTCGACACCCTTGGTCTCTTTGAACACGCGGGCAATCAGCCCCTCCATCACGGTAATGATATCCTCACGGTCGATGAATGACATCTCGCAGTCGATCTGGGTGAATTCCGGCTGGCGATCGGCACGCAAATCCTCATCGCGGAAACAGCGCACCACCTGGAAGTATCGGTCAAAACCGGAGATCATCAGGATCTGCTTGAATATCTGCGGTGACTGCGGCAGCGCGTAGAAATGCCCCTGGTTGATACGTGACGGCACCAGGAAGTCACGGGCGCCCTCGGGAGTGGATTTGGTCAGAAAGGGTGTTTCAAGTTCTATGAACCCGTTTTCGGTCAGATAGGAACGGGTCAACTGGGCCACTTTGGAACGCAGAATCAGGTTGTACTGCAACTGTGGTCGGCGCAGGTCCAGATAACGGTATTTCAGGCGGATGTTCTCGTTGATGTCGCTGTGCTCGTCCAGCATGAAGGGAAGCGGTTTGGAACGATTAAGAAGCTTGCACTCCAGAACCTGTATCTCCACCTCGCCCGTTTTCATGGCCGGGTTGACGGTTCCTTCCGGGCGGGGAATGACCTTGCCCCTGACAGCCAGCACGAATTCGCTGCGAACCGATTCGGCCACGGCATGGGAAGCAGCATTGACCTCGGGGTCGAATACGATCTGGGCAATTCCCTCGCGGTCGCGCAGGTCGATGAAGATCAGTCCGCCATGGTCACGGCGACGCAGTGCCCACCCCATCAGGATTACTTCGCTGCCAATGTCGCTCGCCCGCAGGTCGCCGCAGTAATGTGTACGTTTCCAGTTACCAAGTGTATCCATATGTCCCTCCAAAAAAAGATTCGAAATTTAAAACTGATAGATTAATCAGTCGATCAACTTGCCGATGTTTCCAATCCGCGGGCGCAGCTTCTCACGATCCCAGGACCAATACTTGATGAATGCCAGCCCCTTGATCTGGTCCCGTTTGACGAACTTCCAGAAACGGCTGTCGTAGGAGCGGTCCCGGTTGTCCCCCATTACAAAATATGAATTGGGCGGGACGGTAACCGGACCGAAGGTATCGCGCGGATTCATCTCCTTGGGAATCAGGTCCTTTTCCTTGTGAACTTCGTGCGGATTCAGATAAAGCTTGCCATTGACGTAGACCTTTTTCTCCTTGCCTTCCACCACGTCTCCGGGTGTGCCAACTACACGCTTGATGAAATCCTTGCTGGGATCCTCCGGATATTCGAACACGATCACGTCACCCTGGCGCGGGTCGCGGAATGTCAGGACACGCTTGTCACTGAACGGAAGCTTGGTCCCGTAGATGAACTTGCTGACCAGCAGGTGATCACCTATGGCCAGAGTATCTTCCATTGACCCGGAAGGTATTTTGAACGCCTGAACCAGATAGGTGCGGATTACCAGCGCCAGCAGAACCGCTATGGCAATTGATTCGGCGTATTCGCGAACCAGACTTTTCTTTTTGATTACCGGCTCCGGTTGACGGGCAGCGGTATCAACGGACAGCTCTTCATTTTCTTGCATGCAAGTTCCTTTTATTTAAGATCCGTGACCGGGGAAATATCGGTATCACTAATCAAGCACGAATTATTCAACTTTCAATATCGCCAGGAACGCTTCCTGCGGAAGTTCCACGTTGCCAACGTTCTTCATGCGCTTCTTGCCCTCTTTCTGCTTCTCCAGCAGTTTGCGTTTACGGGTGATGTCGCCGCCGTAACACTTGGCCAGAACATCCTTGCGCATTGCCTTGACCGTTTCACGGGCAATCACCTTGTTGCCGATGGCGGCCTGGATCGCAACCTCGAACATCTGCCTCGAAATCAGCTCCTTCATCTTGGTAACCAGTTCGCGTCCGCGATAGTAGGCTTTTTCCCGATGCAGGATCAGCGAGAGCGCATCGACTACTTCACCGTTTATCAGCACGTTCATCCGTACCAGGTCGCTGCGTCTGTACTCAAGCTGTTCATAATCCAGCGAGGCGTAACCCCTGGTGATGGATTTGAGGCGGTCGTAGAAATCAAGCACGATCTCGTTCAGCGGAAGTTCGTAGATAATCATGACACGGGTCGGGGTCAGGTATTTGATCTCGCGCTGGACGCCGCGTTTGTCCTCGCACAGCGCCAGCACGCCGCCTACGAACTCGTTGGGTACATGGATATGGGCCAGAATGAAAGGCTCTTCCAGGTACTCCATGCTTTGAAGTTCCGGCATCTGGTTGGCGCTCTGGATCGAATACACTTCGCCGTTCATCTTGTGCACCCGGTAGACAACTGTCGGCGCGGTGGTGATCAGGTCAAGGGCGAACTCACGTTCCAGCCGTTCCTGGATGATCTCCATGTGCAGCAGGCCGAGGAAACCGCACCGGAAACCGAAACCGAGCGCCAGAGAGGTCTCCGGTTCATAAGAGAAAGAGGAATCGTTCAGCTTGAGTTTGGCCAGCGCATCACGCAACTGTTCGTACTGAACGGTGTCGATCGGGTACAGGCCGGAAAAGACCATCGGCTGTACCTCCTTGAAACCGCCCAACGGCACGGCGCACTGGCGCTGCAGCAGGGTCACCGTATCGCCGACCTTGGCGTCGGCCACATCCTTGATGCCGGCAATCACAAAACCGACCTCGCCGGCGCTCAACTCGGACACCTCGCGCATTACCGGCGCGAAAACGCCAACCTTGAGGGCCTCAAAAGAGCTGTTGGTAGCCATCAGCTGGATTTTGTCGCCTTTTTTCAGGGTGCCGTCGAAGATTCTTATCAGGATGATCACACCCTGGTACTGGTCGTACCAGGAATCGAAAAGCAGCGCCTTGAGCGGCGCGGCGGCGTCCCCTCTGGGAGCCGGTATTTTCTTGACGATCTCTTCAAGTATTTCGTGGGTACCGATGCCTTCCTTGGCACTGGCCCTCACCGCATCATGGGCGTCAATGCCGATGATGTCCTCGATCTCCTGAATGACCCGGTCGGGATCGGCGGCAGGCAGATCGATCTTGTTAAGAACCGGAAATACTTCCAGGTTGATATCCAGAGCCAGGTAGACATTGGCCAGAGTCTGGGCCTCGACCCCCTGGGAAGCATCCACTACCAGCAATCCGCCTTCACAGGCGGCCAGCGAGCGTGACACTTCATAGGTGAAGTCAACGTGGCCGGGAGTATCAATCAGATTCAGGGTATAATCCTGGCCGTCATCGGCACGGTAATTGAGCCGCACGGTCTGGGCCTTGATCGTGATGCCCCGCTCCCGCTCCAGATCCATCTTGTCCAGAAACTGGTTTTTGCTTTCACGGTCGGTAACGGTGCCGGTGTACTCCAGCAGTCGGTCTGCCAGCGTGGATTTGCCGTGGTCAATGTGGGCAATGATGGAGAAATTGCGTATTCTGCTGATATCCATGAAATCCTTCGTTTGAATAAGAATCGGACTCTACAGAGTAAATAAAGAGCGTTTGAAAGTAAAGCAAAAAGGGGTGTCAGAACATGAATCGGCGCATGCTGATGCTCTGCAGCATCCCGATTCCGACCATTGAGGTGATCATCGATGTGCCGCCATAGGAGAAAAACGGCAGCGGCACACCGACCACCGGAAACAGTCCGATCACCATCCCCATGTTGATGACGATGTGCCAGAAGAGCATGGCCGTCACCCCCACCGCCAGCAGACCGCCGAAGCGGTCGTTACAGCGGCGGGCTATGTTCAGCCCCCACAGCACCAGCGACAGGTAGAGGACGATCAGAACCAGACAACCGACAAAGCCCCACTCTTCGGCGAAAACAGAAAAGGCGAAATCGGTATGCTGCTCAGGCAGGAAGCGCAACTGCGATTGAGTCCCCTGAATATACCCCTTGCCGGCGATCCCCCCCGAACCGACGGCAATCTTGCTCTGGATGATGTGGTAACCGCTGCCAAGCCTTGAACGCTCCGGGTTCAGAAAATCAAGCACTCGGTTCTTCTGGTAGGGGCGCAGAAAATGAGCCCAGCCGATCCAGGCGATCGGAATCGTGATGCAGACAAACGCAACTATTGTGGTCCAGCGCGGACCGACATAGAACGTCATCGAAAGCGCAATCAGTATCACCAGGATCGCCGTTCCCAGATCGGGCTGTTTCATGATCAGGGCCGCCGGTAGCGCCAGTATCCCCAAAGGAAAGAGCACATCCCCGACCGTAAGCCCGCCTACGCTGTGGTAGTTATTGAAGAAACGGGCAAAGGTGATGATTATGACGATCTTCATCAGCTCCGAGGGTTGGATATTGAAAAAGCCCAGGTTCAGCCAGCGGGTGGCGCCCATGCTGCTGCGCCCGACCAGGAGTACCGCCACCAGCAGCAGTATCAGGAAGCCGTAGAACCAGTAGGAGAGATCCTCCAGCAGGTGATAGTCAATGCTGCAGACCAGCATCGAAATGGTCATGCCGGCCAGCATCCAGTACAACTGCTTGATGTAATAGGCGGTCCCGACCATTTTATAGGGGGTTGTGGCGCTGTAGATATTCATGATCCCCAGCAGACAGACAGTCACCACCAGCCCGGCCAGGATCCAGTCAATATTGGTTAAAAGGCGACGATCAATCATTGGGCTTTTCTCCGCTGTCTTGCGGTTCCTTCAAGGTGGCCGCATTTTCATCCTCTTCCGCCCCTTCGGCTTCTTCTGAAACGGAGGAAGTTTCCTTGCGCGGCGGTTTCTTGCCGTCGAAATAAGCTCTCAATATCCTGCCTGCGATCGGCGCCGCAGCCGACCCTCCATGTTCGCCATGCTCGACCACCACCGCCACGGCAATCTCAGGCTTGTCAAACGGCGCAAAAGCCACGAACAGGGCGTGATCGCGGAACTGGTAAGGGGTCCCCTGCTTGCTGTCCCGCATTTTGACCACTTGGGACGTACCGGTCTTGCCGGCCACCTTGACATCGTAGAGCCGGGCCATGGCGCCGGTGCCGCCCGGTTCGTTGACCACCGCGTACAGCCCCTGCTTGACCTGGCGATAAGCCTCTTTGGAAAATGATGTAGTGCCGATCACTTCCGGCCTGGTTTCCCTGAGCGGCTTGCCATCGGCATCAACTATCCGCTTCACCAGATGCGGACGGTATATCGTGCCTTCATTGGCGACCGTGGCGATCATTGAGGCCAGCTGTATCGGAGTCGTCAGCACATAGCCCTGCCCGATTGAAACCGGCAGGGTTTCACCATGGAACCAGCGTTTGCCGAAACGCTTCTGTTTCCATTCGGAGGTCGGGATCAGCCCGGCTTTTTCATTCTGCAGCTCAACCCCCATGGGCGCTCCCAGCCTGAAGGCCCTGGCGGCAGAGGCGATCCGGTCCACTCCAAGCTTTTCTCCAAGCTGGTAGTAGTAGACGTCGCACGACTCACGCAGCGACTTGCGCAGGTTTGTCGTTCCATGGCCCCTCTTGTTCCAGCACTTGAAGGTGGAGGTCCCCAGACTGTATGAACCGTCGCAGTTGACCGTGGTCGAGTCGTTGATCCTGTTGTCGTAAAGTCCGGCCAGCGCGGTAACCACCTTGAAAGTCGAACCGGGGGGGTATTGTCCGCTCAGGGCCTTGTTCTCCAGAGGTCGGCGTTTATCCTCAAGGTAGCCGTTCCAGACATCTGGCGGCAGTTTTCCACTGAAAAGAGCCGGGTCAAAACCGGGATTGCTTACAAAAGCCAGTATCTCGCCGCTGTTGACATCCATGGCGACCGCCGCACCGGCCTGTTCGCCGAAGGCGCGCTCGGCCTGTTTCTGAACCGCGGCATCTATCGTCAACACGACACTGTTACCGACCGTGGGATAGGTCTCGGAGATTGTACGCAAGACGCGACCGCGGGCGTCAACTTCAAGCTGCCGGCCGCCGTCGTCACCGTGCAGTTCCGCTTCCAGGGCACGTTCTATCCCGTTCTTGCCGACATAATCACCGGGGTTGTACTCTTCGTAGCCCTTGGCATTTAATTCTTTTTCCGAGATTTCACTGATATAGCCCAAAAGATGAGCCGCCAGCGTTCCGTTGGAATATTCACGCACCGGCTTCATCTCTATCTCGACCCCGGGCAGCCTCAAGCGATTTTCTTCAAGTATTTCGACCTGGTCGCGGGTGATATTGGAAGCCAGTACGATCGGATAGTATTTGGCGCGCCCCTTGCTCTTCTGCCAGCGTTCGTCCATCTCGGCCCGGTCCAGCCCGAGCAGCGCCGATAACTGGGTCAGCAGTGATTCCTTGTCAAGAACCTCCTGAGGTACAACAGCCAGGCTGAACGAAGGACGGTTACTAACCAGCACCTTGCCGCTGCGGTCGAGTATGGCACCACGGGAAGCGGCCACCGGTACGAAGCGCAGACGGTTGTTCTCGGACATTTCGCGATAATCGTCCGACCTGAGGATCTGCAGATGCCACAGGCGCGTCAGCAAAAGGAAGAAAACCGCTCCCACTACAAAAGAAAGTATCAGGATTCGTTTTTTGGACTCTACCACCTCACGAACGAAACGCCGCTCCTTCATGACACTTCCTGTTGACTGTCGAAGGCGGGAAACAGCGTGACAAGCGAGGCGACAAAAGAATTGACCAGCAGGCGGGGTACAATATCGGAAACCATCGAATACACGATTCCCGGAGAAGCGGTGAACATCACCAGCAGCAGCAGGTTCAGAGTGAAACTGGCAAAAGTGACTCCGGCCACCGCCAGAACGAAAAGTACCGCGCTGTCGGCGTACAGGCGGTCTGTCAGACTTCTCATGACCAGGAAGATCACCAGGAAACCGGCTGCGTTCAATCCCAGGTAGAGACCACTGAAAACATCGTCGAGCATACCCAGCAACCAGGCCAGTGGCGCCCCTACCTGGAAGCTGCTCCGCAGGGTCATGAACACCATGATCACCAGCAACAGGTCCGGCTTGAACGAGGGGCGCAGGTAAACCGGCAGCACCGCCACCTGCAGCACGATCGAGACCAGCACCAGGCCGGCCAGCAGCAGGATTGCCCCCCTACTCATTGTCCCCGCCCTTTACTATCAAGACCTCTTCCAGATGAGCCAGGTTCACACTCGGCCGGATCGTGACGGTCTGAAAAATGCCGTATTCGCCGCGCTTGACCATGGTCACCTCGCCGATCGGCAGTCCTTTTTGAAACACGCCGCCGATGCCGGAGGAGATCACCGCATCGCCAACCTTGACATCCTCCTCGCGGGTCGTGAATTCGAGTGAGCAGAGCGTCTCCGATTTACCCTTTACCACTCCGCGGGCCCTGGAACGCTGGATGGTGGCAGCGATACCGCTGGCGTGGTCGGTCAGAAGTATCACCCGCGAAGTTGATGGTGAAACCTTTACTATCTGGCCGACTATACCGTCCGCTGCAACCACCGCCATCCCCTCGCGTACCCCGCTGGAACCGCCCTGATTGAGGATCAGGGTACGGAACCAGGAGGTGGCGTCCTCACCGATGACCCGGGCGGCAACCGTAGGCGCCTTGACGGTTTTCTTCATATCGAGCAGACGCAGCAGGCGCTGATTTTCCAGAAGCAGCTCACCGTCTTCGCGCACACGCTCGTTCAGGGCACGGATGTCGCCGCGCAAGCGGATATTCTCGCGATGGGTATCTACCAGGCTGATGTAACCGTCCCAGATATCCTCCACAAACCCGCTCAATCTGTAGGCCGGCTGGAAAATCGGCGACAGCACGCTCAACGTGGCACGCTCAAACGCATTCGCTTCACGGTTATGGGGGACGTTGAGGGAAAAGATGATCAGGGCGGCCAGAATTCCGACTCCCGTCAACAGGACAAAAACATATTTCTTTAAAAATTCCATTATTGGAAGATACCTTGCAAATCAGCTAATACCGCATAATTCGGCCTCATTGTAGACCCGCAGCAGATAATCCCTGTAGGAGGAATTGGGAGTATCCTCGATGACCCGCTTCATCCCCTCGCAATCGAGAAAGCCTCTCCGCAGCGCGATTTCTTCGAGACAGGCGATTTTCAGCCCCTGACGCGCCTCGATCGTCTCGATGAAGTTGCTGGCTTCCAGCAGGCTCCTGTGCGTACCGGTATCCAGCCAGGCGATTCCGCGTCCGAGCCGCTCCACCAGCAGCTGTCCGCGCCGCAGATATTCCAGGTTTACATCGGTAATTTCCAGCTCTCCCCGCGGTGAAGGCTTGATCGCCTTGGCCACCGCCACGACATTTTCATCGTAAAGATACAGGCCCGGAACCGCATAGTGGGACTTGGGCTGTTTCGGTTTCTCCTCGATGCTGAGCACCTTCCCGGCCCGGTCGAACTCCACAACACCATAACGCTCGGGATCGTGCACCTGGTAACCGAATACCCTTGCCCCCCCCTTGAAACCGGCAACTATTTCGTCCAGATTCATCTTGCCGTAGAAAATATTGTCTCCCAGGATCAGGCAGACCGGCTTGTTGTCGATGAACTCCTCACCGACCAGGAAAGCCTGGGCGATACCCTTGGGCTCGGGCTGAACCTTGTAGGTGATCGAAATCCCCCAGCGGGAACCGTCGCCCAGCAGAGACTCGAAACGGGGCGTGTCATGCGGAGTGGAAATCAGCAGGATATCCCTGATGCCGGCCGTCATCAACGTGGCCAGCGGGTAATAGATCATCGGCTTATCGTAGACCGGCTGCAGTTGCTTGCTGGCCACCAGCGTCAACGGATAGAGGCGGCTGCCGGCGCCTCCGGCGAGTATGATGCCTTTTTCGATACCTTGAGTCATTGGGAACACCTCGAATGTATTTGTAAAGATTGACTAGTTATCACGTTAGAGCAAGCAGTGTCAAACCGGATTAACTGTCCGGACCAGACTTTTGACCGCTTCCAGCAGGTTGTCGAACACCACGGTGCCGGACGGCAGACTCTGTTCATCTTCCGCTCCGTAACCGGTCCTGACAAGTATCGTAGCGCAGCCGGCGGCGCGGCCGGCAGAAACATCGGCCAGTTTGTCACCGATCATGATTGAAGCTTCCAGATCGATATCATATCGCCGGGCGGCTTCCCTTAGCATGCCCGGCAACGGCTTGCGGCAGTTGCAGGGAAGCGCGTAGCTTCCACGCCCTTCGGGATGATGCGGACAGTAGAGCCAGGCATCCACCCGTGCGCCTGTAATTGCAAGTTCGGCGGCAATATGGCGGTGCAGGTTTTCCACATCCTCCTCGGCGTAATAGCCCCTGGCCACACCGGACTGGTTAGTAACCACCACCACCAGATAACCGGCTTCGTTCAGCATCCGCACAGCTTCGGCCGCCCCCGGCACGAACTCGAAATCCGCTATCCGGTACAGATAATCCTTCTCAACATTGATGGTACCGTCCCGGTCCAGAAAAACCGCCCGCCGCATCAGAATACCTCCCGCAAAAAAATGTTTGGACAGAGCAAACCTGCATGGATTGGCGGGTTATAAATCAGTTTGCATTGACAACCCACTATTAAAAAAACTATAACACCCCTTATCAACTGCAAGGGAGACCAATCCGTGATCAAGACAAACAACCTTAAAATAACCGCTATCACACCCATAATCGCTCCGGCGGATTTGCGCCAGGTTTTTCCGCTGTCGGACAGGGACCGCTCTTTCGTCAGCAAGAGCCGTGAGCAGATCAAGGAGATCATCCTCCGCAAGGACCGGCGCCTGATGGTGGTGGTCGGCCCATGCTCGATCCACGACACCGAGGCAGCCGTTGAATACGCCAGGCGCCTTTCCAGACTATCCAAACAGGTTGAAGACCAGCTGCTGCTGATCATGCGGGTCTATTTCGAAAAGCCGCGCACCACGGTGGGATGGAAAGGACTGATCAACGACCCGGATATGGACGGCACCCATCTGATATCCAAGGGACTCGGCATCGCACGCGGCCTGTTAAGCCGCATAACCGCGCTGGAAGTTCCGGTGGCCAACGAGATGCTGGATCCGATCACCCCCGAATACGTTGCCGACATGATCAGCTGGGGCGCAATCGGAGCCCGCACCACCGAATCCCAGACCCACCGCGAAATGTCCAGCGGACTGTCGTTCCCGGTCGGTTTCAAGAACGGCACCGACGGCAACCTCCAGATCGCTATCGACGCGATGAAAGCGGCCCAGCATCCGCACAGCTTCCTCGGTATCAACCGCGAAGGACGGACCTCGATCATCCAGACCAGCGGCAACCCGGATGTACATATCGTGCTGCGCGGCGGATCCAGAAAAGTCAACTACCATCCCGAGGACATCGCCCACACCGAGGAGTCGCTCAAAAAGAACAACCTCCTTCCGACCATCATGGTCGACTGCAGTCACGGAAATTCCAACAAGGACTACCAGAAACAGCCTGAAGTACTGGAGAGCGTGGTAAGCCAGATGCTTGCCGGCAACACATCCATCTCGGGAGTGATGATAGAAAGCTATCTTGAAGCCGGCAACCAGAAGATCCCCAGCGATCTCAGCCAGCTGAAATACGGCGTTTCAATCACCGACGCCTGTATCGACTGGGCCACCACCGAACGCATCCTGCTGGATGCTCACAAACAGCTGAAAACAAGAAAGTGACAAAGCAAGCGGGGCGCAATTCAAAGCGCCCCGCTTTTTTTCGACCCGGGTCAACCGCGATCCGCAACGGCAATATATACATCAATACGACCGGCCTTGTCCATGCAATAGCACCAGTTTCACCTGCCTGCCATTACCGGCGGATATGTTACCGCCGGCAGCATTCCCGCCGCGATCAGCTCCCCGGCATATATTCGCACGCAGGGGAAAAACCCGTCAAAGTCCTCCTGCAATCCGGCATAGTTCTGTTCCAGCGCGGCTTCCGCGCCTGCCAGCGGGTTCTTCCTGGCGATCCTGCCGGACATGCGTTTCAGCGCGTCCGCAATACCGCCCACGCTTCCGTAGGAAGGTAGCAGAACCTCGAAGATGGTCGGCACCAGCCGTTGCAGGCGTTCAGGCATTACGCCCTGATGCCGCTCGATTATCACTCTGGTCCTGGACAGATATGCATCCAGCGGCTCGGAACACCATCTGCCCCATCCCGCAACCAGGAAATGATCATAGAACAGATCGACCAGCACCCCGCGATACAATCCGTAGCTGTCGTCCAGACGCCGCCTGCTGCGCCGGAACAGGTCATCACGGTCGGCAAACGAATCTATCCTGCGATGCAGCATCAGTCCCTGCCTTATCCGCTCAGGAAAACGGTCGTCCAGGGGGCCTTTGACAAAATCCCCCATGAAGTTACCGACCAGTATCCGTTCATCCGTTCCGGAGAGCAGCATGTGCGAGAGAAAGTTCATTTGGCGGCCGGCCGGATTCGAAAACTGTGTGTCAGGGTCACCGGCGCCGTCACGGCAGGGTCGAATGTGCGCTCGACAAAGGTCACCTGTCCGCAGCGCTCGATCAGCAGCACGGTGGTCGAGCGGGTCCCATAGCCTTCACCGGTGATGAAGATCGGAGAGAGCAACCGTTCACGCTCGGGACCGACACCGGTATCCGGCAGCATATCATCGGCAAATGGAGCCGGATCGGACAGGGCTTCGAAAAGCTGTTCCGCATCCGGATCTGATTGCTCCACAATCGCAGCGAGCCGGGCCCTGGCAACGGTGAGCTTGGGCCAGCCGGTATCGAGCAGATGATTGGAAAGTCCGTGAACACCGGCAGGTATGGGACCGGAAGAGCCGCCCCGGTTGGAGAAATAGTGCATCTCATCGCCATAACCGTAGATCAGGTTGAAACCATCGTATCGCTCTCCGTCGCGGTTGAGCGTCATCCGGAAGTCGGCGGGAGTCATGAGCGGATCACGCAGGAAATCCGAGACCAGTGCGCCGCGCGAAGGTGGATCAACAACCTGCTGCCTTGGATCGCGATAATTGGTGATAGCTGCGAACCGGCCATCGTCGGCCACCCCCAGCCAGGTTCCTCCGGCCAGCTTGTCCCGACCCGCCAGCAGGCGGGGGCAATCGGCCCAGAACCGGGACGGTTCGCTGGCGCGATCCCGGTACTCGTCACGATTGGCGCCCAGGATCAGGCTATAGCGCGGATGGCAGTCATTGGCAAAAACAATCAGGCACATGCTGATCCTCTGTTCGATGAATATTTTTCCGGAATTCGATACGGTCAGGCAGCGGTAAGGAATTTATGTCAGAGTTCCCCGATCGCCTGCCGCATGGTCCGCACGATATCATCGGGCCGCTCCCCCTTGAACATGAGCGGACTGCCGATCACGATCGTCACCCTTCCCCGCTTCGGCCAGGAAGCGCCGCGGGGGAGCACCTGGTCCAGCCCCTTGATGCGCAACGGCACCAGCGGCACCTCCAGCTCGGCCGCCATGATCCCAAGACCGTGCCGGAACGGCAGCATACGTCCGTCCAGGGTGCGTTCCCCCTCTGGAAACACCAGCACGCTGACGCCGTTGTCCACCAGGCGCCCCATGAAAAGCAGCGCCCGGCGGAAACCGCTGATCTGCGGCAGCGGGAAGATATTGACCGCCCAGCTGCAGTATTCGAAGGCCAGACGTTTCCAGGTCTTCTGGATGCCGCTGTTGAAATTGAGAAAGAAAAATTCGGCCCAGGCCGCGGTAGCGGTGCGGTAGCGCCATTCGGGCGGCAGCGCCCGCATGATGCTGGGCTGGTCCAGATAACTGACATGATTGGAGACGAACATCACCGGCCCCTCAAGCGACTCCAGGTTTTCCAGACCCTGCACCTCCACCCGGTAGAAGATCCGCATCAACGGGAAATGCAGCAGGGTGTCGGCCAGTCGCCGCACCATCCGAACCGGGGGAGCATTGCACCAGAAGCGGTAATGGTCGTTAAGCGTCAGTTTTTCACGTTTGCGCACGATCTCTCGCAGCGCGGCAACCGTGGTCTGGGGACCGATCAGGGACTCGTCCAGGTCCAGGCGGAACTCCCGCTCGATGGCGCTGACCAGTTCCAGGCGGCCGATCGAGGTCAGCCCCAGCCCGGACACCAGGAAGCTCTCCTCGCCCACCTCGGTCAAATCACAGGAGGTGGCGATAGCAATCAGTTCTTTCAGACGGTCACCGCTTGCAGCTGTTTCCGCCGGGCGGCTGGAGGCCAGGCGTTCACGCACGATAAACTTGCGCACCTTGAGCGTGGTCGTACGGGGAAACTCGGCTTCCGGCCAGACCGAGAAACCGGTGATACGCTGCAGCGCATCCAGGCGCCCGTTGGCCTCGGCCACGATCTCCGCCACCGGCCGGCCGGAATCATCCGGGATAACCACCGCATGCACTTCCTCCCCCTGCCCCCGGTCCAGACCGATCACACAGGCATCGCGCACGCCGGGCAGCCGGGTCAGCACTGATTCCAGTTCGTCAGGAAAAACATTTATGCCGGAGGCGGTTACGATCATTTCCTTAAAGCGTCCCTTTAGTCGCAGCCATCCGCATTCATCAAGTTCCCCGGCATCTCCGCTGCGGAACCAGCCGTCGGCGGTGAAGGCCTCATCAGTTGCCCGGGGATTCCGGTAGTAGCCGCTGAAGACATTCGCGCCCCGAGCCTGAACCTCTCCACCGCATATACGCAGCTCGACGCCGGGCAACGCCGGACCGACCGCGCCGGCCTGCTGGCGTTCAATCGTATTGGCGGCCAGAACCGGACCGCACTCCGAAAGGCCGTACCCTTCAAGCACCATGAAACCGAGATCGTTCCAGAAGTTGAAGACCTCCGCGTCCAGTGCGGCGCCGCCGGAGACGAAGAGTTCAAAGTTGCCGCCGAACTTGCGCTGGACCGGGAAGAAGATTCTCTTGCGAAAAGACCGTGAGCGCCCCTGTCCGATGGCGCGCAGATGCGCAAAGGCCCTGTCCAGACCTTTGGCGGCCAGTTCCGCTTCGACGCTCCCCTTCAGCAGCTGCAGCAGCCTGGGCACAGCCACAACGGCGCGGATATCCTCTTCGGCAAAAGCGGCCATGATCGCCGAGGGCTTGAGGGTTATCAGATTGACAATCGAGGCCCCGCAGGAGAGCGGCACGAGGAATCCGGCCATCTGCTCGAACATGTGTGAAAGAGGCAACAGCGAGAGGAATCGGAAAGCGGAGTTGACGACCGGCAGGTGTTGGTGTACCTGTGCTAGGTTCGCAAGCAGGTTGCGGTGGCTGAGGATCACCCCCTTGGGGTCGCCGGTGGTGCCGGAGGTATAGATCAGCTCGGCGGTATCTTCAGGTCGCACCGGCTCCGGTCGGGATTGGGGTTCAACCTGCTCCAGCCGCCAGCGCAGCTCTTCAATCAGAAGCGTGTTGCAGCCGCTCGGGCGCTCGGCCTTGAGATCGCTCAGGATCAGGGTTCCTGCGCCGGAATGTGACAGTATCCCTGCCGCCCGGGACGAATCGCAACTGAAATCGATCGGCACCACCACCGCACCGCGCAGGATCACCCCCCAGAAAGCCACCGCCCACCAGGCTGAATTCGGCGCCCAGATCGCCACGCGATCGCCCTTCGAGACCCCCATCCCGGCCAGCATGGTGGCCATGCGGCGCGAGCTGTCGTACAGACGGTCGTAGCCCATCACCCGCCGGCGCACGCCGCCGACCTGGATCAGGGCTGGCCGTTCGCCGAACTGCCGGAACGATTCGAACAGCCCGGTTAATGTTTCGGTTTTCGCCATGGCTGCAAACCTGTCTCGAACAGTTCTCTGTAGATTCCGTTAAGCGAAAATGGCGTCAAGGGCGTCGAAATCGAAGGTCTCCTCCGCCAGGCTGCGCACCAGCGCCAGCTTTTCGGTGTCTTCGGCGGTAAGCTTGGAAACATCCTCGGTGATGATACGGTACAATTCGGAGGTGGTGTGTTTCTGGGTGCGAAGATAGGGGATGTTGCTCCGGTCCAGGATCTGCTGGGTGATCTGCCCCACCGGCATGATACCGGGGATAAGCAGGCCGACGATTTTGCTGCGGTAGGCCGGGATCTGGTACAGATTGGCCATGGTCACCAGCAGCTCGTCGCGGCTGCTGGTCACGATCAGGAAGGTCGAATCCTTCAGTATCTCGGCGACTCTCTGGGTCGAAGCGGCGCCGATCTGGACGTGGTTGATGATGCGGTGTGAGTCGCGCTTGTTGCCGTGCAGAGGCAACCCCAGAAGATTGGCGATACGGATCAGGGTCGGGTTGGCCAGCACCGGATGGTAATCGAAACCGGCCAGCACCCTGAAAGGTTCATCGGCAAAACATCGCCGCAGATAGTCCAGGGTCTTGTCACGCTTGTCCGGGATCAGCTTGTTGGCCAGGATCGCCCGCACTTCGACCCCTTCCTTTTCAAACAGCGCCAGATTCATATAGACCGAATCGACCACGTTTCCGAGTCCGCCGCCGGTAACCATCAGTACCGGTGCGTTCAGCAGGCGGGCGATGCGTGCGTTGGACAGTTTCAGGATCGATCCGACACCGGCATGGCCGGCACCCTCAATGATCAGCAGATCGCACTTTTTCTCCAGCTCGTGGCAGGCCTCCAGCACGCGCTGAGTCAGCTCCTCCACCGAGATTTCACCGTCAACCACCTGCCGCGTCGAACCGGGGCGCAACACCACCGGAGACATGTGGCGCAGGTCCCGCCCCAGGCCGAATACCTGGGCAATCAGTGCCGCATCCTTGTCCACCTCCCGTCCGTGAAGCATGGAAGGCTTGGGGCCGATCGGTTTGATGAAACCGACCCGGGCATATTTTTTGAGTGCCAGATGCATCAGGAAGAGGCTGGTGGTGGTTTTACCCGTATTCTGTCCCGTGGCTGCAATAAATATCTTTCGTGCCATGACGTCACCCGGATTGCTGGTAATTGCTGCGGTTGTCAGTAATGGAACTGCTGTGGCAGACGACTACCTGCCGAATACCTTCTTCAACAGTTCGGTGCCCCTGGCGGCCGGATTCGTCCTGATTTTCTTCTCCTCCTCGCCCAGCATGTGGAAGAGTCCGTCCACCGACTTGTTAGCCACGTAGCGGTCGAGGTCCAGATCGGCTTTGGGCACGAAGGGAACGCTCTCGTACTTCCGGATCAGCTCCTTGTAGGAACGGGAGACACCCACCTCGTTCATGCTGGTGGAAACGATCGGCATGAAAGCCGAAAAGATTCTGTCCCCGGTCTTGCGCCTGAAATATTCGGTGGCTGCGTTATCTCCCCCCTTGAGGATCTGGCCGGCGTCTTCGAACGTCATCTCTTTAAGTGCGGAGACGAAAAAATCGACCGCCTTGGGAGCAGCTTTCTCGGCGGCGCGGTTCATCCCAAGCACGAAATCATCCACCTCTTTGCTGAAACCGATCTGCCCTAGGACATCGGCCACATTCCTGATCTTTTCCGGCATCAGGATGCGGATGGCCTGGTTGCCGTAATATCCGTCCGTGCGGGCAACCGCCTTTACGGCACGGCTGGTCCCGGTCGCCAAAGCCTCTTTCAGCCCCTTGACAATTGTGCCCTCGTCAAGCGCACCGTTCTCCGCGCCTGACAGCCCCAACCCCGTGGCCAGGTCGTCGAAGAAGCCGGCATGGCCGACCGGAGCAACCAGCAACAGGACCAATGTACAGTACAACAGAACTCTCTTCATGACGCCTCCCCCAAAATGTCGGTAAGCAGCGACATTATAATACTCTCAGGCGTTACCCGCTGTCAGCAGATATTTACCGACCCAGTTTTTGGCAAACTGGTAGGCGGTACGACCGCAACGCTTGCTCTTGTCGTGCGACCACTGGATCGCATCACGCTCAATCTCGCTGCTCCAGGGAATCTGGACCTTGCGCTGACGCGCCTCGCGTTCGACGGAAAGTCGCACAGCATCGATGTAGCGATCCTGGGAAAAGGCATAAAACGCCACCCAGATGCCGAAACGGTCCGAAAGAGACACCTTCTCCTCCATCGCTTCACTCTGCTGCAGTTCTCCACGCACGAATTTTCCGCCGATATGGTCGGATTCATACTCCGGCAGCAGGTGGCGGCGGTTGGAGGTCACATAGATCAGAACGTTTTCCGGGGCCGAGTAGACCGAGCCGTCCAGGGCGCTTTTGAGCATCTTGTAACTCAGTTCGCCTACCTCGAAGGTCAGGTCGTCGCAAAGCAGGATGAAACGGTAGGGCTGGTTTTCAACCGCTGTGAATATTTCCGACAGGTAGATCAGGTCCTCTTTTTCGACCTGGATGAAACGCAGTCCCTCGGGAGCGAACCTGTTCAGCAGCGCCTTGACCAGCGAAGACTTGCCTGAACCGCGCGAACCCCACAGCAGCGCGTTGTTGGCCGGCAGACCGGCCAGGAACTGGCGGGTATTGTTGACCATGATCTCTTTCTGTTCATCAACGCCCAATAGTTCATTCAGGGTGGTGGTGTCGGTGACCTTGACCGGTTCCAGGTAGCCGGAAAAGGAGTGGCGGCGCCAGTTGGCGGCATGGCAGGTTGCCCAGTCGATCGGGGCGACCGCCTTGGGGAGCAGCATTTCGACCGAACTCAGCACACGTTCAAGTCGGGCGACAACATCGGGTTTCAGGTTAAACATGGATCGGTATCTCTCTTTTTCTGATGTGGATTTGCACTCAATGCGTCAGAACGGCGCGCCAGGCTTTTGAAAACGAAAACCGCACAACGTCACAAATTAACCTAACTAGCCGGTAAAAGGCACTAAATAGCGGGCTTCTGTATACGCCATCGGATCGGATGCTGTCAAAGCAAAAATGGGTTCATGATCCTACGCTTGCTTTTTGCTCCTGTTTTCATATATATGCCATTGGTTTGCGATTTAAGAAATGCAGATTTGCAATAACCTGCGGGAGAATTATGAAGATCATCGACAAAATCAGGCCGGGTAATCAGTTCGTATCGCTGGAATTTTTCCCCCCCAAGGGACATTCCGAATGGCCGGCATTTTTCCATGCAGTGGAACGACTGGCCGTGCTCGATCCGCTGTTCGCATCGGTTACCTATGGCGCCGGGGGCAGCACCCACGGCGATTCGCTGGAAATAGTCACGCGACTGCAAAAAGAGTACGCCCTTGAAACCATGGCCCACCTGACCTGCATCGGCTCGACCCCTGACGAAGTCAGAGGTTTCCTGGACGCGCTGTCCGTTGCCGGAGTCGAAAACGTGCTGGCGCTGCGCGGCGACATCCCCCGGGACGCGGAAGACGGTTTCACCCCCTCCCCTCTGCTCAGGTACGCCTCTGACCTGGTCAGCCTGATCCGTTCATCGCATCCCGCCCTGGGAATCGGCGTGGCAGGCTATCCTGAACCGCACCCCGAGGCGTTGAGCCCGGATTCGGACCTTGCATATCTCAAGCTGAAACTGGACAACGGCGCCGACTTTGCCATAACCCAGCTGTTTTTCGATAATGACCTCTACCATGACTTCGTGCAAAGGGCGCTTTCGGCCGGGATCACAAAACCGATCATTCCCGGTATCCTGCCGGTTGTCAGCCTGAAGGTGATCAAGCGCATAGTCGCCATGTGCGGAGGCACCATTCCGGCCGGATTCATGGCAAGACTGGAAGAGGCCGACCAGCGCGGCGGCGCGGCTGCGGTGCAGGAAGTCGGCGTGGAGCATGCACGGAAGCAGATATTGCAACTCCTGGAAGCCGGCGTACCCGGTGTGCACATCTATACGCTCAATCGGGCGGAGGTGGTACTGGAACTGGTGGATGGATTGTTGCAGCAGAAGCAGCTGAATTGAAGTATTTGATGAACTGTTCAATATAAAGAACCGGATAAATAGAGACATTATCCATATACATCAGACAGACGGGATGAAACCTCAGAACCTGGTGATGGATCTGAAAACTTCATCCCGCTTGTCCTGCTGATCTGGTACCGTGGAACACTTTAATCTTCGCAAACCATCCCCTCCAAACATCCCCTTGTCAGGGGAGACTTAAAGGCTTCCCCCCTGACAAGGGGGGATTGAGGGGGGTTGGATTTTAATGTTACTCAGTAAGCATGCCGTCCAAGCTGTAAATATTCTTCCAGACTATTCCTTCCTGCGTCCTTTCTTTGAAAAACGCATTTCAGAAATTGATTCCGGTTTTTCATCACTCTCCGCAAGAATCCTGCGGTAACCGCAGGATGGCGGCAGCCAGCGCAACGTGCGTACCAGCTCGGGTGTCAGCTTGATGCAGCTGGGGCAGATCTCGAAACGACGCTCGAATACTTTGCAGCGGCGGCTGACCACATCCAGGTAGCGGCAGGGGGTCTGGGTGTAGAAGATATTCCCCCGCTCGTCCTCTATTTTTTCAAAGCAGCACAGCCCGCAACGCCTGCAGTAGCTGTCCCACTTCGGGTCATCGCCGCATTCCGTCATCGCCTGTTTTTCCCCTTGTTGCTACGGGCCATCATCATCTCCCCCAGCGTTCCCATACCCTTGGGGGCATCGCCCGACTGGCGGCGGAACTCGGAAAGCGTGGCCTCTTCCTCGGCCGCGGCGCGGGCCGGGCCGGCAGGCACCAGCGACAGGCGGCGGCTGGCGCGATCGACGCTCTCCACCTTGACCTCCAGCTGGTCACCCTCCTTCAGCACCTCGCGCGGGTGGTTGATGCGCTTGCCGGCTCCCAGCTTCGAAATGTGGATCAGCCCGTCCACGCCGTCTTCCAGTGTCACGAAAGCGCCGAAGGTATCCAGGCGCGCCACGCGGCCGGGGTGGAACGACCCTTCCGGATACCTTCCCGGCACCAGCTCCCAGGGGTCTGCCAGCGTATCCTTCAGGCTCAGCCCGATCCGGTCGTTTTCCCGGTCTATTTTCTTGATCACGACCTGCACCTGCTGGCCGACACTCAAAACGTCGCGCACATCCTTGACCCTGCTCCAGCCGATCTCTGAAATCGGGATCAGACCTTCCAGACCGCCGATATCAACGAAAGCCCCGAAATCCTGCAACGAGGTAACCGTTCCGTTGACCGTGGAGCCCTCGCTGATGGCAGCCTGGGCCTCATCCTTCAGTCGGCGCTGCTCTTCTTCCAGGAGCGATCGGCGCGAAACGATGATATTGCGCCCCTTTTCGCCGTATTCTGTGATCTGGAATGACAGGCGCGTACCGATCAGCGACTCCGGGTTGTCCACGCGACGCAGCGCGATCTGCGAATAGGGGCAGAAAGCGCGGGCGGTGCCGCCCAGCTTGATCTCGTAGCCCCCCTTGATCTCCTTCTCCACCAGCCCCTCGACCGGGACGCCGGCCTGCCAGGCCTCCTCCAGCTGAGAGCTTCCGGACGCGCCGCCGCCGACCTTGGTGGTAAAACGCATCTCGCCATGGCTGGAGGAAAGGAAATAGGCCGCTACGGTATCGCCCTCCTTGACCGTGACATTGCCGTCCAGGTCGAGGAATTCCTTGCGGTCGATGACCCCCTCCCCCTTCTGGCCCGTATCCATGAATATCCATTCGGCGCTGACCTTCAGCACCGTTCCTGAAACCTTCTGTCCCGGCTCCATCCAGCGGCTCTTCTGCCCGCCGCTCTTCTCGAACAGCTCGGCAAAGCTTTCGCCTTCGGTTTCTTCTTCTACATTCTCCAGCAGTTCATCGTTGTCTATCATTGGTTTCCCCGTTCATGCGTGATGCCGCAATGTATATCAGAGTCCGCCATGCTGGCAAGATTCTTAATTTTCAAATTTGCGGGAGCGGTTGCGAAGCAGGGATTTTGCTGAGAAAACCAGGGACGCTTACCAAATTTCGTAAAGAATCAATATAAAACGGGGAGATGCTGAAAAAGCGGCTCCCCGTTTTGAGATATTTTGTCGGTGCCTTGGCGTGGAAGGAACAGTAATCATGTGAAATCAAGGAATCAACAACCTTGAACAGTAAGAATCGGAATATCGGAGAAATGAGAGTCGTTTGTAATCAAAATCGCTTTACGACAAAGAGCGGTGGCGCCGATAATTGCATCGGGAAGTTTGAGGCGATGCCGAGTGCGCAGTGACAAGGCATTGTCTGCAAGTTCATCATTATGGACAAGCGGAACGATCTCTACCCGCGAACAGAATTGCTTGAAGTTTTTCAGATCCTCACGCGTCAAGCCTTCAAAAGCAAGAAATTCCAGATAGGTAACGACCGAAACACCAACATACGCCGCTGCTTCAAGCCGCGCTGCCAATTCGCGGTTGCCGTTCAATAACGCAACAACAGCATTGGTGTCGAGCACAAAGCGTGGTTTACCACTCATCGCGCAGACTCCGTTGAGTAGCTACAGCATCACCCTTCCAGTTCAAAGTGCCGCACAGGTCACTGAAACGATAGGAAACCTCCGATTTTCTGGCTTCTGCCTGGCGGGCAAGCAAAAATTGGACAAAATCTCGCACCTCACGCCGTTGGGGAGCAGGAAGTTGCGACAGATCAAGCAGATTGGCAGCAGAACGTGGCATGATCATTCCTCCTTGTTTTAATGGGATTACGTTATCACAGAGACCATGTCATGACAAGTTTGCGTTACACAGACTGACTTAAATGATGCCTGAAAGAGTTTCAAAGAGTTTACTCATTTCAAAAGCCGACGCCCGGGTGCTATACTGTGCCGCATTGATCTTATTCAGTCATTTGCTGCATGGTTCGGTTGCTTGGATAATAATTCAACCAAAACGAGCCAATCTGCTGTTGATCAATGGTAGAAAAATAAAATTACCGGGAGACTTTAATGGGAATATTTGACAAGGTAACTGAAAAAATCCAGCAGACAAAAACCGATATCCGTCCGAAGTTCCTGTCCGTATCAGAAGAAGAGCTGAAGAAACTGCTGATTCAGGGGGAGTCGCTTGTTTCAACGATAACGCAGGCCGTGGCCACCAGTGCCAAGACATTGATCCTGACGGACCAGAGGATCATCGTCTATGACCACGGGATGCTTACTTCCAGCTTTAAGGACTATTATTTCAGGGACATGCGGGATGCGCGCTTCGACATGACCGTTTTGAGCGGGGGCACGATAACCATAAATGCCGACAAGGGCAACAATGCCGGAACCATGACCATTACGGATCTGCCGTTGCAGGAATCAAAGCTGTTTTATTCGCAACTTCAGGAGATTGAAAGGGACTGGTGGGAGAAAAAGCGGGCCCTCGAACTGGAAGAAAAGCGTGCTGTTGCCGGCGGCACCAACATATCAATGGCATCGCCTCAAAACACAAATAACACTGCGCCAGTGCCTGGCGATGATATTGAGAGCAAGCTGCTGAGATTGAAAGGATTGTTCGACAAGGGCCTCATTGACGAGAGCGAATATAAAGAACGAAAGATCAAGCTACTGGAACAGTTATAGAGTCCATCCCGCCAAACAGAAAATCCCCCGGCCGCATGCGCAACCGGGGGCTTTTCTTTGTAACGTCAGACAGAATTACAGGCCGAGCTGTTTGAAGAAGTCGGTTCCCTTGTCATCGACCAGGATGAAGGCCGGGAAGTTCTCGACTTCGATCTTCCAGACAGCTTCCATTCCCAGTTCGGGGAAGTCGATGCACTCGACCTTCTTGATGTTCTCTTCGGCCAGGACGGCAGCCGGGCCGCCGATTGACCCGAGGTAGAACCCGCCGTATTTCTTGCAGGCATCGGTAACCTGCTGGCTGCGGTTGCCCTTGGCGATCATGATCAGCGAACCGCCCTTGGACTGCAGTTCGTCAACATAGCTGTCCATGCGTCCGGCCGTGGTCGGGCCGAAAGACCCGGAGGCCTTTCCGGGAGGAGTCTTGGCAGGACCGGCGTAGTAGATCGGGTGGTTGAGCAGGTATTCCGGCAGCGGCTTGCCGCTGTCCATGATCTCCTTGAACTTGGCGTGGGCGATGTCGCGGCCGACCACGATAGTACCGGAGAGCAAAAGCGGAGTAGAGACCGGATGCTTGGTCAGTTCGGCCAGGATGTCTTTCATCGGCATGTTCAGGTCGATCTTGACGCCATGCTCATGCTTGCCGCGATACTGGGCCGGGATCAGGCGGCCCGGATTGCGGTCCATCTCCTCGACGAACAGGCCGTCCCTGGTGATCTTGGCCTTGATGTTGCGGTCGGCCGAGCAGGAAACAGCCATGCCGACCGGGCAGGACGCGCCGTGGCGCGGCAGGCGGATAACGCGCACGTCATGGGCAAAGTACTTGCCGCCGAACTGGGCGCCGATGCCGAGTTTCTGGGCCGCTTCCAGCAGCCTGTTCTCCAGCTCCACGTCGCGGAAAGCCTGTCCGTGCTCATTGCCGGCGGTCGGCAACCCGTCCAGTTCCTTGGCGGTGGCCAGCTTGACGGCCTTCATGCAGGCATCGGCCGAGGTGCCGCCGATTACGAAGGCGATATGGTATGGCGGGCAGGCGGCGGTGCCGAGATACTTCATCTTTTCCACCAGGAACTTGTACAGCTTGTCCGGTGTCAAAAGCGCCTTGGTCTCCTGATAGAGCATGGTCTTGTTGGCGGAACCGCCCCCCTTGGCCATGAACAGGAACTTGTAGTAATCGCCGGCGGTAGCCATGATGTCGATCTGGGCCGGCAGGTTGGTGCCGGTATTCAGCTCTTCGTACATATCCAGAGCAACCGTCTGGGAATAGCGCAGGTTCTCTTCGGTATAGGTCTTGTAAATACCCTTGGAGAGCCACTCTTCGTCAGTTACGCCGGTCCAGACCTGCTGTCCCTTCTTGGCGACGACAGTGGCCGTACCGGTGTCCTGGCAGACCGGCAGATCGAGCTGGGCAGCGATTTCGGCGTTGCGCAGGAAAGCCAGCGCCACACCCTTGTCATTCATCGAGGCTTCGGGGTCGGCGAGAATCTTGGCCACCTGCTCGTTGTGGGCAGGACGCAGCAGGAAGGAAACATCCTTCATGGCCTCGTTGGCCAGGATCGAAAGCGCTTCGGGGCAAACCCTGACAACATCCTTGTCGGCAAATTTCTCGACGGTCACGTACTTCTCGGAACCCTCTATCTTGCGGTATTTGGTCTCATCCTTGGCAAGCGGAAACGGCTCCTGATAAACGAACGGCTTGGTGGACATTGATACTCTCCTTTCTGTGTGTGGATTGTGCAGATATAAGATGTGTCTCGACATACTGTATACAAATTATGAATACATTTTACTAATGCAATCGGTGAGATAAATCAAGGCAAAACTTGAAATAATTTCCCGCGGATTACAGGATGCTTGCGCGGGGTGCGGCTATAACTTATAATCCGGCCACTTTACCATCAAGGAGTGCTGCATAATGAATCCAAGATTACCCGCCGAATGGGAAATACAGGACGGAGTCCTTTTGGCGTGGCCGCACGAAGCAACCGACTGGGCCGACATGCTGGACGAAGTCCGGCCGGTCTTTGCCGAAATAATCCGCCAGACAACCCGTTTCGAGCGCGTGCTGCTGACCACGCCGCACGCGGCATCGACTTCGGAATACCTGGCATCCGCCGGAGTGGATCTCGACAAGCTGACCATCTGCGAAATCCCCAGCAACGACACTTGGGCGCGGGACTTCGGCCCGATCACGGTCATCTTCAACGACCGGCCGGTGCTGCTGGACTTCGGTTTCAACGGCTGGGGGCTCAAGTTCGCCGCCAACCACGATAACCAGATCTCGAAACGGCTCAAGGAACAGGGAGCGCTGAAACCGAACCTGAACACGATCGGCCTGATATTCGAGGGGGGCAGCATCGAGAGCGACGGCCTGGGCACGATCCTGACCACCGCCGAATGCCTGCTTTCACCCAATCGCAACCCGCAGCTGAGCAGAGGTGAAATCGAGCAGGCCATGGGCTCGCTGATCGGGGCGCGCCGGGTACTCTGGCTCAACCACGGCTGGCTGGCCGGCGACGACACCGACTCCCACATCGACACCCTGGCTCGCATCTGCCCGGACAACACGATAGTTTACCAGGCCTGCGAAAACTCCATCGACGAGCACTATCAGGAACTCAAGCTGATGGAAGCCGAGCTGAAAGCCTTCAGGGCGCCGGACGGTTCGCCCTACAAGCTGGTCGCCCTACCCTGGCCCACGGCCCGCTTTGACCGCAACGCCCACCGCCTGCCGGCCACCTACGCCAACTTCCTGGTGATCAACGGCGCGGTACTGGTCCCGACATACCGCGATCCGGAAAACGACCGGAAGGCACTGCAACTGATCGGAGAGGCCTTTCCCGGCCGGGAGGCGATCGGCATCGACTGCCTGCCGTTGCTGGAACAGCACGGCTCGCTGCACTGCGTGACGATGCAGCTCCCCCAGGGGGTGCTGGCATGACGACCCTAAAGGCGGCCATGATACAGCAGAGCTGCGGCGCCGACCGCAACGACAATCTGGAAAAAACCTGCGGCATGCTCAGGGAAGCGGCTGCGGCCGGCGCAAAGCTGGTGGTGCTGCAGGAGCTGCACACCGGCCCCTATTTCTGCCAGGTGGAGGATCCCGAGCTGTTCGACCTGGCCGAACCGGTCCCCGGTCCATCCAGCGCGACACTGGGGCAGCTGGCCCGCGAGCTTGGCGTCGTGATCGTGGCCTCGCTGTTCGAGCGCCGCGCCCCGGGCCTGTACCACAACACCGCGGTGGTGCTTGAAAAGGACGGCAGCATTGCCGGCACCTACCGCAAGATGCACATCCCTGACGACCCCGGCTTCTACGAGAAGTTCTACTTCACACCGGGCGACCTGGGCTTCACGCCGGTCGAAACCTCGGTCGGCAAACTGGGAGTGCTGGTCTGCTGGGACCAGTGGTATCCGGAAGCGGCACGACTGATGGCGCTGGCCGGGGCGGACATGCTGATCTATCCTACCGCCATCGGCTGGGACCCCAATGATGAAAATGAAGAACAGGCGCGCCAGCGCGAGGCCTGGATCACGGTCCAGCGCGGCCATGCCATTGCCAACGGACTGCCACTGCTGGCGGTCAACCGGGTAGGCTACGAAGCTTCTACTGAGTGTAACGGCAATGGCATCAGGTTCTGGGGAAGCAGCTTTGCAGCCGGTCCCCAGGGGGAATTCCTGGCGGGCCCCTCCGGTGACAGCGAGGAAATCGTGCAGGTGGAGCTGGACCTGGCGCGAAGCGAGCGTGTGCGCCGCATCTGGCCTTTCCTGCGCGACCGGCGCATCGACGCTTACGGCGACCTCCTGAAACGGTTCAGGGACTGACATGGCCATCCACGACAAGGAAATTCTGGAGGCTCTCTCCAGCTCTCGCATCCTGACTTCGATGATCACGCCGGCGGTGCTGATCTCGGCCTGCGGCACGCTGATCTTCTCCACATCGGCGCGCCTGGGGCGTATCTTCGACCGGGTGACCGTGATGAAGAACGAGGTTGAGGCGATCCTGCAGGGCAAGATCAGCTATCCAGTGGAACGGCTGCAGAACCTGAAGGGACAGATCGAGCTTCAGAAAAGGCGGGCGGTGCTGATCCAGAAATCCATGGCGGCCCTCTACACCGCCACGGTGCTGTTTGTAGCGGCCAGCCTGGCCATCGGCGTCAATGTTGCCTACGGCAGTCCCGAGCAGGCCTGGATACCGACCCTGCTGGCTCTTGCCGGCGGACTGTTCCTTTTTGCCGCCTCGACCCTGCTGCTCTACGAGAGCCGCTTCAACCTGCGTTTCGTAACCCGGACGATTAATTTTATCGAGTTCCTGGAAGAAAAGGCCGTTTCTCAGGAGAATGATAAAAACTCACCTGATTCAGGCAATCAAAAATAATTTTCGTATTGACAGCTTCAAAAAGGCTGTGCTATATATCTTCACCTTGCTGCACAGCCGGACCTGACCGTTAAAAAGCCCGTCAAAGCCCATATTTAGGGCGTGCACAAGAAACAACTATTCCCCTTTAGCTCAGTTGGTAGAGCAGGTGACTGTTAATCACCTTGTCCATGGTTCGAGTCCGTGAAGGGGAGCCAAAAATTCAGGGGCTTAACCAAATACGGTTAAGCCCTTTTTTGTTACCTGTATCATACGCTGTACTTTAGTTGTACTTCCTGCCGCCGTTACCCATTCACAGAAAATCTACAAAATTCCATTTACACAACACCCGTCACGACAGTCTTTCCTCGATCATTCGCCTACTCCGACTTCAGCGACGCCATATCGATGGAAAAGCGGTACTTCACATCAGACTTGACCAGCCGCTCGTAGGCCGCGTTGATCTGCTGGACCGGGATGATTTCAACATCCGAGGTAATGTTGTGCCGGCCGCAGAAGTCGAGCATCTCCCGGGTTTCCTTGATTCCGCCGATGAGCGAGCCGGAAAGGCTCTTGCGGCCAAACAGCAGTGCAAAAGCCGATACCTGGAGCGGCGCCTCCGGCGCACCGACCAGGGTGATGTTGCCGTCGAGCCCCAGCATGTTGATATAGGCATTGATGTCGTGATCGGCGGCGATGGTGTCGAGTATGAAGTTGAATGTACCGGCATGCTGCTGCATCTCTGCCGGATTGGTGGAAACAATGACCTCATGGGCGCCCAGACGCAAGGCATCCTCTTTCTTGCCCGGGGAGGTCGTGAAGACCACCACATGAGCGCCGAAGGCTCTGGCGAACTTGACCCCCATGTGTCCCAGACCGCCGAGACCTACCACGCCGACCTTCTTTCCGTTGAGATCGCCCCAGCGTCGCATGGGTGAGTAGGTCGTGATCCCGGCACAGAGCAGTGGAGCGACACCGGCCAGGTCAAGATTTGCAGGCACGGCCAGCACGAAACGTTCATCCACGACGATGCTCTCGGAATAACCGCCATAGGTCACCGGCGCGGTGCCGTGCTTGTCAGGCGAGTTATAGGTAAAGGTCGCGCTGTGACAGAACTGTTCCTGATGATCCTGGCAGGTGGGGCAGACGTGATCGGAATCCACCATGCAGCCGACCCCCACCAGATCGCCGGACTTGAACTGAGAAACCTCGCTGCCAACCTTGGTCACCCGTCCAACGATCTCGTGTCCGGGAACGCATGGATAGGTGGTAGGCATGACGCTGCTCCATTCATCGCGGGCAGTGTGCAGATCGGAATGACAGATACCGCAGTAGAGAATCTCGATCTGGACGTCACGTTCGGTTGTTTCCCGGCGCGGGATGGTGGCTGCTGCAAACGGTGATGATGCGCTGGTTACGGAATATGCTTTTGCCTGGTACATGGGTATGTCCTCCTGTCTGTTTTGGTGTATATGAATTGACATTGTTGCTCAGCGCCCGGTCAGCGCTTCCAGTTTCTCCGGGTAACGCTCTCCTTCAACTTTTATGTTGGCTGCCGCCGCGTTGATCCCGGCCAGATCATCGGTAGTGAGTTCAACGCTGACCGCCCCGATATTCTCGTCCAGGCGCTCCAGTTTTGTAGTCCCCGGAATCGGGACGATCCACGGCTTCTGGGCCAGGAGCCAGGCCAGGGCGATCTGGGCCGGCGTCGCTTTCTTTTCCGCAGCAATGCTGCCGAGCAGATCAACCAGTGCCTTGTTCGCCTTAAGCGCCTCGGGGGTAAAGCGCGGCAGTGAACTGCGGAAGTCGGTGCTGTCAAAGGTGGTTTTCTCGTCCATCTTCCCGGTGAGAAAACCTTTTCCGAGCGGGCTGTAGGGGACAAGGCCGATCCCCAGCTCTTCCAGAGTCTGCAGCAATCCTTCTTCAGGACGCCTGAACCAGAGCGAGTACTCGTTCTGGACGCAGGCAACCGGCTGCACCGCATGGGCGCGGCGAACCGTCTGGATTCCGGCTTCGGAGAGGCCAAAGTGCTTGACCTTGCCCTCGCGGATCAACTCCTTCACGGTGCCGGCCACATCTTCAACAGGGACGTCAGGATCGACGCGGTGCTGGTAAAAGAGGTCGATAACATCTGTGCGCAGTCGCTTGAGTGAGGCCTCGGCCACTTTGCGGATGTTTTCCGGACGGCTGTTGAGAATTGCCACCCCCTCCCTGGGGTCGCGTGGATCAAAGTCTGTGTTGAAGCCGAATTTGGTTGCGATTACCACCTGCCCGCGAAGTGGCTCCAGCGCCTCACCGACCAGTTCTTCATTGATGAATGGGCCATAAATCTCGGCCGTATCAAAGAAGGTAACGCCGCGCTCCACGGCTGTTCGCATGAGGGCGATCATCTCCTGCCTGTCCTTCGGGGGACCGTAGGAAAAACTCATCCCCATACATCCCAGTCCGATGGCCGAAACTTCCAGTCCGCTATTTCCGAGTTTGCGCATTTGCATCTGTTGTCTCCTTTCGTCTGTCAGCCAACCTGCTGATGATTGTATCCTACACCCGACAAGCGCCAGGGGATAGAACGATCCTGTCGAATTATTGCCTGATCGTCCATAAGGCTGGAAAAATGTTGTAACGCCATAAACGGTTGGATAGTATTTACATCAGAAGAAACAATCAGTAAGGAGGCAACTATGCAGGACAGTAGCAATAAAAACCTGAGATCAGCTATTGATGCGTTGGGGAGTGCTATTGCTCAATGCACCGAAAAAGGCGAACTGCATACAACTAACGTCCCCGGCTTGTCTCTTTTTCGGCGCGAGGAACCAACAGAACCGATGAGCGGCATGTATGAACCGAGCATCTGCATGGCGGTTCAAGGGGCTAAACGGGTCATACTTGGCGATGAAACGTATATATATGACTCACACCACTATCTGATCACGTCGGTTCATCTTCCCACAATTGTGCAGATTACCGAAGCAAGTCCGGAAAAACCGTATCTCGGGCTAAGGTTGAAATTTGATTTGCGCGAAGTATCGCAACTGTTGCTGGACAGCCACCTGCCCCAGCCAAGACCGCAGCAGTCAAGCCGTGGCATGGCGACCGGCGAGGTGACGCTGCAACTTGTCAATGCATTTGTACGATTGATTGACCTGCTTGCGGAAGAAAAAGACATTCCGATCCTGGCGCCGGTTATCCAGCGCGAGATCATCTACCGTGTACTGGTGGGAGATCAGGGTGAGCGGTTGCGTCAGATAGCGACCGCTGGAAGCCAGAGCCAGCAGATTGCCAAGGCGATCGGTTGGCTGAAGAGCAACTACTCAATGCCTATCAGCATGGATGAGCTGGCCGCACAGTCCAACATGAGCACTTCAACGTTTCATCACCATTTCCGGTCGTTGACCGCCCTGAGTCCGCTGCAGTATCAAAAGCAACTTCGATTGCAGGAGGCCAGGCGACTGATGCTGGCTGAGCGGATGGATGCGGCCAATGCGGCATTCCAGGTCGGTTACGAAAGTCCGTCACAGTTCAACCGTGAATAC
Source organism: Geobacteraceae bacterium (assembly GCA_032469775.1). GTDB lineage: Bacteria > Desulfobacterota > Desulfuromonadia > Geobacterales > Pseudopelobacteraceae > JACRCG01. The sequence goes on along the minus strand of JAWDJY010000041.1, from coordinate 3,571 downwards.
AGCCGCATGTTCGGAGCACCGCCACTACGAGACATCACGAAACTCCGTCAGAGTTCCGCGGTGCAATAGCAGGCAGATCCGACAGCCCCGGACATTCAAAGGTTACATAACAAGAAGTTCTCCAGGATCCTCCGCTTGAGTTTAACACTCGTATCTGTTTTGAACGACTTGGGGGCTCCTCTGGTTTCCTGTTAATCCTGATAAAAAGCAGTTGCCCACGAAATGAACGAAAAACACGAACAAAAACAAAAAATATACAACATCATGGCATGACCGGTTGGTGAATTACTTTTTTGTCGTATCGCTTAAAATATCCGTGTCTTTTCGTTTCTTTCGTGGACCCGGAAGCCGTTTTCAGGTTAATACCGGGCCTTGATGCCGTCAAGCTCTTCCCTGGAAACATCGCTCCACCGTTTCAGATTCCAACTGCCGACCCAATGTTTGAAAAGAGTCAGATTGGCCTGCCGCTCCTGTTCGTCTGCTCCCAGAGACCGGTACATGTTGCCCGGTTTTCCCTCCTTTGAACTGCTGCCGTCGTCGAGCCTTCTCATCAATGCCCCGGTATTGGGCCAGCCCACAAAGGAAATCAGGTGGCTGTACGTATCCATCCGCATACCGGCACCCTTACTGATCCAACCATCCCTATCCTTCTTGAAAACTGCATATTCAGGTGCACCACTGCCATGGCAGGAGCTGCACTGTTTTTCAAATACCTGCTTGATAGTGCCGTTCCAGAATATTTCTTCTGCCTGGACCGGGCTCGTAGACAATGCGGCGAGCGCGGCTGCTGCAAAAACTTTTTTCATGAATCCATCTCCTTTATCGGTTTATTAAAAGCCGGCACCCCAGTTGGATAATGACAGTCAATTTCATGTTGACGGCAAAAAAAAGGTTCAATTGTGTTCGCCAATTCAAGCGCCGTGCGATCGCCTGACGCCAGCAGGCTGTTCATCCTTTGGCGGCAACAGCGATACTGTTCGGCCAGATCCAGGCTCTGTGCAGGGTTTCCATAAATCTTCCATGGCCCCTGACAGGCGAACGGGAGCTTGACCAGCCCCATGAAGGCGGCGACATCTTTGGCGGGATAGCCGATAAACAGGCCGATCTCGTGGGGAAAAGAATCGTTCCCGGTAATCCGGCGTTGCAACTCGGCAACAAGCCCGTCGCAAGAAGATTCGCAGGCGTAACCGGCTTTCTTCAACAGCACGCGGATACCGGCATGCGCCAACTGGCGCTCAAGCCTGTAATTGTCGTAGCACAACAACAGCATGGCTTGCGGCTTGTCCTTCAATACCGTGAAGCTCAGATTGGCTATCCGCTTCGATAATTCACGATGGTGGCTTTGCCAGAGATGATAGAGGTTTCTGCCGCACGGCCTGGTACGATTGACAATGGAAACCAGATTTGCCGGCTTGATGCCGGCCATGACCTCGGAACACTCCAGCATCAGGTGCGCAGTCAGGCAGTCCAGGGGATTACTGTAGCGTTCAATGATCTGTTGTGGAGAAGGTGGCCCTGATGACCCGGCCTTCACGTATATCTGCCTGGAAGAACCCATAAACACCCGCCGTTCGAAATTGAATTTTATTATCAATAAGACATCAAAAAAAAAGAGTCAAGCTATATTTTATAAATCAAGGAGGAGATCACGATCCGGCCGGTCCTGTTTCTGCTGCCTGCATCAGCACGGCTAGCGGTTTTTATCCTGGAAGTCTGCTGCAGCATCTTCCAGGAAATCCTTGGCATTATCCCCCCGCAGGTTCTCAGCCAGACCGATCAGTCCATCGCTAAGGTATCTGGCGTTGTAACCCTTGGTACGCAGATAGGACATGGCAATGGATGAGCGGTCCTTGTGGGGACAGGCTGTGACAATGATTTTGTCTTTGGGCAGTTCCTTGTAGCGCCTGGGGAGCTCATTCAGAGGTATAAACAAACCGAACCCCATCTTCCAGACCCTGGTTTCTTCCGGAAAGCGGATATCCACCAGCACCGCCTTCTTCTCGGCCAGCAGGGAAACCAGCTTCTTGCTGTCGATCTTCATGTCGGCACGGGTTTCATAGTCGAAACCGGTCAGAAACCTGTCAAAAGCAGTCTCCTGGGCTGATGCCACTGAAACGCAGTTCAACAGTATTAGTGCAGATAGTACTGATAGACGCTTCATTCGTCGTAACCTCTTTAAATTTGTTTAAAAGGAGTGCCAGACAAACCACCCACCTACCAGAACGACAATGCAACCGCTGGCCCGTTTGGCCCACAGAGAGAAATTCACCACACCCCGCGCCTTGACGAACCCTTCGACGAAGCCGGTAAAGGTACCGGCGAAGAGCATCAGCAGGCAATGCCCGACGGCATAGCAGAACAAAAGCGCAATGCCGTACATTACCTGCCCCTTGCCGGCCACCAGAGTCAGCAGCACCACCAGCACCGGCGTTGCACATGGCGAAGAGACAACACCGAAGAACAGCCCCAGCAGGAAGGCTCCGACGATACCGCCCTGCCTGGGCTTGAAATCGCGCCTGATCGGCAGACGGATTTCGTACAGCCCCATCAGCTGGCCACCCATGGTAAGCGCGATAATCCCCGCAATCAGATACCATGGGCCGCCAATAGTGCCGAACATGGTACCCAAAAGGCCGGCCGCCGCACCGAAGGCGGTAAAGGTCAGCGACAACCCCAGGACAAAGACCAGCGAATACCGGAACGCCCTGCCCCGGTCGCCATCGCTGTAGCCACCTACAAAACCGACCACCAGCGGTATGGTCGCCAGCACGCATGGTGAGGCCGATGAAAGCACTCCGGCCAGGAAAACCGCGCCGAAAGCCAGCAGCGGATAGAGGCTGATGATCTGCTCGATGTTGTCGAGGAAGCTCACTTAAGCCCCGCGCTGTTAAGCTCCTTCAGGATTGCAGCTTTGTCCATGAACCCCATATGCCGCTTGACCTCTTTGCCCCTGGCATCGAAAAAGATCTGGGTCGGGATCATCTGAACCCGGTAGTCCTGCGCAAGGCCGGGCGTTGCCCAGACATCGGTAAAAGTTACATTGGCCCGCCCTTTAAGCTCGCGGCTGAGCTCTTCCAGAATCGGGGCCATCTTTTTACAGGGTATGCAGGTACGGGCGCCGAAGTCGGCCACCGTAGGCCGCCCGGATGCCAGAGCGGCGCGAATGGCCGCGGCGCTGGAGGAAGGCAGTTCAGCGTGAGCGGATGTGGCAACCAGCACCAGCATTGCCAAAAAGAGCGATTTCATCACAGCATCCCCTTTATTTCGGCCACCGATGCCAGCTTGCCGGAAAACTTCACCTGCCCGTCGACCACCAGTGCCGGAGTGCTCATGACACCGTATTTCATGATGGACGGGATGTCCTCGACCTTTACAACCTCGGCATTCCTGCCGCTCTCTTCCAGGGCTTTCATAGTGTTTTCATACAGTGTCTTGCATTTGGAACAGCCGGTGCCAAGCACTTCGATCTTCATGTTTCTTTCTCCTTGGAGTTATGGTACTCGCTGCCTGAAGCAGTGCTTTGTTACATCTTTACTCATGCAGCCTGGATGGAATTCAACTCTATTCGAAG
>JAWDJY010000040.1:0-42290 GCA_032469775.1 Geobacteraceae bacterium | reverse complement strand
CGATCTTTTCGGGATTGACATCAGCTATGTCCACCACGGTACGCGCTTCACCCGGAATCTTGTAATAGGTATATGTCATTGGGATATCCGCGCTGATTTCGATTGAAACGGCAGTCCCTGTAACGACCGGCTTTACGTCAAGCAGTTCTGCCGCCTGGGCTGATGCAAGGATGCATGCAGTCAAGGCAACTGACATTAAGGCTGATATAAACTTTTTCATTTTGATGCCCCCCTTGAATCTGATATTCACTGTGTCGAAATTTTACGAATGTGTTATATCACATCGCATAATTATTTCACGAATAAATTGAAACAGCATTTTGGAGAACTGATAATTTGACAGAGGGATTATTTGCCGCCAATAAGGTTAAGCCGGTTTTCGTGCTGTGCTTTGCCGTTTCAATCGGGTTGCATCTGGCCTCAGTACTGTTTCTTGCCTATATCTGGACAGCTCCGGGCGCGGTAAACAGCGCAAGTTATCTGGAGATGCGTGACCTTGTGTCAATCCCGGCCGACTCACCGGCCCCGGTCATGTCCAGCCCGCCTGCCGACTCACCGGCGCAGGAACAGCTGCAGAAACTTTCTGTACCAGATCAGGAAAAACCGTCTGAACCGGTGTCCCCCGCTCCCGAGACAGCTTCAGTTCCGGATATCAGCACGACACCGCTAGGTCTTGGCATGTCCCACGGTTTCGTAAGCTCTCTTGGCGACGGTGTTACCCTGAGGGCTGACATCCGCGATTATTATCTGTTGCTGGTTGAGAGGATCAACCGGCAGTGGTGGGATCGGGCCGGGATGCTGAAGGAGGCGGTTCGCCAGGACGGATCTGCCGTTTTGGTGATCCTGAGGGATGGCACCCTGCTTGACAGGCGCATTAACAGGGGGACCGGGTCGGCGGAAGCCGATCGGGCTCTGCTGGAGTCCATCGACAAGTCCTCTCCGCTGCCACCGCTTCCTGAAAGTTATGAGCGGGACGTGTTTACAGCTCCGCTCAAGATTACCGCGCCGCTGCAGCTTTTCCGCAATGTGCGCTGACATTTGCTGCTGGTATGGGACTTTTGCATTTGCTTGAAAAGGGGTGCGCCGGCACGGATTTGATCTTATGTCACCAGAGAGGCTACTTCAGGCCAAAGTCATTCAGGTCGTCGTCGGAGAAATCCAGCGAACTTTCGAGGTTTGCTGCGTTGAGGCGGGAACTGACATCCCGGAAACCGGGGTTGCTGGAGTCAATTTCATTCAGCAGCTTGGTGGCCTGTTCGGTTTTTCCAGCGTATTCATAGGTAAGAACCAGTTCGTATTTTACAGCGCTGGAATCTTCAAGGCTCAGGCCAGGTTTCAGCAGGGCATTCAAGACGCTCTCCGCGGTGTCGAATTCGCCGCGATCGCGCAGGCAGACCCCCTGCATGATCAGGCATTCCAGCCGGCGGGAAGCGTCCGATGATGCCTGGCGGAATTCATTGATGGCCTCGTCATACAGTCCCATCTCCTTGAAAGCCAGCCCCAGGTCGAAATGCGACTGGGCATCCGAATTATCCATTTCGTTGCCGAAGCGGACGCCTCGCGGAGAGGTTGCGATGCTGTCAAACAACCCGCCGACCGAGTCGAGCCAGTTGTCGGTTGTTACGTCATCGACGCTTTCCTGAGCTGTCTGCATGAGATCGGAGTCGTCGTCGATGTCAAGTTCGATTTCTATTTCCAGATCACCGGCGGCATGTTCCTCCGGTCCCGGTTTTTCAGTTTCGGCAAGCGTTTTGCTGAAAACCTCAACGTCACGGACATCAGCCACGGAAGTTTGAGCCGCTTCCGTTGCGGGTGGTAAGGTTGGGGCGGATACTTCGGAAGCGAAGTCCTCTTCCGTAAAATCAAAGCTGGACGCCGGTTCTGGAACCGGTGCCGCTTCACGGCTTTCGCCAGCCAGGCTGAGCAGCGATTGCAGTTTTGAAGTAAGCGCATCGACGTTGTCATCTTTGCCCGAGGCCCTGGCAATCCTGATCATTCCTTCGATAATCTTGATGTTGATCGGATCGATATCGTTCAGCACTTGGTAGATCTTGTCAAGTTCATCCAGGAATCCGGCCGATATCAGGGCCGTTTCGTAGCGGTCCAGCAGTTCCAGGGCGGTCGGAAGGTTTCCTTCCTCCGCGTGGCAGGATATAATCCCGGCCATCGGAACCGGGTCGGCAGGAAAAAACTTGAAATAGTGCTGATAGGCAGCCCTGACTTTCTGTGGTTGGTTCAACTGCCGGTAGGCTTCCACAACCAGATCCCAGGCGCGTTTGTCGTTCGGGTTGTTTCTCAGGTGTCCTTGCAGGCCGTTAATGATGCTGGCGGCATTGCCGTTTGCAATCTGCTCTGTAATGACTTCCAGTACGAACCCGGTTTTTTCCGGGAACAGCTGCTGGATGCGAGTGTTGAGTCTGGAGAGCGTGCTGTTGTCACCACGCTCCTGCAGTATGGTGGCGGTTTTGGAAAAGAGGGCGTAGGATTCGTCTGTTTTGTTGTTCTGAAAGTAGGCTTCAGCCAGTTTGATCTTGATCGGCACGTTGCCGGGATCAACCGCCTGCATTTTGTCGAGTATCTTGAGGGCTTCGGCGCTATTGCCGAATTTTTCATAATAATCGTAGACCAGTTTGTATTCCGAAAGGGCATTGGCGGTCAGGCCATGCTTTTCGTTTAGTTCGGCGAGTGTGAGCGAGATCAGATAATCCGAGGGGAAAAGTTTCTGCAACTGCTTGTAGACCGCAATTGCCTTGAGATAAAAACCGTTTTTTGAAAAATGCTTGCCGATGGCTTCGAATTCTTTGCGGGCGTCATCAAGCCGTCCGGCCTTGATCAGGAGTTCGGCGAACTTCTGCTTCAGGTTAATTGCCGAAGGGTCCAGGGCCAGTATCTGCTCGTACAGTTTGACCGCCTTGTCAAACTGGCCGCGCAGTACCAGCTTCTGCGCTTCCTCAATCAGCTTGTCCTTTTTCGAGCCTGCCGCCATTGCCATCCCCGTGTCAGGTCCAGCCGCTAATAATGACAGATAAAGGCGGCCAAAGTTGACAAAAACTACTTTAACAGGTGGTGCTTGTCAAGCTTAATATCTTGGTAATGCTAGTATAATTGAGATGTTGCACTGCTCCATTTTACTTTGACATGACAACTAAAATACTTTACGTTTACTCAATCCTGGTTTGTCAGTTATATTGTTGGCTTACTTTGGCCCGACTGGTTCAGGAAAACGCAATTATACCGGAGGCTGAGGAAATGCATTTCCTGCCCAAAGCAAACCCGCTCTACGAGAAAATCTCCGCCACAAAGGTTGTTGTTCCGGATGTACTGGAAAAGCTTGGAAAGGGCGGTTTTACCGGCTACCTGAGCTATTCCGCCACCGGTTTCGAATCTTACTGCATATTTGCAAAAGGGAAGCTTCTGTGCGCTGTCAGCAGTGAAGGGGGGCGCGACAAAAGCGGATTTGAAGCGATTGTCATGCTGTTCGACAAGGTGTTTACCCTGGGTGGCGAGATCAATGTCTATCGCATGACTTCCGATCTGGCCATGTGCGCCCACGCCCTGGTGGCTGGTACGCGGCTGTTCAAGGGGGACGAGGTGCGTCAGGTGGACATCAAGGGCGTTCTTGCCCGCCTGAAGGTTCAGGGACATAACGGAGTGGTGCATTTTTATACACCGGAACGTTACGCGATGATGTTTTACAAGGACGGTCTGCCGATCGGCTTCTACCATGACGGTGCGACCTCGATAGAATCACAGCCCGATGAATCGCGCAAAGTTGCGGCCCTTCCCGGCGCGAAGATAGATATCTGCGGGACCAGGCCCATGGAAGAACTGCTGCGCTATGATCTGCTCCAGATGGTGAACCTGGCCAAGTTGTGGGAAGCGGCCCAACTTCGCAATGCCGCGCCGCGCCAGAAGGAACAGCCGGTTTCATTCAATGCCGTCGATGATGGCAAAATGGCCGAACTGGTAGATGATCTCCAGGAGTTGGCAAGTGCTTACCTGTCCAGGGCCGGTCGTGAAATCATCGAAAAACGGCTGCGTGATGGCGGTGGTCCGCGGCTGCTGATGGATGAAGGCAGGTTTGAAAACTTCATGTCCCAGGTGGAGTCCGATGCCAGGGCGGTTGACGGTGATGCCCGGATCGATGAGATGATGGATCTGATGAGGTCGGAGGTTGCCGGCAGACTGGCTGTCTAGCATGCCCGGTCGCCGGAGCTGACTGTGCATATTCAGCAGATCCTCAAGGAATACCTGGAGCTCCATGGTTATTGGGTTCTGTTTGCCGGAACGTTTCTTGAGGGGGAAGCTATCCTGCTTATGGCCGGTTTTCTTGCCTTTCGTGGATACCTGGACATCAGCGCGGTGGTCTTGACGGCCTGGGTGGGAGCTTTTCTCGGCGACCAGTTCTATTTCTATCTCGGACGCCAGAAGGGGAGGGCGCTGCTCAAGCGCTTTCATTCGATTGCCCGCAAGTTCCGGGCCGCTTTGAAGCTGATCGAAAAGTATGGCGTATTTGTCGCATTCATCTCCAGATATACCTACGGTTTCAGAATCGTTCTACCCATAATTCTGGGTATCACCAAGCTTGCACCGCGCACTTTTCTCTGGATTAATCTTGTAAGCGCTCTTACCTGGTCCGTCGTGTTTGCCATGGGGGGCTACCTGTTCGGGAAAAGCGCCTCACTTTTTCTGGACAATATCAGTAACTACGAACATTATCTTGCATTGGCTCTGCTTGGCATAATTGCGTCGATCTGGCTTGTTCACATTTACCATGTCTGGAAGATGAAAAAACCGGCCAGGGACCGACTGGCCCGTATCCGGGCTATCCGTGACTCACGAAGGACAACATCTTGAATTCCGATATCAGTATCATATTGGTAGAACCTCAATCGCCCGGAAACATAGGCATGGCCTGCCGTGCTATGAAGAACATGGGCTTCACCCAGCTGAGTCTTGTGAAGGGGTGTGACCGCTTCCATCCCGAATCGCTTAAATTTGCCGTTGCCGCCAGAGATGTTCTGGAATCGGCCCAGGTTTTTCCTGATCTGGCTTCGGCCCTGTCCGACTGCAGCCTGTCCGTCGGCACTACCCGCCGTCACGGCAAGTATCGCCAGGAGATCCTGACACCGCCGGAAGTGGCGCTCCGTTTCAGGGAGTCGGCTGCGGATGATTGCCGGGCGGCGCTGGTTTTCGGGCGCGAGGACAACGGACTGACCACGGAGGAACTCTCCCTCTGTCGCTGGCATGCCACCATACCGACCTCGGCCGAGTACGGTTCGCTGAACCTGGCCCAATCGGTGCTGCTGTTCTGTTATGAACTGGGAAAGGCCGGAGATTCTCCCGGTGGCGGCCGTCCTCTGGATCTGGCGACTTCCCATGAGATGGAAACGCTCTTCACGCATATGCATGCCAGCCTGAACAGGATCGGCTTTCTGAACGAGCAGAATCCTGATCATATCATGCGTTCGCTGCGGCGCATTTTTTTCAGGTCCAACCTGGACAGCCGTGAAGTCACGGTTCTGCGCGGCATGCTGACCCAGATCGACTGGGCCAGCTCCGGTTTTGACGGCAGGAAGAGATCGTGAGCCCGACATCCATCGGCCTTGTAGCCGGCACCCTCACCAGTCTGGCCGCGATTCCGCAGGTTGTTAAAACCCTGAGAAGCCGCCATGTGCGTGATATTTCGGTCTGGCAGCCGCTCCTGCTCTCGATTGGTGTTGCGCTTTGGATGGTTTACGGTATCCTTATCGGCGACATGCCGCTGATCGTTGCCAATATTACACCGCTGGTATGCAATCTGCTGCTGACCGGCATGAAGATCTATTATGGCAAAAATGACTGCACTACCTAGAAGTTAAACAATAAACCAGATACAAGGGAGGAACAACATTATGAAACTGTTTATCAACATACTCTCGACTGTGCTGCTGCTGTCCATGCTGTCTGGCTGCGGCTACAACACGATGCAGGCCAACGAAGAGGCGGTGATCGCCGCCTGGGGCAATGTGGAGTCTTCCTATCAGAGGCGCGCCGACCTGATCCCCAATCTGGTCGAGGTTGTCAAGGGGTATGCCAAGCATGAGGCCGATACGCTCAAGGCGGTCACCGAAGCCAGGGCCAAGGTTGGCTCGATGCAGGTCAGCAAGGACGTGCTCAACAATCCCGAGAGCCTGAACAAGTTCCAGCAGGCCCAGGGAGAGCTTTCCGGCGCGCTTTCGCGGCTGATGGTGGTGGTTGAGAAGTATCCGGACCTGAAGGCCAACCAGAATTTCATGGATCTGCAAAAACAGCTGGAAGGCACCGAGAACCGTATTAACGTGGCTCGCGAGCGCTATAACAAGTCGGTGCAGGTGTTCAACACCAGCATCCGCACCTTCCCCAATTCCCTGACCAACTCGATGCTGCTGCATCTGCAGCGAAAAGAGGCGTTCAAGGCCGAGGAAGGCGCCAAGGTAGCACCCAAGGTCAAGTTTTGATCTGAGTGAAAATGAAACAGATACTCCTGCTGATAACGCTGCTGCTTCTCCCGCTCCAACTGCTGGCGCTGGAGGCTCCGGCGCTGACCGGCCGGGTCAACGACCTGGCCGGAATGCTCTCGCCCGAAACGAGCCGGCGACTGGAGCAGAAGCTGGCCGCATTCGAGCGGGATACCTCCAATCAGGTTGCTGTGCTTACCGTGCCGTCACTGCAGGGGGATGACATCGACCAGTTTTCGATCCGGGTGGCCGAGTCCTGGAAACTTGGCCAGAAGGGGAGGGACAACGGGGTGCTGCTGATCCTGGCCCAGGCCGAACGCAAGGTGCGCATCGAAGTAGGCATGGGGCTGCAGGGTGTTCTTCCCGACATAACCGCCGGCAGGATCATCAGGGAGACAATGCGCCCTTACCTGAAATCGGGTAACTTCGACCAGGGTATCAGCGTTGGCGTGGATGCGATCATTGCCGCCACAAAAGGGGAATTCAAAGGGGACGTGCAGGCGTCCGGGAAAAAATCTGCAAAAAAATCGCCTTCATTGATCACGATATTTCTGGCCGTTGCTGTGGTAGCCGCTGTGCTGGGGCTGTTTTCACGTTACCTTGGGGGTGCCGCCGGGGCTGTGGGCCTGCCGTTGGCGGCCTCGGCCGCCTTTCCGGGCCTGGGCATGCTGACGCTGTTCCTGCTGGCAGCGGCCGGACTGGTTGGCGGTTTCCTGCTTGCCAGGCTGGTCTCCGGGTTGCTGGGGGGTGGCGGTGGAGGCGGGTTTCACGGCGGTGGCTGGGGGGGCGGCGGATTCTATGGCGGTGGAGGCTTCTACGGAGGTTCTTTCGGTGGTGGCGGTGATGATTTCTCCGGTGGCGGCGGTGATTTTGACGGTGGCGGCTCATCCGATGACTGGTGATAATCAAATCCTGCTGGGCACACACCTGATCTGCAGACCGCATTGATGTGATGGATATCTTTTCTGAAAAAACGATTCTGACGGTCAGTCGTCTGACCGCTCTGCTACGTGGGGTGCTGGAGGAAAACTTCGAGCAGCTCTGGGTGCAGGGCGAGGTTTCCAACCTGTCGTTACCCTCCTCCGGCCATTGCTATTTCACCATCAAGGACAGCGGGGCGCAACTGCGTTGCGTGATGTTCAAAAGCTCGGTCAAAAACCTCAGGTTCCGGCCGACTGACGGCATGGCGCTGATAGTCAGGGGGCACATATCGGTCTATGACCAGCGCGGTGAATACCAGCTGATCTGCGAATACCTGGAGCCTTCCGGTGTCGGCGCACTGCAGGCAGCATTTGTCCAGCTCAGGGAGAAGCTGGCTGGCGAAGGTCTGTTTGCCGAAGAGCACAAGCTCCCGCTGCCGCGCTTTCCCCGTAAAGTGGGGGTGGTAACCTCGCCGACCGGGGCGGCGATCCACGATATTCTGAATGTACTCAAACGACGCTTTGCCTCGTTGGAGGTGCAGATCTGTCCGGTGCGGGTGCAGGGCGAAGGAGCTGCTCTTGAGATCGCGCGGGCGATTGATGAGATGAACCGCATGGCCGAGGTGGACGTGCTGATTGTCGGGCGCGGCGGAGGTTCGCTGGAGGATCTGTGGGCCTTCAACGAAGAGGTCGTGGCCCGGGCGGTCTATCGTTCCAGAATCCCGATCATATCGGCCGTCGGACATGAAACCGACTGGAGTATCTGCGATTTTGCAGCCGACCTGCGCGCTCCTACACCGTCAGCTGCGGCCGAGATGGTGATCGCATCGGCCGACGAACTTCGCGGCCAGGTGCAGGCTCTTTCACGTCAGCTAGTCAGGGTGATGGAAAACCGTCTGGCAACCCTGGACGCTTCTGTCGGTGCGTTGCGGCGGGCGTTGCACGATCCGAGAACGATGCTGGGGCATCTGGCTCAACGGGTGGACGACCTGAACGAACGCCTGGATCTGGCATTGTGCAACAGTGTCAAAGGCCGCAAGGAAAAATACAGCCGACTTGAAAACTCTCTGCAGTACCAGAATCCTGTTGTACGGGTAAACAACCTGTGTCAGAGGATAGGCCTGCTGTCGGCACAGCTTGAGGGGCTGATGACCCACAAGCTGGACCTGAAACGCAAGAAATTCGGGGATAGTTCAGCCCGGCTGGAAGTGCTTTCCCCGCTCAAGACACTGGCTCGAGGCTATGCGGTGGCTGTCAGAGCCGGTGATGGCCGCGTTGTGACTGACGCCGGGGAGCTGGATGTGGGTGGCGAGCTGCTGGTATTGTTGCATCGTGGTCGGGCACGCTGCCTGGTAGAGTCTTTGGAAACCGCCAAAACTTGACGCCCAACCGCATATCTGTATAATAAACTCTCTTTGGGGGTCGAGAACGCCATGGCTACCGATAAATTTGAAACATCTTTGAAAAAGCTGGAAGAGGTCGTGAAGCGCCTGGAGGGAGGCTCGCTCTCCCTCGAAGATTCCCTGAAGGCCTTTGAAGAGGGAGTCAAGCATGCGGCCTTCTGCTCAGCAAAACTGGAAGAAGCCGAGCGCAAGGTTGATATCCTGCTGAAACAGAAAGACGGATCCATGAAACGGGAGCCGTTCGAATCCGAAGATAATTGACAGAAAGGCAGTTGCAGATGGATCTGAAATCATATCTGAAAGAACAGTGCGACCGCATTGATGCGGCGCTTGATCGACTCCTCCCCAGGGACACGGTTTTGCCTCACAGCCTGCACAAGGCCATGCGTTATTCGATTTTTGCCGGCGGAAAGCGGGTCCGCCCGATCCTGATGCTGGCTGCCTGCCAGGCGGTGGGTGGCGACACCGAGCGCGCCATTCCGGCGGCCTGTGCCATGGAGATGATCCATACCTACTCGCTGATCCATGACGACCTGCCGGCCATGGATGATGACGATTTCCGCCGTGGCAATCCCACCAACCACAAGGTGTTCGGCGAGGCAATTGCCATTCTGGCCGGCGACGCACTCCTGACCGAGGCTTTCAAGCTGATCAGCGATCCGCGCTCCTCCGCTGGGTGCGATCCGGCTGCACGTCTGGCTGTGATTCATGAAATCGCGACCTGTGCCGGTTCCTTCGGAATGGTCGGCGGACAGGTGGTGGACATGGAGAGCGAAGGCAAACCTGACATTGACCTGCCCACGGTCCAGTATATCCATACCCACAAGACCGGTGCCCTGATCAAGGCTTCGGTGGTGGCCGGGGCTCTGCTGGGTGGGGCTGACCAGCAGAAACTGGCGGCGATTACCCGCTATGGCGAGGCAGCCGGACTGGCCTTCCAGATTGCCGACGATATCCTGGATATCGAGGGGACTACCGAGGAAATCGGCAAGGATGCCGGCAGCGACGAAGCCCGCGGCAAGGCGACATATCCTGCGGTTATGGGGCTTGCCGCAGCAAAGGATGAGGCGCGTGCGATGATGGACGAAGCCATGCTGGCTTTGCAACCGTTCGGCTCCGAAGCAGATCCTTTGCGTGAAATTGCCGCCTATATAGTCAAACGCAAAAACTGAAACGTCCATAAACTCAAGATTGCCATCGACGCTCCACGCCAGATTTTATCTGGCCGGGGCTTTAAGAAAACAAAGGTTTTTTCATGTCCATACTTGAAACGATAAATTCCCCGGATGACCTGAAACGGCTGCCAGCATACCAACTTCCGACCGTTGCGGAGGAGCTGCGCCGCCTGATCATAGAAACCTGCTCCAGGAACGGCGGCCATCTGGCCCCCAGTCTGGGGGTGGTCGAGTTGACCATAGCCATGCACCGGGTGTTCCAGACACCAACCGACAAGATCATCTGGGATGTGGGCCATCAGGCCTATGCCCACAAGCTTCTGACCGGTCGTCGCGACGCTTTCGGCACACTGCGTACCATCAACGGTATCAGCGGCTTTCCGAAGCGGCACGAGTCGCCTCACGACGCTTTTGATGTGGGCCATTCGTCCACTTCCATTTCGGCTGCCACCGGTTTTGCCGTGGCCCGTGATCTTGATGGCCGGAAAAACAAGGTGCTTGCGGTGATCGGTGACGGTTCCATGACCGGCGGCATCGCCTATGAAGGGATCAACCACGCCGGGCACCTGAACAAGGATCTGGTCGTGATCCTCAATGATAACGAAATGTCGATTGCCGAGAATGTCGGCGCAATTTCAAACTTTCTTTCCCGCACCGCTTCCAGCGAGTTCGTGCTGCGATTCAAGAAGAATACCGAGTCGTTTCTTAAGCGCCTGGATATGGGTAACAGCGTGCTACAGGTGGCCCGCAAGCTGGAAGAATCCTTCAAGGGCTTCCTGACGCCCGGCATGCTCTTCGAGGCTTTCGGATTCGACTACATCGGCCCGATTGACGGGCACGATCTGCCCAAGCTGATCGAGACGCTTGAGAACGTCAAAAGATTCGACGATGCCGTTTTGATTCATGTGCTGACAAAGAAAGGCAAGGGGTACAAGCCGGCCGAGGACAACCCGTCGCTGTTTCACGGTGTCGGTCCCTTTGACATCAAGAGCGGCAAGGTTCTGAAGGGGAAGGGGGGGGCGGCCTCCTACACCGCCGTATTCGGGTCTGCGCTTTGCAAGCTGGCCGCCGAGGATGACCGGGTCGCGGCCATTACGGCCGCCATGCCGGACGGTACCGGGCTGACCGGGTTTTCCAAGGAATTTCCCGAGCGTTTCTTTGACGTGGGGATTGCCGAGCAGCATGGCGTCACCTTTGCAGCCGGACTGGCCGCCGAGGGATACCGTCCGGTGTTCGCGGTTTACTCAAGCTTTTTGCAGCGGGCCTACGATCAGGTTTTCCATGATGTCTGTCTGCAGAATCTGCCGGTTACGTTTGCACTTGACCGCGGCGGCGTGGTTGGCAACGACGGGCCGACGCATCACGGAGCTTTCGATCTCTCCTATCTGCGACATCTGCCGAATATGACCCTGATGGCCCCCAAGGACGAAAACGAACTGCAGCACATGCTGGCGACCGCTATCAATCTGGGAACTCCGGCCGCCGTCCGCTATCCGCGCGGCAATGGTTATGGTGTCTCCCTGGATCAGAACCTGACGCCGATCCAGGTCGGCCAGGCCGAGGTTTTGCATGAGGGTGGGGATGCTGCCATCCTGGCACTTGGAACGATGGTTCGTCCTGCCTTGGAAGCGGCCTTGGCACTGGAGTCGGAGAAAGGGGTGTCGCTGACCGTAGTCAACGCCCGTTTCGTAAAGCCTCTGGATCACGGACTGATCCTGAAGCTGGCGCAAAAGCATGGCTGCCTGGTAACCATCGAGGAGAATGTCCTGCAGGGGGGCTTCGGCACGGCGGTCCTGGAACTGCTTGAGGAACACGGCCTGTCAGGTGTGCGGGTTCTGAGGCTCGGTTATCCCGATAGTTACATTCCGCAGGCGGAACAGCATGAGTTGCGTGCCACGCTCGGTCTCGACACAGCCGGCATAACTGCTTCGATCCGTTCCTTTCTACTCCCGTGACCTACGGCGAACTGAAAACGGCTCTGGCTGTTTTCGGCTGGTCCGAAAGGGATACTCCGACCCTTGCCCAGGTAAAACGCCGTCATCGGGATCTGGCCAAGGGCTTTCATCCGGACCGCCAGGGTGAACGAACATCCTCCGACATGCAGAGGCTCAACTCCGCAGCCGCGATAATCATGTCATATCTTGAAAATTACCGATTCTCGTTTTCCGAAGAAGAATTCTATTCCCAAAACCCGGATGAGCGTCTTCGACGCCAGTTTGCCGACGACCCGGTCTGGGGAGGCTCCTGATATGAAACGATTTCTGGTGTTGATTGCGGCTGTATTCCTGTTTGCATCGGCAGTATCTGCCGAACAGATCGACAGCGACCCGGTCATCCACAGTGGCTATGGTCGCGAGCTGATGCTGCGCGGTGAATACGAAAAAGGCATCGAACATCTGCGGCGGGCCTACCTGTTATTTCCCCTCAACGAAACCTTCAAGCGCAATCTGGCCGAGGCGTATGCGGTCTATGGTCACCATTTCTTCAAGCAGAAACACTTTGAAGAGTCAGACGAAAACTTTCTCAAGGCACTGGAATTATATCCGGAAGAGCCGGTCTACGCGCTGTTGCGCGGAATCTGCAACTACCATCTGAAAAAATATGACGTGGCCCGTTACGAATTGGAACGTGCCAGAAATCTCAAGGCAGATTCGGCGGAAGTGCTCTATTATCTGGGGTTGGTCGAATACGAGACCGAGAATCGCAGCCAGGCGATCGAGCTGTGGGAAAAAGCGCTGAAACTCTCTCCGGGCCGCAAGGAAATCATCGATCTGCTCGCCAAATCCCGCAAGGAGATCGTCGTGGAATCGCGGATGGATCGCGGCCATAGTTCGCGCTTTGATCTCTCTTACGATCCGGGAGTCGATGCCGGGTTTGCGTTGGCGATCCTGGATGTGCTCGAGTCAGCTGCAAATCTGGTTAATGCCGAACTGGGGCACTTCCCGGAGGTGCGCGTACCGGTTGGCATCTACAAGCGGGACGACTTCAAGACCGTTACCGATTCACCGGACTGGGCCGGCGGTTTCTATGACGGCAAGATCCGGCTCCCGTTCGGGGCCTTGAACGAGATCACACCTGTCATGCGAGGTGTACTCTTTCATGAATATGCCCATGTGGTGATATTCGAGCTGACTCGCGGCAACTGTCCGCTCTGGCTTAACGAAGGCATTGCCGAGATGTTCGGCCGCATGCAGTACAATCGGCCCATGTCCGAGTTTGGCCGCGCCGCCCGAAAAAAGACGTTCAACGATTTCAGAAAACTGGAAAGCGATTTCAGCTCCCTTTCAACAGCTGATGCGGCGCTGGCCTACCAGCAGAGCTATGCCCTGGTAAACTTCATGGTGACCAGTTACGGCTGGCACATCGTGAGGCAGATCCTCTCGTCGCTCGGCGGAGGGATGACCATTGACGAGGCGATGCTGCTGGCGCTGAAAGATTTCAACCTGGGGTATGACGGCGTTGTGGGAGCGTGGCGTGAATCGGTTGAGCGGGAAATGGCCGGTAAGTGAATATTCTCTTGCCTTATTCGAATACCGTGTGCTATATAGTACGTCTTTCGTCGGTGAGTAGCGCAGCCTGGTAGCGCACCTGCCTTGGGAGCAGGGGGTCGCTGGTTCGATTCCAGTCTCACCGACCAGCAAATTCAAGGGGTTACAGTTTATTCTGTAATCCCTTTTTTGTTGCACAGTCTGTAACTATAACAAAAAAGAGCAACCAGTTGGCCGGTTGCTCTTTTTGATGGGTGATGCAAAATCAGGTTATTTCCTGTTCTCATCAATAAGGTAGTTAAGCAGGGTTACAATCTCCCTGATTTCCTGCTTGTTCATGTCCGTGTTGGCTTTGCGCAGCATTTTGATTCCGTATGCCCTGACGGCCTGTTTGTCAAAAGGCTGTCCGGTGATTGGAGCACGGCCGGTTTGTATGGCAATGACAGTCCATTCCATCGAGTGGCATTTGACGCACTTCCTGGAAAGCAGATCCAGTGACGGTCTGACGCTGGGACTCACGCTGTCGGGATCGAAAGACATATTGTTACCACGTCCCTTGACTTTAACACGGGCATCTGCCAGAGAAAACGCGGCCAGGGTTATCAGTGCTGTCAGCAGTAAAAGTCGTTTCATGGCTGCTCCTTAAAGCTTGATCTTGGTATCTGTTCTCTGGGTATTGTAAGACCCTTTTGCTGTGTGGTGTTACCGGCAATAAGCGGGTCAGGGTTTCCGTAGTTATGAACCGATCATTTTGTTTCCTGTGCCGAGTCAGTCCGATGTTATTTCAGCAGGCGGTATATATAGGTAAATGTTCCACCCACTGAAATGCCGGACAATAATCCCGCATATCTTCTGACTTCCTGGGAAAACTGAACTCGTCCGGGATATTGATCGATGTCGCTGGTCTCGTCGGACATCAGTGCTATGATGTCCTGCCAGTCCTGATCCCATTGAAATATCTGGAGGTAAAGTTCAGAGCCTTTCCATAGAAAGATGAAGAGGAATACAAGGCCGAAGGCAATGAATCCTTTGGAGATGTCGGAGTCCTTGATGGCCAGGTAGATCTTCCTGACCAGTTCGATGTTCATCACGCACAGAAAAACCCAGATAGCGTTTTCCACCATTCTGATGTTTCTGATTGTATTGGGGCTCGGATTCGGGTTTACGATCAGGAAGGCGCCGGATGCCGCAAGTATGCCCAGTGTGCTCAGGTATACGATGAGTTTGTTTCCCGAAATTTCAAAGGTCCGGCAGAATACGTAATATTCCAGAAATCCGTGGGTGATCATCATGATTGCCACTGTGCCTACGATATAGTGGAATGCAGTAAGTTTCTGATAGTGTCCCCAGGGGTTGATGCCGTAAGCCTGGCTCAGAAAGATCAGGAAGAAGCCGATCGATATGCTGGTCCAGACCCTGGCGTTGCCTATGCTGAAATAAAAGCTTATTGCGCCGGCCATGCCCCAGAATATGACCTGGACAAGGTCATATGGGTTCATTTGGGTAAGCAGTTCAAAAAACTTGTCCATATAT
Source organism: Geobacteraceae bacterium (assembly GCA_032469775.1). GTDB lineage: Bacteria > Desulfobacterota > Desulfuromonadia > Geobacterales > Pseudopelobacteraceae > JACRCG01. The sequence continues at coordinate 27,292 of JAWDJY010000040.1, read as the reverse complement.
CCTCCGGTACTTTCCTAGAATTAAGAATCAGATCTGGCGTTAGTGTTTACAGCGCCCAGTTTTTCCATCATGGCCTTGATGTTGGTGCCACTGATCAGTAATTTTGCGGCCCGCTCAATTCCGGCCTGGAACCTGGCAAAACCGGCCTCGTCGATAAGGCACGAATTCCCGCCGTTTTCAGACAGCTCCTTGTCAACTATTCCGCGCCCGACCTTGCCGACGTACTCGCCGACGATCAGCTTGACCTGCTCTTCAAGATCGGCAAGTCTCAGGGATGCCGCCTTCAAGTCTCGCTCTTGCCGTTCCCTGTTTGTCCTTTCAATTTCAGATTGGTGAAGAGCCACTGTGGTGTCCCAGATCTTCTGGATGTTCGCTACTTCCAGGAGGTTGATTCCCATCAACTCCTCAACGCTCTGCGTGGAGAAAAGGTCTATCTTTGCTCCGGGCAGACCTGCGATTTTCTGCGATTCGGACGAGGATGATTCTATGTCACCAGAGCCATCATGGAAAAATCCGAGCGGGTTGCCTTCCTTGTAGAATATCATTGCGGAATGTTCGTCGGTATATATGCGCAGGCAACCGTTCATCCGGTCTTCCTTGATCTTGCCGAGAAGTGAGTTGATGTCTATCAGCTTGAGCTCCTGGGCCTTGTAGAGGGTCTCGCCTTCCAGGAGGGCGTGTATGCACATGGTGAGGTCTTTGGATAGTTTGTAGACATTCATGGCGCCGCTGCCGGATGTGACCATCGACTCAGCCAGTGCGGAGAGCGCTTCAAATCCATTCTGACGTTTGCCGTTTTTATCTTCGAGCAGAGCGCTGACCAGTTTACCGGCTTCGAATACCAGGATCACGGTACTCGTCTGGAAAACAAAGCTGGAGTAACCGGTAAAGCCTCCGGTACTCAGTTTTGAAAGAACATCCGGAAGCTTTAGTTTAGTGACAGCCAGGTTCTCGAATAAGGGGTTGCCTTTAGGGAGAAGGAACATCGGTGCCTCCTGGGAACTCTGATTCTGAATCGCAAATAACTTAATTTAATATCAGCGGTATGTCAAAGCATTTAATTGCTATAATAGCTCAGAATCGTTGTGTTTTTGCCTGAAATACGCGCCGGTCACGTGTCATATGACCGGATATGTCGAGCCATGCAAGTGTTTTTACGTAGATATGGCATGGATGTTTCATGAGAGGTCAGCGCCTGCGGAATATAACCTGCTGTTTAATAACAAAAAGCACGAGGTGCAGCTCTACGTCTGTTCCCGTGCTTTTTGAATTGATTAATCAATATTCAATTGTCATGCCATCAGAATCAGCTGTTTTGCGCATCCACCACGGCAATCGCTGCCATGTTGACGATATCGTCGACACTGTCGCCGCGTTGCAGAACGTGAATCGGTTTGTTCATACCCATCAGGATCGGGCCGATCGCTTCGGCACCGCCAAGGTGATGGAGCAGTTTGTAGCAGATGTTGCCCGAGTTAAGGTCCGGGAAGATCAGGATGTTTGCCGGTGTCTTGAGCTTTGAGAAGGTGAAACCGTCCAGGATTTCCGGAACTACGGCGGTGTCTGCCTGCATTTCTCCTTCGACGATCAGGCCCGGCGCCCGCTCCTTCACTATTTCAACCGCCCGCTTGACTTTCCTGGTTTGTGGATGATTGACCGACCCGAAGTTGGAAAACGAGAGCATGGCTATTCGTGGCTCTATGTCCAGCATCCGGACCTTTTCTGCCGCAAGAATCGCCGTTTCGGCCAGTTCTTCTGCTGTCGGATCAATCGTGACGGTCGTATCCGCCAGGAAGTAGACGTCTTTCTTTGACACCATCATGTAGAGACCATGCACGCTGGAGAGTCCCTGCTGCTTGCCTACCACTTCCAGCGCCGGGCGGATCGTTTCCGGGTAGTGGGTGTCGATGCCGCCCAGCAGTGCATCGGCGTCACCCATGTGAACCATCATCGAGCCGAAGTGGGTGCGCGACTTGCGGCGCAGAATGCGTAGCGATTCCGAGCTGGTCAGGCCCTTGCGCTGACGCAGGCGGTAAAGCTCTTCGGCATATTTCTCGGTAAATTCCGATTCGGTCGGATCAACAATGGGCACTTCCAGTTCCAGGTTGAGCTCGGACATCTTCTTCGTGATCTTGTCGCGGTCGCCTATCAGGATCGGTTTGGCGATACCCTCTTCCAGCAGTGCCTGGGCGGCCCTGAGAATTTTCTCGTTGTCACCTTCCGGGAAGGCAATCGTCTTGGGGTCGCTCTTGGCCTTGTTGATGACCATGCGCATGATTTCCTTGGACTTGCCCTGGGTAGATTCAAGGTGTTCGATGTACTTGGCCATATCCTCGATCGGCTGGCGGGCAACGCCGGTCTCCATGGCAGCCTGTGCTATGGCCGGGGCGACGTGCAAGAGCACGCGCGGGTCAAATGGCTTGGGGATGATGTAGTCGCGTCCAAAGGCGAACTTGACATTGCCGTAGGCCTTGCAGACCGATTCGGGCACCTCTTCGCGGGCCAGCCTGGCAAGCGCATGTACGGCGGCCAGTTTCATCTCCTCGTTGATGCAGGTGGCGCGGACGTCGAGCGCTCCGCGGAAGATGAAGGGAAACCCGAGCACGTTGTTGACCTGGTTGGGGTAGTCGGAGCGTCCGGTGGCGATCATCACGTCGTTGCGGACGGAATAGGCGTCTTCGGGGGTTATCTCCGGGTCGGGATTGGCCATGGCGAAGATGATCGGGTTTGGCGCCATGCTGGCGATCATCTCCTTGGTAAAGGCTCCCTTGGCCGACAGACCGAACAGTACGTCGGCGCCGGCAGCCGCCTCTTCCAGTGTACGGAAGTGGGTGTCGGCTGCGAAGAGTTCCTTGTAGGGATTCATTCCAACGGTACGTCCTTTGTAGATGACCCCCTTGGTGTCGCACATGATCATGTTGTTCGGCTTGACTCCCAGCGCAATTGCCAGTTTGGCGCAGGAGTTGGCCGACGCACCGGCCCCGTTGACCACTATGCGGATGTCTTCGATGTTTTTATTGACCAGCATCAGCGCGTTTATCAGGGCGGCTGACGATATGATCGCGGTGCCGTGCTGGTCGTCGTGGAAGACCGGAATATTCATGGTCTTTTTGAGGGTTTCCTCAATGTAGAAGCATTCCGGGGCCTTGATGTCTTCCAGGTTGATGCCGCCGAAGGTCGGCTCCAGCAATTGGCAGGCCTTGATGATTTCGTCCGGGTCTTCGGTGTCAAGCTCGATGTCGAAAACATCGATGTCGGCAAAGCGTTTGAAGAGGATGCCCTTGCCTTCCATGACCGGTTTACCGGCCAGTGCGCCCAGGTTGCCAAGGCCGAGTACAGCGGTTCCGTTTGAAACTACCGCTACCAGATTGCCTTTGGCGGTATACTTGTAGGCATCTTCAGGGTTTTTCTGGATGGCCAGACAAGGTTCGGCCACACCCGGGGAATATGCCAGCGACAGGTCAGCGGCTGTCTGGCACGGTTTGGTGGAGATAACTTCTATCTTGCCTTTGCGACCGCTGGAGTGATACTCAAGTGAATCCTTGAACTTTGCCATTTTGATCTCCATTTTTAGTTTTGTTAAAAAACGCGTGTTTACTTGCCGGTAATGGGGTGATTCTTTTACTGAAAATGAAAAACAATAGACTTCTTGAAACTCAATTGTCAAGCAGTTAATCCTGGTCAGTAAAAAATCATTCTATTCCGGATCACTTTCAGGCTTGCCAGCCCGACGACAGTTGCTACAATCTTAACCAAATTTGAACGGAGTGCAACAGGATGGCGGATTGTACGATAGGAATTGACATAGGAGGCACGAACCTTCGTCTGGCATTGATCGCAGCTGACGGGTCGGTCATTGCCCGCCGCAGGCTGCCCAGCCTGATAGCGGAAGGCAGGGATGCTTTCTGCGGACGGTTGTTGCTGGGAATTGAAGAGCTGCGTTGCGAAGCTGAGTCCCTGAATGTTGACATTGCGGGTATCGGAGTCGGTATACCGGGCCTCGTGGGCAGTGACGGTCTGATTTATTCTTCTGTGAACATGCGTCCGCTAGACGGGTTTAATCTGGCTGTTTTCCTGGCCGGGAAAACGTGTCTCAAGGTGGTGAGCGCCAACGATGCCAATGCTATTGCAGTCGGTGAACAGCTTTATGGAGCCGGTCGCGGGTTGTCTTCATTCATGGTTGTAACGATTGGAACCGGACTTGGAAGCGGACTGATCCTTGACGGTATGCTATGGAAAGGTTCCGGAGGTTTTGCGGCGGAGTTCGGGCATGTTACCGTGCATCCTGATGGTGAATTGTGCCCATGCGGGAACCGCGGCTGTCTTGAAAGGTACGTCTCGGCGGATGCGTTACAGCGCTTCATTGCGCGCGCTTTTCCGGCGGAAGCCGAGCGCTATCGGACTTTGACGGCGGAAAAACTTGCCATTATGGCCAGGGCCGGAGACCGTGCCGCCTGCGACGCCTTCAATCAGATGGGGAAGTGGTTCGGAATAGCGTTGGCATCATTGTCAAACCTGCTGAACCTTGAAGCGGTCATAATCGGTGGCGGTGTGGGAGCAAGCCTGGATCTGATTGAACTGGCGATTCGCGACGAATTGGACAGGCGCTGTTTTTCTGAGATAGCGGCTGCTTTCAAGATATTGAAGGGGGAGCTTGGCGACGATGCCGGACTGTTGGGGGCTGCTGCGCTGGCAGGCAAGCTGGGCGGAAACAGATGCGGCCGATGACATGCCGCTCCCGTAACGAATGTTTACAAAATAAAATTTACTGTTATTATTATTGCTCAAACTGAACTGGTGAGCTGGAACATTACCGGTTAACTGCAGATGCCATTAAATAAAGGAGCTTGTCATGAAAAAAATCAGCCTATGGATTCTGCTGGCACTATTCACACTGCTGGCTGGGTGCGCCACACCACCGGCACGCTGTACATCCCCCGAAGACAACCCACGTCACCATTACCTGAGAGGCATGGAAGCACTGGAGGCCCTCAAGGTTGATCTGGCGCTGGAGAAGTTTGATCGCACCCTGTATTGCGAGGAACAGTTTTCGGCCGCGTATTCCGGGCGGGCGATAGCTCTCGCGCTTAAATCTCGCGGCCAGTCGGACGCAAGCTTTAAGTCGATCGAAGTCGAGCGTGTGATGGAAAATCTGGAAAAAGCACGTAAAACCGCCGAGACCGACAACGATCGCTTCGAGTACCAGGTTGCGGTCATCCGGGTTAACACACTGCTCAAGGGTGATAAATGGCTTGCGGGATCCGAGGACGCTTATCGGGAGGCTTTGAATCAGAAACTCGATGAAAAGCTTCTGGATTATTATCAGGGTCAGGAAGCTGTGATCTATTTCATGGGCCTGGCGTATCTGGAAGCTTACGAGTTCCGTAAGGCCGAGGACAAATTCCGCGATACCCTGGGAGTCCGTAAGGATGGCAAGTGGAACGAGCCGGCAGACAGGGCCTGGAAGAAAACCACAAAGATTGTCCGCGCCATGGGCGGGATTACGGTCGGAGATGTGGGCAAAAAAATCGCGGTCAAGGAGAGTGTCAATCGTGGTGATTTCGCCGCTCTGCTGATAGACGAAATGAAACTGGACAAGCTATTTGCCGGACGGATTCCTGTCAAGTCCCAGCTGAACAGGATGCAGGCCGAGTTTACGCCGGCGGATATCCTCAACCACCATTTCAAGGATGAGATTCTGACAATGATGAAGTGGAAGGTTCGCGGGCTTGAGCCGAAGTTTGACGAAACTACCAAAGCCTATCTGTTCAAACCAGTCGATGTGGTTTTACGTGGTGAAATGGCATTCATCCTGGAAGATGTGCTGATCAAGCTGACCGGCGACGAGAAGCTGGCCACCGCCTTTTTTGGCCAGGAGCGTTCTCCGTTCCCTGATGTCAAGCCGACATCTCCGTTTTACAATGCAGTGCTGAACATGACTACCCGCAACATCATGGAGGGTGAGCTCTCCGGCGAGTTCCGCATCAACGAGCCGGCTGACGGCGCCGAGGCAATATTGGCCGTGCGGATGTTGAGGCAGAGGATAAACATTTACTGATCCGGTTTTGCAGTTCCATGCATATAAATCTAAATTCAGGAGGTAGAAAGATGAAAATCAGAATCATGCTGGCTATTATCATGCTGCTGGGGATGTCCGGTGTCGCATTCGGGGAAGAAGTAGATGAACGTTTTCAGAAGGCCCGTAAATATCTCAATGATAATAACGCGGTGATCACCTCCACTGCGGAGCAGGCCTATACCCAGGAATATATCCTGATGAACGGCGAAGGCCTGCCCAAAAAGGGTTCGACCGGCGCGCAACGGAGACTGACTGCAATCACATCTGCCAAGGTTGTGGCCCAGAGGCGTCTGGCCGAGCTGCTGGAAGGGGTTGCGGTTGTCAGTGAAACGACCGTAAAGGATTCGGAGCTGGCATCGGATGTGATCAAGTCCGCGGTGTCCGGTTTTATCAAGGGCTCGCAGGTTGTGGTTCAGGACTGGAATGACCGTGAAGGCACCGCACTGGTGATAATCAAGGTTGGCCTGAACGGCCCGAAAGGTTTCGCTTCGGCGATCTACGAGAAGATCCTGTCGGAACCCAAGGTCAAGCAGGAACTGGACAAACCGGTTTATTCACCACCGGCAGATGCCGCACCGGTTGCAGTGGCATATGACGGGCTGGTGATCGACGCCAGTGATTACAGTTTCCGCCCGGCCCTGATCAACCGGATTTTCAACGCCAAGGGGGAAGTATTGTATGACCCGGCCAAGATCAGCCAGAAGGTTTTGGTTGAGCAGGGGTGTGGCGAATACACCAACAGTGTTGACAAGGCCAGGGCCGCCCTCGGAAAGCGGGGTGTCAAGAATCCTCTGGTTGTCAAGGCTTCCGGTACGGTCAGCCCGTCCGACCTTCAGGTGGCGGACGATACCGCGGTTCAGATCTTCTCGGCCAACCAGGGTAGTGGTTTCATGGCCGATGCCCGGGTGGCGTTCGTGCTGAAATAGAATCAGCTGTTACCATGATAAAAACCCGTCGTCCCCTTGAGGCCGGCGGGTTTTTTTGTATCTTCCTTGAAAAATGGTTCCACGGGCGTACAATTGTAAAATATCGTTTCTGGGGGGGGCTTATGGACCGACGAACATTTATCAGGTCAGCCGGAGCCGCAACGGCATTGGCGCCGATGTTGCTCAGGCAGGCGCTTGCCGCGAACGAGGCTTCGCTGCTGGCGGTGGCGGAAGGTGGCGATTACCCGGCAATTACGCGTAAGGCCATCAATGCGGTCGGCGGGATGAAGCGCTTTGTCAAGGCGGGTGACGTGGTTGTCGTGAAGCCGAACATGGGGTGGGACCGTTCGGTAGAACAGGCTGCAAATACTCATCCGCAGGTGGTGAGGGCGGTTGTTGAGGAGTGTCTGTCCGCCGGTGCAAAAAAAGTCAAGGTGTTCGACTACACCTGTAACGATGCCCGTCGCTGTTATGTGAACAGTGGAATAGAGAATGCGCTAAAGGGGATGAAAAGGGTGGAGTGCAAGCAGATTGAGCCGGAACGATTTAAAAAGGTGCAGCTGAACGGCAGGTTTCTCAAGGAGTGGGAGCTTTATGATGAAGTGCTTTCAGCAAATGTGTTCATAAACGTGCCGGTCGCCAAGCATCACGGACTTTCAAAGCTTACCCTCGGATTGAAGAACATCATGGGAATCATGGGAGGCAATCGAGGGTTCATACACCGCAATCTTGATACCGCCCTGGCCGATGTGAATTCCTATGTCCGCAGTCATTTGACCGTTATCGACGCAACCCGCATCCTGACAGCCCATGGTCCGCAGGGGGGCAGTCTGGGCGATGTCAAGCGGCTCGACAAGGTGATCGCCTCGGCGGATATCGTGGCTGCCGATGCTTTTGCCACTACGCTGTTCGGTCTGAAACCGGCCGATATACCATCGACCTTGTCTGCGTACAGGCGTGGGCTTGGCGAGATGAATCTGGACAAAATCAGGGTCATTCGGGTTTAGCTGGTTCATGCCGAGGCCGTCCCGCATATCGCAGCTGTTTTTTCTGGCCGTATTCATGGTTTTATTCGTGATGACCGAGTACCGTGGTCACGATCAGATAAATGCGGCGGTTAATTCTTTTTTTCGGAGCAATCCGCTGGTGCTGGCCGGTTACCTGCTGTCGGTAAAATCGTGGAACTGGCTGCTTTTGCCGGCGTTGTTGATGACTGTTGCTACGTTGCTGCTGGGGCGTTTCTTCTGCGGGTGGATCTGCCCGCTGGGTACGATCCTGGATCTGTTTAGATTCAAGAAAAAGCCGGACAAGGCATTTAAATTGCCAAAGGGCAGTTTCAGGTTCTGGTTGTTGGCGGCACTGTTGTCGGCTTCGCTGTTCAGTATCAATCTGGTCGGCCTGTTTGATCCGCTAGCTATACTGTTGCGAGGGCTGACCTTTTTCTTTTACCCGCTGCTGGGCCTGGGCTTTGGCGAGGGGTGGGTCGGCTTGTATCATCTGATAGGTGAGAAACGTGACAGCCTGGCACCTTTCTATGCCGTGTTGCGTGATCATCTGCTTCCTTTCCGCAGCACTATTTATCCCCTGGCCGTGTTCTCGGCGCTGGTTCTTTCTGGAATTATTTTTCTGGAGCGGAGCGAAGCCAGGGCCTGGTGCCGCCATCTCTGTCCGTTGGGAACGCTTCTGGGCTGGCTGGGGAGGCTCTCACCCTTCAGGCGTGTGCCGGCCGGATTATGCAATGATTGCGGTCAATGTCGTGAATTGTGCCCGGCGGCGTTTGAACGGGAACTGCCGGCTGATGGTGACTGTTTTCGTTGTATGAGCTGTGAAAATGGCTGTCCTGGCACAAGGGTCTCATTCCGCCTTGATTTTCAACTGAAAAATGCCGGGCCGCTGATACCCCAGAGGCGTGCGCTGTTGGGAGGCATGGCCACCGGCCTGTTGCTGGCCGTGCCGGTCCGTTTCCGTTCCCGACAGGGTGAGTCGTTGCTGAGGCCCCCCGGTGTGCGAGATGAAAATGAATTTCTTGAAAAATGTGTTCGCTGTGGTGAATGCATGAAAGTCTGTCTCAAAAACGCCCTGTATCCGGCCACATGGCAATCCGGCATCGAAGGCTTTTACACGCCGGTTGTGATACCGCGACTGGGCTACTGCGAGTATAACTGTACCCTGTGCGGTCAGGTCTGTCCCACCGCCGCGATACCGGATCTGACAGTTGAGAACAAACGACTCGAAGTGCTGGGCAAGGCGGTTTTCGATAAGAACCACTGCCTGCCGTTTGCAAAAAGAATAGATTGCATAGTATGTGAAGAACATTGTCCAATTCCGGATAAAGCGATCCGCTCCCGGGAAGTGAAGGTACTTGGTCCGGATGGCGTCTGGCTGCTTGTGAAAGAACCGTATGTAGTCGAGGAAATATGCAATGGCTGCGGCATCTGCGAGAATGTTTGTCCACTTGAAACAAAGGCTGCTATACAGGTCTTTGCCGTCAGGAACCGCACACCTATTGTAAAGACGGATTTACAGAAAGTGCTTCAGGACAAATTGCCATATTCAGGGTATGATGTCAGATAAGCTGTTTACAATTGGATTGGAGTCATCATCACCCAGCTTAATGGATTGACTTGTCAGGCGTTTGTCAGTAATATTCGCTTCTTACTGCGTTCAATTTATCCGATTTCTGGAAGGCCAATTATGCAGAAAATTCCATTGATGCTTGCAAAAGCGGGGATGGTATTGGCGCGCGATGTATTTCGTGGCGATTCTCCGGTCGGAATGCCGATTTGCGGCAAGGATACGGTGCTGACCGATTCTCTGATTACACGTCTTGACCAGATGGATGTCCAGACGGTTTATGTGGACGGTCATCCGGTCTGGGAAGAAGGTGAGCGTACTTTTGACGAACTTCTGCAAAACCTTGACATGCGCTTTGAAAAGAGTCGCCAGGAACCGCTGAACTCCATGCTGTATGATATCTATAAGGCGTACCTTGCCAAATCCATGGGGGGCTAGGGTGGAAGACAGACGCAGCGAACTTAAGAAAATCATAATGGACACCAGGACGTTGCCCACGTTGCCTAATGTCATTAACAAACTGAATGCGTTATCCGACAACGATAAGGCCTCGGTTCAGGAAATGGCCAGGATAGTGTCTTCGGACCAGGTGCTCTCTGCCAGAATACTGCGTTTGGCAAATTCACCCTCCTATGGTTTTTATCGCGTATCAACAATATCCAATGCGATGATTCTGCTGGGAGTCAACGTTGTCAAGAGTCTTGCCCTTTCTTCATCCATATTTGCCATCATGGAGAAAAACAGCGTCGGTTTGTGGGAACACTCACTGGGGGTCGGCGTGGCTGCCAACCTCTTGGCTCGCAAACTGGGGTTGCCGGAATGTGAGGAAATTGCGACTGCGGCGCTTTTGCACGACATCGGCAAGGTGATAGTCAGCTTGAAATGCAGCGAGGCTGCCAAGGTAATTCAGGGTCTGGTTGATGAACGGCGGCTGTATACCATAGAAGCGGAACACGAAGTCATTGATACCGACCATGCCGAAATCGGCGGCTGGCTTTCCAAAAACTGGTTTCTGCCGGATAAGCTCTCTGAACCGATCGCCTTTCATCACGATGTGGATAAGTCGCAGAATCACAGGATCAAAACTTCGGTTGTTCATATTGCCGACGTACTGATCAAGGCCAGCGGATTCGGGAACAGCGGCGACCGCTATGTCCCGGTAATACAGCAGGCAGCCTGGGATACGCTCAAACTTAATGAACAGATCATGGCCGAATTGGTGGCCGAGATAGAAGACAAGCTGGTTGAGGTCAGGAATTTCAGTCTGGAAATGATGGGCGAGTAATGTTTCAACCGGCCCGAATATCCATTGTATCTTCCGACAACGAACTCGTTTCCCATCTGCAACTCCGCCTGCACAGCAAAGGGTATCAGGCCAGCGGCATGCACTGCATCGATTCTGTGCTGGGAGTATTTTATTCCGACCCGCCCGACCTGTTGTTGATTGATCTGTCGACCAACACGGAGTGCGGTACCAAAATAGTATCCACGTTGCGCAGTGACAGTTTTTTCAGCGTGATTCCGATCCTGGGGCTGGTTGCTACTGTTGACAGTGACCGCTTGAATTGGAACTGCTGTCCGCTGGACGATTTCATCTTTCTGCCGCTCGATTACAATGAGCTCTTCTCTCGTATTACCCTCTCCTTTTACCGGATGAAACGAATTTTCGACAACAACCCTCTGACCCGATTACCCGGCAACACCTCTATCCAGCGGGCGATCGAGGGAGCAATGGGTACTCCCGCGTCAGTCTGTTATGTGGATATAAACCACTTCAAGCCATACAACGATGAATACGGATTTTCCCATGGTGATGAGGTGATCCGCATGACAGCCCGGATCATGTTCAATGCGGTGCGCGACTTGGGTGGCGGTTTCTGCGGGCATATCGGTGGCGATGATTTCGTTTGCATCGTGGCGAATGACTGTGCCGAAGCCGTCTGCCAGACGATCATCAGGCACTTCGACCTGATTGTGCTGGATCTGTTTGACGAAGAGACCAAGAAACGCGGCTATTATCCCGGCTCTAACCGCAAGGGTGAAAAGGAGGACGTGCCGCTTCTGTCGGTTTCCATCGCGGTGGTTCCGCTGGATATGCCAAAACTGTTACATGCGGCCAAGGTGGCGGAGGTGGCCGCAGAACTGAAGAAAATGGCCAAGGAGTCCAATGGCAGCCGCTATGTGGTTGACCAGCGCCGCAATTGACAAGCATGGTTTGTTTCTAGGCAGCTGAACAAAAAAGGCGCCCTCAGGATGGAGGACGCCTTTTTTGTTTAATTAATCAGGCAGATTTACATCTTATGGCATTTTCCGCAATCATCCTGAACCGAGAAGGCATCCTTGCCTTTGTTGTGGCAGGCGCCGCAGGATTTACCGGCTTCCATCTCAGCCATAGTGGCCTTGAGCGTGCCGGATTTGAAGGGGAATATCTTTGTGTGGCAATCAAGGCATTTGTAGGCCTGGGTATGGAAGTCGTGGCTGAAAGCAGCTTCACCTGCTGATGTATTGAAAGTGATCTTGCCAGGCTTCATCCCTTTGTGGCACTTGTTGCAATCGCCGTTTGACGCAAAGGCGTCCTTGCCGTTGTGGCATGTTCCGCAGGATTTGCCCTTTTCCATGTCATCCATAGTGGCCTTGCCGACTACGGTCTTATACGGGAAGTTCTTGGTGTGGCAGTCTTTGCATCCGTAAGCCTGGGTATGGAATTCGTGGCTGAATGTGGCCGGAGTCACACCTTTGAGATTGAAGGTGATCTCTTTAGGTTTCAGTCCCTTGTGGCAGCGGTCGCAGTTGGCGGTTACGGCGAATGCCGTCTTGCCGTTATGACAGGCTCCGCAGGTCCGGCCGTTTTCCATCTCGGCCATGGTTACGGATTTTTCCTTGCCGGTTATGGTCTTGCCGTTATGACAGCTCTTGCAGGCCCCTCCGGTTTTTGCAATATGGGTGGCATGGCTGAATACCGCCGTTCCCAGCCCCTTGATGGCATAGGATACCTCGCGGGGTTTGCCCTTGTGGCAGCGGATGCAGTCTTTTTCCGTAGCAACGCTGAATGCTTTCATGCCGCTATGGCATGCTCCGCATGATTTGGTCTTCTCCATTTCCGCCATGGTGAAATGTTTTCTCTTTTTCAGGCTGTAGATGGCGTCGTGGCAGATCCTGCAGTTGTTGTATTTCTTGAGGTGGAATTCATGGCTGAAAACAACCGGATCAGAATTTTTAAACGAGAATTTTATGTCTTTTGTTTCAACGGCTCCGGCGCATATGACGGACATGAAAAACAGTGAGAGGGCCAAGCATAGGGTCTGTTTCTGCATAAGAGACTGCTCCTTGCAACATGATTGAATGACGTATACGAGCGCGATACTATACAGGCTGAGCCGGGCATCGTCAATTGTAAATTGCCATCCCCGGCAGAGCAACCGAATGCTCGGTTTTGCGGTTGATAGGATTAGTGCGCTGTGATATAGGTTGACACTATTTCATGACAAGGTTGCCTATATGATAATGATCGATCGCATGATAGAGCAGGCATTGCTGGAGGATATTCATACCGGTGACATCACCACCAAGGCGGTGGTGCCACAGCGCCGCCCGGCCGAAGCGCGCCTGATCGCCAAGGAAGATCTGGTGGTCGCCGGTCTTCCGATTGCCGGAAGGGTCTTCAGCCGGCTTGATCCGGATGTGGTTTTCAGGATGAACTGTTCCGAAGGCGACCATCTGGAAAAAGGCGCGGTTATGGCGACACTGAGCGGTGACGCCGCCGACCTGTTGATGGGGGAGAGGGTTGCTCTCAACCTGCTCCAGAGGATGTGCGGAATTGCAACTCTCACTTCCAGGTTCGTAGCAGCGGTCTCCGGCACCAAAGCCCGTATTGTCGATACGCGCAAAACCACTCCCGGACTGCGTGAAATAGAGAAGTACGCGGTCCGGACCGGTGGAGGAATCAATCACCGCACCGGCCTGTACGATGGTGTGTTGATCAAGGAAAACCATATCGCGGCTGCTGGCGGCATTGCGGAGGCGATCCGTCGTGCGCGGGCCTACATTCCCCATACACTTAAAATTGAGATAGAGACCGAAACCCTGGAACAGGTCGATGAGGCTCTGGAGTCGGGTGCAGATATCATCATGCTGGACAACATGACCCTGGAAGAGATGCGCAAGGCGGTCACCGTAATAGCCGGACGGGCGGTGGTCGAGGCGTCAGGCGGAGTCAACCTCGAAACGGTTCGGGGCATTGCCGAAACCGGGGTGGATATCATTTCGGTGGGAGCTCTAACCCATTCCCCGAAGGCAATGGATATTTCCATGCTGCTGGACTAGATTTGTTTTCCCGGGAATATGCCAGGGATTCGAGGTAATATGATGCACCAGAAAGCCTGTATCATCTTGCGGTTGTTCCGCGAAAAAGGCGGGTTTGTGTCTGGTGAACATGTCAGCAGGTCGCTGGGCGTTTCGCGCACCGCGGTCTGGAAGCATATTTCATCGCTACGTGAACTTGGGTATGAGATAGAAGCAATCCCGTCCCGTGGATATCGGCTGCTCTCCTCGCCTGAATTGCTTGATTCCGTTGAGATCAATGCCCGGCTTGATACCGTGCTGGTAGGCAAGAGCTTGGATTGTCTCAGGGAGACTGTCTCCACAAACTCGGATGCCTTTCGGATTGCCGAGGCCGGAGCCCCGGAAGGAACAGTGGTCATTGCTGACACGCAAACCGGAGGTAAGGGGCGGAGAGGCCGTATCTGGTCATCGCCGGCCGGGGTAAATATCTACTGCTCGGTGGTGTTGCGACCTTCGATAATGCCTCATGAAGCGCCCCAGTTGACTTTTCTTTCCGCGGTTGCCGTGGCCAGGGCCATAGAACAGACAACTGATCTCAAGCCGGAGATCAAGTGGCCTAACGATGTCCTGGTCGGTGGCAGGAAGGTCGCCGGTTTGCTTAATGAAATGAGCGCGGAAACCGATGGAATAAATTTCATTATCCTGGGTATCGGTGTAAATCTCAATATGACGGCAGATCAATTTCCGGATGACCTGCGCCATCCGGCAACATCGCTGCTGCTGGAGTCCGGTTCAAGGGTCTGCAGGTCGCGCTTCGCCGCCACGATGTTGAATGAGCTCGACAAGCTCTATGCGGACTTTCTTTGCAAGGGGTTCGATCCGGTAAGGGATGAGTGGCAGAGGCGATGCAATGCCAACGGGCGTGTGGTGTCGGTCAGCGATACCGGATGTGAAAGCAGAAGCGGCATTTTTGTCGGCATAGATAGTGACGGCGCTTTGTTGATGAGTTCCGTGGATGGCAGGATCGAGCGTATAGTCAGCGGTGATGTGAGGGTTATCTGAATGCTTCTGGTAATTGATGTAGGCAACAGCAATATCGTTCTGGGCGTTTATGATGGTGAGCAGCTTGTGAGGAGCTGGCGTCTGTCAACGGACAAATCCCGCACTTCCGACGAGTACGCCGTGCTCCTGCACAGTCTTTTCGAACAGGCCGGCCTGGACTTCCTGTCAATCAGGGCAACCATCATCGCTTCAGTGGTTCCACCATTGACCGGGGTGATGGAAGCGATTTCTCGCGATTTCTTCAAGTTGACCCCGTTTGTGGTAGGCCCGGGGCTAAAAACCGGTATGCCGATCCAATATGACAATCCGCGGGAGGTAGGCGCCGACCGGATCGTTAACGCTGTGGCCGGTTACGAAAAGCACAAATGTGCCTTGGTGATTGTAGATTTTGGTACCGCCACAACCTTCGACTATGTGAATTCAAAGGGCGAGTACTGTGGAGGGGCGATTGCACCCGGACTTGCAATCTCGCTGGAGGCGCTGTTCCAAAGGGCCAGCAAGCTTCCGCGTGTCGACATAGTCAAGCCGCCGCATGTTATTGCCAAGAATACCGTCAACTCGATGCAGGCGGGAATCTTCTTTGGTTATGTCGGACTGGTGGACGGAATTGTTGATAATATCCGGGCCGAGTGTCACGAAAAATTCAGGGTGGTGGCCACCGGCGGGTTGGCGGTCCTGATCGCCCCGGAATCCAGGACCATTGATGAGGTTGATGAGTTCCTGACACTTGATGGATTGCGGATATTGTATGAAAGAAACAGGTAACGTCCATTGTTCTGGTGACAAAGAGCAATTTTCGGATATTATTGCGGCAGTGTATACGGAGTGCGGTTGGCGGTTGATGCTTTTGATAAAATAGAGCAGTAAATTCTATTATGCATACAAGGAGGCAGTTCTATGGGACAGTTTGAAACCAGCAAGATCCGCAACTTGGGTATCATCGCACACGGCGGCGCCGGTAAAACCTCGCTCTCAGAAGCGATCCTGTTCGATACCGGCATGATCGATCGCCTGGGGCGTGTTGATGACGGCACCTCCACCATGGATTTCGAACCGGAAGAGATCAAACGCAAGATTTCGATTACTTCCTCCCTGGATCACTGTGAATGGAAAGGGCATTCCATCCATATCGTCGACACACCCGGTTATGGCAACTTTATTGCTGACACCCGTGCCTGCATGCGCGCCCTGGACTGTGCGGTTATAATCCTGTCCGCCATTTCCGGAGTCAAGGCCCAGACTGAGGATATCTGGAACTGGGCCAACGAATTCGAGATCCCACGGATCGCCTTTGTCAATAAGCTTGATCGGGAGCGCGCCAGCTTTCTGCGTGCGATCGACGATATGGAAAAAACCCTGGGAGCCAGAGGGGTCGCGATCCAGATGCCGATCGGCCTTGAAGCGGATTTTGAAGGGATAATCGACCTGATCGGCATGAAGGCCTGTTTCTATGCCAAGGATGGTTCCGGCAAGTTTACCGAAGGAGCGATCCCGGCCGAGTATGCCGAAGAAGCCGCGCGTCTCAGGGAGCATCTGGTCGAAACGGTTGCCGAGGCCTATGACGCCCTGACGGAAAAATATCTCGAAGCCGGGGAGCTGACTGAAGATGAAATCATTGACGGCCTGCGGGTCGGCACCATGCGCAATACCTTTACCGCGGTTCTGTGCGGCTCGGCTACGAGCAATATAGGCGTCCAGCACCTGCTGGATGCCATCTGTGCCTATCTGCCGTCACCGCTTGACAGAACCAAGGCGGTCGGGATTCACCCCAAGACCGAGGAGGTGATCGAGCGCGCCCCGGACGAGAAGGAGCCTTTTTCGGCGCTGGTTTTCAAAACGACTTCGGATCCATACACCGGTAAAATTACTATTTTCAGGGTATACTCCGGCGTACTCAATTCCGATTCAACGGTGTTCAACTCAACCAGAGGTATTGAGGAGCGTATCGGTCAGATCTATGAGCTGGAGGGTAAAAAACAGCATCCGATCAAGCAGGCCGTTGCCGGAGACATAGTCGCGGTAGCCAAGCTGAAGGAGACAATAACTGGCGACACGCTATGCGATGCAGCCAAGCCGATCATCTACGAACCCGCCAAACAGCTGCTGCCGGTCATCTCATACGCTATTGAGCCAAAGACCAAGGCCGATGAAGACAAAATCCACAATGCACTGCACCGCATGATCGAGGAAGAACCGACCCTTGAGTCGCACCGCGACACGCAGACCAAAGAGTTCATCATTTCCGGTATGGGCCAGGTTCACCTGGAAGTCATTGTTGAGAAGATGAAGCGGAAATTCGGAGTTGAAGTGCTGCTTAAAACTCCCAAGGTCCCCTATCTTGAAACAATCCGCGGAACTGCCAAGGTACAGGGCAAATACAAGAAACAGTCCGGTGGACGTGGACAGTATGGTGACTGCTGGATCGAGATGTCGCCAACCGGTCGTGGCGAAGGCTATATTTTCGATGATAAAATTGTTGGCGGGGTGATACCTCGCCAGTATATTCCCGCTGTGGACAAAGGCATTCAGGAAGCCTGTATGGACGGCTACCTGGCCGGGTATCCCGTGGTTGACTTCAGGGTGGCACTTTACGACGGTTCGTTCCACACCGTCGATTCATCCGAGATGGCTTTCAAGGTGGCAGGTTCCATGGCATTCAAAAAGGCGATGGAGGTTTGCAAGCCGGTTCTGCTGGAGCCGATCGTCAATATGAAGATCACTGTTCCAGATGAGAATATGGGCGATGTGATCGGGGACCTGAACTCCAGGCGAGGCAAGGTAGTCGGTGTGGAGCCCAAGGCCAATTCCCAGATTATCCGCTCCGTGGTTCCGATGTCGGAGGTTCTTGCCTATTCGAACGACTTGAAATCGATGACCAGCGATCGCGGCATGTTCAGCATGGAGTTTTCACACTATGAAGAACTTCCTACGCATCTCTCCCAGAAGGTAATTGCCGAGGCGCAGGCCGGCAAAAAAGAGTCACATAACAATCACTAGATTTCAGGAGTGGTTTCCAGTTCTGTTTGACAGGAGACTGCTCCTTCAACGCACTTATCCGGAATTTCAGGGGTAAGATTTACAACGGAGGTTTTTCATGGATTTCAAGTTCAGCAAGGGGACGGGTGATACCGAACAGCAGGATGCACCCGGAGAAAAAAAGAATCAGAGTGCTCTGCTGGTACTTCTTCTCCTTCTGGTGGGTGGTTTTTCGTATCTGTATTTCTTTACCGGATTGATCAAGCCGCAGCCGGCTCCGCCGCCGGCTGAATCTCCGGCTCCACAGGTGGTAAAAATGCCGCTGCCGGCTCCCGACGGTGGTGTCGTTGCTGCTGACAAGAAAGATGCCGCTTCGAAAAGCGAGCCTGCCGCTGCAAAAGAGGCTCCCAAGCCGTCTCAGCCCGCTGCTGCTACCCAGGTTGCCGCAGTGCCGGCTGCCAAACCTTTGCCGCCGGTAAAACCGAAAGAGGAACCCAAAAAGATCGAATCTCCAAAGGCTTCCGAAAAGAAAGCCCTTCCGGCGCCGGTCGCGGATAAAAAGGATCAGAAGCCGGCTGTGGCCAAGACCAATGAGAAGAAAACTACCACTGCAAAAGTTCAGCCTGCTGCCGCCGGTAAGGCCGAGCCTGTCAAGTCCGCTGGAAAATCTCAAGCAGCGGAAGTGACTCCAAAACCCAGGAAAAGTGCTGCAGTGACGAGCGGAGCAGCAAACTCAGCCCCGGCAAAGCCAGCCTCGGCAGGCCCATGGTCCGTGCTGGTCGGCAAATACGTGATAGAGGAAGCGCTCTCGGTTGATATGGGGCGTGTGCGCAAGGCCGGTCTGGAGCCGGTTGTCAAGCCGGGCCCACGCAAAAAGTCCACTATGAACAGGCTGCAACTGGCCGAATATGCAAGCCGTAATGAAGCTCAGGCTGAACTTGCCCGTCTGAAACGGTACACTTCCGACGCATTTATTATGGATCAGGGGGGCAAGTTTGCGGTTTTTGCCGGATCTTATCTGTTGGATGCCCGTGCGTCTTCGGAAAAAGAGCGTTTGGCAGCCGCCGGATTTCAGGTAAGCATCAGGCGCACAGAAATTGCTATTCCCACCCAAAGCCTGTCAGTCGGGCCGTTCAAGGATAAAAAGGCTGCCGAGTCAGCACTTGGCAAGCTGAAATCCGTCGGAGTAAAGGCTGCACTTGTTCAGAATTAATTGCACTGATGTCAAATAAGATCAAGTTTACAATATCCCCGGCTGTGGCGGCCTACGTCAGGCCGGGGGTCCCCCCAGAAGTCAGGCTGGCGGGCTGTGATTCCGCCGCCGGAATGGAACCGTTCGAACGCGTGACGCTCCTGTTCTGTCTTTCAAAGGACCCGGATCCTTCGATTAAATCCGCCGCAATCAATAATCTGGAAATGCTGCCAGAGGATGTGGTCAACGAGTATTCCGCCACTGACAGGGCCCACCCGTTGGTTCTGGAGCTTCTGGCCCGTGTTTGCGGCAAACGGCCTGAGTCTGACGAATTGAAAGTGCTGTCTCAGGTAGATGTTGAAAAACTCGACCGAGCTGATAACTGCGAGTCGGTCCCTACTCCGCTGCCGGATTGCCTGGCCCCCGATACTCCTTTTGATGATGAACTCCCCGCTTCCGATGAAAACAAGGAAGAAGTTTCCGGAGAAGACTCAGAGGAAGATGCGGGTGAAGAGTATCTCAGCAAGTTCAAGATAGCGCAGATGATGGGGATCGCCGAAAAGATCAAAATGGCACTTTCCGGGGACAAGGAGTGGCGTTCGATATTGGTCAAGGACTCTAACAAGCTGGTTTCCGGCAGTGTTATCAAGAATCCCCGCATTACCGAGGCGGAGGTGCTCAAGCTGATCAAGTCCGGAATACAGAACGACGAGATCATGCGGCTGATCTGTGCCAACAAAGAGTGGATCAAGAGCTACCAGATTCGCAAGAGTCTGATTGAAAATAACCGTACCCCGGTTCAGAACGCGATCCGCTACCTTGCTACCATGAGTGAAAAAGACCTGGCCAGTTTTGCCAAGAGCAAAAATGTAGCCTCGGTTATTTCCACGATGGCCAAGCGGCTGCTATTGAATAAAAAAAGGTAGGAACTGTCTGGAGAACGCCGATGGCGCTGGTTAATCATGCCAAGAAGGAAATAAACGCCAAAATCATTTATTTTGGTCCGGTTGGTTGCGGCAAAAGCGCGGCACTGAATTATATCTATTCGCGAATCAAGCCCGAGTTGCGCGGAGAGCTGAAATCTGTGTCTGCGGGTGGAGACAATCTGCTTTTCTTTGATTTCAGCCCTCTCGATGCCCCCTTGCAGGATGGTTATCGTGTCCGTCTTCACATTTATACGCTGACAGGTGCGGTCACTAACCCGGCAACCTGGAAAATGACTCTTAAAGGGGCCGATGGAATAGTCATAATGATTGATTCTTCGCCAGACCGCCTCTTAAAGGCCCAGGAAAGCTTGTCACAATTGAGAGACTACCTGTCGGCCTATGGAGTCGGTTTGCATGACACTCCAGCAATACTGCAGGTGAACGAATCAGGCAACAGTACCGGTGTGATTGATGATTCGGAGCTGGCTTTCAAGCTGGATCTGCCCGGCATCATGGTGTGCCGTTCATGGGCCGACAGCGGGAAAGGTGTGCTGGATGCCGTGACGAGTCTTTTCAAGCAGGTTATGGAGCGCGTTGCCACTGTTGAGAATCGTAACGACACCATAACCTGCCCTGCAACTACGGCTGTCTCCAATGAACAGGAGTTTTCCGAAGACATCGAATCCGGCGATGGTACTGATGTGATTGCTCTGAAGAGCGAACCTGCGGATTCACCAAGGATATCGATTTCGGCTCCGGATGCAACCGTTGAAGGGACTGTTGTCCGTATCCCGTTGGAAATATCGCTTGGCGGATCGCGTCGACGGTTGACGATTTCGGTTTCTGTCGACCTGGAGTGATTACCGGGGTGATTGCCGGTTACTGAATGTCGGTGGCCGCCGCAGTATGGACAAGCCCGGAATCAAGAAAGGAACGGTCAGCTGGTAGGCCTGATACCGTTCCCCATGCTCCGCCAGCAGCCTTCGCTCTTCAACCAGTGCGCCGACAATAAAATAAACCGAGGAGAGGGCGGAAAGAATAAGCCAGCGAGTCGTAATAACCGGGTTGAACAGCAGAAACAAGATTGAAATTAGATACAAGGGGTGGCGCACCACTCCGTAACAACCGCCTGTTACAAGTCGATTGGAGTTGCTCTGGGTGCCCAC
This sequence comes from Geobacteraceae bacterium, assembly GCA_032469775.1. Classification (GTDB taxonomy): domain Bacteria; phylum Desulfobacterota; class Desulfuromonadia; order Geobacterales; family Pseudopelobacteraceae; genus JACRCG01. The sequence continues at coordinate 6,110 of JAWDJY010000040.1, read as the reverse complement.
TTTTAGGGGCAACCCCAGAAAATCTGCTGTTCCGGTCTGCCTCACACAACAGACCAGGGCCACAAGCAATATTCCCTGCAGCAGGTACATCGCCAGGCTCCATGCTCCTGGTACAACATAAATCACCGGGGTATTCCGGTAGGATGCCATCACCCAGCCGAACATTGCCAGCGATATCAGGTTGTATATTAATCGATATGCCCAGTGTCCGGGTTGGGTTCTGCCCGTAAGAAATTTTTTTACGAGAGGGATGGCCAGCAGTGAGTGGATTGCTGCAAATATGAGGAATCTGGATGTGAAGATTGCCGCGTCGTGCATGTCTGATCCTTGTCGGTCTGACGGTACCACGAGCGCCTTGTATACACAACCAGAACATGATATAAGCTGGACAACTGTAATTATCAGGGAGGATTTTTAAATGGCAGTTATCACAGTGTCGCGAGAGATGGGTACGGGAGCATACAATATTGCATCGGAGATAGCCAAAAAGCTAAAGTATACGCTGGTTGACGGTCAGCGTATCAGCCTGCTGGCCTCACAATATGGTCTTACGCCGGAACTTTTGCAACTGGTTGACGAGAAACCGCCTGCCTATATTACTGCCGAGGACCGCAAGCGTGCAGCGGCTCTTAATGCAATCGAGCTCATCATTCTTGACCTTGCGCGCAAGGGTAACGCCATCATCTACGGTCGTGGCGGTCAGGATCTTCTGAAAGGGTGCAAGAACGTGCTGCGACTCAGGTTTATTGCCGATTTTGAAGAGCGGGTGGAACGCTTTGCCGAGCGTGAATGGATTGATCCGGACATGGCTCGTTCCCTGATCCGACGCAGCGACCACCAGCGTGGCGGGTTTATACATTTCTACTTTGATCGCGACTGGAGACAGCCTAATAATTACGATATGATCTTCAATACCTCCCGACTTTCGGAATCAACCATAATCGACGCGATCGTGGCTGCCGTGAAAGAACCTTCGCTGAAAGAAGCCGACAAGGCTTCGGTTGCCGTTATTGATTCGGCAATAATGGTCAAGAAAATTGAAACCGCACTGTTAAGTGCTCCGGCGCTGGAAGACTACCGGCCGTTCACGATAACATTCGAAAAAGGTGTGGCTACGCTGGGCGGCTATATAGTGTCGGAAGCTCAAAAGAACTCTGCCATCAACATCGTACGTGCACTTAAAGGAGTCACTGCGGTCAATGATGATATTCAGGTCGTCAACTACAAGGCTTATAAGGACAAGATCTAGCTACAGAGAGTTTTTACCGCGTTGTTCCCGGATGCGGGCGGTCAGGGGGGCGAGCAGGTTTCTGTCAAAACGGATTCCTTCCCGCCCTTTTCCTATTTCAATTCCGGTCTCGATCCCATGGAAATCCGAGCCTGCGGTGACGACCAGATCGAGTTCGACAGCCAGGCGCCTCAGAAATTCAATTTCCAAAGGCCAACCCATATTGTTGTAGACTTCGATTCCATCGAGTCCAATGTTTTTCAGGGCTGAAATCACTCGCTTCAACTCGGCCTGGTCCCTGCTGATACTTGTCGGATGCGCCAGAACGGCGGCGCCGCCAATGCGATGGATTTCATCAATTGCACTCTGTATCAGCCAGTAGCTTTTTGCAACGTTGCACGGTACCAGGTAACGCTGAAAGGCGTCCTCCATGCTTGAAACGTAATTGCGCGCCATCAGTGCCCTGGCGATATGGGGGCGGCCGATGGCGTCGTTGGCAAAGTCAAGCACTTCATCGATGGTTATAGCTTCCCGCCCTTCCGCATGCAGTAACCCGTTTATTCGGTTCATGATCTCGCGGTTGCGTTGTTCTCGCCGGTTACGGAAGCCGTCTATCTGTCTGAGAAATAGTTCATCACAGTAATCTATTCCGTATCCGAGCAGATGAACATCCTTGAAATCTTCGAAATGAACTGAAAGTTCAACAGCTGGAATGACCTCCACGCACGAGTCAGATCCTGCCGAAATCGCGTCAGGAATGCCGGCGACCGAGTCATGGTCAGCTATCGCTATAACCTCCACACCGAGTAGTTTGGCCATGCCGACCAGTTGCGACGGGTGGTACGCCCCATCGGAAAAGCAGGAGTGTATATGCAGGTCGATACTCATGACGGCCATACTACAGGCAAGCAATGGAAAAGTAAAACCACCATTGTGTCTCATGTCCCATTAGGTTAATATTCAGGCTATGACAGACAATAATATACATCTGGCAATTGAGATCCTGCGGGAAGAATACTTGGCATGGCAGAAGCCAGCCGTCACAATTGTGGCCCAGTGTGAACGCAATCCCTACAAGGTGCTGGTCTCCTGTATCATTTCACTGCGGACAAAGGACGAGGTAACAGCTAAGGCGTCGGAGCGCCTGTTTGCACGTGCCGAAACTCCGGCAGCCATGGCAGGACTAGCTGCTGAAGAAATTGCGGAGCTGATTTACCCAGCCGGTTTTTATCGAAATAAATCCGAACAGATACATGAGATCTCACAACGCCTTATATCGGAATATGGTGGGGCTGTCCCTGACGAAATCAGCTCTCTACTGGCTTTCAGAGGGGTAGGGCGCAAGACTGCAAATCTGGTGCTTACTCTGGGTTTCGGAAAACAGGGGATATGTGTCGATACCCATGTCCATCGTATCTGTAATCGTTGGGGATATGTTTCAACGCGTACTCCCGAAGAGACTGAAATGGCCTTGAGAGCCAAGCTGCCGCCGGAGTACTGGATACCGATAAACGACTTGCTGGTCGCGTTCGGCCAGAATGTATGCGCTCCGCTTTCTCCTCGCTGTTCCGGATGCCGCCTGTCCGGTGTCTGCAGCCGGATCGGCGTCTTGACCTCTAGATGAACAAGAGATTTCATTATTCCTGCATTAATGGTAATTGTGTATTGCCTGGCGATAAAAACTGATATAAAATAAAACACTTTTATTTTGACAATTCAACAGGAGGTATAGACATGTTGCAGAAGATCGGTTTCATCGGTTTGGGTACGGTCGGACGGCATATGGCCGCCAATCTGGTCAAAGGACGTTATGAGTTGACGGTGTTCGACAATGACCAGGTCGTGGTGAACGAGCTGATTGCATTGGGAGCACATGCCGCGGCTTCAGCACAGGAAGCGGCCAAGGGTCGCGATCTTGTTATTGCCATAGTTCCGGAAGGAGATGAACTCGGTCCTCTTTTCTTCGGTGAGAAAGGAATTCTGGCAGGTATTGACGCCGGAACGATCCTGGCCGATATGGGGTCTCATTCTCTTGATACCACTCTTAAAATGGCTGACGAATGTGCAAAGAAAAAAGTCCAATACCTTGATTCTCCTGTTTGGGGCAACAAGGAGCATGCCGTCAACGGACTGGTAACAATTATAACCGGCGGTGACCAGTCACTGGTGGGAAAATGTCGCGAGGCGTTCTCAACCTTTGGCCTGAATATCATACACGTGGGTCAGATCGGTGATGCCACCAAGATGATGTTCATTGTAAACATGGTACAGTCCGAACTGGTCGAAGTGCTTGCGGAGGGACTTGTTCTGGGTGAAAAGATGGGCTTCAGTGCGGACCGGATTCTTGAGGTGCTTGACACTCGAGGTGTCGCATCGCCACTGTTCCACAGGAAAGGCAGAGCCATGGCGCGCGGAGACTTTTCGCGGAGCCTGGCGCTTAAATATGTCCATGAACAGCTCCACGTTGTTCTGAATGCCGCTCGACTTGTCGGACTTCATCTGCCGGCTGCCGAGGCTGCCAGCAAGGTGTACGAACAGGGTGTTAACGAGGGATTGGGAGAAGAGGATTTCTCGGCGGTAATCAAGGTATTGCGCAAGTAATTGCTGCAGGTTAATGCTATCTGAAAATCACAGGCGTCCTGAACACGGGCGCCTGTGCTGTTTCAGCGATCCCTGTTCAGGACAAGTGCGTTAACCAAGATATTTCCTGCCTGAAAATTGCAGAAAATAACTTCTAACTTACTAAAGGAGTCTGCTATGCCAGGTCACTTTCGTCCGCGTTCGGTATACATTGCCGCATCCTGGATGGCTCCCGTGGGAAGATACAATGGGGCCGACAAGGAGAACCTCACTTTTCTCGATATGGCCGAGAGTTGCGGAGCAGTCTTTAACGGAAGCCCGGTACGGCGACGAGACGTTGAGGCTGTTATTGTAGGCAGCCAGAACCCGTCGGCATTTTCCGGCGTCGATAATACCGCGGCAAAAATAGCTGGAATACTGGGCATTTCCGGCGCTCGTTCAGTACTGGTGGACACCGCATCTTCATCGGGCGCCTCAGCCTTTGAAAGCGCATATCTTGAAGTTGCGTCCGGTCGGTTTGACCATGTGCTGGCCATCGGAATCCAGAAAATGAGTGATGCCAGCACACTGGAGTCTACCCGGATCATTGCCGGAGTCATCGATCGTGACGAAGCGGAATACGGATTGACCATGCCGGCCTGTGGAGCTCTGGTCGCCAGGGCACTCAAGGAACGCCTAGGATTGAACGAGGAGGAGTGGACCGCCTATTCCGCCATGCTTACCCAGCGCAGCCACCGTTACGCAGCATCTAATCCGGATGCGCACCTGTCTTTCAAGCTGGAGCTTGCCGACTATTACCGTCAGATCGTAAACAACAAAAACTACCGCTACTGGGATCCGTTGCGCTATCACGACTTCTGCCCAATGTCGGATGGCATGGCGGCTGTAATCCTGACTTCCGATCCACAGGATGTGCTTGTCAGCGGTGTGGGCAGCGCCACCGATATACCTACGATTGCGGACCGCAATTATTTCCATTCATTTCCGGCCACCGTGACCGCTGCAGGCTATGCTTACGGCATGGCCGGCATCAAGGATATACGGGCCTTTTCCGGCAAGCTGCACGTCAATATGCATGACCCTTTCAACGGTTTCGGACCGATCAACCTGGTTGACCTGGGCATAGTATCCAGGAACCGCCTGATGGATGCGCTACTGGACGATAGTCTGACCGGAGACGAAGGTGAGTTTCCCACCAACCTGACCGGCGGTTTGAAGGGTAGGGGGCATCCGCTCGGGGCTACCGGGATGATTCAGATTGTCGAGAATCATCGTCTGGTCCGCGAGCGCGGTTTCGCAGCGGCGCTTTCTCACTCGATCGGCGGGCCGATCAACAATAACGTGGTGACTCTGCTGGAACGGAGCGAACACTACCATTTGCGCCCTCACGAAAGATTCAAGCCGTGGGGACTGCCGTCACTGGGCAAGCTTAAACCCAAGGGAGTCTCTCTCGACTCACTGCTGGCATCGGGTGGAGCTTTGGAAGGTTCTTTTGTGACCGCTACGGCCCGCTATCATCACAAAACCGGTCAGCCGGAGGTCGCAATACTGATCATTTCCTGCCGCCATGACGGAGCAACCCATAAGTTTCTGTTCGGTGTCGCCGGTGAGCATTACTCGAAAATATCGATGTTCAATAACGGGGATCCTGTTTCGGTGGAACTGCTTGACGGAGCAATCCTGGTCAACAGCATCCCTGTCAGAAAACTATACGTCAAAACAATAAACGGATTGATGGAGTTGGCGGAGTCGGGCTGGAAAAAGTTTGTTGGCAGAAGATAAATAACGGCACACTCGGTGCGTTGCACAAAAAAACGGTCGGAGATTTTATCTCCGACCGTCGGTCTTTCCATTAATCCAGAATCAAGTTCATGCGGCTTCCTGGCTGTCGTCTTCCTCAACATCTCTGGCCTCTTCTGCAACGTCAGTGTTCTGCTGAACAGGCGCTTCGGTCTGCAAACGAATGCCGCGGTAACGCGTAATGCCGGTTCCCGCCGGGATCAGGCGTCCCATGATGACATTCTCCTTGAGTCCGCGCAGATGATCGATCTTTCCTTCGATCGCAGCCTGGGTCAATACTTTGGTAGTCTCCTGGAATGAGGCTGCCGAAATGAATGACTCGGTCGAGAGTGATGCCTTAGTGATGCCCAGCAGTAACGGCTCGGCAATTGCCGGACGTTTGCCGTCGGCAAAGGCCTTGTCGTTTTCCTGTTCGAACACGTAGCGTTCAACCTGATCGTCCACCAGCAGATTGGTGTCGCCGGTATCCTTGATGCGTACGCGCCGCAGCATCTGACGTACA
>JAWDJY010000039.1:0-43330 GCA_032469775.1 Geobacteraceae bacterium | reverse complement strand
TCGGGGCGGGCGCCGCGCGAGGATAACATGCGTTACCAGCGCGGCATCGCGGTTAATGGCGAGACCTTCCTGAAGATGTTGCCGGACGCGCATTACCGGGCCGGACTCGCTTGCGGTGCCTGCCATTCGATGAACAGCCTGGCACAGGGTAAAAAGTCCTCCAAGGGGTGCCGTGATTGCCATAGGCCGGACCCGAAGGTTGTCGAACACCGCATCCCGGCCCACATGGAACGTTTGGAATGCTATGCCTGCCATTCGGCCTGGGCGCCCCAGGAGTACGCCACCTTTTTTCTCCGTTTTCGCGATCCGGCCCTGAAAGAGGATTTTGATCTGAAACCGTTGGAAAATCCTGAGTATCTGCGTAGCGCCTACCTGAAGAGGCAGGACGCTCCGCCGCTGGGGCTGAATGCCGCCGGCCGGATCAGCCCTATCCGCCCGATGTTCATAGCCTATTACACCGATATCCAGTCGGCTAGAAACGGAGGGCCGGAGAATACGCTGCTGGCCGCCGAATGGCGGGCCTGGTTCCCGCATACGATCCAGCGCGGCAGCGTGACTTGCGAAGGGTGTCACGACAACCCGTCCCGATTCCTTCTGGAGCCGGAGTCGCAGCGTATTTACCAGCTTGGCCGTGACGGACTTGGGCTGGAATCATTCTGGCTCCAGCAGGGTCAGCGCGCGGTCAACGGCGATTTCATAACAGCCGGACGCTATCTGCGCATGAGCAGCAAAAGCCCGGCTTATAAAAAGGCGTACATCGAAAAATGGAAAACGTTCCTCAATCGCGTCGAAGCTTCATCACTACCATAGGTGTTCTGCTTGGAACTGCCGGCCTGCTCTGGCGTTATCTGACGCCGCGCACGGTGAAGCGCCGCAAGGTTACCGTGCGGGTTGCCAGAACCGACATTCCGCTCCGGGGGGCGCTGGTCTACCGTGAAGCGCGGGTGGCGCTGCTAAGGGATGCCGAAGCTGTTTACGCGCTGGATCTTGTCTGCACCCATCTGGGGTGTACCGTCACGGTATCATCCGACGGGCTTTCCTGCCCCTGCCATGGCAGCCGCTTCGACCGACACGGTCAGGTTCTGCAGGGACCCGCCGACCGGCCGCTGCGGAGGCTGGAGCTCGCCGAGGCCGATGGGTTCGTGGAAGTGCTGGAGGGATAGCTGGCGTTTCCGGTTATGCCAAGCCAGTCGGCCGGCGCTCCGGGGCCAGGCCTCCATGCCGTTTTCAGATGCGGGGCGCTAGAACTACAGTTTTGCAGCCTGCACGTGCATCCAGTCGTAGTTTCTGGTGCGGCCGAGGCTGCTCCACCCCTCTTCCTCCCAGAAACGCCACCATGCTTCATACTCCTGTCTTGCGAAAGCGGCCTTGTCGCGACCCCATTTCAGCTGATTATTATCAGGATCGTAATCAATTGCGATTCCCCAGGAATGCGTCGACCAGTTGGAACCGCCGCGCATCTTGCGTACGTTCAGGCAGCCGCCCCAGCGGTCTAGCCGCAACTCCTTGATCCGTTCCATTCCATAGTGGTCGAATACCCTTTGCAAGACCCGTTCAATGCTGTCATGCACCCTGGCATTGCACTGGTAGCTGCTGATCACGGTTTTCAGTTCCCAGGCCAGGCGATGGGGATAGGGCAGGGAGAGTGATACCTGATTGGTTCCAACCTTGCCGTAGAATTTCGTAAGCTCGGTTTCATCCTGTAACGGCCAGTCATGCGGATTGATGTCGAGCGGAGTCTCGTCCCGCCAGGGGCGGGGAGCCTGGCCGTATTCCAGGATATGAACCATGGTCTCGAAGGCGTAGTCCGTCTGTGGCCCCCAATAGCCATCGATGTCTCCCACCTCGATTTGCAGCTCCTTGCATAGCAGTTGGAGATAGGCAACTGTTTTGCGGGTGTTGGACCATGCCGGCCAGTCGCCTGGCAGCCCCGCTTTTCGCCTTGTAAGGGCGTCATTGACCGCCCGGTAGGTGTTGTATCCGAGCAGGCCGTCGACCGTGCCGGGATTGAGTCCTTCCTTGATCAGGCGTTGTTGTATCACCCTGACTATTGCCGTTTTCATCTGATTGTCCTCCCTGGTGTGACCTGTCGGTCTTGATAATTGAAAAGGAATTTTGCGGTCAGAAATAAAATTAGCATTTTATAATTCGCCAGTATAGTCAGCATTGCCGGCAAAATAAAGTTGAAAACTTTGCCATCGGTTTTTTAGGCGGGAAGATTCCGGACAGTTGCATCAGGTGGTCAAAAGTAAGTAAAACTAGGAACCTGTCTCCTGATGTATTGAAGTAATTTAAAATCGTGATAGTATCAGAAAGTTAACAAGTCCGGATTACGGTGCAGTAATGGAATAGAACTTTTGCGTGAGAACAGCCCCAGAGGAAAATCTTGAACAAAAGGAGTCGGTTATGAAAAGAATGCTAACAGTTTTGTCGGTGATGGCAATGTCCCTGGGGGCTGCTTCGGCAGCGTTTCCACAGACTGATGTACAGGGCGAGAAGGCCAAAAAGGTGACGAAAACGGTTAAATCCAAGGCCGGTGCCGCAACGATGATGCCGGCGCCAGAAGTGCAGTTGAAGCGCCTGGCAGAGGGACTGCAGTTGACGGTCGAACAGCAGGACAAGATTCGTCCGCTGCTTGAGGACGAGTATGCAAGGCTGAAGGTGATCCAGGAGAATGAAGACCTCAGCCCCAAACAGATTCAGAAACAGGTTGAAGAGTTGCGTAACGGTACTATCGTCAAGATGCAGGCATATCTGACTCCGGAGCAGAAGGCGAAGCATGACCTGGTCAGCAACGAGATCAAGGCAAACAAGCAGCAGCGGATGAAGGAAAACCGCAAGGCGAGGATCGGCACCAAGGCGGATCCGCCTCCGTCGGTGTCCAAATGAAGCGGCACTGACAACCCTGGAATTGTGAAATTGCCAGTTGCATGATATGTCTGCTTCCGGTGTGCAAGATATCGTGTAACTGGCCTTTTCTTTGCTTATGAGACAGGTTGTGCGGTGACCATCACCATACGCGCTTCTGGTCCTTTGGCAGTGTATGTTCCGGTGAGCGGCAGCGAAAGGGGCAAAGCATGAAAATATACAAAGATGCCTTGAACTTCCTTTCAGGTGAACAAAGGAAAGGGGTTGAGGATGCCATAGCAAAGGCTGAATCTATGACATCGGGAGAGATTCGCGTCCTTATAGTAGCAGCATCAAGCGTTTTACCGCTGTTTAACAGAAAGGATCGCAAAATCGCTCTCAGACGACGTGCCGAAAGGGAGTTCGCCAGGCTGGGAATTCATAATACCAGGGACAGGACCGGTGTCCTGATAATGGTGTCGATCGAAGAGCGGATGGTGCAGGTTCTTGCCGGCAGCGGCATCAATTCAGTTGTCCCCGAAAATACCTGGCCATCCATGGTGCGATGCATTGTCGAGGGAATCAAGTCCGGTGATCCCGCCGGTGGAATCTCGGCGGCCGTGGCCGGAATCGGTAAAATGCTTTCGGAGCACTTTCCGGTCAAGCCCGACGACACCAATGAGCTTTCAAACGAGGTCGTCTTCAAGGGAAGGTGGTGAATACATGGTCCGTTCCCTTGGTGACCTTGTGCAGTTATCCGTGTTATTCGCTTGTAAGCCTGCGGAATACACTGACCAGGAACCCTGCAATAGCGACAAGTCTATGGAAATATAAATATTCCTATTTTTGCCAAATCGAGTATATTCCTCCCATGATCTCCGATTTTTTAAAGCATCTTTTCCCCAGGGTAGTTTTGGTAAAGAACCTTCGCATCAGCTACACCTTTTGTCTGGGAGGGCTGGCTTTCAGCGCTTTTTTGATCATGCTGGCCAGCGGTATGCTGTTGCTGGTTTATTACCAGCCAACTCCGGAGCGCGCCTTCGGATCGATTCTGTTTCTTGAGTCATCGGTGTGGGGCGGCCGCTATCTGCGCAGCCTGCACCGTCTAACCTCCCACGTCCTCTTGATCCTGATCTTTCTGCATACGCTGCGGGTGATTCTTACCGGCGCATACCAGCGTCCCCGGCAACTGAACTGGGTGATCGGTTTTCTGCTGCTCTGCCTGGCGCTGTTCGAGGCCTATACCGGTTATCTGTTGCCATTCGATCAGCTTGCATTCTGGGCCACCCAGACCGGTATGGAACTGCTGCTGACATTGCCGTTCGGTGATTTGCTGCGTTCAGTCCTGGTTCCGGACGGCATCGGGCAGCCGCTGACGCTTCTGCGCTTTTATGCGCTGCATATAGTTATCCTGCCGCTGTCGGTTCTGCTGCTGTCATTCCTTCATTTTTACCGTGTCAGAAAGAACAAGGGAGTGCTGCCATACCTATGAAAGAGGGATTTACCAAAAGCACGCCACATTTTTTCAGAATCATCAAGCGTTCGATGCTGCTGCTGGCAGCCGCGCTGCTTGCGCTGGCAGTGCTGTTCCCGGCACCGTTACAGGAGATGGCTGACCCCTCCCGCACTCCCAATCCGGTCAAGTCGGCCTGGTTTCTGCTCTGGATCCAGGAACTGGTCAGCTGGTCGCGCTTCATGATTTATCCGTTGATCCTGCTCGGACTTGTATTTCTGCTGCTGCCATGGCTACCGGGATCGGTTCATATTCATCGGGCCAGCTGGTTACCGCGTGAACAGAGACTTGTCAACCTGCTTACGGTTGTGACCTTTCTGGCAATTCTGATCCTGACAATAGTTGCGCTCTTCTTTAGAGGCCCCAATTGGTCGCTCATACCTTTGTGATACTGCTGGTCTGGTTGACCTGTTTGCCAGCTTTTTGCGGAGAACTTCGTCAGCACTGCCTTGACTGCCATCGCGGGCATAATTTCGAACGGGGAGGGTGCAGCTCTTGCCATCGCGGCAACCCACTCTCGGATCGAAAGAATGTTGCTCACCATGGTCTGGTAGCCGGCCGGTTCGCCCATTATAAGATGAGAGAGAGTGAAGTTGTCAGGGAGGGGCGTCGCCTGATGGAGCAGTTTTCCTGTCGGCGATGTCATATAAGCGCCGGCAAGGGCAACCCTTTGGCGACGAACCTGGATTCTCTCCGTAACGGTAGAAGCCCTTGGGAAATTGCCGCTTCAATCGAGAAGCCTGCGCTTGGAATGCCTGATTTCGTAGTGAGCGAAAAGCAGGCTGCAATTCTGGTAAACGCTATTCTGGCTGGTGCTGATGAAGTTCGAAGCAGTAAAGAGAATTTGCCGGGGATCGTGCATTTTGAAGACCCTGTCAGCCTGAACAGGCATGTCTTCAGTAAAAAATGCGCTTCCTGCCACAGGCTGTTGTCAGAGCGCTTCGGTGTCATGGGAAAGGGGAATATCGGCCCTAACCTGTCGGGACTGTTAACCGGGTGGTATCCGCGAACATTTAAAAACGGTGAGGCGTGGAACGAAAAAAGGTTGCGGGAGTGGCTGAGCAATCCTAGAAAAGTCAGGCATTCCGCCGACATGCAGCCGGTGATTCTATCCGGGGATGAGTTCAGGCAGCTGGTCGAGGCGTTAATGGTAAAAGCCCGGGACTGAATTCGATAATGACGTTATATTATTGGTGCTCGGAATATTTCTCTTGGAATGTTACGTTTAAGTATGGTAAAAAAAAAGAGATATTCAAACAACAGGAGGTTGCAGGTGAAAAAAACAGCACTAGTTCTTCTCGTTATCGCCGCTCTCGCCCTTGCCGGGTGCAAAGACAAGCCAAAGACTGAAGCTCCGGCCGAGGCTCCACAGCAGGGACAGATGCCACCGAATCATCCGGGTGGACAAATGCCGGCAGGACAGCCAGCTGGCGATCCCCATGCTGGTATGAAGGCTCAGGAAATCCCTGCCGGTGCAGGTAAAAAAGCCAAGGTTACCCAGACCATGAACTCTGGTGGTTATACTTATGTTGAAGCTGCCGATGAAAAGGGGCAGAAGCTGTGGCTGGCTCTCCCGGAAATCAAAGTGGCTGTGGGCGACAACATCGAGTACCCCGAAACTCCGCCACTGGCTAACTTCCAGAGCAAAACCCTCAAGAGAACTTTTGAGAAGATTTCCTTTATTCCTGGTATCAGGATTGTAAAGTAGTCCTTGAAAGTCCGGGCTGTATCAGGCGGGGCCATGAAAATGGTCCCGCCTTTTTTTTATTATGTCGCTAACGCAGACAGTGACTGAGCGTGGCGTGGAACTGTCTGCAAAACAGCCCGGAAGCAATCCCTGGCTTTACCGAGCTTTCCCGTTTCGGCATACAATTCACCAAGCAGGAACCAACCCCACGGGTTCTGCGGGTGTTGTTCGGTGATCTCCCTGAATTCCTTTTCAGCTGTTTTATACCGCCGCCTCTGGCGATACCATTCTCCTGCAATAATGTTGGTCGTGTAGCAAAAACCCAGTCGCGCTTTTTGCTGCTCGAACCGCATCGGATCGTTCTGGCGATTGCCGGAAAGCTCCGCCAGTAGTTTCTTTGAGGAACTGCCCCGGTGACTGCTTGCATAGAGTGCGTTCTTGTCCGTGGCAGTAAAGATGCTTCTGCTGGAGATGCCCAAGGCGACCGCGTCAGAGTGCAGTCGAGTGCCGGGATAGTACGCCAGAGGTGAAACATATCCGTCATCAGGATGAATATGGCGTATCAACTCAATTGTCTGCTGGATGTCATCAGGCGTTTCGCCTGGTATGTCGCTGATCAGGTAGATGGACAGGTTTATACCGATATCCCTGATCAGTTTGCAGGCCCGTTCGATCTGTTCAGGTCTGATGCTCTTGCCAAGCAGTTCCAGTATCCTTGGCGAGCCGGATTCGACGCCGAGTTGAATGCATTCGCATCCGGCGTGTTTCATCATGATCAGCAGCTCTTCGTCAATTGCGTTGACACGGGATTGGCAGTTCCAGAGGATGCCGGCATTATGGTTGATCAGCTGGGAGCAGAACTCGATAGCCCTTTTGCGATCCGCAGTAAACGTATCATCCCGGATTGAAAAATAGATCAGTCCAAAATTCTGGCGTATATATAGAATTTCATTCACGATCTCGCCTGGAGAGCGGAAACGTACCTTCCTGCCCCAAAAAGCAGGTGAGCTGCAGAAACGGCAAGCCGATGGACACCCCCTGGCGGTGACGATGAATTCGGGTTGCAGCTGGAGGTCAAGGCCGATCGATCGGTCTAGGTAACGCGCCGGTTGTGGAAGCCTGTCCAGATCAGGCAACGGATTGCGCGGCTCGGTGACTGTAATGTTTCCATTGAGCCGGAATACTATGCCGTTAACGTGATGCCAGCCGGAACCGTTATCAAGCTGTTTAACCAGCTCCAGCAAGGTCTGTTCTCCCTCACCCATTATCACTATGTCTACAGACGGATTGTTTGTAAGTATGTCGTCGTGACAGAAGGTGGCATGACCTCCTCCCATGACTATTGTGCATGCAGGTAACAGGCGTCGGCACCTTTCGGCCAGATCCAATGATACATGGCGATTGTGCGTCCACTGTGAAATGCCGATCACGTCCGGATTTATACGCAACAGTTCCCGCTCGATACGTGTCACCGGCCAACCGGAAAAATTCGCAAGCATGGAATCGTGGCCACCCTCGATCAGGCAGGCGTGAAGGTAGCACAGACCGGTAGGGACGAGGCTGATGTAAGGGTCGTTACGGTTTTGTTCCCCGGAATGGTAAATGAGAAGGGTTTTCATGGCGAAAAAAAATCCGGGTCGTGCGACCCGGATGTGTTTGCAATAGGATGGCGTGGTTGATCACTTCTCAACGTTAAGCGATACCCCGAGAGTGTCGTTGGTAAGAATGTCATTTTCATTTTCTTCATCTACTCCGAGAAGAAGTTCGTTGAAATTGATCGAGTCGGAGGCCGTATTAGACATGCGGCGTGCCCCCAGGTATCGGGACAGGTAATAGGGGGTGTCCATGGAAGAGATGACTACGCGGTGTTCCCTGGACGAGGCGTGAATCATCTTGCGGTCTCCAAGGTAAATTCCGACATGTGAAGGGAAACGTGCATAGGTCTGGAAAAACACCAGATCACCTTTTTTCAGGTCACCACGTGCTACCTCGTTGCCAACGTAGAACTGCTCCCTGGCTGTACGGGGAAGTTTGACGCTCTGCTCACGGAAAACCTGCTGTGTAAAGCTCGAGCAGTCAAGTGCGTTGCGGCTGGTTCCGCCGAAACGGTAGCGGGCACCCAGGAAACTGTAGGCGGATTTTTTCAGATTGCTGAGAGCCTGATTCGCCTCCAGTTTCTTGGCAAGATCGACCGGGCGGTCGGAGTCTATATCCGTCAGTTCGGCCAATGTGTCCGTCAACTCCTGCTCGTTGAGAAGATCCTTGTTGATGAGTTGCAGTCTGTTGCTGGCGCTTGCTGTGCGGGTTGCTTCTGGCTTGGGAGAAGAGGATACCAGTGCCAGTATCTGGCCAGGTTTAACCTTGTTGCTTTTCAGGTTGTTAAGGCTGCGAAGTTCGGCCAGCTTCAATCCGGTTTTTCTGGCAATCTTGGGGAGTGTATCGCCTTTGGCGACTTTATAGGATTCCGGACGTGGTGATAAAGCCGATTTTTTGAGTTTGGCATCGGCATGAGACGGTATGATGATACGCATTCCCTTGTCAACATGGGTGGCAGTAAGGTTGTTAACGGACTTCAGTTCGTCAACCGAGACATGGTATTTGCGGGCTATTGAATGCAGGGATTCACTTTTGCGAACCACGTGAGCCTTGGATGCCAGAACCAACTGCGGCAGAGCCAAGAGCATAAGGCCGGTCACAAGTGCGATACGGATATGTGCCATTTGTCCTCCGGTCGTTCTAGGATTTTGAAAAAGTCTTTGGCTTTATATAACAAATCGCCGCTCAGGTCAATCGTAAATAATCGCTTGTAGCATTGCTGGTTAAGCACGATATGTGCCAACTGCCTGGTTTAGCGACGCTTTGTTCGCGTGATCAGCCTGATTGTGACAGGTGTGTCTCTCAGCAGGGATACCTGCTTTTGAAGAGGTCGGATGTTCTTCTGGTATTCATTTCCCTTTTTCAGGCGAGTCGCATCTATGTCATCGGTCAGAACCGAATCAATTGATGCAACCTGGCTGGCTGGCCCTTCAATGTCAACCATCTCCGGTTCGCAGACTACCTGCACTGATGAGAGCCCCGACGGCAGTTTTCCCTTCAGCGAGGCTTTTACCGCAACGCTCTTGCGCAGTTTTTTTTCAGCGGTAATGCGTATGCTTGACGGAGAAATGCCGGTGATGCTCAGTCCGGACGGCAGGCTGAAGTCGGAGTTGTGAATCCGGATGTTTGTTTGGCCGTCTTTTGCCTTGGATGCGTCCAGTTCTGCGGTAAGATCGAGCTTGGATGGTGGTGGGCTCAGGCTGGACAGTGACTTGATCTGGACATTTACCTCCTCGGGTGTGGTTTTCAGAAGTACCAGTCCTTCCGGAACGCCGTTAAGTATTACCGGGGCTGTTACGGTCGTGATCTGGCCCTGGCGTGTGGTTATCAGTGCCCAAAAAACACACACTCCCAGTAATAGTGCCATCTTTGGAAGCAGATTGGAAAAAATCTTCTCGCGCACTGATATGCTGGGAGCAGGCTTGTCACTGTGAAACATTTCATCCAGGGCTGCGATCAGTTCCGTGGTGGAATTCATGAGCCGCAGTTTTCCTGCCGTAGCCAGTGAAACATCTCCTCGCTCTTCTGAGACAACCACGATTACAGCGTCGCTGCGTTCCGACAGCCCGAGTGCGGCACGATGTCTGGTTCCCAGATTCTGTGGGATGTCCGGACTGATGGAGAGAGGGAGGTGGCAGGAGGCCAGCGCGATGCGACCATCCCTGATCAGGGCCGCGCCGTCATGGAGAGGGGCTCCGTCATAAAATATTGACTCAAGTATCTGGGGGGAAATTTCACAGTCCAGTTGTACGCCGTTTGACACAAGTTCGTTCAGGGGTTCGCTGCGCTGGAAGACCAGCAGCGTACCGGTGCGTCTGGCCGCCATCGCAAAAATGGTCTCGGCGATTTCCTGGAACTGCCCGTGCTGGGCTTCCTGGCTGCTGTCCAGCATGTGGCGCAGCAGGCTGAAACGGTAGAGCGCCTGCCGGATTTCGGACTGGAACACAACTATAATCAAAATGATGAGGACCGTGCCCAGTTCCTGCAGGACCCAGCTGGTCATGTACAGGCCAAGAAAGCGGGTGGCAAAATATATCAGCGTGACAACGCCCAGGCCGAGCAGTACCTGAATTGCGCGTGTTCCGCGGAACCATGTATAAAGCTGGTAGATGAGAAATGTCATGATCAGGATGTCGGCGATATCCTGAATGCGAATGGTTGGTGCCACGTCCGCGGTGCTCCTGATGTGAGTTTGATTTTTACTGGTTTCTGCCGGTTGGACTGTGCTATAAGGAACAGTTGCATATATAACATTTAAATAATTCAAAAGGTAGCAGAAACATATGTTCAGACTTTCCGATAAAGGCGAGAAAATTCAGCAGATGTTTGGTGCAATCGCACCTAAGTATGACTTTCTTAACCGGCTTTTGAGCTTTGGAATCGACCGGCGCTGGCGTAAGAAAGCGGTGAGACTGCTGAAGTACCGCGAGGGCTCCCGCATTCTGGATGTTGCTACCGGCACCGGCGATGTGGCGCTGGAAATAGCCCGCAGCACCCCCGCATCGGTCAGGATTACCGGGGCTGACTTCTGCAGGGAAATGGTGGAGCTGGGTGAGGTGAAGGTGGCGGCATCGCCTTATGCGTCGAGAATAGACCTGAAGGTGGCTCCCTGTGAGGATCTGCCGTTTGCAAACGATACCTTTGATTCTATCACGATCGCCTTTGGGATCAGGAATGTGGTGGACAGGAAGCTTGGGCTGGCGGAAATGTGGCGGGTACTGCGGCCTGGCGGCAGAATGATCATTCTGGAGTTTTCCACACCTAAATCCAAGCTTTTCCGTCAGATATACTACTTCTATTTCCGCCGGTTGCTGCCCGTTGTCGGAGGTCTCTTCTCCCGCTATAACGCCTACAAGTATCTGCCTGATTCAGTGCTGGAGTTCCCTTCCCACGAAGAATTCTCCCGTATGATATCCGAGGCCGGTTTCCGTAATATACATCTCCATGAGCTGACTTTCGGGATTGCAACGATCTACGTGGGAGAAAAAGAATAGCAGGGCGGGGTCGACGGATGAATGCTTGTCCGGTTGTGTCTATGCCTTGAAACGGTTCTCGGTGCCTGCGATCAAGCGCCGGATGTTTTCATGGTGCCTTATTATTACAATCACCGCAATAATCAGAGTGACCGTGATCAGTACCCTGCCGCCTCCCCTGATAGCGACTGCAACTGGCATGATTGCTGCTGCTGCAATAGAGCCGAGTGACACATAGCGCCAGGTAGACATGAACGCTGCGAACACCGCAATGGCAATTGCAACCGCCATCGGCGCCAGTGCCAGAAATACGCCGAGTGCCGTGGCCACTCCCTTTCCACCCTTGAATTTGAGAAACAGCGAGAAGACATGTCCACAGAATGCAGCCAGGCCAACCCAGGCTGCAAAGTCAGGCGGTAGTGTACTGTATTTCACGACCAGTACCGGCAGCAGTCCTTTCAGGCAATCGCCAACAAGCGTCATCGCACCTACCTTGCGACCGACCGTCCGATACAGGTTGGTTGCTCCGATATTGCCGCTTCCTTCCTTGCGCACGTCAATGCCGTATGCCTTGCCAAGCAGAAGTCCTGTCGGGATTGATCCCAAAAGGTAGGCCAGCGTAACGAGTGCCGCCAGCATGCCTGATTCATATCCGGTCATTTTCTATAACCCCGCAACGATTTTCCATCCTTCCGCTCCTCTGGCAAACTTGAGGTGTTCCGCGCCATCCAGAACCAGTTCCTTGCCGCGGGTAATTATCTTCATGCGATATGTGCCGGATGCTTCGGCACGGTTTCCGGATATGGAAATCTCATGTTCCAGCGGCTGGTAGGAGAGCTTTTCGATGTTATTGAAATTGCTGGTGATACTTTCCTTCAAACGTGGGAAGTCCTTGCCCTTGTCGCTGTAGTCCGGGGATACCGACGAAAGGTATAACGGAACGTCGCGGGAATTCAGTGCTCTGGAACGGGACTCGATAACCTGCGCTATTGCCTGTCGGTCTTTCTCCTGTGCGTTACAGCCCGACAAAAGAGCCGTGCTCAAGCCCAGCATGCATGCCAGTCGGAACAGCACTTAAAAGAACGAGTCCATCGCCTTGTTGGCGTCTGAAATGAAGGCGCTTCCGGGGAATTCTGAGAAAAGCTTTCCGAAAACTTCGCGCCCTTTCGCTTTCTGTCCGTCTTCAAGGTAGGATCTGCCCAGGTAATACAAGGCTTCATCGCGCCTTGCCAGTTCGGGGTAAAGTCTGACGGCATCCTCGAAACGACCGATGGCTGACTTGTAGGCGCCGGTTTTCAGATAGAACCGTCCTACATATATTTCGTATTGAAGCTGTTTGTCCATGCAATCACGTATCTTTTCCTGGACTTCAACAAGTTGTTCTCCGGCCGGATACAATTTAAGATACGATTCGAATATGGTGAGAGCGTTCTTTACCGGTGTCTGGTCGGTGTCGATGCCGTTGATCTGCTTGTAGTTGCTCATGCCCTGGCGGAACAGTGCGAAGCCGGCCTGCTGGTGGCTGGGATGCAGTTTGCGAAAGTCCTCGTAAGCCGTGGCGGCTTCGATGTAGTCACCGTTCAGGAAGTAGGCGTCCGCGATTTGCAGTTCAGCCTGGGTGCTCAGCTCAGGTGACTGGTAGCTTTCCTTGACCTTTTTCCATTGTGCAATTGCTTCCTCGTACCTGCCCCTCTGGTAAAAGCTCTCTCCCTCCTTGTAGAGGGCGTCCGAAGACTTGTTCAGTGTCTGATTCGTGGCGCATCCCTGCATAAGTGCGGCTGCAAAGATAAATGAAACAATATGGCCGGATACTTTTTTCATGAATTCCTCGTGTGATTTGCAGATGTGTGGACGTGCTGTCAAGCTATGACTGCGCCTAGCGGGTCTGCCAGCAATCTGCCGATTATGTCGTGGTTAAGCCATATCACCGCAGCGGAGGGCTCCCATGAGCCGTGCAGCATCAGTCTGCCGGTTGACAGGAACACGATTCGTGACAGCTCGGCGCAAACCAGCTGCTTCTGGTCCTTATGCATGCCCATCAGTTCCGCAGAGCTTGCCAGCATCAGTTCCGCCTGCTCACGTGTGTTTGGTTGCGGCCAGGTTTCGAAGTCAAGGATCTTTTCCAGAATCGGGGACGACAGGTAGGCATCGGCTCTTTCAAGCAGGTGCGCCATTGTTTCGCCATCTTTCAGCATGGCCTGGCAGCGTGCCTCGATCGGCGCGGCAACGCTCTGACCGGCTTCACGGCTGATCGCGGTTATCAGCGGGTAAAGAGATATTTCAACGCCCAGAAAGAGGGCGCTGGAGTTGGTCTGGATTTCCGGGCAGTTGAAGACCGTAGCAGGAATGCCATTGGAAGTTGCCTGCTCTGCGATGCTCTCCAGCCTCATCTTGGCGATGCCCTGCACGTAAGGGGTGTATGACTGCCAGCGGTATTCGCCGCCTACCAGTACACCGGTGCCGTGATATCCGTATGCGGAGTAGTTCACTCTTGCGCCGGAGGCCGCGGCGCGTTCACGAAGTCCGGATGTTTCCTCGATCAGGTAGCGGAAGGTGTCGGCGGTGACTTCGTTGAAGCTGGTATCGCACAGGCGACCCAGCCTGCAGTTCCAGAAAGCCTCCGATGACAGGTACTTGTCTCCGGTGCCCTTGAAAACACGATTCAGCAGCGGCATGAAAACCCTGGCACGGGGAATCCCGCCCGCCATTGAATGGGCCAGTAAGATATTGGCCCCGGCCGGGATACATTTTTCCAGTTCTTTGGTTACTTGAGAGATGGCCGCGCGAAAACGGGCAGTACCCGCGGAACATGCTTTCTCTATGAGTCCGTCCGGGAAGCAGATCGTTTCCCAATCGTCCGGTCGTGCTTTCTTAAGCAGTTCGGAAATAGAAGGCTGCCCATCGACCGACTCCATGTCAAAACCCGCTTCCAGGGGAACGTTGATGATCTTGCCGCCGAGAAGTGACTCGGATTCGGCCAGTTCATCCGCATTCAACGGGCGCAATGTGCCGTCGCTGTCGCGGCGTCCCACGGTGGTACCGATCACGGTCATGCCAATTCGCCTGGCTTCTTCGATCAGGCCATTGGCATAACCCCGTCCGAAAAGCTCGCCCACCAGCACCAGCACATCTCCTGCTTTATATCCGCCTGTTGCAGGCAGTGTTGTCATAGGTAGATATTCAGTCATCAAATCCTCCAGCGTGATAATTACAATAGTACTGTTTAACACGAACCATGCTCTCATGTGAACAGAAAAAGCTGCCGTGACATCAAAGGAGATACATGTTATCCTCTTTCCAAAATAGCACGGGAGAGTACCCATACTGTGAATAATGATATTATCCTGCTCGGCCATGGCAGCGGGGGCAGGCTTTCGCACCAGCTGCTTGATGAACTTATCATTCCTGCCGTTAGCGGGACGGATGTCGCGCAACAGAACGATGCCGCTCTTTTGGAGCCGGTTTCCGGCCGCCTGGCCTATACCACCGATTCATTCGTTGTAGATCCGATCTTTTTTCCCGGTGGTACCATCGGTAGCCTGGCTGTACATGGCACTGTCAACGATCTGGCCATGATGGGAGCCAGGCCGCTCTGGCTGAGTGTCGGTCTGATTATTGAGGAAGGTTTCAGTCGATCCGACCTCAAGACGATTCTTGAAGACATGCGCCAGGCAGCCGATGCGGCGGGTGTGCGTATCGTAACCGGTGATACCAAGGTCGTTCCGCGCGGCAAGGCCGACAAGATTTTCATAAACACTTCCGGAATCGGTGTAGTGGAACATCAGATCGCGATCCACGGTGCCAATGCCAGGGCTGGAGACGTAATTATCATCAGCGGTACGATCGGTGATCACGGCATCGCGGTAATGGCCGGTCGCGAAGGACTTGAAGTCGGCACCGATATCGTCAGCGACTCGGCGGCACTGAACGGTCTAGCTGCTGAAATAATAGCCGCGGCGGGTGAGTCTCTGCACGTGCTGCGCGATCCGACCCGTGGCGGTGTAGCCACGACCATCAAGGAAATCGCCCAGCAGTCCGCTGTGTCGATCACATTGCGCGAGGAGGCGTTGCCGGTTAATCCGGCCGTGCGTGGAGTCTGTTCGATTCTGGGGCTGGATCCGCTTTTCGTCGCAAACGAAGGGAAATTGCTGGCGTTCGTGGCGCCGGATGCGGCGGATACGGCCCTGGCAGCCATCAGGCGCCACCCGCTCGGCGCCAACGCCGCCGTGATCGGCACGGTTGAGGAATCCCCGGCGGGACGGGTCCGGATGGAAACAGTGGTCGGCGGTATGCGTGCGGTGGAGATGCTGTCCGGGGAACAGCTGCCGCGTATCTGTTGAACGCCGGATAGCTGCCAGATTATAAGGGGTTTTGGTCATGGCAAAGGAAAAGACTCCCGTAACCGCTGCGGTGCGGATGCTGCGAGCCGAAAAAGTGCATTTCACGGATCATCTCTACGCGTACCAGGAAAAGGGAGGGACTTCGGTCTCTTCCCGCGAGCTTGGAGTCGATGAACATGCCGTCATCAAGACCCTGGTGATGGAGGATGAAAACCGGCAACCGCTGATCGTTCTGATGCATGGAGACCGCCAGGTGTCAACCCGCGAGCTGGCCAGAATAATCGCCGCAAAGCATGTTTCACCATGTTCTCCCGACATCGCCCAGAAACACACCGGTTACATGGTGGGGGGAACCTCCCCCTTCGGAACACGTCGCCAGATGCCGGTGTACATGGAGAAAACCATTGCCGGGCTGCCTAAGATCTATATCAACGGCGGCAAGCGAGGTTATCTGGTCGGAATCGAGCCGGGTGAACTGATAAGGGTTTTGAAACCGACAGTTGTCACGGTTGGAACTGATTCGTAGAATATGAGTAGTTTTATCTGCTTCGCTCCTGTAGAAACCAGTTCGCAAGCACACTTGTCCTGTTTACCAGGGTCAGGAAAGGAATCGTGATGATCAGAAAAGCCAGGATAGGGGATGTGAAAGATATCCAGAAGTTGTTGATGACCTTTGCCAATCGTGGAGACATGCTCTCCCGCTCGCTGTCCGAACTCTACGAGTCGTTGCGTGATTTTTATGTGTTCGAGGAAGATGGCAAGCTGCTGGGAGCAGCCGCGCTGCACATCGTCTGGGAGGATCTGGCGGAGGTGCGGTCAGTGGCGGTTACAGAGGATGCGGGCCGCAAGGGGATCGGCAGCCAGCTGGTCCAGGCCTGCATTGCCGAAGCCCGGCAGATCGGCTTGAACCGGGTCTTCTGTCTGACATACAAACCGGAGTTTTTCGGCAAACATGGATTTCGCCTGGTGGATAAGGCAGAATTGCCGCACAAGGTCTGGGGCGATTGCATCAAATGCGCAAAATTCCCGGATTGCGACGAGAACGCGATGATACTTGACCTGTAAGTTGGCCGGGGGGTGATGCGGCCAGGTTAAATATGGGATTGAACCTGATCCTGTTCCACTGATACCATATTTCTACCCCGTCTTTTACTTTCATACATCAGCTTGTCGGCCCGCTCAATCAGAGTCTCGGCTGTGTCGCCAACCCGAGCAAGTGTGGCTCCGATGGAAACTGTGGCGTTCAGAGCCCTGCCATCATCCAGGGTCAGGGTCGATTTTTCCACCAGTCTGAGAAAACGGTCAGACAATTTTAGCAGATCGCTCTGTTTGACGTTAATCAGCAGGATTACAAATTCCTCCCCACCCCAGCGTCCGATAATATCAAACGAACGCAGGCTGTTTGCCAGTGTGGCGCTGACCATTTTCAGGATACGGTCCCCCACTGCATGGCCATGTGAGTCGTTGATCGATTTGAAGCGATCGACATCTATGAAGGCGACCGCAAAGGGGAAGCCGTAACGTTTCAGCTCTTCCAGTCTTGCGGTAATATTGATTTCGACGAAGCGCCGGTTGGCGATGCCGGTCAATGGGTCATGCATTGCCATTTCCTGCAGCTCTTCGAGCCTCTGGCGCATGACGTAGCGGGGTGAGTCTCCGCTGTATATTTCGACTGCGATTACAAAATGCTGCCCCACCTCCCGTACCGGGGCGATTCTGATGGATATGGGCAGCAGATGTCCTTCTTTGTGACAGATATAGGCTTCAACTTCGGTCAGGGTGGCCGAATCAAGTACCTTTCGAATCGGACAGGCGTCAAATGCGCAAAGCAGCTTGCCATGTTTGTCGAGCGGCCTGAAGATGTCGCAATAGTTCCTGCCCTGTACATCGGCAGAGCTGTAGCCGGTCAGTTTTGTGGCACCCTTGTTCCAGTAGGTGATCATGCCTTCTTTATCGACAAAGAATATTCCATCGTATAAATTGTCGAGTACTTCGCGGTAAAAGTCTACAGTATCAATCATTCCCGGCTCCCTCCAGTGTCAAACAAACGCACACTAGCATTGAGCCGATACTAATGCAACATGGAAACATCACCGTAATACCGTGGTTTCGAAAACACCACGAACTCAGCCAGGTTGATTCATCGAACCGCAACGGTATCCTTCCAGATCCAGCGTCACACGTCTGAAGCCTTCTGTGTGAAAGAAGGCGCAAACTGCAGCACGCAGTTTTTCGTCCATAAAACGCACCAGGTCAGCATCCTCAAGTTCGATTCGTGCGAGATCCTCATGTACACGTACCCGAAACTGAGCGAATCCTTTCGTTCTCAGAAATTCCTCGCAATTTTCCACCATTGTCAAACGCTCCTCAGTTATGCTGACTCCATGTGGAAACCGGGTCAGAAGACAGGCCATGGCCGGCTTGTTCCAGCTCCGCAATCCAAGGCGCCTGCTCAGTTCCCTGATGTCGGCTTTTGTCATGCCGGCTTCCAGCAGCGGGCTGCGCACCCCCAGTTCCTCCAGCGCACGGCGTCCGGGGCGATAATCATCAAGATCATCGCTGTTGCTGCCATCCGCCAGCCAGGAAAAACCGTTTTCTATGGCAATCGACCGGCAAATGCTGAAGATGGATTGTTTGCAGATGTAGCAACGTTCGGGAGGGTTGTTCGCGATGGCACCCAGGTCCAGCTGCCGCGCATCATAAACTATCTGTCTGGCGCCGATTTCTTCCGCCAGCAGCCTGGCTTCCGACAACTCCGTGCGGCTGTGAAATGGCGCCCGGATTGTGATGGCAATGGCCCGGTCCTGTAATTCGTCGATGGCTGCCTTGAGCAGCAAGGTCGAGTCCACGCCACCCGAGAATGCCACCATGACAGAACCCATTTCACGCAGAAGCCGTTTCAACTCTTCGTATTTGTGGTCAGGCATTTTGTATTCCTTCTGCTTACAAACTAAAAACGCCCCGTCAGGAGCGTGATAGTGTTTCAGGAAAAGTTCCGGTTGTTAAATGTAATACATGACCCGGTGGTCAGCCTCTTTCTTGATGCCCATGTCATGGGCACGCTGGCAGAGGGTCTGCAGGGTCAGGCCGGAGAATAGCTGATTAAGAAGGGTGTTTGCATCTTCCCATACGGTCTGGGTAATGCACTTGCCCTCGAAGGGGCATTCCGTCTTGCGTTTGCGCTTTTTGGTTGTTGCTCCGGCGCAGTCCACCAGCAGTATGTCCTGCTCGGTGGCGTTGAGAATCTCAAGGACCGTAATCTGGTCGAGGCTTTTGGCGAGACAGTAGCCCCCCTTGGGGCCTCGCTTGCTTTTGAGGATTCCGGCCCGTTTCAGGTTCTGAAAAATCTGTTCGAGATAACGGGGGGAAATCTGTTGCCGTCTTGAAATGTCCTGGATCTGGGCCGGCATGTTGCCACTGTTGTAGGCGATGTCAAACATGGCTCGCAGGCCGTATCTGCTTTTGGTTGAGAGGCGCATGGAATTCTCCCTGTCTGGAATTTAACGGAAAGATGATTACTGAATCACACCGCAACTGTCAAGAAAATTTGCATAAATCCGGCGGATTCTACGCATAATATGTGGAGAAAAAGCATGATAATATTTTTATCCGGCAGTTCGGGCCACGGTGGCAACCGTTACCGATAAGGCGCCGGCTTTTTTCAGCTCTTTGCTGCATTCATTGACGGTGCTGCCGGTGGTCATCACGTCATCCAGCAGCAGCACCCTTTTATCGGAAATACGTTCCGGTTCGTTGACGGCAAACGCTCCTTTTACGTTGCTCCGTCTCTCTTCCACGGATAGTTCGATCTGAGGTTCGGTCTGCCGGATTCTGAGGAGAGTTCCGGTCTGCATTGGGATTGACAGACGCGTGGAAAATACTTCACCCAGCAGCACCGCCTGGTTGAAACCGCGACTCTGCAACCGCTTGCGATGCAGCGGTACCGGGATTATCACATCCGGACCCTGACGGGTTATGAAAGCGGTGAGCCCCTCCAGTGCCAGTAGAGCCAGAGGACGGCGCAGGTGCGTCTTATATCGGTACTTGAATGCATGAATCAACTCCCGGGCCGCCCCCTGATGAAGAAGGTGTGCGCGGGCGGAATCATAGTTCGGCGGATGAAGCAGGCATTGGCCGCAGATGTGGTCGTCCCCCGCGCCAGCAAACGGAATTCCGCAGACAGTGCATAGCGGCGACAAGGCCAGCGGCATTTTGGCGCGGCAGCCTGCGCAGATATGGACGTTGCCCGCATCTGCTATGAATGAGCGACAGATATGGCAGAGGGGGGGAAAGAGGAAGTCTAGCAACGAGGTCATGAGCCGGTTCATATCCAACCCCGTTACAATGGAAAATCCTGCCTGCGTAGGTAAGCATGACAGGATTTTCCATTCTTTCCGGTTGCGACAAGCAGGAGCAGCGGGATGAGGTCCGGCTTTTTAGAATCCGAGTTCGGCATTGACCACAAGCACGTGAAAATCGGTCAGGCGCGGTTTGCGGTCGATGATCGACGTTGCCCGGCAGATGCGGTCCGGCGAGTTACAGTCGCTGCAGAAGCCGGTTCTGGCGCAGGGTGTGTTGTAGTTGAGGCGCTTGGCGTTGGGAGGGGTGGCGTGGTTCTTTATACGCATGATCGCATCCCGGATCCCCCCATCCACCAGCTTGTTGCGGCCTGCTACAACAATCACCTTGCGTGGTCCGAAGATCATCGAAGCCACGCGGTTGCCGACCCCGTCTATGTTTACCAGTTCACCGGAAAGGGTCAGGGCGTTGCAACCGGATAGAAACAGGTCGCAGGTCAGTTGACTGCGCATCACCTCCAGCTTTTCGTCACGCGACAGTGAAGGATGGGCATGATTGAGAATCTGTTTGCCCAGGTCATGCAAACGGGCCTCGACACCCATGCCGACTATCGACATCGATCCTCCGAAGCCGACCGTGACGGCGTCGGCCGCTTCGGAAACGATATAGTCGGAAGCATCCTGCGGCGTCGCACAGTAGCGAGTAGTGAAACCGTTGCTGCCAAGCGACTCGACCGCCTTCAGGCACTTCTGCTCATGTGTCCAGTAAGAAAGTTCTTCCGTAGTTCCCATGTCGTCCTACTTTACTGTTTTTACAGATTTGATCAAAATCGGTGTTTCCGGCAGGTTCTGGAAGACCATGTTGACATTCTGGGTTTTGGCCGAGACGATCCTGTCAACCACGTCCATACCATCCACAACCTTGCCGAAAACCGCGTAACCGGCGCCATCCGGGCTGGGCCGGTTGAGCATGTCATTGTTCACGACGTTGATGAAAAACTGGGCGGTAGCGCTGTCCGGCGCCGATGTTCTGGCCATTGCGATCGTGCCGCGATCGTTTTTCAGGCCATTGGCGGCCTCGTTCTTAATTGCCGCCCTGGTGGGTTTCTGCTTGCGATCAGCGGTGAACCCGCCCCCCTGGGCCATGAAGCCGGGGATGACGCGGTGGAAGATGGTTTCGTTGTAAAAGCCCGCGGCGGCATACTCGAGGAAGTTCTTGACGCTGATCGGTGCAGCCTTCTCGAAAAGTTCTATTTTGATGTTACCCAGAGTGGTTTCCATCACCACCACCGGATTTTTTTTCACTTCGGCGCATGCAAAACCAGCCAGCATGCAAACAACAGCAATAGCGCCCAACATTTTTTTCAGCATGACTACCTCCAGATGTGATTGATGCGAATGACTATACGGGAAGATGCCCCTGAAATCAATACCGTGAGCCCGGTCAAGCTCTTGACAAGACCGGTCAGGGGAAATCCAAGGAAAAGACAGTGCCGTCATCGGTGCTGCTGCGTACGGTGATCCTGGCATTGTGGGCTGCCACCAGCTCCTTGACTATGGCCAGACCCAGCCCGAGGCCGTCTCCGCGACCTTTGTGGAAACGCTCGAAGATGTGTGGCAACTCCTGTGGATCAATACCGCAACCGTTATCCGCGACTTCCAGGCAGACGCTCCGCTCTTGCCTGAAGGCGCTGATCGAAACCCGTCCGCCGATATCAATTGCCTTGAGTGCATTGGTGACCAGGTTGATTACGATCTGGCTCAGTCGATCCGGATCGGCTTTCAACAGCAGGTCGTCGGGGCAGTCCAGCAGAATCACGGCGTTTCTGTCTGAAAACATCCGCTCGAACCGTCCGGTGATTGCCGACAGGAAAGCCTTGAGATCGATCTGTTCGTAGCGCAGGTTCAACGCGCTTGATTCGGCCCGGGTCAATTCATCAAGGCCGTTCAGGATCGCCGTCAGGCGTGCCGCCTCGTCGTGCATCGACTGAAGTCCCTCGCGACTTATGGGTAATACGCCGTCGATCATACCTTCCAACTCGCCGGAAATTATTGCCAGCGGCGTGCGCAGTTCATGGGCCGCCCCGGAAATCAGCCTGCGTCGCAGTTTTTCCTGCGCTTCCAGGGACTCGGCCATGCGGTTGAAGCTCTCGGCCAGCCTCCCGATTTCGTCTCTCCCCGGAACGGTGACTCGCCGGTCAAGATTGCCGTCGGCGATGTCGCCGGCGGCGTCAGCCAGTTCGAGTACCGGTTTTGCCAGCCTCTGGGACGCCATCAGGCTGATGGCAATGGCAACCAGTCCCAGCATTGCCAGGGACGCTACCAGAAAACGATTGGATGACCTGATGAAATAATCTTCCTTCAAGGGATTAAGCAAGCGTACATCCAGGCGCCCGATTTCCTCCCCCTTCAGAAACAGCGGATATGGGACAAAATCTCCGCTCACCGAATCAGGGTAGTAATCGCTGACTTCCAGAACCCGTTTGCGCATCAGCGGAGTAAGCAGGTCAATCGCATGGCTGGTATCAAGCAACATGCTTCCGCTGTTGTCGAAAATGCGGGCCTCGACCCCCATTTGCAGCCCCCAGGCCAGATCGATAGCCAGAGAGCTATTTTTCCAGGAGCCGTTTATGTCGTAGCTACCTTCCAGTTGTGCGATTACCCGCTGGATCCGGTCCTGGGATTCGCCGTCAATATAGCGTTTGAAATCGCTGATGATGAAACTGCGCAAGAGCACTGCGGCCGACAGCGCAACTGCCACCACCGCCAGGAACAGTATCAGGAACTTGCAGCGCAGATTACAGCGCATCACGCTCCCCGCAGAAAAGGTAGCCGACCCCGTAAACCGTTTTCAGGTACTCCGGCCTGCGAGGTTCATTTTCGATCTTCTGGCGCAGGTTCTTGATGTGGGCGTCGATGCTCCGCTCGTATCCCTCAAAATGATAGCCGAGAGCTTTGGAAACCAGTTCGTCGCGGGTAAAGGTGCGATGTGGCGAGGATGCCAGGGTGAAGAGCAGTTTGAACTCGGTGGGTGTGATGGTTAGCGCATGGCCGGATTTGCTGATTTCGTGCCGCCTGCTGTCCAGGACCAGCGCACCGTTGTTGAAGGAGAGCGGCTGTGATGAGGTGGTTGCGCCGTCATAGCGCTTGAGAACCGCTTTCAGTCTGTAAACCAGTTCGCGCGGACTGGCCGGCTTGACCACATAATCATCGGCCCCCAGCGCAAAACCGGCGATGCGTTCCTCTTCGGCGGACTTTGCCGTCAACATGATTACCGGTATATCCCCCATTGCCTTGATGTCCTGGCAGAGTTCCTCGCCGCCGCCATCAGGTAGCCCGAGGTCCAGGATCACCGCCAGCGGTGCTTCCTCATCCAGCTTGCAGAGCGTTTCAGCCACCGACGATGCGTGCGTAACCCGGAAATCGGCTCCTTCCAGGTAGGCCCGGACAATTCGGGCCAGTTTGTGGTCATCTTCAACAATCAGGACTGGTGGCAGCACTTGGGAAGACCTCTGGATGTTCGGTCGGGCCGGTTGTCAGTATATGGAACGGATACGTCCGGAACGTTTGTCGATGATAACACGATCAACGATCTCTCCGGAATTGTTTTTCACGTCAGCTTCAAAGCGCCACTGTTTTTCACTGATATCCGATATTGTAACGTCCTGCCCGTCAAAATACGCGCTGAACAGCCTGGCGGCGTCATCGGCGGAACGGACTTCCCGGCGGGCGCCATACCAGTCCCCCTTGCGTTTGCCGCAGCGTCTCTGGTGGTCCGGCCGGCATTCACCGCCCCTGTTGCGGCACCATTCTCGATCCTTGGCGCAGTTTTTTTCGGCGTCAGCGGCATGGCTGCCGTTTACGCCGGCGAAACTGACCAGCAATGCCGACATTATGAAAATAATACGGATCATAAAACTCTCGCTGGAGACGGGCGGCCTCCGAGGCTTAAAACACTCGCAGGCCACCCGGGTGGAACATCAATAGATCACCTGTTGTTACAGGGGCCGAAACAGTCGCCGGGCTGTCCATTGCCGCAGTTGCGTCCCTTGCTGTCCTTTTTGAAACATTCTCCGTCACGCAAACCCCTGTCTGGCATCCCGCTCTGGATTCTGATCTCGTTGATTTTTTCCTGGATTCCCTTGATCTCTGATTTCAGCGCCGTGATCTTGGCGTTGTCCGGAGTTGCCTTGAGATTCTCGCGCTGGACCTCGAAGCGCTTCAGCATCATCTCCTGGCGCAGGTCGATCGTGTTCTGGTGAAAGGCCCGCTGTTGTTCTGTCTGCGAGTCCGATTGGGCACAGTCCCCGCAACCGCCGTTCATGCCGCCCCTGTGTCTGCCGGCCTGGGCCGTTCCTCCGATGACCAGTGCCAGTGCTATTGCCGTCAGTGTTGCCGTGACCTTTTTCATGGATACTTCCTCCCCTGTGATTTTTGAATGATTGCAGCATATCGAATAATTGAGAAGCAGTTGTGATGGAATTGTGAACAAATGTGAAGTTGAACTATTCCTGGTTGAGGCCGGTAACCGGCTTTACCGGAAAACCGGTTTGGGGGTGATTGCCCGCCATGCCTATAGCCAGTGTGAAGTCGAAAGATTGGCCTGGGACGAGTGTACGAGGCCCCCAGCGAAGTCCGATGAAGCGGTTGTTTGGGCTGCTGAGCTGGGTTTTGCCGCTGAAGAGTGGGATGCTGTTGGTGTTGCTGAAGAAGGCCCGTTCCGGGCGGCTGTCATTCTGCCACTCGATGAAATTAGCTTTCCGTGTGTAATCGGCGTGCCGTTCACCGATATTGCTGTTGCCATAGTCGAACATTCCGGCAAATGTGTTGGTGGAGGTATCGACCCATAGTTCGTTCAGAACAAGCTGGTCCTTCAGCCAGCCGATGTTGCCTCTTGATGAGCCGAAGTTGCCGAGCCAGGGTTCATCGCCATAGGAATAGATAAAGGAGGCCGGAGAACTGCCGCTGTTTGTTATCTGTGTGACCAGCGTGAAGAAGGTGTCACCGGTATGATAGAAGAGGGTTTTCACTATGTCGAAAGAGCCTCCGTTGGTCACTGCACGGTGGCTGCTTTGCAGTGTCACCCCGTTTTTATCGCTTTCAATTACCCGACTGCCCCTGAAATCCCACGTTGATGGATAGATTGGCCGCATTGACTGATCTGCTGCATATATCACTTCGTTGACGTTGCACCAGATGTGAAAATATCTCGTGCCGTCGTAGTAAGCCATACCGCTTTCGTCCCTGTTGAAAATCTGGCTGTCGGGATCACTGGCTGGAAGATTTCCGCCGATGAAGAGTCCTTTGCTTGGGAGGTTGTTGGTGGAGTTGATGAAGCGTCCCAGGCAGATCAGGAGTTTTTTTCCGTCAGGGTAAGAGGTTTTGATAAAACCCCTGCCGGATACCTGATTCCATTCGAACGACAGGCAGGGGGCGGGTGTGGATTGACAGAAGCCGAATGACATCGCTTTTTTAAGCCAGTTACAGGGTTTCCCCCAGATCAGTCGATCGACTTCTTCGGGAAACAGGTCGTCGGTAACTTCCAGCCAGTATCCGGCTTGACCTTCAAGTATGAAAATGCCGTCAAATTCTACTTTATTGCTGAAGCGCACCTTTATCAGGCATGTCACGGTAATCAGGCAGATTATGGCGGTTGTGAAAAACAACAGGCTTCTGTATTTCAACGAGAACCTCTCCGTCTTGCTGCAGGGCGGCGGGGCGTGGAATGGCAGGGTCAGTGGTTAATGTAATGTTACCCTGTTTTCTCATTAAAATCAAGATCGCAGTATGCCTGTTGTCGTCAGGATGCGCCGTTATTTCACCGACCTTACCAGTTCCGCCAGGCAGGCGATGAAAGCGGGAGAGCTGTTAAGCGCTTCCGTGCGCCTGAAATCACTGATTCCCAGGGCTGCTGCTTCTTCCCGGTACTGGATATCGATTTCATAGAGGGTCTCGATGTGGTCTGATACGAAGGAGAGCGGAACCATCAGCAGCTGTTTGCAGCCGGCTGCGGCCAGTTCTGCTATTTTGGCCTCGGTGGATGGCTCCAGCCATTTGACCGGGCCGGCGCGGGACTGGAATGCCAGGTGATGCGAGATGTCTCCGAAGCGTTCCATGGTCAGCCTGACCGTGGTACGAATGTGGTCGAGGTAGGGGTCGCCGGAGTCTATGAACGACTGTGGCAGGCCGTGGGCCGAGAACACCAGCTGGACCTTGCCGCGGTCGCAGAAACCGGCCAGCCCCAGTTCGATCTTTTCGGCCAGAGCGGATATATAGAGAGGATGATCGTAGAACTGGCTGATATAACTCAGCTCGGGTCTGGTGCCAGCCTGAGCCAGCGCCCGCTCCAGTTCGTTGATGCTGGATCCGACTGTGGCGCGGGAGAAGTGCGGATAGAGCGAGAGCGCGATGACCCTGGTGATGCCCTCCCGTCCGATCGCTGCCAAAGCCTCGGCGGTAAACGGTTTCCAGTAACGCATTGCTACGAAACAACGGTAATTTTGACCCAACACTTTTTCCAGCTCCGCGGCCTGCTGTTGGGTCAGTTCCCGGATCGGCGATTTTCCGCCGATCTTCCTGTAATATTCCGCTACTTTCTTCGAACGGCGGCGCGATATGAATCCGGCGATGGCCGGCTGCAGAAATGCCGGGCCGATGCGGATGATGTCACGATCGGAGAAGAGGTTGTAGAGGAATGGTTGAATCGCGTCCAGCGAATCAGGTCCTCCCATCTGGAGCAGCAGTACCGCGGTCTTGTCGGACATGTATCAGGCCCTTATCATGACCAGCAGCATCTTGAACTGCTTGACCGCTTTCAGCTCGTGGGGAATGTTGGCCGGCATGATGATCATCTGCCCGGCGGCAACGGTATGCGGCTCGCCATTTATCGTAACTTCCGCCTCGCCGTCCACAATCTGCACAAAAGCGTCATAGGGCACGGTGTGCTCGCTCAACCCCTGTCCGGCGCCGAATGAAAAAATCGTGACTGTTCCGATCTTCTTGTCGATCAGCGTCTTGCTGACCACCGAACCTTCATTGTAAGCCACCAGATCACTCATTGTCAGAGCATTGCCGATCAGTTCCATATAAGTATCCCCCTGTTTGGTCTGATAATAGCTCCTGCCACCTTCACTGGCAATAGAAAGAATCTCAGCGGCTCGATAAATGGTGGATCGGCGGCAACTGATAGCAGGTCGATCGAAACGGACGGTCATACATAATTGCGATGGAATAGGCTGTAATGATTGAATATATCAATTTGACTTATGCTTAGATAACTATAATATGATTCAAGCGTGACAGGGCATGTAGCTTAGATGGTAGAGCAGCCGACTCTTAATCGGCAGGTCGTTGGTTCGATCCCAACCATGCCCACCAGTTCCAAAAATCAAAAGGCCGGAAGCTTTCGCTCCCGGCCTTTCCTGTTTCAGCGTCGTAGATGCTGATAACGTCATAAAAGCGACGTCATTTTCTTACATCATTCCGCCCATTCCACCCATGCCGCCCATGCCGCCCATGCCGCCAGGCATACCGCCGCCCATGCCGGCATCTTCCTTCGGCTTCTCGGCGATAAGCGCCTCGGTGGTCAGCATCAGGCCGGCGATCGAGGCTGCGTTCTGCAGTGCGCTGCGGGATACCTTGGTCGGGTCGATGATGCCGGTCTTGATCATGTCGACATACTCGTCGGCGGCTGCGTCGTAGCCGAATGCATCCTTGCCGTTCCTGACCTTGTCGACAACGATCGAAGCGTCGATGCCGGCGTTTTCGGCGATCTGGCGGATCGGAGCCTCGAGAGAGGTCTTGATGACCTTGACGCCGAACTGCTGCTCGCTTACCAGGTCAAGAGCATCCAGGGCGCACATGGCGCGGATGTAGGCTACGCCGCCGCCGGGGACGATGCCCTCGTCAACCGCTGCGCGGGTTGCGTGCAGCGCGTCTTCAACGCGGGCCTTCTTCTCTTTCATTTCAACTTCGGTGGCAGCGCCGACTTTGATTACGGCTACACCGCCAACCAGCTTGGCCAGACGCTCCTGGAGTTTTTCCTTGTCGTACTCGCTGCTGGTTTCCTCAGCCTGGGCGCGGATCATCTTGACGCGGCCCTGGATCGCTTCTTCATTGCCGTTGCCATCGATGATGGTGGTGTTGTCCTTGTCGATAGTGATGCGTTTGGCCTGGCCCAGCATGTCGATGGTGGTCTGCTCGAGTTTGAAGCCGACTTCTTCCGAGATAACCTGGCCGCCGGTCAGGATCGCGATGTCTTCCAGCATGGCCTTGCGGCGGTCGCCGAAGCCTGGTGCCTTGACGGCGCAAACGTTCAGCACGCCGCGCAGCTTGTTGACAACCAGGGTTGCCAGCGCTTCGCCTTCGATGTCCTCGGCGATGATCAGCAGCGGACGGCCGGACTTGGCACTTGCTTCCAGAACCGGGAGCAGGTCTTTCATGTTGGAGATTTTCTTGTCGTGGATCAGGATCATGGCGTTCTCGATCGAGCACTCCATGCGCTCGGGATCGGTAACGAAGTAGGGGGACAGGTAGCCGCGGTCGAACTGCATCCCTTCGACGGTCTCCAGGCTGGTCTCCATCGCCTTGGCTTCCTCGACAGTGATGACGCCTTCCTTGCCGACTTTTTCCATGGCCTCGGCAATGATGTCGCCGATGGTTTTGTCGTTGTTGGCGGAGATGGTGCCTACCTGGGCGATTTCCTTGTGGTCCTTGATCGGCTTGGAGATTTTTTTCAGCTCGGCCACGATGGCTTCAACAGCCTTGTCGATGCCGCGCTTGATTTCCATCGGGTTGTGACCGGCTGCAACCAGCTTGGAGCCCTGGCGGTAGATGGCCTGGGCCAGAACGGTGGCGGTGGTGGTACCGTCACCGGCAACGTCTGAAGTCTTGGAAGCAACTTCCTTGACCAGCTGAGCGCCCATGTTTTCGAACTTGTCGTCCAGTTCGATTTCTTTGGCTACTGTAACGCCGTCCTTGGTGATCAGCGGTGCGCCGTAGGATTTGTCGATGACAACGTTGCGGCCCTTGGGTCCCAGTGTCACTTTCACGGTATCTGCGAGGATGTTGACGCCTTTCAGGATCGCGTTGCGTCCTTCCTGGTCAAACTTGATGATCTTTGCACCCATTTGTTAGTTCCTCCATAATTTTGTTTTTAAATAGTAGGGGCGATTCTTGTGTCGCCCGTATTTATCTGCTTATCAAGCAGGGCGAATTCAGGATTCGCCACTGCGAAGATTTATTCAACCACGGCCAGCAGGTCGTCTTCGCGCATCATCAGGTACTCTTCTCCGTCAACCTTGATCTCGGTGCCGGCATATTTGCCGAAAAGTACCTTGTCGCCGACTTTTACGTCCAGCGGCAGGACTTTGCCGTCTTCGGTCTTCTTGCCGTTGCCGACAGCCACGATCTCGCCGCGCTGCGGTTTTTCCTTGGCGGTTTCAGGGATGAAGAGCCCACCGGCTGTCTTCTGCTCCTCTTCCATTCTCTTGACAATGATGCGGTCCTGAAGTGGTCTTAAATTCATCTGTGTTTCTCCTTTCTATCCTTTTGTTGGTGTTTTGGTAGAGACTAAATTAGCACTCGCCTTGACTGAGTGCTAACACTCCCGGAATATAAACAGCGCCCATTCAAAAATCAAGGGGTAAAAAATAAAAAAACCGCATTCGTACTTTGTCTTTGACTTTCAGATTGTTGATTGCTACAAAACTTTCCATAAATGTTTCACCAGACGGTCTTGGTGCCGTGCCCCGCAAGGCACGGGTAAAAGGGAAGAAGGTGCAATTCCTTCGCTGTCCCGCAACTGTAACAGGCGATGAAAGCCGCAATATGCCACTGGGTTCGACCCGGGAAGGCGCGGCCGGTAAGATGACCCTGGAGCCAGGAAACCTGCCATTCCGATAATGTTTTGGGACCTCCGTGGAACGAGGGGCCGAAGCCAGATCGTATCTGCCAATCCGGTTTTCGAGCCCCTGTCCTTTCATGGATCGGGGCTTTTTGATTGGAGGAGAGCATCATGGCACGAACAATTCTGATCACCGGCGGAGCGCGCAGCGGCAAGAGCGTGCTTGCGGAAAAACTGGCGCTGGAATTCCCGGCTCCGCTCTGCTACCTGGCCACGGCCGAAACGCTGGACGGCGAAATGCAGCGGCGCGTCCGGCTGCACAGGGAACGGCGCGGAGAAGAGTGGCAAACGCTGGAGGAACCTCTCGATCTGTTGCGGGCGCTTAAGGGGTGCGATGGCCGCTACGGGGTGATCCTGGTGGATTGCATCACCCTCTGGCTTTCCAACCTGCTGTTTGCCTATGAGAACCGGGAAGAGGATCCGGAAGGGTTGATCCTGGAAGATGTCCGGCAGTTTGCGGACTGTTTACGGGAAATGGAATCACCGGTGATTCTGGTCAGCAACGAAGTCGGTATGGGCATCGTACCGGAGAACCGGCTGGCGCGCCTCTACCGTGACATCGCCGGCAGGGCCAACCAGCTGCTGGCTGCGGCAGCGGACGAGGTGCATGTGGTGATCAGCGGGATATCATTGAGATTGAAATAGAACTGTAAACCGGGAGAACAGGCATGGACATCATTACCAGTACACTCAATCGCATAACACCGGTCAACGCAGAACTGCTGCAGCAGGCCCAGGCAAGGCTGGACAATAAGACCAAGCCGCCAGGATCGCTGGGACGCCTGGAAGAATTCGCCCGGCGCCTGGTGGCAATCAGCGGAGCTTCCGATCCGGATCTTTCCGGGAAAGTGATCTTCACCTTTGCCGGTGATCACGGCATTGTGCAGGAAGGAGTTTCGCTCTATCCCAGCGAGGTGACGCGGCAGATGGTGCTGAACTTCCTGGCCGGCGGCGCCGGGGTCAACGTGCTGGCCCGCCATGCCGGGGCCGAGGTGCGGGTGGTGGATGTGGGGGTCGATCATGATTTCGGCAACGTTTCCGGACTGATCCACAGGAAGGTCGCCCGCGGTACCCGCAACTTTGCCAAGGGACCGGCCATGAGCCGGGAAGAGACGCTGGCGGCGCTGAAGGTCGGCATCGATCTGGCCGACCGGTGCAGGGTCGAAGGGGTCGGGCTGGTCGGCACGGGCGAAATGGGCATCGGCAATACCACGCCATCTTCGGCCATCATTTCCGCCATCTCAGGAAAATCGGTGGCCGAGGTTACCCATCGCGGCACCGGCATCAGCGATATTGCCCTGTTGAACAAGATCAGGGTCATTAAAGCAGGGCTGGAAGTCAATCGCCCCGATCCGAACGATCCGCTGGATGTGCTGGCCAAGGTCGGCGGCCTGGAAATTGCCGCCATAGCCGGGCTGGTGCTGGGTTGCGCCGCCAACTCGATCCCGGTCGTGATCGACGGCTTCATCTCCACAGCCGGTGCGCTGATCGCCTCGGAGTTGCATCCCCATGTGCGCGACTACATCTTTGCCGCCCACCGGTCGGTGGAGATCGGCCATCGTTTCATGCTGGAGCGGATCGGAGCAGAACCGATCCTTGATCTGGACCTGAGGCTGGGGGAGGGGACCGGCGCCGCCCTGGCCATGACTCTGATCGAGGCCAGTGTGAAAATCCTGAAGGAGATGGCCACCTTCGAGCAGGCCGGGGTGACCCACTGACCATGCGCCTCTACCTGATCGCGCTGCAATTCCTGACCATCATCCCGCTCCCCTTCGACACCCGTTGCGAAAAGGATGACCTGGGGCGCTCCACGGCGGTCTTCCCGCTGGCGGGGCTGACCATCGGCGGGCTGCTGGTTGCGCTGAACTGGCTGGTCGCACCCTGGCTGGCACGTCCGCTGGCCGATGCGCTGCTGATTACGACCCTGGCGGCGGTGACCGGTGCGCTGCATCTGGACGGTCTGGCGGATGTGTGCGACGGGCTGGCTGCGCGGGGCGGTCGCGAGCGTTTCCTGGCGGTGATGAAGGATTCCCATGTCGGCGCTGTCGGCGCGGTCGCCCTGGTGCTGGGGTTGCTGCTGAAGTGGCAGGCGCTGCTGGCGGTACCGCTCGAACACAAATGGCAGGCGCTGTTGCTGTTCCCGGTTCTGGCCCGCTTCGGACAGGTACAGACGATCGTTTATGCCCGCAACGCCCGCCAGGACGGTCTGGGGTCGGTCATGACCGTTGGGGCCGGCACTGTGCAGCTGCTGCTGGCCTGGGGGATGGCGCTGGCCGCGGCCGGGCTGCTTCTGGGAACCATGGGGCTGGTCGTGCTGCTCATTGTCATGGTTTGCACCTGGCTGCTGAAAGCCTGGTTCCAGCGCCGACTGGGGGGCATCACCGGTGACGTGATCGGCTGTATCAATGAGCTGAACGAAATCCTGGCGCTGATTGTAATTTCTGCAGTTAGGTAAGCGGGTAAGGAACAAAAAAGTTTCACGCGACGACGCAACGACGCAACGCTCTAAATCATAAACGGCGGTTAACTGTTTTATTCAGGTTTAAAAGCCTTTCGTTGCGCCGTCGCGCCGTCGCGTGAGTCATGTCTTACAGAAATTTTGCTCACATATTTCAAAAGGCAATTCCAATTCCAAGTCCAAATCAAATCACAAGGAGAACAAATGCTGACCCAGATTGAGTCCGCCCGCCAGGGCATCCTGACACCACAGATGACCGCAGTTGCCCTCAAGGAGGAACTCTCCAACGAGTACATCCTGCAGATGGTGGCCGAGGGGAAGATCGTCATCCCCTGGAACCACAACCGCAAACCGTCCCGCATCGCCGGCATTGG
The DNA here is from genome assembly GCA_032469775.1 of Geobacteraceae bacterium. Classification (GTDB taxonomy): domain Bacteria; phylum Desulfobacterota; class Desulfuromonadia; order Geobacterales; family Pseudopelobacteraceae; genus JACRCG01. The sequence continues at coordinate 10,840 of JAWDJY010000039.1, read as the reverse complement.
CAAGGGGCTGTCCACCAAGATCAATGCCTCGATCGGCACCTCCTCCGATATCATCGATTACGCCGCCGAAGTGCGCAAAGCCCACGCCGCCCAGGAATCGGGGGCCGACACGCTGATGGAACTTTCGGTGGGGGGCGACCTGGACCGGGTGCGGCGCGAGGTGATCGCCGCCGTGGATCTGCCGGTCGGCAACGTGCCGCTCTACCAGGCCTTCTGCGAGGCGGCCCGGAAATACGGCGACCCCAACAGGCTGGACGAGGAGATGCTCTTCGACCTGATCGAAAAGCAGTGCGCCGACGGCATGGCCTTCATGGCGGTGCACTGCGGCATCAACCTCTACACCATCGAGCGGTTGCGCAAGCAGGGTTACCGTTACGGAGGGCTGGTGAGCAAGGGGGGGGTCAGCATGGTGGCATGGATGCTGGCCAATAATCGCGAAAACCCGCTCTACGAGAAGTTCGACCGGGTGGTTTCGATCCTTAAGAAATACGATACGGTCCTGTCGCTGGGCAACGGCCTGCGGGCCGGCGCGATCCACGATTCTTCCGACCGGGCCCAGATCCAGGAGCTGCTGATCAACTGCGAACTGGCCGAACTGGGGCGTGACATGGGCTGCCAGATGCTGGTGGAGGGGCCGGGGCATGTGCCGCTGGACGAGATCGAGGGCAACATCCAGCTCCAGAAGCGCATGAGCGGGGGCGCGCCCTACTACATGCTGGGGCCGATCGCCACCGATGTGGCCCCCGGCTTCGATCATCTCACCGCCGCGATCGGCGCGGCCCAGTCCAGCCGCTATGGCGCCGACCTGATCTGCTACATCACCCCGGCCGAACACCTGGCGCTCCCCAACGAGCAGGACGTGCGGGACGGTGTCAAGGCGGCCCGTGTGGCGGCCTATATCGGCGACATGAACAAGTATCCGGAAAAAGGGCGCCGGCGCGACAAGGAGATGTCCAAGGCCCGCCGCGACCTGGATTGGGAGAAACAGTTCCAGTTGGCGCTCTACCCGGAGGATGCCCGGGCCATACGTGCCAGCCGTACGCCGGAGGACGAGGCCACCTGCACCATGTGCGGCGATTTCTGCGCCTCGCGCGGCGCCGGCAAGCTGTTCGCCGGAGACCTGAGAGGAGACAAGATATAAATCATGCTACGGAGAAGATCCATGACGCCACATACACGTATTTATCTGATCCGCCATGGCCAGGTGGCCGGTTTTGACCAGGCCCGCTACAACGGCCAGACCGATGTTGCCCTGACCGACCTGGGGGTGGAACAGTATCACCTGATGAAGGAACGCCTGGCGGAAACGAAAATCTCGGCCTGCTATAGCAGCGACCTGTCACGCTGCGCCATCGGGGCCGAGATCATCTGCGGCCAGTTCGGTATCGAGCCGGTCAGGCGCCGCGAACTGCGCGAGCTGAACGTCGGAGTCTGGGAGGGGATGACCTGGCAGGAAATCCAGTCTAGATGGCCGGAAGAGTGGCAGGCGCGGCTGGCAGACCTGGTCAACTACCGGATACCGCAGGGGGAGAACCCTCTGGACGTGGAGGCGCGGCTGATGCCGGTGATCGGGGAAATAGTCGCCCGCCACTCAGGACAGGAGATCCTGGTGGTGGGACATGGCGGGGTCAACCGCATCGTGCTGCTGAATGCGATCGGGGCCCCCTTGTCGGCGATGTTCAATATCGAACAGAGTTACGGCTGCCTCAACATCATCGATTATTACGCCGATGGCCGGGCCACGGTGAAGCTGCTGAACGGGTGACGGTGCTTTTGCCAGTTTCATGAAAATATATCGACCATCTGGTATTTGCATACGAATTGAGTTAAGATACCGGTCTTGATCCAATCGAAGCCGATAGCTGTTAACTGTACCGGCCAGTCAACGTTTGCAAGATGGTCCCTGAAATGTCCAGTCAACCCCACACAAGTGATTATAGCCGCTACTTCGGCCTGAGACAGAAAGTCTGCATGGTCAATATGTCAGAGGAGCGAGACAGCGAGGTTTACGAGTCTTTCAGCGGAGTCGTGGTTTCCGGCAACTCGGATTCGCTTGAGCTGATGGTCACCTATGGCGGAAGCGGTACGCATGATTACGAGGTAGGAAAGTCAACCTACAAGCTGACCACCGAGGCCTTGGGGAGCGGAATACAGGTGCTGGCCGATCTGACCGGTATCACCGGCGGCAATGTCCTGCAATTTCGCATGCACGGCACCTTGGAGATGTTCCAGCGCCGGAGTGTCCCGCGTGTCGAGCTGCCTGTTAAAACTTTTCAGCGCTGCGGAAATGTCTCTCTGGCTTCTTTCAAGAAGGAGTGGAAACGGGTCATGGCCCATATGGGCAGCAACGGCCTGCCGCCGGGACTGGTCCTGCAGGAAAGCGTGGTCAGCCTCAGCGCAGGCGGGATCGGGTTGACGTTTGCAGCGGCCACCCGGCTGACGCCGCTGTCGATGTTTTTTGTTGCTCCTGATGAAGGCCTGCCGATCTGCGCGCTGGCTGAAACCGTCTGGGAAGACCGCCAGCCCGAGGCGCTGCGATGCGGATTCCGCTTCATCCAGATCCTCAAGTCGGACCAGGAACGCATCAACCGCCTGGTGGGCGAGTCTCTTCAGAAAAACGGCGGCAGTCACCTGGACTTCAAACGCGACTGGGTGCTGGTGGACAAAATGGTGGCTGACGTTCGCAAACCGGGGTGAACGCTTTCAGAACAGCGCCATACAGACATGCCTCCCGTCATTCCAGGCGGGGCACATTAATCTTAATAGTATAAACGCCCTTCTGACGAAGGTTTTCGCCGGCAGTTGGCGATAACAGGCAAGGAGATTGGCGATGATTGACTACATGCGCGAAATCAAGCGGACCAGGATCGTGGCCACATGGGGACCATCGTGCGCAATCCCCGGAATGGCTGAAAAACTTATCGCGGCAGGTGTTGACCTTTTCAGGCTCAATTTTTCCCATGGTACCCATGACGAGAAGCTTGCCGCCCTGCAGGCAATCAGGACCGCCGCGGTTTCCTGCAATGTGCCGGTCGGGGTTATCGCCGATCTGCAGGGACCTAAGATTCGTGCCGGCATGCTGATCAACGGTAGCATGCAACTGACGGACGGAGCCGAAGTCGGTATAGAGGTCGCTGAAACACAGCTCAACCCAGGTGTTATCCCGACAATTTACGAGGGGCTGGTGCGCGATGTTCAGCCGGGATCGAGGATTCTGCTGGATGACGGCCGCATGGAGTTGAAGGTAATCGATACATCTGCGGACAGGGTCCGCTGTCTGGTGGTCAAGGGTGGGGTGCTCAGGGACAAGAAGGGGATCAATCTTCCCCAGGTCAATGTGTCTGCTCCGTCACTGACCGAAAAGGACCTGGATGATCTCCGCTTCTGCGTTGGAGCCGGCGTGGACTGGGTTGCGCTTTCCTTCGTCCGCACCAGCGGCGATATCATGAATATCAAGGTCGAACTGGCCCGGCTGAACAGCGAAATTCCGGTGATCGCCAAGATCGAGAAACCGGAGGCGGTTGAAAATCTGGAAGACATAATCGACGTTGCCGATGCTCTGATGGTGGCTCGGGGGGATCTGGGAGTGGAGATGGAACCTGAACAACTTCCATTGATCCAGAAGAGAATGATCAGGGCCTGTAACCAGGCCGGCAAACCGGTGATTACCGCGACCCAGATGCTGGAGTCCATGACCGACAACTGCCGGCCGACAAGGGCCGAAGCCTCCGACGTTGCCAATGCGATACTGGACGGGACCGATGCGGTGATGCTTTCCGGAGAGACAGCGGTCGGGTACTATCCGTTGGAGACGGTTTCGACCATGGCCAAGATCGCCATGACCATTGAACGTTCAACAGTGCACAATTCTCATCACCTCAACCCCGAGGGGGGCGAGATCGATACAGCCATTGCCCGGGCTTCCGCCGAAGCGGCCGAGTCCCTCGGCGCAAAGGCGATCGTGGCCATGACCGAAAGCGGGCATACGGCAGCGCTGATGTCCGGCTGCCGGCCGGTCGCCCCGATCATTGCCATAACGCCAGATGAGGGTGTCCGCCGGAAACTGTCGCTCTATTGGGGAATCAATTCCCTGCTGATGCAGATGCAGAGCAATACCGACGAGATGGTGGCCGAGGCCGGCCGGTTGCTGCTGGCAAACGGTTTCCACCTGGGGGACATGGTGGTAATGACCATGGGAGCGCCGGTCGCCGCCCGCAACACAACCAACCAGATCCGCGTTTTCAGGCTGGGAGAATAGGATGAGATCACGAGGTCCGAGAACAGTCACCCTTCCCAGCCCGGATGCTGCCGCGGCCCTGGTGAAGAAGATGCGCGGCGAGGCGGAGGGGAACAGCAACTATCGCAGCAAATCCCTGAAAATCCATGGCCCGGTCTGCGCCAAATGCGGCCGGGAGTTCGATGCCGCCAGCCTGAACCTGCTCACCGTCCATCACAAGGACGGCAACCACCACAATAACCCCCCCGATGGCTCCAACTGGGAAAACTTGTGCGTGCATTGCCACGACGATGAACATTCGCGCGGTGTGCTGGGGGAATATCTTTCGGGAGGGTAGGGTCTTATTTGAAGTTCTGGTAGATCAGTCGCGCCACCAGCGCCAGTACCATCGTGATGAAGACCGGCCTGATGAAGGCCGTGCCGCGCTTGATGACCAGCCTTGATCCGACCCTGGCCCCCAGGAACTGTCCGATCCCCATTACAACCCCTTCCGTGAAGCGCACCTGCCCGGCCGAAAGAAAGAAGACCAGCGCCACAAAGTTGCTGGTGAAGTTCATTACTTTTGTCGTGGCAGTGGCCCGCAACATCGAACAGCCCAGCATCATCATCAACGCCATGGTCCAGAACGAGCCGGTACCGGGGCCGAAGAAACCGTCATAAAAGCCGATCGCCAGTCCGAAAAGCAGGTAAAACGGCCCGTTTTTCATGCGGGCGTGGCAGTCTTCAGCTCCCAGGCTGGGCGAGAGCAGCGTGTAGATCGCGATTGCCGCCAGGAGCCAGGGAATCAGCTGCTTGAGAAGAGTCGCGTCCAGCAGTTGAACTGTCGCCACCCCAAGCGCCGCGCCGATTGTCGTCCAGAGGATGCCGCTCCGGCAGTCGCTCAATCGGACGGTCCCTGCCCGGACAAAGTGCAGCATGGCACTGCCGGAACCGAAGGAGGCCTGGAGTTTGTTGGTCCCCAGCGCCACCTGGGGGGGGAGGCCGATCCCCATCAGCACCGGCACCGTTATCAGGCCGCCGCCGCCGGCGATCGAATCGATCAGGCCGGCTACAAAGGCGGCCGCGAACAGCACCGGCAGCAGTAATTCTACCGGCATAACAGTTCAGTCTTCCCAGCGTCTGGCTGTGCGGAAGGCGCTTGCGGCCGGAATGTAAGTGGAACTCATGTGCAGGGGGATGGAGGAGCGTTTCATTTCTTGTCAGGCCAGTAGCTGCCGCCGGTCAACGTGGCCGTGATGCTGCCGATCCTGACCTTCGATTTCATCTGCACCGGAATTCGGCGCTCGTCATCGGTGAGCCAGATGAACATGTCGCCGGTACGGGCAAAGATTCCTTCGAACTTCAAGACCGGCTTGATCACGACCGTCTTGAACCTCCCCAGAGGGGTTACCAGCTCTTCGCGCCGCAATACCTGGACTTCGGTGTTCCAGAGTTTCTTGCAGTCGAAGATTTCGATGAAATGCGACGTGCCGACCTGAAGCGGGATGGAGCGGAAATAGAAAAAACTGGACAGGGTGTCGTAGGTTTTGTCGGTGATTTTTGCGGTGGTTTCGCTTTTCTTCAGGAAGTCTTTGGTGGTGACTTCCAGGTTCTTGCGGTCAAATACCGCATCTTTCTGGAAACGGGTCCATCCCTCCCTGATCCGTTCGCGGTACAGGCGGGGAACTCCTATGTGGTGGGGCGGCGCGCCGGAAACCAGGGTCGATTCGATGCGGTCGTCCACCGGGAAAAAGAACTTGAGCCAGTCGGCCGACTTTGCCGTGGAGACGATCAGAACCTCGTCGCCGGCCTGTCTGACCTCCTGCACCGCATGGCCGGCCGGAATGCCGCTGTAGGAGATCTCGAACTCCAGCCGTTCCGGAATCGGGAATGCGGCTGAATCACCTGTCCCGAACAGAGACAGGAGTGCAAGGGCCAGGAAAGCGGCTGTGATGGTGACATTTCTTTCAAGCATTTCCCGGCCCCTGTATCACGACAGCTTATGCCTGTCCGCCGTTCTGGGTCTCTTCAAAGGCAGCGCGGGCTTTCTGCATCTCTTCAATCTCGCGCAGCTTGTCTCCCATCCAGGCGTGGAACACCTTGGCGTTCTCGTAGCTCATGACGACGCCGGTATCGATGAAGCGCACCATGCTGTTGGCAAGGTCCTTCGGTTCAACCGCTATTTCGCGGCCGATGGCCCCTTCGGCGGTTATCTCGTGGGTGATCGCATCCGGTAATGGCTGACGCTCAAGGTAGAAATTGATTACCATCTCGCCGCGCGGAGAAAAACCGCCCTGGGCGCCGTTGACGTAGGACGGGTTGTAGCCGTAGTTGAAAACATACTTGAAGGTCAGTTCAGGTTTCCTGCTGCTCATTATCATGCTCCTTTGACATAAAAATCGGCGGAATACAAACGCCGGTAAGAATCTACCGTTTACCTATCACAACCGGGTGCAGTTGGAAAAGAATTTCTTGCATTTTATGCCGGTGATGATTTATAAAAGACAAAATCGATCTTGTTTGGTGGAGGAATTTTGCAATGAATAAAACGTGGATCAGTTTCTGTGTCTTATCTGTCGTATTACTCTGTGTCAGCCTTGTTTCAGCCGATGAATCATTACCAAAAGTTGTTTTCGATCAGGGTCACAATCAGCAGTTCCTGATCGGTGAAAAGGGTGAACTGCAGCTGTCCGGTCTGGCGGATATCATTCGAGGCAAAGGGGGCGAGGTTGTCGCGACCACCGGGGCTTTGAACGACAATACGCTCCTGGATGCTACCGCCCTGGTGATTTCGGGTCCGTTCACACAACTGCAGGCCGAAGAGGTTGAGGCGGTGGCCCGTTTTGTCGAACGGGGCGGGCATCTGGCGGTGATGCTGCATATCGGCCAGCCGTTGGCCGGACTGCTGGAACGCCTGGATATAGATCATTCCAACGCTGTCCTGCACGAACGCTCAAATGTGATCGACAAGGATATTAATTTCCGTGTCGTGGAATTGACTCCCCACCAGCTCTTTTCCGGTATCGACGGTTTCTCGATCTACGGCGGTTGGGCGCTCAAGGCTGGCAGAGAAGGGGCTGCGATCGCACTTACCTCCGCCGGTTCCTGGGTCGACCTGGACGGCAACAGGGTTCTCACAAAGGGCGATGCGCTGGGACCGTTCGAAGTCGTCATAGCCGGATCCTTTGGTTCTGGAAATTTTGTAGTTTTCGGCGATGACGCCATATTCCAGAATCGCTACCTGGACCAGGACAACGGCAAGCTGGCTGCAAATCTGGCCGAACAACTGATCGGTCGTTAGGATTGCGGTAATAGCGCCTTCTCCCTGCGATTGCTTTTTGCCAACACGGTTGACAATTGTACTCACGGATTGATATTAATCGGTAACCAACTAAAGAGGAGGGGTGCAATGAAAAACTTTTTCGCAAAAATAATGATGGTCGCCGCAACGCTGATGCTGTCCGCCGGTCTTGCCTCTGCCGTAGAAGTCAAGGTGACCGCCCCCGATGCAGCCGGGGCCGCCAAGAGCGCCGGGGACAAGACCAAGGCTACCGCGACGGCGGCCAAGGAAAGTGCCAAAGGTTCGGCCGCTGCCGCCAAGGGGGCCGTGGCAGACACAAAAGCAGGCGCCAAGTCAGCAGCAACCGATGCGAAGGCTACCGCCGCCGGAGCCAAGGACGCTGCCAAGGCCAAGCTAGTGGATATCAACACAGCCACCGATGCCGAACTGAAATCGGTTCCCGGAATCGGCGACGCCTACGCCTCCAAGATCATCGCCGGCCGGCCCTATGCCAACAAGGCCCAGCTCAAGTCGCGCAAGGTACTGCCCGGACCGGTCTACGAGCAGGTCAAGGATCTGATCATCGCCAGGCAGGTAAAGAAATAAGTTTGCAGCTTTGCTCAACGGTTCTGCCGCGGGGTATCCGGTTCGGATACCCCGTTTTTTGTTGGGTGGCTTGCTGTCTAAACCTTGACTTTTCGGCAGGATACCTGCTACCCTGTTTCCTTTTTTACGCAGATAAGGAGTAGTAATGAAACCGCTTTTTTTGAATCCCCCCACTTTCGAGGATTTTGACGGCGGCGCCGGCGCGCGCTATCAGGCTTCCCGCGAGGTGACCTCTTTCTGGTATCCGACCTGGCTCTGTTTTCCGGCCGCTATGATCGAAGGCAGCCGCGTGGTGGATGCTCCGGTACAGAAGTTCGACCTTGAGAAGTGCCTGGAAATCGCCAAGGATTTTGACATGGTGGTGATGTACACCTCCACCCCGACCCTGATGATCGATATCGAGACCGCCCGGCGCATCAAGGCCGTCAAGCCTGAGATCGTCACCGTCCTGACCGGACCGCACGTGACGATCCTGCCTGAGGAATCATTGCGGGCCGGCAAGGGAGCTATCGATATCGTCTGCCGCGGCGAATTCGATTATTCCACCAAGGAGTTGTGCGAAGGGCGGGACTGGGAAAAGGTTGACGGTATCAGCTTCATGCGGGACGGGAAAGCGGTCCATACTGCCGACAGGCCGCTGATCGAAGACCTGGATGCGCTTCCGTTTGTCGCGCCGATCTACAAGCGTGACCTGCCGATTTCCGAATATGTGATCCCGCACTTCAAGAGCCCCTACGTCTCGATCTACTCCAGTCGCGGCTGCCCCTCCAAGTGCATCTACTGTCTCTGGCCGCAGACCTTTTCCGGTCAGCGCATGCGGGTCCGTTCACCACAGAATGTCTATGAAGAGATCAAGTGGATCACCGAAAATATCCCGGAGATGCGCGAACTCTCTTTTGACGACGACACCTTCACCGCCAACCGCCAGCATGCCCAGGAGGTGGCGCGCCTGATCAAGCCGCTCAACATCTCCTGGACGATCAACGCCCGGGCCAATACGGATTACGAGACCCTGCGGGTGATGCGCGAGGCCGGCCTGCGCCACGTGGTGGTCGGTTTCGAGAGCGGCAACGCCCAGATCCTCAAGAACATCAAGAAGGGGGTCACCAAGGAGCAGGCAATCGAGTTCAGCAGGAACTGCAAGAAACTGGGGCTTTCGATCCATGGTGCCTTCATCATGGGATTGCCGGGAGAAACCAGGGAAACCATCCAGGAGACGATCAGATTTGCGAAGGACATGGACCTGAATTCGATCCAGGCCTCGCTGGCTTCGCCCTACCCGGGCACCGAGTTCTACGATCTCTGCAAGCAGAACGGCTGGATCTCGTCGGACAATTTCATTGATGACACCGGCCACCAGAAATGCGTGATCAACTACCCGAACCTGTCCAACACCGAGATATTCAATTCGGTGGAGGAGTTCTACAACAAGTTCTACTTCCGCCCCAAATACATCGCCCGCAGCATCGGCAGGATGATCGTCAATTCCGAAGAGCGGAAGAAACTGCTCAAGGAAGGGAAACAGTATCTGCAGTACATGCGCAAGCGCAAGGAATCCTGTGAACCCTGATACACGGCCATCTGCGGCGTTGCCTTCGTCACTCGTCCCTGCGGCGCACCGCGTGGTACGCCGCATTCCTCATTCTTCGCCGCCGCATCTGACCATGTCTGAGGCCTCACTGAACATGGACGCCTGGAATTGAAACAGCTTGTAATCACATCCGACGATTTCGGCCTTTCCACGGGCGTCAACCGCGCGGTGGAAAAGGCCTGGCGGGACGGCCTGCTGACCTGCGCCTCGATCATGCCGGGTGCAGCCTCCTTTGACGAAGCGGTCGAAATCTCCCGGCGCAATCCAGGCCTGCAGGTCGGCCTGCATCTGACGCTGGTGCAGGGGCGTGGGGTGTTGCCGCCAGACAGTATCCCCGGACTGGTCGATCGTGACGGCAATTTCACCGATAACCCGGTGGCGGCCGGCATGCGCTACTTCTTTGATCGCGGCCTGTTCTGCCAGCTGAAACGGGAGATCGAGGCCCAGATCGTGCGGGTGCTTGATGCAGGAATCCCGCTGACCCATATTGATGGTCATCTCAACATCCACCTGCACCCGACCATCTTTTCGATTCTGGCCGGACTGATGCCGCGCTACGGCATCTCCAGCTTCCGCCTTTCGCGGGAGCGGCTGGGCCATAACCTCCGCTTCGACAAGGAGAGGCGGGTGGGCAAGACCGTCGAGCGGGTCATCTTCGGCTCTCTGGCAAACAATGCACTGCCCGTGCTCGATAAGCTGAACGCCCGCTACGCCGTCGAAGTCAAGGGAGTATTGAACTCCGGACGCATGACCGAAGCCTATATCCTCAACATCATCAACGACCTGCAGGACGGGTTGACTGAGATCTACTTCCATCCGGGAATCCTGCCGGACGCCGAAATAACCCGCCGCATGCCGGATTACCGGCACGAAGAGGAGCTGGCCGCTATCAACAGCCCGGCGGTCAGGGAAAAGCTGAAGCAGTTGAAGATTACCGTGCAAAATTACCGTGGAGATGTGAAATGCTGAAGACGTTGATCGTCATGCTGTTTGCGATAACGGCCGGTGCAGTCGGCGATATCTTTCTGACACAGGGGATGAGGAGTACCGGCGATATTTCGGCCATGGGCTTCCGCCAGATACTGGATACCGTAATCAAGGCCCTTACCAACTGGCGGCTGATCCTGGGGACCGCGATGCAGGCGGG
>JAWDJY010000038.1:0-44253 GCA_032469775.1 Geobacteraceae bacterium | reverse complement strand
CCACCTGGGTCCAGATCATCAAGGCCGGCCTTCTGATGTCGGGCGCCTTCCTGCTCTCGTTCCTGGTACTGATGAAAGCCGGCTTCAACCCGATCGGCTTCTTCACTTCCATCGTCAACAGCCCTGAAATCCAGGACCACGTTTCCAAGATGGTGCTCAAAGATGGTGTCGTTCTTACCGGCACAGAAGCCGGCCAGCGTTTCCTTGAGCCGGGACTGTTCCTGAAGAACCCGCTGGACCAGATCTCGCTCGGTATGGCCCTGGTTCTGGGCACCGCCGGCATGCCGCACATCCTGATGCGTTTCTTCACGGTTCCGACCGCCCAGGCCGCCCGTAAATCTGTTATCATCGCCATGTTCATCATCGGCGGCTTCTACGTACTGACCACGCTGCTCGGCTTCGGCGCAGCCGTCAACCTTACTCCGCAGGGCATCATGCAGGTGGACAAGGGGGGCAACATGGCCACCCTGCTTCTGGCACAGACCATGGGCGCCGAAATAGCCCCGATTCTGGGCGACATCTTCCTGGCCTTCCTCTGCTCGGTTGCCTTCGCCACGATCCTGGCGGTTGTATCCGGTCTGGTTCTGGCCGCTTCGGCCGCCATCGCCCACGACATCTATGTTAACGTGATCAAGGACGGCCACGCCGACCAGCACGAGCAGGTCATGGCTGCCCGCATCACCTCGCTGGTGGTTGGCGCAACCGGTATCGTCATCGGCCTGATGGCCGAGAAAGCCAACGTTGCCCATCTGGTGGCACTGGCCTTCGCCGTGGCCTCCTCCGGCAACCTGCCGGTCGTATTCCTGTCGCTGTTCTGGCGTAAATTCAACACCGCCGGCGTCATCTCCGGCCTGGTGGTCGGCACGGTCGCCTCGATCGGCCTGGTTATGGTATCGCCCAACATGACCTACCCGAAAGTTGTGGCTGCCGGCGCCCAGAAGATTATCACCGCCATGGAGAAGAAACAGGCTGAACTGCCTCCGGGAGCTACCCTGGAGGAGAAGGACGCCAAGGCATTGGCAACCGCCAAGGCTGACTACGAGAAGAACAAGGACGGCAAATCTATCATGGGTCTTGACAAGCCGATCCTGAAACTGAAGAACCCCGGCATCATCTCGATCCCGCTGGGCTTCATCGCCGCCATCCTCGGCACGCTGATGTTCCCGAGCAGGAGATCGGAAGAGATGTTCGACGAAATCTACGTCCGTCAGAACACAGGCCTCGGTATGGCCAAGGCTATCGATCACTGAAAAAGCTGAAATGTTGTAAATCAAGGGGACGGCTTCGGTCGTCCCCTTTTTTAGTTCTTATAGTTTTGCAGTTTGTGGTTGTGTAGCCTGTGCTGGCTGATTGTTTGTGTGAAAATGATGCTTGTAATTGAAAAATACGGCATTAGGGGTTAGAGTGACCAGAATTGATACGGGAGATTAATATGTCGCGTCGCATGCCTAAAATGATTTATGCCGATTCCACCGGAAACATTTTCGATCACCCGGAACTATGCATGGCCGGTATGAACGGCACCGTACCGCTATTGCCGGAGGAGATCGAGCTGATCCCGCTTCCCGAGGACAGCCGGCTGTTTACGATGCCGGCAATGCCGCCGATCGCCTGGGATCAACGCAGGAAGGGCTTCGTCACGGTAGATACGGTCCGGGAAGGGAGGCGCAGTCAGCGCGTCCAGGCGGTTTCGGCTTTCATGGCGCCCGGTTACATGCGCACGCTGCTGCCGGCCTGCGACTATTCCGGCAAGGCTTCTTTGCTGCCGCTCTGGTCCTACACCGCCGTGGGCTGGGACGAGGAGCGCGACTGTTTTGTAGTGGCCGCCAGCAAGGTGGACGGCAACAGTAACTGGAACCCGGTCAATTACGATGACCGTACACTGGATCCTCTGGTGCGCAAGATGCTGAAGGAGATGCCGGATAATCGCCTGCTGGAACAGCTCTCCCGCTGCGCGGTGGATTATCACTGTTTCGCCGCCAAGAATCTCTTCTACCGCCGCTGGGAGGCGCCGTTACCGACTTCGCCGGTATGCAACTCGGCCTGCCTGGGATGCATCTCGCTGCAGGAGTCGGAGTGCTGCCCCTCCAATCACGAGCGGATCAGCTTTGTTCCGACACCCGAAGAGTTGTGCGAAATTGCGGTGCCGCACCTGGAACAGGCCGAGCAGGCCATAGTTTCCTACGGCCAGGGGTGCGAAGGAGACCCGATCCTCCAGGCCGACACTATCGCCGAGGCTACCCGCCGTATGAAAAAGGCCACTTCGCGCGGAACGGTCAATTTCAATTCCAACGGTTCCATTCCTGACAGGATCTCGCTTTTGTGTGATGCCGGCATGGACTCGTTCCGTTTTTCGATGAATTCGGTCCGTGAGGATGTTTACAACCGCTATTACCGTCCCAAGGGATACCGCTTCACCGATGTCTTGCGCTCGGTGAACATTGCCAAACAGGCCGGGCGCTTCACGATGATCAACTATCTGGTGTCGCCGGGTGTCAGTGATGCCCCGCAAGAGGTTGAGGCGTTGCTGCGATTTGTGGGTGAAACCGGCATCGACATGATCCAGATGCGCAACCTGTCGATCGATCCGGAGTATTACAACCGCGAGATGGGGGTGACGGAGAGGGGGATCGGCATGTACCGGCTTCTGGAACGGTTGAAGAAGGAGTATCCGCGCCTGCAGTTCGGCTACTACAACCGCACCAGGGAGAACTTCCACCCGCCCGGTTTTGAACTTGGATGGCCTGTCAGGTAAGTCTCTGCCCGGTCCAGGGATATATTTTCTGTTCGCTGATGACTATGGCAGTATAGTTACATCGTTGACCAGCAGGCTCCCGGTCTGCAGCAGGAGCTGTCCCTTTACCTGCACGGTCTTGACAGTCGAGTTGCCCCCCCTTACAGTCAGGCTTCCCTTCAGCGAGGTCGGCTGATCACCGTTGCTCTGGAAGCTGAGGTTCCACCCTCCGTTCAGAGTCATGCCCTTATCCAGAATGAAATCGCCATCCAGCCATGTATCCAGCATCCGGATTTCAGCGCCGGCCAGGGCGGCTGAAATAGCCGTGGCCAGACTTGTGTAGAAGGTGTCGGTTGTGATGTTCTTGGCCACAATCGGCTGCAGGTAGATGAATTCGTCGGCCGGGTTGACCAGGCTGGTTCCGGCCGGCGTCGTGACTGTAACATCTGCGATCATCCCGGCAATGCCGGCTGGCGAAATAGCGCTGGTCAGGGTGGGGGAGTGAACTGTAAAGCCGTTGGCCCAGTCAGGTCCGAATTTTACAGCAGTGGCGCCGGTAAAGTTAGTGCCGGTGATTATTACCAATGTTCCGCCGGTGGTCGGGCCGCTCGACGGGGAAACACCGCTGACGGTCGGAGGGAGGACCGTGTAGTCCTGTCCGGTCATGTCCGTGGTCACATTTGTATAACTTCTGCTGGCCGGCCCGAAAATAATCCCCGGTTTCGTTGCCGCCGCCGTGCCGCTCCAGCCGCTTTGTACCTGGAAGGAATAGGCGCCGGTGACTGCGTCGGCTATGGTCGAGCCGCCGGTGTAGGTTACTGTTCCGCCAGCGCCGGCCGCTCCCAGTGTTCCTGAAATGACATGGTAGGTCGTGAAGGTGAGGCGACCTTCGACGGCCGGACTGACAGTGCCCTTGAGGCCGATATAGTTGATAACCGCATCGCGAACGTACTGCTGCCTGTCATGCACGATCTGGCCGAGCGGCCAGAGCGTTGTGCCGGCATCGTTGAAATTGCAGGAACCTGTGGCCAGATAGTTGATGGTCGAGATATTGTAATACCTGGAGGCATCTTCGAAGTCGACGGGCGTTCCGTTGATGGTTAACGATACAACGTTGTGGCCATTCGGCAGGACTGGATAGCGGTCATCGTAGATGATCCTGCCGGAGGCGTCCGTATCAAGCATGCAGGTGGTGTAATAGGAATAGCCGCCGTAGCCTGCCACATACTTGTAGTAATAGTAGTTGCGGTAACCGCGCTCAAGAATGGATTTGATCTGAGGGCCGTTCATCCTGATGACCACCAGCGAGTTCTCATAAGGCATGAAGGAGTACAAATCCGAAATTTTCAGGGTGACTGGACTTGCCGTGGTTGCAGCGGATGCAATCTCCTTGTTGGTCATGGCCCCGGAGAGGTGCAGGTCAACCGGGATGCCCTGCAGGAACTTCAATTCGTACATGGCTGCATCGGCCTGAAGATTTGCGCCGCCGGTTTCCTGGGTGAAGCCCTGAAGAGAGTCGATGGGGGCAGTGGTAGCGCCGATGACCTTGTTGTTGTAGTCAGTAAGCGCGGTTACGAAAGGATCGATAATCGCCTTGACCGCAGCATCCTCAGGCGTGCTTGAAGATACGGTCAGATAACGTCCGGTCTGGCTGACGACATCATAGCCGCTGCTGCCAACTCTGGCGCGCAATCCCAGGACCACTTCTCCCAGGGTGTTGTTGTGGCGGTATGCCTGCGTGGTGATGACCGGTTTTCCGTCCGGACCGCTGATGATGGCCGGCAGGTACTTGTACGGCGCCAAAGCGTACGCCGGGTTGGTGTGACTGTGGCCGCCGATGATTGCATCCAGGCCGGTAACTGTGCCGGCCAGGTTTGTGTCCACCAGCGTGTCTACTTCCATGCTGGCGCTGTTTTCTGCGAAACCGATATGGGTCAGTGCGATGACAACGTCGCTGGTTGGACGTAGCGCACTGGAGAGTTCCTGGGCCCGGACAAACGGATTGCTGAAGGTCAGGCCGGGAATGTTGCTGGGGAGTTCGTAGCCTGGAATGCTGTGGTTGCCGATCCCGAGTATGGAAACCTTGAGGTTCTCCGGACCTACGGTCTTTGTCACGGATGACTGGACACCTGATGGACCGGTTGCTGCCAGCCCGTAGGCGCCATTATCGATGACATTGGCATGCAGAAGCGGGAAGGTGGCCTGGCCGAGTACACTCCTGAATACCTCCCTGCCGAAGTTGAACTCATGGTTGCCCAGTGTCATGGCATCGTAACCCATGCTGTTGAATGCTTTGATCAGCGGGTTGAACCGCAGTTCCGGGGCGAGGGGCGTACCGTCGGAGGCGAAACCGTTCGGTGCGGTCCTGAAATGGTACATCATCTGGTCACCCTGGATGTTGTCGCCGGCGCTGAGCAGCAGTGTACGATCAGGGTTGTGCAGTCGTTCCTGCCTGATCAGGGTTGCGAGCTGGGTGTAACCGACATAGGTTCCCTTGGCCAGGTTTCCGTGGGAATCGTTGTGGTGCAGGATTGTCAGCGGGATGATGCTGCCGCCGGCGCTGGTGCCGTACCGGACGATCCGGCCGTCAAGCAGGCCGTCACCTTCGGGGCCACTGTATGCACTGTCCGTAGTGCCGTAATTGGCGGCGACATGGGCATTGACCGCATTGAGCATGTCACCCCAGTAGGTGATATCTGTCATGTACTTGAATGGGGTAAAACCGTCCTGGCCGGCCGGAGCCAGGAACTCGTTGGTTCCGACCCGGTAGGTTTTCTTCAGATCCAATGTCTCCCAGACATGGGTGGCTTTGTTGTAGACCGTTACATCAAAAGCGCCCCAGGCATAGGGCTGCGGTCCGGGGTTTGAGTCAGTATAGGAGTAAAACGAGTAGCGGATGCCGGCCGGCTGGATGGCACCCTTGAACAGGCTGGCGGACTGGTGCAGCAACTCCAGAATCTGAGCCCCGCTCATGCGGCCGACGACGGTTGCGTTGCCGAAGGGCAGGACCTGATACATGTTGCTGTAGGTGAGCAGCGCTGGTGCGTGCAGACCGGAGGTGCATCCGGTCGACACCCAGATGCCGCCACTGTAACACAAGTCGGTACGGAGACCGCCAGGGTTGTTGAAGAACATGTCGATATCGTTAGCAGGTTCGGCATCACTGTTAAGGTAGTTGTAGATGGCATCATCGATGAATGTGCCCATCATGTTGTCGCCGTTGTAATCTCGAGCCAGGTCAACGGCTGAGTAACCGATGGGTTGGTTGATCAGGGCCAGGTAGGCTGGGTCGCTGGCATAGCTTGTGACTAGCGCATCAATGACTGGATCCTTTGCGCCGGCAGTAAAGCCGGTGGTTCTCGACCACGCAACGCCGACCGAACTATCGGTCCCGACGGTCACATCGGCGCGACCTACTGTGCGCCCATTGTAATAAGCCTGTACAACGGTTGTAGTCCCCACCACGGTTGCTGCAGTCAGGTTTGTGTGGCTGTGCCCTCCCACAATCAGGTTGGCAGGCTTGCCGGCGCTGTTCAACATGCTGGCCAGAGTCTGGTCCCCGTAGACCGGTATGCCGTAACCGTATCCGCCATCATAGTAACCGAGGTGGCTCAGAACCACGATCACGTCCGCCTGGCTCTTCATGGCATCGTAATAGTGGAGGATGGAATCGACCGGGTCTTTGAAACAGAGGCCGGCGGTGGCGCTTTGAATAACGATGGCTGGTGTTTCGGGAGTGGTAACGCCGATGAAAGCCACCTTGACGGTATTGGGAGCGATGCCGGCAGTGAGAACCTGATAGGGGGCGGCGGCAAAATCAGGTTTCGTCCAGCCTGCCGTGGCGCAGTTGCCGGTATCATTTTTCACGATATTGGCGGTAACGTAGGGATAGGCGGCCTGGGTCGTACGGGCCGAAAGGGTTGTCAGACCCCAGTCGAATTCATGGTTTCCGAAGGTGGCCACGTTGTAGCCCATGGAATTATAAGTCGCTATGACCGGTCCGCCCTTCTGCAGGTTTGAAAGCAGGCTGCCCTGCATTTGATCACCGGCATCGACCAGGAGTACGTTCGAGGCGCCTGCGGAGGTGCGGATGTCGTTGACCACCTGGGCGACACGTGCGCTGCCGGGGTTGCTGCCGGCCGCTTCCAGCTGGCCGTGGAAGTCATTGGTGTGCAGGATGCTGAAGGTAACCGGGACAGCCGGTGCGGTAAATGCTGCCGTAACATTGAGAAGAGTAAGGATGGCTAACGCGGTAAAGATGGTGAAGCTGCGCCGGATCTGTTCCGTTATCATAGGACAACCCCTCCAATCATCTGCATATTGGCTGGACTCGCGGATATCTCTTGTCTGTGGTTGTTAGTATTAAAATATTACCACTATAAAAAACTTATTCAACCGGATCGGAATTCAATTCAACCGGCCTGTCCGGGGTGAGGTATCAGGTTATGTCTGCCCGATAATGATCAACTAATCTATTTCTGACAGTATAGCCTAGCAACAAAAAAGGCCGGGTTTCCCCAGCCTTATTAATAATATGCAACCATCTCCAGTCGTTACTGCTTGATGTATTTTGGTCCTTCAGCCTTGATGAAGTCGATCAGATTCTGAACCTTGGTTGAAGGGGTTCCGACCGTCAACAGGATGATTGGTTTGGATTTCATCGCTGGCGTAACAACACTCTTTACGCTCGCATCAACCAGAGATACAACCAGGAAGCCGATTGCCTCGGGATTGCTGGCCACGTTCTGGCGCAAGTCAACGGCGGTGGAGGCCTCCAGGCCTTCAACTGAAATCTTCTTGCCGTCCATGTAGGTCTTGCTGAAGAGCTCGTTGGTGCCGGGGCTCAGATTGCTGATGATGCACAGGATCGGTGCGTCCTTGCCGCCAACATCCTTCCAGTTGCTGATCTTGCTGGTGAAAATTCCGTTCAGCTGCTCCCTGGAAAGTGTTGTAACCGGATTGGCGGGGTTGACGATAACAGCATAGGAGGTGGCATCGGCAAGCTGGACAATTTTCAGTTTGTCGCGATTTTTAAGCTGGATTTTTTCTTTTTCAATGACTCCGAACAGTTCTTCCGGAGAATGTGCAGCGGTGGCTACCTCAACATCTCCGGCGTCCAGTTTGAGCAGTGCCGCCTTGGAACCTGCGGCTACGGCGTTGATGGTGTGGCCGCTGGTTTTTTCAAAGGCGGCTTTGACCGGGGTGATGACCGTGGTGATAGACGTAGAACCGCCGGAAATCCTGATCTCTTCGGCTGTTGTGATGGAAACTGAAATGGCCAATATCGCTGCTGCAATGGTTGTGATGCGGGTGATCATTTGGTCCCTCCATTTGTGGCATATTTGATTTTACAGTCTGAACCAGCTGACCATCTGGTTGAGTTCCGATGCAAGCCGGGCAAAACTTTCCGACGTTCCCTTTATGTCTCCCACCGAGGCGGAAAGCTGGCGGGTGATTTCGTTGATTGAAACCATGTTCCGGTTGACATCCTCTGCCGTGGCAGACTGCTCTTCAGTTGAGGTCGCAATTGTCTGGATCATGTCAAAGACATGTTCGACGCAGGTTACGATCTCTCCCATCGAACGTTGGGTGGCATCGACGTGGGCCACAATTTTGTCAATAGCTTTGCGCTCGTTCTGCATGAAGGCTACCGACCCTGCGACCTCTGTCTGCATCTCCTTGACGGTGCGGCTGATTTCGGTTGACGATTCGATGGTGCGATGCGCCAATTGCCGGACGCTGTCGGCCACAACTGCAAAGCCCCGCCCCATTTCGCCTGCGCGGGCCGCCTCGATCGAGGCATTCAGCGCCAGAAGATTGGTCTGATCGGCAATATCCTTGATCATGTCAACAATGTTGTTGATAGCCTCCGACTTTACCCCGAGCGCCTCGATCTTCTCTGCCGACTGACGTACTATCTCGGCAAACGAAACCAGCTCCCTGGAGGTGTCGTCCAGCGCTTTCTGGCCGTCAAGGGCTATGCTTTTCATCTTGCCGGCTGCATCCGAGGTGTTGGATGCATTCTGTGAAACATCCTGGATGGTTTGAACCATCTCGGTCATGGCTGTGACCGACTGCTCTATCTGGCTGGTCTGTGTCTGCGAGTTGCGGTCAAGTTCGGTTGCAGTGGAGGAAAGCTCTTCGGAACTGCTGGCGATCGTGGTGGTGGAGTCGGTGATTTTGCCGGCCATATCGCGCAGGTTGAGGACCATCTTTTCCATGGAAGTCTGGACTTGCCCGAATTCATCGTTGGAATGCTTGATGTTGCCTGTGTGCAGATCGCCTCCGGCAACGCTGTTGGTCACGTTGATCAGGTCACCCAGAGGGCGCGAAACCGACCTGAATACCCAGATTCCGAACAGGATGCCGATAATGATGGCGGCTATGCTGATGGAAATCAGCAGTGTAATGCTGGTCTGCACAATCCTGTTGACCGAGGCGATGGCCTTTTCCTGCTCGCTTCGTGCTGCGGTTACGGTCTCTTTGCCTTTCTCGGCCTGTTTCAGGACTATGGCTCGCAGCTTGTCTCCCAGCTTTGCCGCCTGTTCGTTTGCGGCATGTTGTCTTTTCAGTGTATCCACAATGCCGTTGGCTGAGAAAAGCTCATTGCGAATGCTTCCGAGAGAGGCTACCGAAGAGTTCAGAATCTTGATTTCATCCTTCACACCAAGCTTTTTAAGGGACTTTTCAACCGATTTAGCCTGTTCCGCGATCTTGCCGAAAAGAGTCTGGGCTTCGGCGGCAGATTTGTCCACCTCGGCGACAGATTCAAGGGTAAACAGTTTGGTTGTGTGAGCCTCAACCATGATGCCCATCGCCACCAGTTCGGAATTGGCCAGCAAAATACTGTTGGCAATATTAGACTGGGTGAAAGTCCCCCCTTGCTTGCCGGTTTCGATTCCAAGTTTTTCGCTTGCCAGTGTTGATTCCTGGTCTAGGTTCAGGTAAAGGCCGTTCAGTTTTTCCGACAGTTCTTTACCAGATTCAGCCGCTTTGCTTCTTGACGTATCATCCTTTTGTGCCAGAGAAGCGGATTGAAGCTTTATATACTCATCCAGCTTATCGGCCACGGTTTTTACATCTGCGGAAATGGTCTTGTTGTTTGAATTGAATTCATTTTTGCTGATGCGGTTCAAAACGGAATTGACTTTTCCCTTGGCTATCAGCACGGCAGTGGCTTTCTGGGCGTTTTGTACTGTGATCGCGATCAGTTGCAGATCTTTAACCAGGTTGCGCAGCTCTTCCACGCTTCTCAGGTGGCCGGAAAATCGGCCGGTTTCATCCAGTGCGCTTGAAAATGCTGCCGAACGGTTCAGTTGCAGATTGCGCACCCGTTTATCCATCTCCTTCAAGCGGGCCGATGATTCCTTCAGACGCTGGGAAACCTTGTTCTTGGCCTCGGATGCCGCTGCCGCGGACGATAGCTTGGTCTCATCGGTGGTGAACAGTTCCTGTGCAATCTGGGAAAGCTCATCATAGGTGCCGAGCTTGCTGTTGCTCATCTCTTCCAGAGCCTGTTGAGCGGACTTGACCGTACCAAGCGATTTCTCCGCTTCGCTCCTGAATCCCTTGTACTCGTTCATATTGAGTGCCGCATTGACCTTGACAAGATCGGTAATGGCGCCTTGAAGCTCTCGCTGGAACTCCACCGTTCGCATCTGGTAGGGAGTGCTTTTCTGTGTCAGATATGAAAGCTTGTCTTTGACGAATTTCATGCCGAAGATGCTTGTTGCGACTACAATGCCGACCGCGACTACTACCAGTATGATATTGAAGGTTAGTTTCGTCTTGATTTTCATGCGAATTCCCGTTGAGATATTTATCCGTAATTCGGAATTAGAGAAAAGCAGCAGAAGTGGCCGGTTACTTCTTTACGTACTGATTCCCGTCGCCTGCAATGAAGTTGATCAGTTTCTGGACACCGGCTTTTGGAGTTCCCTTTGTGATCAGTGTAATGGAGCGGGAGAGCTCAGGCGTATCCGGGATGTTGAGTGTCGGTCCAGCCAGTGACAGCGGGCCGATGCCGATTGCTTCCGGATTGGTTTCCACCGAGTTTTTAATGTCTTCCGCAGTGGTTGCTTCCAGGACTTCTTTTGTCGGCTCGGCACCGTCCATCATGTTCTTGACGAACATGCTGTTGGTCCCCTGGGTGAGCTTGCCCCAGACTACCAGTATCGGAGCGTCATTGCCGCCAACATCTTTCCAGTTGGTGGTTTTGCCGGAGAAGATGCTTTTGAGCTGATCCTTGGAAAGATTCTTGACCGGGTTGGACTTATGTGTCAGCACTATGACCTTGTCCTTGCCGATTACTACGCTCTGAAACGCTTTTGGGTCCGCAACAGTAACGCCCTCCTTTTTCAGCAGAGCCATCCAGTCGTCAAAAGTAAGGCCTGCCGCGGCAGCATCCAGAGCTCCCTTTTCCAGATCGATAAAAGCGTTTTTAGGGCCGGATGCAAATGTTGCCAGGGTAAGTCCGGTGGCTTTTTCAAAGTGTGTCTTGATCGGTTTGAGGATGTTTTCGGTCGGAGCTGCGCCGGCACCTACGCGGATGTCTTCGGCCATGCATGTGAGCGGGACTGTGATTGACAGGAATAACATTGCCATGCTGGTTGAAAATCGCATCTTGATACCTCCGGGTGGTTTGATATAACATCTCGAAATTCTTGATTGTATTATAAACGTGCTGAATTTTAATAGTTTGTATAGTAACACAAAAGCTGGATATGAATAGTCAATATACAAAAAAACAAAAATTTATTACTTCGATTGTGGCATTTTATTAGCGAGCAAAAACAAAGTGATACGGAGGGTGTCGATGGAAGAACGGATTGATGAACTGGAACTGAAGTATATGCATCAGGAAAAGACCCTGCAGGAGTTGAACGAGATTGTCTGCAGACAGGAGTTGCTTATAGATATGCTGAGGCGCGAGGTCGCACTGTTGAAGGAGCAGTCTCTGATGATGAATCCTTCTGCGTCAAGGGACCCTGATCAGGAAGAGCCGCCACCACACTATTGAATTCAGGCCCTGTCGTTACATGATATGTTCAATGGCGTTAAAGTCTATCACCTGTTCGGCCTGGCTGGTTACCAGCGAGATCTTCTCGGTATCCTCGGCGCATATTTTGGACACATGGGCCGTCAGCGCGGTAAATACCTCGGCGGTGGTCTGTTCGATGCGGATATAGGGGATGCCGCTGTCGTCAATGATTCGTTGGGTTATCGCGGAAACCGGGGTGTGACCGGGAATTACGATTCCGGCTATCTGGCGATGGTAGGCCGGGATGTTGTAGAGCGAGGACAGGGTGACCAGCAGCTCATCACGAGAACTGGTGGTAATCAGCAGGGTCGAGTCCTGCAGGTGGTCGATGACCTTCTGGGAGGAGGCTGCGCCCAGATGTATGTTGTGAATGATTCGCTGCCGTTTGCTCAGGTCTCCCTGCAGTGGGTGATCGAGCAGCCTGGAGAGATTCTGCAGGGTGGGGTTGGCCAGCACCGGTGAGAAGTCGAAGGCGCCGCACACCTTGATTCCCTTGGGGCCAAAATATTTTTCCAGATAAGCCAGGGACGATTGCCGCTTTTCTGCAATCAGCTTGTTGACCAGCAACATGCGGACTGAAACGCCCTCCTGTTCGTAGAGTGCCAGATTCAACCGGACCGAATCCACCACATTTCCGATTCCGCCCCCCGCAACCATTACCACCGGAGCATCCAGCATCTTTGCCATTTCGGCATTGTTCAGCCCGACTACGGATCCCACACCGCCATGTCCGGCCCCTTCGATCAGCAGGAGGTCGCACTGCGCTTCCAGTTCACGGCAGGCGGAGAGAATCTTTTCAGCGGCCCATTCCCGGTACAGTTCACCATCCAGAAACCGGCGGGTGGCTCCCTTGCCCAGCACCAACGGCGACATCAGCGCGATGCGGTCCTCCTGGCCGAATACCCTTGCCATAAGCACAGCATCCTTATCGGCGATTACACCGTTAAACTCCTGGCACTTGGGGCCCAGCGGCTTGATGTAGCCGACTCTTTCGTAGCGCTGAAGCGCCAGGTGCATCAGAGAAAGATTGATGGTGGTCTTTCCGCAGTGTTGACCGGTCGCGGCGATAAAAAGCTTTTTACACATGAAGCTGTCCCCCGGATGTCAGGTGGCATTCTTGACTTCATTAAGTATAAACAGCTCTTCTGTCCGCGCCAAGATTGTATACGTTGTTGACGGTATACGTAGCAAAGATGACGTTTAAGACTGCTTTTTCACTGTTTCTTTTTGCTGAGCATCTGTTTGCCGACCCATCGGCAGGCGAACTGATATGCGATCCTGCCGCTGGCGTCACCCTTCATATATGACCACTGGATTGCCTGCTCCCTTGCATCCTCGGTCCAGGGAAGATCTGTCTGCTGTTTTGCGGAGAGCTTTTCCGCCCATTGTCTGGTGACTTTCAGATACTGTTCCAGGCTGAAGGGGTGGAAACCCACCCATAATCCGAAGCGTCCCGAAAGAGAAATCTTTTCCTCCACCCCCTCGCCATGATGGATCTCGTTGTTGACCATCATCGCGCCGCGATTATCGCTCTCATATTCGGGGAGCAGGTGGCGCCGGTTGGATGTCACATAGATCAGCACATTGTCGGGCAGGGCGTATACCGCTCCGTCCAGTGCGCTTTTCAGCATTTTGTAGCTGGATTCTCCCGGTTCGAATGAAACATCGTCGGAAAAAATTATGAAGCGGTAAGGAAGGCGTTTGATGGCATCCATTATATCGGGCAGGTGGACCAGGTCACTTTTTTCAACCTGTACTATCCTGAGTCCGTCCGAGGCGTAGCGGTTCAGAATCGCCCTGATCAGGGATGATTTGCCGGTGCCTCTCGTGCCCCACAACAGAATGTTGTTGGCGGGATATCCCGCCAGGAACTGGCGGGTGTTTTCTTCGACAGCCCGTTTCTGCTCTTCGATGCCGAGCAGGTCATCGAGGCTGACGTTTTCAACCTGTTCAACCGCTTCCAGATAGCCGGCAAACGAATATTTGCGCCAGTTGGCCGCGTGACACGATTCCCAGTCAATTGCTTCAGCCGGTTTGGGAAGCAGCAGCTGAAGTGATGAAAGAACCTGCTTGAGTTGGAGGGTGAGTTCAGAGTCCATCATATTTTCCTTTCAGTATCGTAGCGGTATGCTTTGAAGCTGTCGAATTGACGGTATAATCGGGTTGTGATGAGGAAAGTCCGGTTGCTCCGGTGGAAATACTATACCAAATACAACAGTTTATCAACGTTGTTTGAGTCCTGGATCACTTTTTAACAGCATGCACGGATATCATTTTGTACGGTGCGGTCAATGGTACGGTTTTGTCTCATTCCAATAGATCCCCTGAAACTGCTCTGGCGGGTGAGGTAGTCATATACTACTGGTATTGCAGATAAATACATGCTAACAATAATATGGCTAATGATGGTTTGCAGCCCCAATTCCCGTCAGGCGAGGTCATAAAACTCATGGATAGTCAACATCTGATCTTTGTTTACGGCACTCTCCGCCAATCTCACGGAAATCATCAAATGTTGAAGGATGCCCGTTACTATGGTGTCGGTTCTACCAGGGACAACTACTCGATGTATATCGCTGGGGGATATCCATACGTGATAAGCAGTGAGGCCCGCTATCCGATTGTGGGCGAGCTGTATGCAGTGGATGGCGAGACTTTGGAGAAGCTGGATAAGATGGAGGGTCATCCTCATTATTATACGCGACGGGAAGTGTCGGTGATCGTTGATAATCAGGAGTATTCCGCCTGGATGTACGTACGTGACCCGCACGGGACGCTGATGCCGACCGGCGACTATAGCGATGCAGTTTATCGCCGGTGACACCACGGTTACGGAACGTATTGACTATTGTTGATAATAGTGTCAAAACGAGCCTGATAACAGTGTGAAGGATTTGAATACAACAGGATTAAGGAGGTTTTAACATGGTCAGAGCCAGTGCCCGCCACATATTGGTTAATAGCAAAGAGGCCTGTGAGGCACTCAAGTCAAAGATCGAAGCCGGCGAGGATTTTGCTGCCTGTGCAAAAAACAACTCTCTCTGCCCTTCCGGCAGGGATGGAGGAAACCTGGGAGAATTCGGTCCCGGGCAGATGGTCAAAGAATTCGATCAGGCCGTATTCACCGGCGAGGTCGGCAAGGTCATAGGTCCTATTCAGACACAATTCGGGTATCATCTGATAGAAATAACCAAACGCAGCGAGTAGCGCAGGGAATAATTGACATGAAGCTATTGGATGGAAAAGTTTGTGCAGAAAGTCTTGTCGCTGATATTTCAAGCAAGGTGGCAGGTTATGTCAACTCCGGTTTGAGAAAACCGCACATGACAGTTATTCTTGTCGGAGAACACGCTCCAAGCGAATCATATGTGAAATCAAAAATCAAATCGTGCAGCAGTGCCGGATTCGAGAGCGAACTGCTTCGTTTTCCGGAGACCGTCACCGAGCAGGAACTTCTCTCCAGAATAGCCGTGATAAATGCTGACCCGGCTACGGACGGAGTGATTGTCCAATTGCCGCTTCCGAAACATATCAACCCGCAGCATGTGATCAACGCGATTTCTCCTGACAAAGATATCGACGGGTTCCATCCCACTAACTTCGGGCGTATGACGCTGGGGCAGAAAGCTTTCAGGCCGGCCACCGCCTATGGAATCTGCAAGTTGCTGCAGTTTTATGAAATTCCGGTCAAGGCCAAGCATTGCGTCGTCATCGGTAGATCAAACATCGTCGGCAAGCCGATTTCGATCATGCTTTCCAACGATTTCGAGATCGGCAATGCCACCGTAACGCTGACCCATATAGAAACGCCACGGCAATTGCTGCTGGATGAAACCAGGCGGGCGGATATCATCGTGGTGGCGGTCGGTATCCCCGGCTTTGTGACCGAGGATATGGTCAAGGATGGCGTGGTGATGATCGATGTCGGTATCAACCGGCTGGAAAACGGCAAGATCGTGGGTGATGTGGATTTCGAAGCGGTCAGCAGGAAATGTTCCTGGATAACTCCGGTGCCGGGAGGGGTCGGACGGATGACGGTTGCAGCCTTGATGATCAATACGCTGATGGCGTATCAGAATAACTTCAACCTGGCTTGAACATGAGATTTCAAGTGTTTTTTAAAGCCACAAGGCGGCCATCCGGCCGCCTTGTTTAGTTTTGCGTCATGACTATTTTCCACGGCGGGAGCTGTTGAACACAGTCTTGGGGGCGTTACCGGATGTTGTGCCCGGTCTTGCCTGTTGAGGCCTTCCTGATGACGCTTTGCTGCCCGGATGATCGGGCTTGAATGGATTGATTGAAGCGCCGCTACCTTTCTTCGCATCGGCTGATTTTCGTGGTGGCCGCGGCTCACGGGGAGGACGTGCGAACTCGGTGTCTTTTTTCGGGGACGGCACGGTGTAATCGAATTCTTTCAAGGTCCGCCGCTCCAGTGGCGCGCCCAGCTTCTTTTCAATAGTGCGAACCATGGTCTCGTCCTCGCGGGATACCATCGTGAATGCGTCACCGCTCTTTGCAGCGCGTCCGGTTCGTCCGATGCGGTGGACATAAGCCTCGGGAGTATCGGGGATATCGTAGTTTATCACGTGCGAAATCTGTGATACGTCGATACCGCGGGCGGCGATGTCGGTCGCCACCAGAATCTGGTATGTGCCGTCGCGGAAACCGTCCAGTGCGGCCTGGCGGCGGTTCTGCGACAGATTGCCCTGCAGGGAGGCTGCCTTGTAACCGCTCTTTTCCAGTTGTTCCCCCAGACGTTTGGCACGATGCTTGGTGCGCGTGAAGATCAGAACAGATTCCGTATCCGTGTGCTGCAGCAGTTCCAGGAGCAGCGCCGTTTTCAGGTGTTGTTCCACCGGATAGATCGCATGCGATACCGTGACAGGCGGCGCGGTGTTGCCGACTTTTACCGTGACCGGATCGCTTAGAACCTCACTGGCCAGCTTGTTTATGTCGGGCGGCATCGTTGCCGAGAAAAGCAGGGTCTGACGTTTGGCCGGCACGTGTTTCAGTATCCGGCGGATATCCGGAAGAAATCCCATGTCGAACATCTGGTCCGCTTCATCAAGTACCAACACTTCTAAATGCGACAGGTCGATGGTGCCTTGGGAGATGTGGTCAAGCAGCCGTCCCGGACAGGCCACAACCACGTCGACTCCGTTTTTGAGCTTCTGGATCTGCGGATTGACATTGACGCCGCCGTAAACGGTTACGCTCTTGAGGCCTGTCTGGCGTCCGAGTGCCGCGAATGATTCGTGAATCTGCTCGGCAAGTTCCCGGGTAGGCGCTACTACCAGTGCTCTGACCCGGCCTTTGGTGCCAATGCTCAGGCGCTGCAGGATGGGCAGGGCAAAAGCGGCGGTCTTGCCGGTGCCTGTCTGGGCCAGTCCCATTACATCGCGACCCTGAAGGACTGCGGGTATGGCGTCCCTCTGAATCGGGGTAGGCGTGACATATCCGGCCTGCTTGATACCGGCAGCGATTGCCGGGTGAAAATTGAATGCTTGAAACTCCATGTAACTCCTTCTTTCTGTGTTGTACCATGAAAAAAGCCCCGAAATTTCGGGGCTTGCGATAATGTGCTATCCGGCTCCAACAATTGTGATGGTTCGACCTTAACAGTTTTAATCAAGATATGTCAAGCAGCCAGTTTTATGGATGTGCTGTGTTCATTAACATGAAAGGCCCGCAAACTTCGCGGGCCTCGGTGCTTCATGTCTATTTGATTCCCTTTTCAAGGGCAATTTCGGCTTTTTTACAAGCCGGATACCTGCTGTTTCAAAAACTGTTGGTGAGAAACAAACCTGATTGTCTCTACCTCCTTCACCCGTCAGTCCTGTTTCCAGGTGGCGCCACCTTGATTACACTATAATTGTTTGTAGTTGCGATTACCAGACTGTTGTAAAAATAAATATTCGTGTATACTTTCTGAATTGTTCAACGACAAAGGGCGACCCATGGGCCGCCCTTTCCGGTTTCTTCGGTAGTTGATTGCTCCGGGAACTACCCGATGCTTACCAGTTCGATCTCAAACGTCACATCTTCGCCGGCCAGCGGGTGATTGCCGTCAAAGGTCACTTCGTCTTCGGTCAGCTCCAGCACAACCACCCCGATTTCCTCGTCATCTTCATTGGCCAACACCAGCTCGTCACCTACAGCCGGTACCAGATCGTCGGGAAGGTCGCTGCGCGGAACAGTGAAAATCTGCTCCTTGTCATATTCGCCGAATGCATCGGCTGCAGCTATCTTGACAGTCTTTTTCTCGCCGGGCGACATTCCGACAATCGCCTCGTCAATCTTCGGGAACAGGACCGATTCTCCCAGAACAAAAGTCATCGGACCGGTGTCGTGGCTTCCGCAACCACACTCGTCATCATTGCAATCATCTTCACAACACTCTTCGTCGTCACACTCCATTGCTTCCAGGGTTGAATCGAATACCGTTCCGTCTTCCAGCGTTCCGGTAAAATTGATTGTTACCGTGTTACCTTTTTCTGCCTGTGCCATTGTCTTGCCTCTCGATATTTTGGTTATGCTACGATTGCACAGAATACGGGAGAGTGAGAATTTCGTCCAGAAAATTATGGCTCAGGGCCATTGATGCGGTTGAGGAATAATTGATTGAAGCGTAGTTTGTTTTACTGTAAAGTGATTTGTAGTGTATATATAGAACAGTTGCGGGGCGGTGGATATGATCAGTACACTCCTTGATGGCAATCGCAGATTTGTAACCGAGATCTTTGACAAGGAGCGGGACTATTTTGCCGAATTGGCAAAGCATCAGCGTCCAACGGTGCTTTGGATCGGTTGTTCCGATTCCCGCGTGCCGGTCAACACGATTACCCAGACCAGGCCGGGCGAGATATTCGTACACCGCAACGTGGGCAATATTGTTGCCACCAACGACTGGAATCTTTCCGCGGTGCTGGAGTTTTCAATCAACCACCTGCAGATTCCGGATATCATTGTCTGCGGTCACTACGGTTGCGGCGGAATCGCGGCCCTTGATGAAGCAAACGATGATGACCGCTACATTCCGATCTGGCTGAATAACGCCTATAAAGCCAAGGAGCGTGTTGATGACAAACTCCTGGAACTCTATTTTTCAATCCCGCCGGAACAGCGCATGAATCTGATTGTAGAGGAAAACGTAAGGTTGCAACTGGAGCACCTGCAGGAATATCCCTTCGTTCGCAACGCGATGAACAAAGGCAGTCTGGCCGTTCACGGCTGGGTCTATGACATGACATCCGGCGATATCAAGGTGGTGCAGAGAAACAACGTTGCCTGCCGCGATAGCTCGCTGGCTTAGTTTGGCAGTTCGGGGCATCCGGCATGAAAAATCGTCCGGATGCCCGCTGATCGAATCCGTTTCTAAAGCCAACCCGCATTATTTGACAAAAATAAAGCCCAGCTTCCAGCCAACTGCAATCGCAACAAGCACCACCACAACAAAAATCCAGGTTTTCCAGTGACTGTTCTTCTCCTCGTAGGGATCGGACTGCTTGCGTACGGCTCCCTGCGGCAGGCGGGCCAGGCCGGTCAGTGATGCGCCGAACGGGATATTGATTTTTGCGCGTGTGTTGACCGCCCAGCCATTGGCGTCAAGCAGGCGTCCCAGATTGCGCTGACGCAGTTTGAACCAGGCCATGATCACCGAGAAACCGGAGATGAGTGCGATGATGCCGATGATTACCAGCGGCATCTGCCACCATGGCAGTTTGAAAAAACCGGTGAATATGGATACTATTGCCGTTGCAATTGCGCCCAGCGCCAGTCCGATGGCCGCGAAGATTCCGGCGAACTTGCCGACATCGAATGCCTGCTGCGCCGGTTTGGCTTCGTCTTTTTTCTGTCCGGTCTGCATGACGCTGGTGGCGGCCTTTTCCTCGGCCGCTCTCGAGCGTGCTGCGGCCAACTTCTGCAACTGTTCCCCGACCGATTTGGCTATTCGCTTGTAGGGTGCCCAGAATGCCTGGCGGATACTGATCGGATGTTCGATGATCCGGATAATCGTGGCGTCCCAATCCAATCCCGAGCGATCATAGAAGACTCCATTACGTCCTACCAGCAGATGGTCGCAATCGCCGTTGGTGATGGCGGCGGCAATAGTGATTTTTTCGGTGCCTCCATTTCTCACGCAATCGCAGTAGACCAGATAGACCCGGCTCAGGTTGGCCAGCAAGGCGTGCTTGGTAACGTCTTTTACCGAAATGCAGAGTTCGAAACTTCGACTGTCCAGATACAGTGTTCCAGCCTGAAATATGGCTTTGCCACGACCGGTGTAAAAATCCCGGAACGCGACAAAATTATTGGCAAGCGGCAGCAGATCGCGGCAATAGCGGGTCAGTCTCTCAACCTGTTCGATTGCATCGAATTCCGGCTGCAGAGCCAGATCCCGGTCAACCAGCGACAGCAACTCCGTCACTGGCTGTTCGGCAGACCACTGCCGCAGTCGGGCGATACCCAGGTTAGCTACGGTAGTTTCCACCCTGTTGCTCCACCAGGTTTCGTATGCCTGGACAGCCTGCTTCAATTCTTCCCATTGCGAGGATGACAGCATTGCCACATTTCCCGATAGTGGGTCGATAACTGAAGAACGCAGCTGTGCGATCATTGTGCGCCAGGCCGGATTGATTCCACGCTCCAGGTCGAGAACACCCTGCGTGGTGACCGCCGACAGTGGCAGCAGGGCTATGTCGGTTTCAGCTTCCGAAAGATTACGCGGGGCCAGCGCCGCCAGGCTCTCATCTGAGCTGTTCATTACGACAGCTGCGCGACTGTCGAATGATGCCATGCTGCAGCGCAGAAAAAAATCCTCTATCTTGGGCCTGACCAGATGCCAGAGTCGAATTGCTTCTTCGCGTCCTTCATCCGGCAGCCTGGTTGCCAGACCGGCCAGCGGTTCATCGTACCAGGCCAGCCAGGCAGCTGTCTCAGTGCCGAAGCGCTCGATCATTTCCCGATTGACGCCCGGTTCACCGCTACGGTCAGTTTCACTCCCGAAGCATTGGATTATGTCTGCAATCCATCCCTTCAGAGCTTCGTCATCGGTAGTCAGGGCCGTGATCACGCCGTCACCGTTGAACCGGGTCCGGGCCAGGATGGTTCCGAACTCGATGGTATCTTCTACCGTGATCAGGTCTGCGTCCGCCTTGCCCAGATTGGCAAGAATAGTCCGGGCGGCATCCAGAACACGCCTGCCATCTTCAGTATCGCTGTCTATGGCCGACAGCGGTACCCCCTGTTGCCCGTTGACCATTACCTGACGATCTTTCAGGCAGGCTCCGGTCCATTCGACAGCAGCCAGTATTTCCGGCACACGGATGTGGTCATCTGCATCGGTGTCAAGCAACTGCAATGTGCGCTGGTCAAACTCAACCCCTTTGACCGGACAACTCAGCGCGGCCCAGAGCTTCTTGTCAAGCCCGGACAATGCAACCAGGTCATCACCGCTTTCCAGCAGCACCTGATCAAAACCACCAGCCCGAAAGAATTTCCATTGATGCTGTGTCGCAGGTACATTGTTGGCCATGTCTGACTCCTTGGAATAGAATAACCAGAGCGCATACCGGAGATTATTAAATTATCATGCTTGCGTCCAGCTAAAAACGGCGGCATGATTGTTTAGCCGGCAACAATCCGCTATAATTTCAAAATAGCATCCTGATTTATTCAAGTGGTCTGTATTCAAGAGAGGGACACACGGATGGATTTAAAAAATACCCGCACAATTATCCTTGACAGTGGTGACCCGGAACAGAAAAGGGCCGAGATTCTGGCGTACTTTCACAAAACCTTCGATATTGATGAAAAACTCTATGAAACATTGAAGTATGACGACACCTTCTACCTGCGGGCGGACCGCCTGCGACACCCGTTGATCTTCTACTTCGGCCACACCGCGACTTTTTTCATCAACAAGCTGACCATCGCCCGGGTAATCGACCAGCGCATCAACCCCAGATACGAATCGATGTTTGCGGTCGGGGTGGACGAAATGTCCTGGGATGACCTGGATCAGCGCCACTACGACTGGCCCACCCGTCAACAGGTCAAGGAGTACCGCGACCAGGTCCGAGTGTTGATGGACAGGCTGATCCGCACCCTGCCGCTGACCCTGCCGGTTACCTGGGAATCGCCCTGGTGGGCGATCATGATGGGGATCGAGCATGAGCGCATCCATCTGGAAACATCGTCGGTGCTGATCCGCCAGCTGCCGATAGAACAGGTGGTCCAGCTTCCGTTCTGGGATGTCTGCGGCGAGTCCGGCGACCCTCCTGAAAATCAGCTGCTGGATGTGCCGGGCGGGACGGTTACCCTGGGTAAATCAACCGCGCACCCCCTCTATGGCTGGGATAACGAATACGGTTTGCATGTGGCTGAAGTGCCGGATTTCAGGGCGGCAAAATACCTGGTTTCCAACCGTGAATTTTTGCCGTTCATCGAGGCCGGTGGCTACCGCGACCGGCAGTGGTGGGACGAGGAGGGGTGGAACTGGCGCGAGTTCAAACAGGCGCGGCACCCGCTGTTCTGGATCGAAGCCGGTGACGGCTGGAAGCTGCGCACGATGACTTCCGAAATTGAGCTTCCCTGGAACTGGCCGGTGGAGGTCAACTGCCTGGAAGCCAGGGCTTTCTGTAACTGGAAGGCGGCCATGACCGGTCTGCCGATCCGACTGCCGACCGAAGATGAATGGAACCGTCTGCGTGATGTGTGCAATATCCCCGACCAGCCCTACTGGGTAACGGCTCCCGGCAACATAAACCTGGAACAGTGGAGTTCCTCCTGTCCGATCGACCGATTCAGTAACGGCGACTTTTTCGATGTGCTCGGCAATGTCTGGCAATGGACAGAGACCCCGATCTATCCCTTTCACGGATTCATGATCCACCCATGGTATGACGATTTCTCGACTCCGACCTTTGACACCCGCCACAACCTGATCAAGGGGGGCTCGTGGATTTCCACCGGCAATGAGGCTACCAGGGATTCCAGATACGCCTTCCGTCGCCATTTCTTCCAGCACGCAGGTTTCCGTTACGTGGAAAGCACCGCGCCGGTTGAGATCCACCGGGATCAGTACGAGACCGATACGCTGGCGGCCCAGTATTGCGATGCCCACTATGGACCGGAACATTTCAATGTGCCCAACTTCGCCGCAGCCTGTGCCGGGATCGCGCTGGCAGCCATGCGGGACCGCCAGAAAGGGCACGCGCTGGATCTTGGCTGCGCAGTCGGGCGTGCTGCATTCGAACTGGCCAGGGGCGGTTTTGAGCAGGTGACCGGCCTGGATTTCTCGACCCGCTTCTTTCGCCTGGCGACCTACATGCGAGACGAAGGTTATCTGCGCTACGCTCTGCCCGAGGAGGGGGAGATCGTCTCGTTCCACGAAATCGGTCTCGCCGGACTGGGGTTGGATGGACTATGCGATCGGGTGCGCTTCTATCAGGCCGATGCCTGCAATCTCCCGGTGAAATTCACCGGCTACGACCTGGTGCTGGCCGCCAACCTGATCGACCGGCTCTATTCGCCGCGCAAGTTCCTGACCACGATCCATGAGCGGATCAATCCGGGAGGCCTGCTGGTAATCGCCTCACCCTATACCTGGATGGAAGAGTTTACCAAAAAAGAGGAGTGGCTGGGAGGCTACCGCGAGGCCGGCGAACCGGTCTGGACGCAGGAGGGATTGAAACATGTGCTGGAACCGCACTTCCGGCAGCTGGCTGAGCCGCAGGACGTGCCGTTCGTGATCCGTGAGACGAGGAGGAAGTACCAGCATTCAATTGCCGAGCTGACCGTGTGGGAGTTGAAGAGGGGGGTGTAAATAAGGACGACCTGTCGAATCCGTTTTTTGTGTTCGGCAATCCTATATTCTCGGTCAGGATCTTATGACATTCAAGGATCTCGGACCAGGTTTAATGATCCGGATTCGTACAAAATATTGCGACATTTACTGAAAGGGCCGTCATAATAATATGACGGCCCTTTCAGTCCTGATTAGATTGTATCCCGACCGTTTAAGGTCCAACAACATACGGTCGCATCATCTCGTTGTCTTCATGCTCAAGCAGGTGGCAGTGCCAGACATAGAGCCCGGCAATGTCGAACTTGGCCTTCACTTTTGTCACTTCTCCGGGATAAGCGATTACTGTATCCTTGAAGCCTTTCTCGCCAGGAAGAACACCGACCGATACAGGAGCCGGAATTATTCCCGGGATCGGAGCACGACTTACCACCTCGAACCTTACCTGGTGAAGGTGAATCGGGTGGGCATCGACCGTGAAATTGTGAATTTCCCATTCTTCAACTGCATTCAATGCCGGATTTTCTGATACCTGGACCTGTTTTACGCTGCCATCCTGCAAAGTAACCGTTTTCATGATGCTGAGGCCGGACATGTCGGCCCAGTTCAATGGAATTCCCAATGGCAAGGCCGGGTTCGAAGCATCGACCACACCCAATTTGGCAGCCTTGGGTCCCATCGGGAAGGATGGCGGATTGGTCGCCATGCAGAACGCCATTATCTGGGCCTCTGTCATGAGAACCGGCGATATGGCAACTATTTTAAGCGTCCCTGAAGGTGTTACGGTTGCACATACCTGCCCGGACATTTCCTCGTTCAGGGATATTTTGCGTGGAGTTGCATTTGTCACGGTTCCCAGGCCCTGTTCTGCATTCAATACAAGATTTACGGGTGGAGTAGTCGTGGCATCGCTGGAACCAGCAGCATTCAGCATGGATGAATTGACTACGAACTCCATGACCTGACCAGTGGTAGCCTGGTCCGCCGGAGCATCCGGGAAGCCGCCGAAGGGAGCGTCAGGAGCGGTGTTGATCATTCTGACTCGTGTTCCGTTGGCCAGTCCCCTGAAATCGACAATTACATCAGCACGCTCTGCAAGTGCCATCAGAAGGGCCATCTGTGGATTAGGGGCAGCCACAAGTGCCGGGATGGTGCCGTTTCCCGGAAGCGGAGTCGCAAATCCGGTTTGTATCATCACTACTTCAGGCAGGAATCCCTGATCGCCGCCAATCTGGTAAAATGGCAATTCACGGCCCAGCTTGGCGTTGTTCTTCTGTTTTATCCCCATGCTTGGAGCCTTAAGTACCTCAAAAAGCGCAAGGTTGAGAAAGCGCGCGTTACTGCCGTTCAGGAGTCTGAACCGGTACAGTGCGGGCGCAACCTCCAGTGCCGGCCAGGTTTTGCCATTTACCACAATGGTATTGAAGAACGCCTCCGGGTTCCAGATCGGCGCAAGATCCGTGGAGACGGGAGTTGATCCGGTGTAAGGTCCTGGATAGCCATCAAAAAAAGTACGGCTTGCAGGATAAAATAATGAGCCGGTATTGTTGAAAGAGCGATCTTGGATAACTATGGGGATTTCACGCACGGCATTGCGTACGGGGTCGCCTACAGTGTTAAGAGCCATGGCGGAGTTGTTGGAAGCAGGAGCCGGACCTGGAAGAACGGCAGGCTGTGCAGTTACACCATTCATGGCACCGTCATTGGCACCGCCCCTGATCAGCCAGAAACCTGCAGGGCCGGCGTAGACATTGGTTCTGGTCATGCCGAGTGTATGGTCATGATACCAGAGCGTCGCCGCCGGTTGGTCGTTACGGTAGAGGAAATCAGCATAGCCCAGATTCCCGGGGTTCGTTCCACTTGCGTCGTCAAAGAGTCTTCCTTTGGTGGCAAACGCTGCTATGTTGTTTGCTGCCGGCAGGTACCAGGCTTCCGGATAGCCGTCGCTGTGCGGATCCACATGGGCACCATGTACGTGGGTGACAATCGGCACCGGTCCGGTGTATGGCTGCAGAAGAAGTCCGGATGTGAGCATCGCGTCATGCGGCATGCAGTCCGTTGTCTGGCCAGAGATCATGCAGGGTAATTGACCGGGGTTGGCCCAGTGTAGAGATTGATCGACCGGCAGGATATGTGGCAGGTAATTGCCGTTAACATCTTTAAGATCGTTGATCCAGCGTACTTTAACCGTTTTACCTGCAGTCGTCTCGACCGAATAGGCCGGATAATTGAACGTTGTCGGGTCAAGCGAGGATCCGTAACTCCAGACAGTGGTCGGTGGAAGCCCCGTCGGGAGGATCTGCTGGCTGAACTGCCGGACCGCGATTTTGTAGCTGTCAGCATTGCCGTCGTTCGGCATTACCGGTGGAATGACCAATGGTGTTACATACTTCGGTATTGAGAGAGGGTCCAGGGTTCCACCTGGTAATGGCGCCGCTTGAACTGGTAGCACAGCAATGCAGATAAAGATCGTGGCTGCAATAGCCACAACTGTTTTTTTAAATATATTTTTGCTTTCCATGACAACTCCCCTTTCTGCCTGACTGAAATTCCGACCAAATGAGGGATTATGTTTCCAGTTGGATATCAGCAAGGGGAGTGCCAAGCGCTGTTAATAATATAACATGCTTTAATTATTGATGTTTTTTGCGGTTTTGGTTGGTGTTGCATCCGAAGGGGTGTCAATAAAAAAATTGAGTATTTTGGTGGTGAATATATGTGCTCTGATTTCAGCGGGTTATGTGGTAGTCAGTTTTTTTGCACCCTGTAACATTTGTTGACAATTATGCTATTTCTATTCTCTTGCAGCGGTGATTATCGCTCCTTCATTACTTTATCAGTCGAATCGTTCAATGCGTTGTGAACGGATGACCTTTCAAGGTGTCGCGAACTGTTTCGCGATTTTTCCCCGACCGGCTTCAATCTGCTCATAGGGGACAACCCGCAGCAGCTCCTCCAGTGTCGTCTCTCCAGCCTGAACCAGGCGCAGCCCTTCTTCGATCATGGTCAGGCGCCCCGGATGCGAGAAAACGGTATTGCGCAAACCGAGATTGTCCGGAAGGCGGTTGATCATCAGCAGCTCATCGCGGCTGGGGATCCATAGCTCCACGATCGGCAGGCGACCGCTGAATCCGGTGTAATGACATTCCTGGCAGCCCTTTCCCTGGGAAAAGGCAATATTGTTGTCAACGGGAATTCCGAATTCTTCCAGGAGTCGTGCCGGAGGATGACAGTATGTCCTGCAATGGCGGCAGTTATGCCGTACCAGCCGTTGTGCCAGCACGCACCGCAGCGTGGTTGAGATCAGCGTCGGTTCGACCCCCATGTCGATCAGCCGTGTCACTGCGCTGGTGGCGTCGTTGGTGTGCAGGGTTGAAAGCACCGTATGACCGGTCAGAGCGGCACGCATGGAGATGGTGGCGGTTTCCAGGTCGCGGATTTCGCCTACCATGATGTTGTCCGGATCCTGTCGCAAAAAAGCCCGCAACAGCCGTGCAAAGGTGTTGCCGATTGTTTCGTTGACCTCGGTCTGCGTGATTCCCGCTATTCCGAATTCGATCGGATCTTCGATTGTAAGTGTTTTCACCCCGGGAGTGTTGATGTGTGAAAGAATCGCGTAAAGTGTGGACGATTTGCCGGAACCGGTCGGCCCGGTGACCAGGAAGATGCCGGTGGGTTTATCCAGCGTTCTGTGGAGTGTGGCGACATTATCCGGTGAGTAGCCCAGGCTTTCCAGGGTTATGGCGCCGGCCCGCTTGTCAAGGATGCGGATTACCACGTTCTCGCCAAACTGTGTCGGCACCGTCGAAACACGGAAATCGACGCTGCGCAGGACCCCTGCGCGGGAGACTTTCATCTTGAAGCTGCTGTCCTGGGGGCGGCGACGTTCGGCAATGTCCATATCGCACATGATCTTGATCTTGGAGACCATCTGGCGGGCATTCGCGCTGATTAAGGCTCCGTTGGCGCCCATATCGATTCTCTGGAGTATCCCGTCGATACGGTAGCGCACCACCATTCCCTGTTCGGTTGACTCCAGGTGGATATCGCTGGCTCCATCGGTGATGCCGGTGATGATGACCCGCTTGACAAGGTAATCCACATCGGCGCTGATGAAATCAGCAACGTATTTTGACTTGCCGCTGTCCGTGGACTGGTCCTCGGACAGTTCAAAAGCGAGTTCCTCCCGGTCCGTTGATCCGCTCAGCTTGAATATCTTCTGCTGGGCGATGATGATGTCGCTCTCCTTGGCAATTACCGGGTCGATCCGCATTTTGCAGAAATTCTGTATCTGGGTAAGCTCGTCCGACAGCAGCGGATACGCCATGGCAATGGTCAGAACCTTTTCCCGGCATCTGATCGGTACAATCCGGAGGCGTTGCGCGAAGCTTGCCTTGATGTAGCCGGACAGTTCCGGGTCGAACCTGACACCGGCGAGATCTACGAATTTCAGGTCGTGCTGGCAGGCGATCGCCCGCGATATCTGTTCCTCCTCGATCAGGTGCTGGCGTATCAGCGCACGCCCCAGGGGAATCTTTTCGGTCTTGCTGGCAAGCAGCGCGCTGTTGAGCCTCTCCTCGTCGATAAGATTCTGGGAGACCAGAATCTCTCCCAGCTTGCGACGTTTGTTATTGTGGTTCAGAACGTATTCCAGGTCACCGCTCTTTAAAAAACCCAACTGGCACAGCAGTTGTCCGATCGGCTGAGTCGGACAGATCTGCTGCATTTCCAGGGCTTCCTTGAACTGCTCTGCGGTGATGAGCTTGTTTTCGATCAGCAGTTCACCGATTTTCTTGTCCGGCATGGTCATGTACCTCGCTCTTTGTCTGAAAACTATGTCCGGACTGTTACGACAGTTGCGCCGTCACGTCCTTCGTGCGGTTCGCCCGGTCGATGGGTTTCGACCAGCGGATGGCGCTCCAGCTCTTCCCGCACAGCGTCTCTCAGTCGGCCGGTGCCGATACCGTGAATCACCCGCACTTCCCTGAGTCCGGCAGCGGCGGCATGACTGATGAAACTCTCCAGTTCCGCCAGGGCCTGCTCCACCCTCATCCCGATAAGCTTAAGTTCGCGCTGCTCGCTCTCTGCTATGTTGGTGCGCCATGAAACCGCCGGCTGCTTCCTGCCGCCGGGTTCAGCCTTTGTCTGCGGTCTGGCCAGTTCCGACAGGGGTACATCCAGTTCCATTCTGCCGGCCCTGATCCGCGCTTTGCTGTTGCGAGCGTCAAATGACAGTACGATGCCATTACAACCCAATGTGCGCACATGAACGGTGTCGCCGGGACTCGCTGTTTCCACTGCAGACAGCTCCGGGCGTTCAAGTTGCGGTTTGAGCTGGTCACTCAGTTCCTTTTCAGCACGGCGCAGCTTCTCGACGATGTCGCTCCGTTTCTCCCTTTTCAACTCTTCCAGCAGATCGTTCATCTTTCTTCTGGTGGCCGATATCAGCTCTTTGGCGTCGCCCCACGCCTTTTCGGCGGCTTCTCTGCGGATGCGATCCACTTCTGCCGCGCGCAGGTGCAGTTCCGTGTCGCGCTCGGTCAGCGCTGCCTCGCGCCGCTCCAGTTCATGGCGGGAATTTTCCAGTTCGGAGCGCCGTCGGCGAAGTTCGGTCAGCAGTGATGCAAATTCGCTGCCGGCGTTTCCAAGCATCTGGCGGGCAAAGGCGATAACCCGTTCCGGCATTCCGAAACGGCGGGCGATTTCCACCGCGTGCGACTGTCCCGGCTCGCCCACGATCAACCTGTATAGCGGTGTGAAGCTGTCGTCGTCGAACTCCATGCCGGCATTGATCATGCCGGGAGAACGATGAACAAAACCGATGATCTCGGACAGGTGGGTGGTCGCAATCACCATGCTTCCCTGCTGCTGTAATTCGCGCAGCACTCCGCAGGCGATGGCCGCCCCCTGCAAGGGTTCGGTTCCTGCTCCAAGTTCGTCCAGCAGCACCAGACTTCGGGGACCGGCCTGGCCGAGGATAGTGGTAATCCGCGCGGCATGGGCCGAAAAGGTGGAGTGGCTCTGTTCGATGGACTGCTCATCGCCGATATCAACCAGCAGCGTATCCAGCAGGGGAAAAGTCGAACGTGGCCCGGCCGGTACCGGCAACCCGCACAGTGCCATCAGCGACAGCATCCCGGCCGTTTTGAGGGCGATGGTCTTCCCGCCGGCATTGGGGCCGGTGATCACCATTACCGAGTCCGGGCCGCTCTTGCCTCCGAGTTGCAGTTCGAGTGGCTCGACCCGTGGCAGCATTCCGCGTTTCTGCATCATCAGCAGCAGCGGATGGCGTGCCTCCGCCAGCCGCAGTTCTCCCTCCTCATTCAGCGTGGCGGGCTCAAGTTCGAATTCTTCGGCAAAGCGGGCGATGCTGTTGAGAGTGTCCAGCACCAGCAACGTTTCAAAGCAGGCCGCCAGTTCCTGTGCATCCTCGCGTATCCAGCTCGAGAGCTGGCGCAGAATTCTGATCTCTTCGGCCTTTTCTTCGGCGGCCAGATTCTCCAGCTCATTGACGAAGGGGATGATTTCCAGCGGTTCCATGAAAGCGGTCTCTCCGGAGGATGAAACATCATGTACCACACCCTTGACCATGCCCTTGGAATCCATCCGTACCGGAATCACCCAGCGTCCGGAACGTTGGGTGATAAAGTCGTCCTGCAGGAAAATTTCGAT
This sequence comes from Geobacteraceae bacterium, assembly GCA_032469775.1. Classification (GTDB taxonomy): domain Bacteria; phylum Desulfobacterota; class Desulfuromonadia; order Geobacterales; family Pseudopelobacteraceae; genus JACRCG01. The sequence goes on along the minus strand of JAWDJY010000038.1, from coordinate 14,001 downwards.
GCCGCTGTCGCGAATTATTTCCTCGATTTTCTTGCGGATGCGGCTGGCCAGAGCACGCTTGGCGCGACGGGTTTCCCTGAGAAAGGTCGAAGCCGAATCCATGATGCTGCCGTCATGGTCTATGGAGGCCGCCAGCGGCTCCAGTATATCCGGGAAACCTTTCAGTTGCGGTTCGAGCGTTTTCAGCAGCGGAGTGTCGTCGCGGGGGGCGAGCTGCCGGGCAATGGCAGCGAAAATGTCCAGCACAGGAATGAACGGCAGCAGTTCCTGAGGTGTTAAAAAAGCCCCGGCCGGTTTGAGCCGGTCCAGCGAAGAACGTATATCCTCAAAAGCGCCCAGGGAGAGGGAGATGCCGAAACGCCGCAGTTTGCGGATCTCGGCGATACGACCCGCCTTGTCCCGCAAGGCGGCAAGGTCGCAGGTCGGAGAGAAGTCCTGGATAAGTTCGATGCTGCCTTCGCTGTGGGCGTGAGTCGCAATTTCGGTCAGCAGTCTGTCGAATTCCAATCTTGAAAGTGTTTCCGGAGCTATCATGTGGTCAGCCTTGTGTGATAATGTTGGTGGAAGTGCAGTTGCGGCAATTTCCAGTAGTGATTGGCATTACTACGGAACGCCGGAAAATTGTAGCATAGATTTTTATCCATCACCATTTTCTGATTTGCCGGGATTATCGGGGCCAGTTCAAATGCTTCAGGAAAAACTCCAGGCTGTGGTACTTTCATCATGCGACTACGGTGACAGCGACCGGATTGCATCCCTGTTCTCGCTTGAACAGGGTCGATTGAAGGGTTTCGCCCGTGGCGCACGCAACAGCCGCAAGCGCTTCGGACCGGCTCTCGAGCCGTTTGCCCGCATCACCCTGCAGCTGGTGCGCAAGGAAGGGCTGTCGTCCTTGCGGCAGGCGGATGTTATAACTGTCTATCCCGGCATTCGCGGTGGCTTGAGCGCCATTGCCCACGCACTGTACGCCTGTGAACTGGTGGAGTGGATCACGCCCGAAGGGCAGCCGCTTCCGCGCCTGTTCCGACTGTTTGTCTCCTATCTGGAAAGACTGGATTCCGGTGTGTCTGAAGACCAGGACCGCAGGATGTTTGAAATCAACCTGCTGAACATACTCGGCTACAGGCCTTTGCTCGAAAGCTGCAGCCGCTGCGGGGCCGCCTTTGACGAACGCGACGCTTTCATTCAGCAGGGTGCCGGTTTGTGCTGCCGTTTCTGCGTAAAAAGCGGCCGACCTGTTTCATTTAAGACCCGGAAGGATCTGCTCTCCTGTCTGTCAACCGGCCGTTTCGGCGCGGTGCGATTCAATGGAGAAGGGTTGCTCCAGGCCGGAATGCTGCTTGACGAGGCGGTGTCCGCCCATGTCGGCAGAAAGCTGAAGAGTCTCGATTTCCTGGAAAAAAACGCCTGATTGCGGACTCCAGGCTGTTCACCGCTCTGCCCTTGACAGGCTCGAATCAGTTATTATAATTCACTAAGGGGATGTCTTGAACTAACCCACTGCAAAGGAGGATAAAACGATGGCACTTGTCAAGTACAATCCGTTAAGGGAATTGCGTACGATGCAGGATCAGATGAACCGGCTCCTGAATCTCTCATGGAATCACGATCTTCCGGGCGAGGATATCAAGGAGGGGATCTGGCAGCCGGCGGTCGATATCTATGAGACCGGAGAATCGATCGTGATCAAAGCCGAACTGCCGGATGTGGACCAGAAGGATATCGATGTCCGTATCGAGGATAACACCCTGATTCTCAGGGGGGAGCGCAAGCATGAAGATGAGGTGAAAAAAGAAAACTATCACCGTATCGAACGTTATTTCGGGACATTCCAGCGCAGTTTCACGCTTCCTGCAACCATCAACCAGGATAAGGTCGAGGCCAATTGTGAAAAGGGGGTTTTGACCATCACCCTGCCCAAGAAGGAAGAGATCAAGCCGAAACAGATAAATATCAAGGTCAAATAAAGGCTTCTGGAGCCTGACTGGACAAAAAGAGAGCCGGGAAATCCCGGCTCTCTTTTTGTGTCTGCTTTATCAATAAAGATAGTGAGGCGTCAGGCTTTGGGAGCGTCATTATTCGCCGACGGCTGGGCTTGCGAAGTGTTCTGGGTGTCAACATTTTCTGCCTGGGCAGGTTGAGTCAGAGGAGGAGTTTCCTTTTTTGCTTCTTCGCTTTTAACGGCCTCCTCCTGAACATTTTTCTGGAAATCTTCCGAGGCCTTCTTGAATTCGGCCAGTCCCTTGCCCAACGATTTGGCCAGTTCCGGCAGTTTGTGCGGCCCGATTACGATCAGAGCGATCACTAGTATTATAATCATTTCCGGCATGCCGATTCCAAACATCTGCTTTCTCCTGTTCATGTTTTTGGATTGATTTGCTATTAAAAACGGATTTTTCAGTATTGGCAATAAAAATCTCTATTTTGGTCTTGCCATTTATCGCGGCTGTGTTACTATGCCCAAAAAATAGGCATATCGGGTTCAGTATCTCTCCTCCCAGTTGTTGCTGTCAGTGTGTATCATGTTAAAATCATTAACAATTGGTAGCCTTGTCCTGGCGCACAATGTCGTGCTTGCCCCCCTGGCTGGAATTACAAATCTTCCGTTCCGCCTGCTCTGTCGTGGCGAAGGAGCTGCACTGGCCTTTACCGAAATGGTCAGTGTGAACGGTCTGGTGCGTGAAGGCATAAAGACGCTGGCACTCCTTAAAAGCTGCGTGGAGGACCGCCCTCTAGGCATCCAGCTTTTCGGCGATTCACCATCCGATCTTGCCGAAGCGGCCAGAATGGTCTCGGGTTACGGAGACCTGCTGGATATAAACATGGGGTGTCCGGTACGCAAGGTTGTCGGCACCGGCGCCGGCAGCGCACTGCTGCAGGATACCGCCAGGATTGCCGTCATCATTCGCGCTGTGCGCAAGGCAACCGCCCTTCCGCTGACAGTCAAAATCCGTTCCGGGTGGCATTGCGGCGACGATGTCTACCTCGAAGTGGCAAGGATTGCGGAAGCCGAAGGGTGCGATGCCATTACCCTGCACCCTCGCAGCCGCAGCCAGATGTTCTCCGGCCAGGCCGACTGGAACCATATCCGGGCCATGAAAGCCGGCCTGTCGATTCCGGTTCTGGGTAGCGGCGACCTGTTTACCGCTCCGGACTGTCTGCGTATGCTTCGGGAGACCGGTTGCGACGGCGTAATGATTGCCAGAGGCGCCCTGGGCAATCCCTGGATATTCCGGCAGACGCTCGAACTGGCCCAACAGGGATATTTCAACAAGGTCAGGGTCGCGGAGCGGGCAGATACCATACTCCGGCATCTGCAACTGTTCACCGGGGAGTGCGGCGAGGCGGTGGCGGTGCGGGAAATGAAGAAACATATCGGGTGGTACGCCAAGGGTTTTTCCGGTGCCTCCGAAATCCGTCGGGCGGCCAATTCGGCCCATACGGCGGCCGACATAGTGCAATTGACAGAAAGGATTCGCGCCGTATCCGATGCGCCAGACCATGTTGCCGATTAATCCTGACACAGAAAAAACGCAGAAACTGCGCGACGATTATTACGCCACTGTCATCGACAGCGTGGGGGACGGGGTTATCGTCGTGGCCAGCAGCGGTCTGATAACCCTGTGCAATCCGGCCGCCGAGGAGATTACCGGTTTCTCCAGAAGGCAGGCCATTGGCGCAGTGTTTGAAAAACTGTTCGCACAGGAAACGACCCTGCTGGAGATGGTTTCAAAGACCATTCGAACCGGCATTACCATTTCCGATCACGAAAATGTAGTTGTCCGGTCCACCGGAAGGATCATACCGGTTGCGGTGACCTGCTACCCTCTGGTTGTGGAGAGCGGCGAAAACATCGGCGCTATCCTCACGTTGAAGGACATAACCTATATCCGTGAACTGGAGGCGGCGGTAAGGCAGTCGGACCGGCTTTCTACCCTGGGCACTCTGGCGGCCGGACTGGCCCACGAGGTCAAAAACCCGCTGGGCGGTATCAAAGGGGCCGCCCAGTTGCTGGAGCGTGAGTTCGATCCGGAAAGCGAGATGCTGGAGTACACCCGGGTGATGATCCGTGAGACCGAGCGTATCGACCACATTATCCGTGAGCTGCTGGAGCTGGCTTCACCCCGCGGACTCAAGCTGGCCCCGGTGAACCTGCACAAGATTCTGGGCGATATCCTGCTTCTGCAGCAGCATGCCGCTGCCGGTCGCGAGATCGCATTCATCAAACATTTCGATCCCAGTATCCCGGAAATCATGGCTGACGAGGAAATGCTGACCCGGCTGTTTCTGAACCTGATTTGCAACGCGATCGATGCAATGGGTGAAGATGGCCGTCTGACGGTATCCAGCAGGGTCCTGTCTGATTATCGCATGGCCCAGAACGAGCGGCGCTCGCGCATGGTTGCGATCGAGGTCGGCGATGACGGTCCCGGTATTCCGCAGCAGGACCTGGAAAATATCTGGACTCCGTTTTTCAGCACCAAGTCGGGCGGAACCGGTCTTGGGCTGACCATCTGCCATAAAATAGTCCAGGAACATCGCGGAATGATCAAGGTCGAATCGAACCCCGGACACGGTACCAAGTTCACGATTCTGTTGCCGTTGGTGCAGTGACGCTCTGTCGCATGACTGGAACCGTGACGATTGCCTGTTTTAATTTTACCAATAAATTTCAATTGAGGTTTGTATGCCGCTGACTCGAATTCTGGTAGCCGATGATGAAGAAAGCATGCGCTGGGTCCTTTCAAAAGCACTCAAGCGCAAGGGCTTTACCGTGGATCTGGCCCACGACGGCCGTCAGGCCCTGGAACTGATCAAGGATAACTGCTATGACCTGGCCATTCTCGATATCAAGATGCCTGGCATTAACGGCCTTGATCTTCTGGACAAGGTTCGCGAGCTGAAAAACGACCTGCTGGTGGTGATCATGACCGCCGAAGCCAGCATGAAAAATGCGGTCGAAGCCATGAAGCGCGGGGCATACGATTACATCACCAAACCCTTTGACCTGGATGTGATCGACGCGATCATCGAAAAGGTCTCCCGGGCCCGCGAGATCGCCGGACAGGTCTCTTCTCTGAAGCAGGAGCTCAAGGAACGCTATCAGGTGGAAAAGAACATCGTCGGCAATTCTCCGGCCATGCGAGAGGTCTACAAGACCATCGGCAAAGTTGCCGGCAGCGATGTCACGGTACTGATCCAGGGGGAGTCCGGCACCGGCAAGGAGCTGGTGGCGCGGGCTGTGCACTTCAACTCCGGCCGCCTGGGGAAGCCGTTCGTGGCAATCAACTGTGCCGCCATTCCCCGCGATCTGCTGGAGAGCGAATTGTTCGGGTCCGAGAAGGGCGCTTATACCGGCGCCGGTGAACGTAAGCAGGGGAAATTCGAACAGGCCAACCATGGCACAATCTTCCTCGACGAGATCGGAGACATGCCGCTGGACCTGCAGGCCAAGATCCTGCGGGTACTGCAGGAACAGGAAGTGACCAGGATCGGCGGAAACCAGAATATCCCGGTGGATGTGCGGATCGTGGCCGCCACCAACCAGGCTCTGGTCGAGAAGGTGCGCCAGAAGGAGTTCCGCGAGGATCTCTACTACCGCCTGAATGTGGTGCCGATCACACTGGTGCCGTTGCGCGAGCGGCGTGACGACATCCCGGATCTGGCGCAGTATTTTCTGGAGCGTTCCTGCGCCGAGATGTCGGTGCATTCAAAGCGCCTGACGGATGATGCCGTGGCGCTGCTGTCGGCCTACTCCTGGCCCGGCAACGTGCGTGAGCTTGAAAACACCATCAAACGGGCCGTGATCCTCTCCAACGATCCGTTGTTGACGGCCCATGATTTTGAAGGGCTGACTCCCGCTTCTGACCTGCCGCAAAAAGGTTCACAGGAAGAGTCGCTCGAAGCGCTGGTTGACATGAAACTGCGCTCCAGCATGGTCGGAGTGGAAAAGCTGGATAAAGGCGACATTCATGCCATGGTGCTGGAGCAGGTCGAGCGCCCGCTGATACGCTTCATTCTTGAAAAAACCCGCTGGAACCAGGTCAAGGCGGCGGATATACTGGGTATTAACCGCAACACGCTGCGCAAGAAGATAACCGAGTTGTGTATCGAACTTAAACGGGACTGAACGAAAGGAGACGTGGCATGTCGGTAAAGGACAGATTCTTTCTGGAGCGGGACAAGGCTGTGCTGGTGGTGATCGATGTGCAGGAGAAGCTGTGCGTTGCTATGGATGAGAAGGTGCTGCGCAAGCTGACCAGGAACATCGGCATTCTGCTGGAGAGTGCGGCGGAGCTGAATGTGCCGGTGCTGATCACGGAACAGTACGTCAAGGGGCTGGGCGCAACCCTGCCGGAGCTGAAAGAGAAGGCTGCCATGGCAGGCTGTTACGAGAAGATGGCGTTCAGCTGTTGCGGTAGTCCGGAATTCGTCGAGAAGCTCAAGGCGACCGGCCGCACCCAGGTCATTATCACCGGCATGGAAACCCATGTGTGCGTTCTCCAGACGGTGATCGAGCTGCGCGATGCCGGTTTTGAGGTGCATATTGTCAAGGATGCGGTGATGAGCCGCAGCAAGCATAACTGGCAGACCGCGATCGAGGCCATGACTTTGACCGGCGCCGTGCCGACCTGCACCGAATCGGCAATGTTCCAGCTGCTAAAGGTGGCCGGAACCGAGGAATTTAAAAAGCTGTCCAAGCTGGTAAGATGATTTAAAGGCATATTCCATAAAAAAGCTCCGCGATCATGAAGGTCACGGAGCTTTTTTATTAATGCGCTGAGAACACATGCCGGACAATCTCGGCATGGTGTTCGATGCGGGCCAGGGCCGGCAGGTGGGACTTGTAGGAGATGAAGGGAATGCCGGCAGCTTTGGCCGACTGCATGTCAACTTCGCCATCCCCGATAAAGAGCGCATCACGCGATTCTATTCCGAAGTGGTCCAACACCTTCAAAAGCGGCTCCGGGTGCGGCTTTGGCCTGGTAACCTGCGCTGCGGTCATGACGCAGTCGAAGTACCCCGAAAGCCCGAAATCCTCGATGATCATATCCATCGAAGTCGCCCGGTTGGTGCAGACCGCCAGTGACGTATGCCCCTTGAGCCGGTCTAGGGTGTCGATAAAACCCTCCTCCATCCGCATGTATGGCATCAGGTCCTGGTAGTGAATCGTCTTGGCAAATGCGAGCGCGTCCTCACGGCAGACATCTCCCGCGAAAAAATATTCCATAACGTCATTGAACGAATAAGTGTGCAGTACCTGGCGGGCCTTCAGGTCGTTGCGGTCAAGTTGTGTCCGGCCGAGATGCTCCATTACCAGGTTGTAAAAGATGTAGTTCGATTCGATTGAATCCAGTATAACCCCGTCACAGTCATAGATGACGGCCTTGTAGCGGCTTTTCAGTTCATTCACTTACCAACTCCGAATCCTGTTGCTGTTTGATAAACTCCTCCCATTCGATCGGAAGCAGGTATTTCTTGCGGCTGTTGCATTCCTTGCAGGCCGGAACCACGTTGTTGCGGGAGGCCTTGCCTCCCCTCGATATTGGTACGAGATGATCCATTGTCAGCTCTTCCGGGCTGAACTTCTGGCTGCAATAGTGGCAAATGCCCAGTGCCAGCCGGTTTTGCCACCAGCGGCTCCTGCGAAGGTCGCGCGATTTGTCCCTTTCGCGCTTTACTTCAGCCTCGCTCACCTCAACTATGAAATAATCCATTGACCACTGGCCTTCGATTATAAAATCAAAATGTCACAATTTTAAAATACTAGCGTAAAATGATGGGTTTGGGTAGTCATTATTAAGCCCATGGAGTAAAAACTGCATTAGATGCAAAAAAACGGTTGATATATTGCGAACAGTAGGTTATAAACTTTTTTCCCAAGCGCTTGTAGCTCAGCTGGATAGAGCAACGGACTACGAATCCGTAGGTCGGGAGTTCGAATCTCTCCAAGCGCGCCAAACTTCATTGAATCCGATAACTGTTTTATCAGTTGTCGGATTTTTTTATCCGCCGAGAAACGTATTGCTCCACCAAAATTCTTCCGTATGCTCCTTTGAGGCCACCTGGAAAAGCTGGCCGGCCGTAATCGGTAAGAAACTCTTTCCTGCATTCTCCCTCTTTAGTCTCTTGTGCCCATGTCCCAATTTATAAACGTTACTTGTACGATAGCTTGGAGCCGGCTTGTCTCCTCCGCAGCGACCAGCTGTCGCCGAGTGATTGTGTTGTTACTTCCAGCGATGACCGCAACTCCTGCAGTGATATCTCTTTAAGAATATTAACAGCGGCAATGAAATGAGGAGGGTGAGCGCAGCAAACTTCCTCGTATAATTTTTTGTTTCTATTTCTATTGCCCCACATGCCGGACAAGCAGACTCAGTCAGTAGTCCCTCCGCCTCCTCTTGCACAAGAGGTTCATGATGCTCTTCAATTATTGCTTTTGCTTCTTCTGCATTTTCTTTTGGTACATTTAGTTTCACTCCCCCCAGGGCATCTGAATAGAGCCAATTTGCGCCGATTGTATATTCATTGTCGAGGAAACAGGTGATTCCAGCCGCTTCAAGTTTGGACTTGGCAAGCCATGCTCCCGGTAAATCTCGGTACTGAGCAACTGTTACAAGTCTGCCAGTCATTTATTTTCCTTGTTTTCTGTCATCGAATAACTGGGTGCCCCCATGATCCGCCCGCCCAGCTTTTTCGGGCGGATCATGGGGCTGGTTAGGCGTGTTCCGGTATGAATTTTATTTCGAGATGGCAGCCCACTGCATGTGCATATTTTTTGAGGGTGGTTAAGGAAGGGGCGTGTTTTCCTGCGGCTTCAAGTCTTGAAATTGCACTCTTTGTTGTTCCCATCAGTTCGGCAACGGCTTCCTGCGAAAGGCCGACTCGCGCACGGGCGGTAATCATCTCTTTGACGAGAGCATATTCCTCTTCTAAATCTTCATAAGCCTTTTTAAAGCCTTCACGTTTCTTGGCTTTTTCAATGAAGGCATTATGATCATGGGTTACAGGTTTAAATTTCAAATCAGCCATTTTGAACCTCCTTAATTCGTTTTCGAGCTGTTTTCAATTCCGGCTCTGGTGTTGTTGGTGTTTTCTTGATAAACGCATGCAGAATGATGATTCGCCGTCCGACAAGAAAGCAGTAAAATGCTCGCCCAATTCCCTCTCTTCCCTTTGGTCTCAATTCAAAAAGCCCTTTTCCCATTGCTTTGGAATGAGGCATTTTTACGTTTGGCCCGAACTCTATCAATAGTTCTATAAGACGAGCGTAATCGGCAAGTATACTGTCAGGCCAGGATTCTATTTCAGCTTGGACGCGAGAATGGAAATATTCGATGGTGTAGTTCATGATTGGAAGGTTAGCAAATTTGATAACTCGTGTCAATTCTGATGACACGTTAAGATTGAGAGTGGCATTAGACGTGGTCCGTTGTTGTTGCCGTCCAGCAATCCTTGCACTCAATGACTTCTTTGTTTTTGACATACGCTCGAATGCTGTACACAGCCAGCAGAAGAAGTCCAAACCATGTGTAACTTACAGTATGAGTTGTCACGGCAATACATGACCAGGCGATACAGGCACCTAAACTCACCGTCCCACGCTTTCTGGTAATTGATATCAATGCTTGTTTCCGGTGCTGATCATCTTTTGTTTCGGCGCGCCATAACAATCAGAGGGTCAGGCAGGAATGCCCGGCCCTTTTTCTTTTTCTGCCGCAGAAAAAGGCTTCATCCGCGAACAAATCGAATTGCCTGCTTGCCTCGGATAACCTCAAAGTCCTGTCAGAAACATGTGCCAGAAATAGAGAGTGACAAAGGACAGCGGTATCCCTATCCCTACCAGCATCCCGACCAGTTGCGGTTTCAGGCCGTGATCGATGGCGATGATCCCCGCTGTTATCATCGGCGCCATGGCGGCTTCAAAGATCGTGACCTGCACAATGGTCCCGGTGGCCCCCAGCAGTGATATGTAGATCAGGCAGATGATTGCCGGACCCAGCAGCAGTTTGTAGGCCAACCCCGCAACCAGTGGCTTCAATACCTCCTCCATGCCGCCGAACTGGAGCTGAAATCCGACCGATACCAGCGCCAGTGGTGTCAGGGTGCTGCCGAGCTTTTCCAGTATGGTTACGGACCAGTCCGGGAAAGCGATCGGCCTGAGCAGGAGAGCCAGTACGAGCGCCTGGAACGGAGGGAACAGCGCTATCTTGCGTGCCATCTGCCTTGTTGAAACCGAGCCGCTGGAATAGTATGCCGCTACAAAGATCCCCAGGGTCGAAAGTGCCATGAACGACCCCAGTTGGTCGGCGATGATGCCGATACCCAGTTGTTCTTTTCCAAAATAGGCCTCGATCATCGGCAGACCGACAAATGAAGTGTTGCCGAGCCCCGCCACCAGGATCAGAGCGCCGATAGTCTCTCTGTCGAGCCTGAGGAGCTTTCCGGCGTTCCCGAAAAGCGCCCAGGCGAATCCGAACAGCAGCCAGGCCATACACGCCGTCAGCGCCAGCGAGCTGTCCAGCTTCAGGTTGTGAATATGCAGGATCGCCAGGGCAGGCAAGGAGATGTGGATGATGAAGCCGTTCAGGGCTGCGGGTGTGGTTGCGGGAAAACGGCCGGTTTTTCTGAGCCCGAAGCCTGCCAGGAGACAGACCGCCAGCAGGATGATGTTGGCCATGTGTGATAGTTCCTTTGAGACAATGCCGGCAGGGTCGAAATGCTGCCTGGATTCTTAATGCAGTCGTCCCGGCATGCCGGTGTCTTTTGCCTGATCAGCGGTCGCTGAAAAGGGCAGGGCGCTTTTCCAGAAAGGCGCCCATGCCCTCTTTCTGGTCTGAAGTGGAGAAGCTGTAGGCAAACAGTTCCGCCTCGTAGGCGCAGGCCCTGGCCAGGTCCATTTCCAGGCCGTTGCCGATAGACTGCTTGCAGAGCTGAAGCGCGACCAGTCCCTTGGCCGATATTTTTGCGGCAAGTTTCCGGGCCTCCTGCAGGAGTTCATCCGGCGCCACAACCCGGTTGACCAGCCCGATCCGGTGGGCCTCCCGGGCATCGATCATTTCGCCGGTAAGGATGATCTCCGTGGCACGTCCTTTGCCGACCAGTCGCGGCAGCCGCTGGGTGCCGCCAAAACCGGGCAGAATGCCGAGATTGATTTCCGGCTGGCCGAATCTGGCGTTATCGGACGCCAGCCGCATGTCGCAGGCCATTGCCAGTTCGCAGCCACCGCCGAGAGCGTATCCGTTCACGGCGGCAATAAACGGCTTGGGCGAGCTTTCGATTGCGGCATAGGTGCGGTGTGCGCTAAAGGCCATGTCGCGGGCCTGCTGCGGAGTCATGTCCCGCATCACCGCGATGTCTGCACCGGCGACAAAGGCCTTTGTTCCAGCTCCGGTCAGGATCGCCACCCTGATGTCCGGGTTACGGGTGATCTCCGCCACAATCGCTTCAAGTTCCTCAAGGGTGGACAATGTCATTGCGTTAAGCGCGGCCGGACGGTTGACGGTTACGGTCGCAATCCCTTCGCCGGTTTCCAGCAGCAGGTTTTCAAGTTGCATGTCGTCCTCCTTTTCATTTACGCCGAGTTCCGGCCAAATATCAGCCGATATTGCCACCTGCAGTATGGAATGTAGTGAAAATAGCGGCCCGCTGGCCCAGTTAACCACTACCCGCCCCCTGCAGGATGGCCTGGAGTCTCTCCTCCACCCCCCTTCAGCCGGACTTCCGTCAGCATCTCCTCAAGTCGCTCCGGTTTCCATTTTTTGGAGCGCCTGTCCCGGCTTTGCAGGCGGGTGCCGGATGGGCAGTTTACCGTGTCATGTGCGGTGGAATTTATCGTGCTTCCGGCTTTGAGGCGGGCGGATGTGGCTGCCCCATAAGCTCCGATACCTTCCGGCTCAAATCGGTGCGGTTGTACGGCTTTTGAATAAAGCCGTCAGCGCCGAGGCCGGCCAGTTCATCGCCGGTTCCTTCACGGCTGAACCCCGAACAGAACAGTACCTTCAGTTCCGGTGACTGTTCCCGCAAGCGCAGGAAGGCTTCTTTGCCCCCCATCTTCGGCATGATCATATCTAGTATCACCAGTGATATTTCCCGGCGATGGTCGGCATACACCTCCAGCGCATCTTCGCCGTTTTGGGCCAGAAAGACCGTGTAGCCCAGGTCTTCGAGCAGATCCCGACCGACCGAGCGCAGCATCTCCTCGTCATCCACCAGCAATATGCCCCCGCTGCCGCCGACCGCTTCGTCAGGCAGATGTTGCCGGTCCGGATTGTCGCAGACCAGCGGGAGAAAAATTCTGAATACGGAGCCGATGCCGGGCTGGCTCTGGACGCTGATCTCGCCGTCATGGTTTCTGACTGCGCCGTAAACTGAAGCCAGGCCGAGGCCGGTGCCTTTTCCGATGTCTTTGGTGGTGAAAAACGGCTCGAAAATGTGTTCCATCACGTCATTAGTCATGCCGACACCGGTGTCGGAAACTGCTATCTCAAGATAGCGACCGGTCGCGCGGAATATTCCCATGGAGCGGAAGGACGCTTCATCCAGATTTTTTATCGTCGTCGTAAAGGTCAGAGTGCCGCCTCGCGGCATTGCGTCGCGGGCATTGACCCCCAGGTTCAGCAGTGCATTCTGCAGCTGGGTCTGGTCACCCATTATGACCGGGTCGTTCTGATCCAGTCTGGCTTCGAGCAGTATCTGCCTGTCAATGGTTCGTTTCAGAAGGCTCATTACAGCAGTGATCGTGTCGTTGATGCGGATCGGGGCGGAAACGGCGGTGCCTTTGCGCGAGAAGGTCAATAGCTCGCTGGTAAGATCAGCCGATCGAGTGGCGGCTTCGATGATGGTCTCGGCCAGCCGGCTGTTTTTGTCATCGTGCGACATTCGCCGTTTCAGCAATTCGGCCGCGGCCATGATTCCGGCCAGCATGTTGTTGAAGTCATGGGCGATGCCACCCGCCAGCTGTCCGACAACATCCATTTTCTGTGCCTGGTGCAGCTGGTTCTGCAGGCGTTTCTGCTCGGTGATATCCATTACCGCGCTCAGAATAGAGCTTTTTCCGGCAATCTCCAGTTGTACTCCGGAAAAGAGCACGGTAAACACGTCACCCTGTTTGCGGCGCATTTCCGTCTCGAAGTTGTGGACATGGCCGTCGGCCTTTAACTGTTGCAGGTAGCGGTTCCGATCCGATTCGTGCAGCCATACCCCCAACTCAAGGGAGGTCCTGCCGATGGCCTCGGCGCGAGAATAACCGAACATGTCAATGAATGCCTGGTTGACTTCGCTGAAAGTTCCCTCCTGCAGCGTGGTAAGTGCTACGGTTATCGGTGAATATTCAAAGACAGCCCTGAATTTCTGCGAGCTCTCTTCAGCCACCTCCAGCTGGATTCTCAGTTTTTCCTTTGTGTCCTGCAGTTGGTCATGGGTGGTCTGGTATTCGCAGATCTGCTCCCGCAGCATCTCTTCGGTGGCCTGTAGTTCGTCCTGGCTCTGCATGAAGTCATCAACCTGGGCTCGCAGCATCTCCTCGGTGGCCTCAAGCTCCTCCTGGGATTCCTGGTACTGGTCGATCTTTAGGCGCAACATCTCTTCAAGCCTTCTGCGCCTTTGTATGTTGAGGAACAAAACGGTCATGCCGGTGATGCAGAACAGCGTGAAGGCGACACTGAGCCAGACCGCCTTCTTGCTGATGGCAAAGGTGGAAAGCGGCTTGTTGATTAAAACCGAATCGGCCGGAAGCCTGGAGGTGTCGATGCCGAACCTCCTCAGCATGCGGTCGTCGAACATCGGCTGGGAAAGACTGGATGTTACGACCGGCAGATTGTCGGCCTGCTCTCCATTGATGATGCTGACGGCCAGTTCGGCTGCCTTGAAGCCCTGAGTCTGCCCTTTCATCATTCTGCCGCCGACGACCCCGTTGCCCAGTTGTGCCGCGTAAACCGAATAGACCGGCCCCGGGCTGGCGTCGCTGACCAGTCGGGCTGCCTCGGAATGGCTGAATGT